>QQRW01000039.1:62299-155153 GCA_003602605.1 Candidatus Poseidoniales archaeon | reverse complement strand
TAGGAGAGGCTCAATGGTTCCGTCCAGGAGGGTGTAGGTAAGGGTCGAGTGCTCGTACCGGGATTTGAACCCGGGTCGAAGGAATGAGAGTCCTTCATGATGGGCCACTACACTATACGAGCGTGGATGACTCTGCCACCGTCATCCCGTATTTAGCCATCACGCCTTAGTAAGTTGTTGAAGGGATGAGTAGGGATAGTTTTCCATTCACTTTCAGTTTTTGTTGAAAGTGAAAAAAGAAGTGCTGCGAGACTTTCATCGGTTGACTTTCAAAAAACGGGTGTTTCCTCGCTTGATATACTGGTGCCGTACAGTTTGCTTCATGGACAACAACCCTGACCCTCTAGAAAAGCTACGATTCGGTGATATGAAATCATCAACTGAACCCTCGACAACTGCCTTCTGGGCTGAGAAGTCGACTACACTCTACGCCCACCCCAGCGGCAAGCTCCCATCTCGGTTTGCCGCTGTCGGGTGGCAACCTTGGCATCGACCTGGCGGATCGGGCACATCTCTGGTGAGTACGACTGTTGCAGGACTTACCCGACGCAGCCAAATCGCAGTTCGAGGTGAGGCTTGATGGGTCGCACACAACGATTGCGACAGGAAATCTCGACGTACCTCTCCAGTGTTGGTGAGGCAAACACGACCGATATACTCGACCACGTGAACCAACGTTTCCGTTGGGGAGCAACCATGAATCAGCTTGGCAATGTTCTGGCTCGTGACCGCCGTTTCGTCAAGGTTGGCTTTGATGAAGGAACCGACATTGGCGGATTCCGCATGCGAGTTTGCGTTTGGTCAATCGCCAGTGCTTAGGACAAAGGACTCAAGACCTTTGCTCCTTACGGAGAAGCATGTCGGCAGATGTTCGTGCGTTCATTGAGTTGATGCGCCCGAAGAACATGGTGCTTGCAGCAATTACAGTGCCGCTTGGAGCACTTTTTGGACTCAATGCCTCACTTACCGAGGAACAGATGTTTGCAGTTTTCATTCAAATCCTTTCAGTCCTTACCTTCATGGGTGCTGGAAACGCAATGAACGACATCAAGGATGCAGCAATTGATGCCCAAGCGCACCCGAGTCGTCCTCTTCCGTCCCAGCGAATCAGTCTCGAGGCGGCAAAGAAGTTCGTGATCATGTTGTGGCTAATCAGTTTCAGTCTGATGGCAGCAGGAGCCTATCTTCTCGTGCAAAGTGATGCGACATGGTGGCCGCTTGTCGCTATTTACGTCACAGCAGTGGCCCTCATGCTCACCTATGATTTAGGTCCTGAAACCAAAACAAAGGGGCTCATAGGAAATGTCTCAATTTCGCTTATGGTAGCGGCAGTGATTCTCTATGGCGCTGCTACGGTCGACTCCATCACTCGACTCTCCTTCCTCGTTGCAGGTGTAGTATTCTTCACGAACTTGGCTCGAGAAATTGTCAAAGATTGTCAAGATATTCTTGCCGACGAAGGTGAGAGATACACACTTCCAATGAAAATTGGTTTGGAGCGTGCTCGCATGTTGGCCTATGTCTTCATCATGGGAGGACTCGTATGTTTGTATATCCCATACTGGCAAGGACCGTTTGTGTTCGGACAACTCCTTCTTCAAACTCCTGCAATCATGGTACTCATAACCCTCAACGGTCCGCTCTTCAAGGGAGAGGATGTTCGAGTTTCCTCACGGATTCGAATAGCAATGCTGCTCGGGCTCATGAGTTTTATACTGACAATGTATCTTTGATTATTCGATATTCATGAACTCGCCCATTGCTTGCCATGCACCATCATTGATGAAGTAAGCAAGAAGTGACATCTGTGCCCACATTCGATTTTCTGCTTGATCGAAGGCAATGGACTGCTTGTGGTCCATGACCCAATCGGTGACTTCGTCTCCACGGTGGGCCGGGAGGCAATGCATAAACTTCCAAGAATCATCCATGTGCGAAACCAGTTCTTCATTCACCTGAAAACCTTCGAACGATTTGATTTTGTCTTTCATGTGTTCTTCGCCCATCGAAATGAAGACGTCGGTGTAAACAACATGTGCTTCGCTGACCGCATCGACAGGGTCGTTTGTTTCGACGACTTTGCTGCCGTTCTTTTCAGCGAGTGCTTGGGTTCGCTTGACAACTTCTTCGTCAGGCTCGTACCCCTTGGGGATTGCATAGTGAATGTCGATTCCAAGCATTGCACAGGCGAGCATAAGGTCATGAAGAACATTGTTCCCGTCTCCGACCCAAGCCACTTTGAGGTGTTCCAAGTCATCGAAGTTTTCGAGCACAGTCATCAGGTCAGCAGCAGCTTGGCAAGGGTGGTGCTTGTCTGAGAGAGCGTTGATGACCGGAACATCAGCGTATTTGGCGAGTTCTGCAACATCAGCGTGAGCAAAACATCGATAGGTCATTCCACCCAAGAAGCGAGAAAGAACTTGAGATGTATCTCCGACCGTTTCAGACTTGCCGAGTTGAATGTCGTTCTTCAAAAGCGTCAATGGGTATCCACCGAGGCGGTTGATGCCAACTTCAAAAGAGACACGTGTGCGAGTTGATGGTTTTTCATAAATCGAACCAATTGCCAGGGTGTCGAGTGGCATAAAGTTCTGAGCTACTTCATCGCCTTGCTTCCAAAGTCGCTTGAATTCAATCGCCCATTTCAAAATCTTCTCGAAGTCTTCTTCGACATCGTCTATTGCAAGCAGGTGTTGTGCCATGGGCCTTCCATAGAAAGGCGGCTTCTAAGTGTTATGAGTTGTAAAATTGCCAATCAATTCTTTTCATGTTCGATATCACTTGCGAATCCGTCACGTGCATCGCTCATTCCACCGAAGAGTGCTTGTGCAAATGTTAAGATGTCTGCAAGGCCTTCTTCGAGTTCAGAAGAAAGAGGTGTGAGGCCAGGTGCTTGGGCGAATTCTTGCATCATTCGCAGTTGGTTAATTGCGAACTCGGTTCGCTGTCCACCTGCTTCATCGTAAAGCGCCATTTCCAGTATCTCTAGACGCTCCGACCATTCGAGAATCTTTTCCAGCTCTTCCGGCTCGAGTAAGTCTGACTTTGAGAGGAAGTTCTTTGTCGGTAATCCAAGTCGGAATTCGACGATACTGGAGAGCAGCATTTGAGATACGAAACCAGACGGTGAGCGAGAAAGCATTGGATCAAACAAATAGATAATTGCTGATTGTTCGCGACCCAGAACTTCAATGAGGTGGTTACTTGCTTCACGGAAAGCGAAGAGTTCGACCTGCCCAGGGGTATCAACAATCATCACTTCACCGGTAAGTGAATGGAGTTGGGCTGCAACATCACCGGCTTGAGCTGCCAAAAGATCTGCTGCCAAAATTTGAGCACCGTTCGGCCCCAAGTCATACTCAGCCATCACTTCGGTCAATGAAATTAAATCTCGAACGTCAAATTCTGCGTCGTAATGAACACGCTCTGCTCCGGGGTCGAGGTTCACAGCGATTGCGTCGGTCTCCAAAAAGCGGGACCAGCGTTGGAATGAAGTGACCAACGACGACTTGCCTGCCCCTGCAGTTCCTACAACAAAAAGCACCGGGGGGGTGCCACTATCCATTCCGACCATGTGTAATCGTCCGAACCACCCTACATCAACATGATGGCAAAGACGCAACTTTACTGACCAAACTGCGTTTTTTTTCTAAACTAAGGGGGCGAACGGTTATGTGCTCAATGAGTATGGGGGTGTTGTTGCTTGAGCAACCGACACGGAGGAATTGAATATGAGCGAAGAAAAACCACCTATGCCACCCGGATTACCACCTATGCCGCCAATGCCTCCCGCACCGCCAGGCATGGATGCGCCTCCTGCCCCTCCTGGCATGGAAGCACCACCAATGCCTCCAATGCCACCAATGCCTCCGATGGACGCACCACCTGCACCACCTGGTATGGAAGCACCACCAATGCCTCCAATGCCACCAATGCCGACCATGGATGCTCCTCCTGCTCCGCCCGGTATGGAAGCACCACCAATGCCACCAATGCCTGCCATGGATGCCCCACCTGCCCCGCCTATGGACGCTCCTCCAATGCCACCTATGCCAACAATGGACGCACCTCCTGCTCCACCTGGTATGGATGCACCACCGATGCCACCAATGCCGCCAATGCCTGAGATGGAAGCACCACCAATGGATGCTCCTCCAGCGCCACCTGGCATGGATGCACCACCAATGCCACCAATGCCACCAATGCCTGAGATGGAAGCACCACCAATGGATGCTCCTCCAGCGCCACCTGGCATGGAAGCACCACCAATGGACGCTCCTCCTGCACCGCCTGGTATGGAAGCACCACCAATGGATGCTCCTCCTGCTCCGCCTGGCATGCCTCCAATGCCGCCAATGCCAGAGATGGATGCACCACCAATGGACGCTCCTCCAGCGCCCCCTGGCATGGAAGAACCACCAATGGACGCTCCTCCAGCGCCACCTGGCATGGAAGCACCACCAATGCCACCAATGCCAGAAACAGCACCTGCTGCTGACGCATCGGCACTTCTCGGCGGCGCCCCACCTGCCCCGCCAATGCCCGAAATGGATGCACCACCAATGGATGCTCCACCTGCACCACCCGGCATGCCTCCTATGCCAGATGCACCTCCGGCTTTTGATGGAGCGGCACTCCTCGGAGGCGCCCCTCCTGCACCTCCTATGTCTGACGAGGAAGAGGCACCTGCCCCTCCAGCGGATGCTTCATCCCTTCTCGGTGGAAGCGCAGCTTTGCTTGGTTCTCCAGCTGAAGACTCAAAGGAAATCCCTGCACTTCCATCTACTCTTGCTTCTGACCCTGTCCTTGGCACACCTGACAACCTCGTCGGTGAACAGGCTGGCGCAGTTATTCGAAGCAGTGCAGAAGTCGATGAAGTCCTCGGAGACAAACTCGAAGGAACTCTGCATGAAGTTGAAAAGGCGACCTTGACCGCTGACGGTGAAATCGTCAAACAAACCGTCAAGGGTGTTCTCACTGTGAACAACCCGTCCTCTGAAGACCGAATTTACGACATCGACGTATTGCTTGACCACGCTGATTCAACAGATATTGGTGGAGACCATGTTTCCGTAGATGAGTTGGAAGCAGGTACGAATTACAGCATGAAATACAAGGTTTCAGGCAAGAGAATGCTTGTTCTTCGCGAACGTCTCGACACGAATCCAGCACGATCTCAGGAACACTCAATGTCCGTCGCATCCGGTGAAGAAGGCGGCCCTATCGCTTTGGAACTCGAAGTTGAAAACACGGCACCAGTGCCTATCCACGGCGTAACCGTGACTCGCCCACTTCCTGATGAACTGACATTTGACAACACCGGAACGGCAACGGTTGAAAATAACGAGTTGACCTGGAATGTTGGAGACCTTGCAGCGGGTGAAAAGCAAGTTCTCAGTATCGAAGGTACAATCATTGTATCCGGTACCAAAGCAATCGACGCTGGAGCTGCATCCGCGACTTACTCTTCGGAATCAACCCTATCAAGTCTGAACTTTAGAGAACTCGATGCTTTCTGCCGTGGATTCTCCTACATGCGTGTTCGAGAAGATGAACGACCAGACAACTGGTTGTGCCGAACAACGTTTGAGAACCGTTCGTCCTTCGCCGTTGATTTGGTGAAACTCCAAGTTCGAATGAAAGGCAGCGAAGACTTGCTCTTCGACATCGGTGATGTCCGACAAGACGTCAAGCCTCACGGAAAGTGGGAAAGCGATGAGCGCTCAGTCATGGCACTTTCAAAGCCAGACTTTACCACCAACCTCGCTTACACGATTCTACCACGCGCTACTCGCAGTACAGAAGGCACGATTTCATTGCAATCAAAGAAGTTCGAAGTTGTTGAGGCTGATTTGACAAAATCATATTCCAGCACAGGACTTCGCTCCTTCAGGAAGCAAAGTGTCCACTCAACATTGACCTTGACAAACAACGGCTCTGCTGACATCAACTTGATGCGCATTACCGATGATATCCCTGGACTGTTTGAAGCACCTGATGTTTCAAAGATTTCAATCAAGGTAAACGGAAAGGAGATTGACACTGAGCAAATCAAGGCCGAGATTACCAATGGTATCACCCTTGAAAAGAACAACCGGTCTCCAGATGGAGATGGTTTCACGCTCACGATTACAGTAGGAGCCCGTGGCCCTGTTGGATTAAAGCCCGGCAAGAACATGACCATCGAATACGAATTGGTCGCACCAGGTCCAACTGAACACGAAGGCCTTACCGTCAGTGCTCCTGCTCGTACCGAATTCAGTGCTGAGCGATACGGACCAGTCTGTACCAGAGATGCAGCTGATGCACCTTCTGTCAAGATTATCCACAACCGAAGAAAGTTCGGTGCTGGAAAGATGACGCAGAAGATCGGCGGAAAGGGACGGCACGAAGTCTTGATTATGTTCAACAACGAAGGCGACACCGGTCTCAAAGACGTCACTCTCAAGGATGTTATACCAGAGAATTTCGAAATCAAAGATTGGTTGATCCGTGGAAACGGAGAGAAGCGAGAAGATTGTGAAATGACCAGTGAACAAGGCGAAGACGGAACTCACCTCGCTTGGAATATACCACTTGTTGGAAAGGATGAAGAAATCATGATTTCATTTGAAATCACAGGTCCTGGCGCAATTGACGGTGAGCTTGGAAACATCTTCCACGGCGTACACTTTGGCGACGAAGACGAATCCCTAGATGCTCCTGCACCTGCCAAAGAAGAAGCTGAGGAAACAACCGAAGAGCCTGCTGAAGAAGCAAGCGAAGAGCCTGGTGAAGAAGCAAGCGAAGAGGCTGCAGCTGAAGAATCAGAAGAAGTTACCGAAGAACCTGAAGAGGACAATGAACCTAAGGTCTCCTGGAGAGAAGATGTTCTGCTACGAGTCATGTCAACTGCTGGAATCGATGTGAGCCAACGAGACGCATTTGTTGCCCACGCAGCTAACTTCGACCTTGATGACAACGGATACCTCAAGAAGGCAGAACTTGAAGCCGCGGCTGAAGCATGGAACTCTGAGGATGATAGCGCTTCGGAAGAAGAGGCTGCTGCTGAGGATTCAACAGAAGATTCGCCTGCTGAAGATGCGGCAGAGGAAGTTGCAGAGGAAAACGCTGCTGAGCAAAAAGCATGCCCAATTTGTTCCGCAATGAACGCCGCTGATTCGACAACATGTTCTGTTTGTTCGTTCACCTTTTGAGCCCTAAAAGCGACTCATAGCGTCGGCGAATTGAACCGCTCAAGGAAGTGGTGTGTCGCTCTACACTTAGTGAGAGCATGAGTTCACAAACATCCTTTGATAAAGACCATTCACCGGCATCGGATTATGGAATCTTCTACCGACTCCTCGTTGTTTGAAGGCCGTCTGTTTTTCAGGCTTGGAGAGTTCACCCACGACCACAAAAAGAAGGTTCTCGCATTTGGAATCCTCGCTTGTCTTGGTATGGCTTCGCTGATTACAATCGGCCCTGACTGGGCAGAAGGGTGGGGCGAAGGCGACCTTGAGTCGGTTGATGCACTGGCCATCATGGACAACGCATTTGTAGAATCCGGCACGAACGTCGAAAGTACTCAAGGATTCGTTTACCTCGTCCGACACGACACACTCAACGATTCATCTGAACTTTGGCAGCAAGAGGTCATTGAGGCACTGGCTGAATTTGCAGCTCTTCCTGATGTGACCATTGATTACTCGTGGGATACGATTGCGGAGGATGAGCGCGCCGAACTCGCCTTTGATGGAGAAGATGGTTTTTGGGCCCAAAATCGAGTCATCATGAACATGTCACGTAAGGATGCGAAGGCCCTCTACGCAGACCACTATGAGTCAATTGTAATCGATGATCAATTCGATGCGTGGAGAACCGATGGAATGGCTATTGAGTATACCTTTGACCATCGTATCCAAGAAGACCTCGTGAAGGCAGAACTTGTTTCTGGACCTCTTTCACTTATCATCCTCGCCATTGTTTTCGGAACCCTGCTTGCCGCACTCTTGCCGGTAGGTGTTGGTATTCTTACCGTGCTCTCTGCAATGGGGGTCACCATTTGGCTTTCAAACGTGACTGATGTTACTCAATACGCAGTCAACATCATCTCCCTCATCGGAATAGGTGTTTCTATAGATTATTCGTTGTTCTTAGTCAATCGTTTCCGGGAAGAGATGGGACGCAATGAAAATGATATTCGAACGGCAACAGCCATGAGCGTTGCAACTGCTGGCAAGGCCGTTTTCTTCAGCGGAATCACCGTCGCTATTGGATTGATGGGAATGCTTTTCTTCACCAATACAAGTTTGCCGAGCCTCGGTATCGGCGGTACTTTGGCCGTCACTATTGCAATGATTTACTCGCTGATCGTTTTACCTGCTGTTCTCGCCATGTTAGGCCCAAGAATCAACACCGGACGTAAACTACCGTTCTCGTTCAAGATTGATTCCAACAACGACGGTGATGGAGTTTGGGCCAAAATTGCAAACACTGTAATGGACCGTCCATGGGCGGTTCTTCTTCCGACGCTGATCATTCTACTTGGTGCTGGGCTGCCGTTTTTCCAAGCTGAGTTCTCGCTTGCAAACAGAGATGCTTTACCGCCTGATGATGAATCTCGGCTCGGTCTAGATCACATCGACACCATCTGGCCAAAGAGCACTTCGAATGCAGCGCTGGTCGTCATTGACTTCGATGGAGAAGACCCACTGGATGAAACAAACTTGCGATTAATGCATCAATGGATGGTTGAGCATGTGAGCGATGAGAGAATTAACGAGGCATTCGGATACGCTCTTCCAGCGCTCGGAATGAACGAATCGAGTGTAGTTCAATTTTGGTCTACACCTGCAGAATACCTCACACCAGAGCAAAATGCATCGCGAGAATATTTGCGTGAACAGTTTATTGCCGGCGATGTCACATACGTTATTTATGCCATTAACGGACCGAGTACGAGCAAAGATAGCCATGACTTCGTTGCCGATCTACGAGAGGAGCGAAACGATTTCTCTTCCACATTAGTGACCGGCGAAGATTCTTCGCTTAATGTTGCAGGATTTGCTGCCTACAGCCTTGATACACTTTGGGCTATCCAAGATAATCTCCCGATTGCCCTTGCATTCATCCTCATTGCAACGATTGTGTTAATTTTCATTCAAGTTCGCAGTATTGTGATTCCATTGAAGGCCATTGTGATGAACATCCTATCGATTTCAGCATCGTTTGGTATGTTGGTATTTGTGTTCCAATGGGGCAATGGAGCTGAGTTACTCAACTTTACTCCGCAACCGATTGAGGCGACGAATCCTGTCATTATGTTCTGTATCGTCTTCGGACTTTCGATGGACTATGAGGTTCTGATGCTGTCTCGAATTCACGAAGAGTGGGAGCGTACCGGTGACAACACGCTCGCTGTAGCCAATGGATTACAGAAGACAGGCCGGCTCATCACCGGTGCAGCAGCAATCATGGTCGTTGTTTTCAGTGCCTTCGGGCTATCCTCAATTATCATCTTGAAGCAAATTGGTTTCGGTTTGGCTTTGGCAATTCTACTCGATGCAACCATCGTTCGTGCACTCGTTGTTCCTGCCACCATGCGTCTCATGGGAGAGGCGAACTGGTGGTCTCCAAAGTGGATGGACAAGTTCTTCCCGACCAAATCTCACCCGAGCGGTGGAGATGAGACGCCTAAAGAGGCAGAATAAGTCGTTGCGGGCGAAGAGCGAAGCATCAAGAGTGTCCTCTTCCTGAAACAGCCATGGGAGCGCATCAACCTTTCACTTTGCCACGAACTGGTCATGTTCTAAAGAACCGCAGCGTTCTTGCTGCCATGACGAACAAACAAAGTCACGAGGATGGAACACTCTCTGATGAGGAGATCAAGTGGCTTGTTCGCAGAGCAAAAGATGGTTTCGCCATTACGACAACTGCTGCAGCAAACGTTACTGAACATGGGCGTGGATGGCATGGGGAGATGGGGGTATGGGGCGACCACCAGTTGCCGGGCCTTAAAAAAATGGCAACACAACTCAAGGAAACTGGAACGCTCAGTCTTGTTCAAATCTTCCATGGAGGTATGCGAGCCCCACAATCAATCAACGGCGTTCAGCCAGTCTCTGCAAGCAAGAACACTGAAAATGGAATGGACGGGCTCTACACGAGAGAACTGTCGCATGAAGAGGTGTTGAAGATGATTCAATCGTTCACTGAGGCTGCAGTTCGTTGTCAAAAGGCAGGTTTTGATGGTGTTGAATTGCATGGTGCCCACTCATACCTGATCTGCCAATTTCTAGGCAGTGTAACCAACCGGCGAGAGGATGAGTGGGGAGGTGACATCATGGGGCGAAGCAAGTTCTTGCGCGACATGATTACTTCAGTTCGAGAAGCAACAGGATCTGACTTCATCATCTCCGTGCGTATTTCACCCATCATCGAAAAGGCAGGAATTTTCCTTGATGAAAGCCTCCAACTCGCAGAAATTCTCAGTACGATGGACATCGATATGCTCCATATATCGTGCTGGGATGTGTTCCAAGGAGTTGCCGGTGATGAAGACGGGCCAAGCCTAACCAAACTGTTTGCGGAAACGATTCCAAAGCAGATTCCAGTCGTTTCTACAGGAGCAGTATGGACGTCTAAAGATGCGCAATGGCTGATGAGTGAAGGTGCTGATTTGGTCGGTGTGGCACGTGTTGCCATTGCACATCCCGATTGGCCGATGCATCTGGCTAATTCAGACTACTCACCGGATCGGCCACCTTTTACAGAACAACACTTGCTTGATGTTGACCTCAGCCCAGTGTTCGTTGAATACATGAAGCGTTGGAAAAATTTCGTCCATGGCGGCAAGAATGTCTAGCAAAGAACTTCTTCATGCACTGGGAGTTGTACTTTCTCAGGCTGTGAATACTTGAAGTTCTTAAGGGTCGGCAACACGGGTTATTTGAGGTTGAAACAATGTCATATTTAGGCCACCCTAAAATCGATTTGACAAAATTTCTGGTAGCCCCTCCCGTGCATGAGATTAACGGTGTCGCAGTCGACGCTATGCAACTCATGAACGGTGTCAGTATGGTTTCGATGAAACTCGGTGCTGAAAATGTGGAATCGGTAAAAACACTGACCACAGAAGGGCTTTCCAAAGAGTCTCGAATTGAATCAATTCAAAAGGTCCGTGACCATCTCGCGCTCGATGTGTTTGAACTTTCAACATGCAACAGAGTCCTCTATGTAGGATTTGGCTGCACAAGTCAGGAACTTGAACAAGCCATTTTTTCGGCGTTTGGAATTGATGACGCACCTTTTCAACATTACACTGGAATTGATGTATGGCGACAATTGGTGAAGGTCTGCAGTGGACTTGACTCTTTTATTTTAGGCGAACTCCAAGTCATGTCGCAATTTCGAGGTGCAGTTGCAATGCATCGCAAATACGGTCTTGTCAGCGACATCAACAGTTCCTTCTTTGATCACGTGATATCTGCAAATCGCATGTTGCGAAAGGAATTTGGTTTTACTCAAACCACAGAATCGATGCTTAATCTTGCGACAACTGCTATTGAAGAACTTCTGTCTAAAAATGAAACGTTACCCTCAGTGATTCTTGGTTTCGGTGATATGGGATACAAAGCAGTTGAAACGCTCCTTGAGTTTGGCCAAAAAGATATTCTTGTTGTCACACGTAATCCCGAATTATCTTCACAGCGGTATCCCGAAATCTCTTCCCAGGTAACTGTCATCTCCTTCGATGACTGGACCGAGGATGTGATTCAACCCTCCTTGATCATCTCGACGATACGCAATATTGAGCCAACCTACAACTCGACGAATCCAATCCCATGCTCATCCTCTGCCACGGTTATGGATTTCTCATGGCCTCCTTCAATTGATGCCTCTGGAGTTTCGAAAAATCAAGAATTGCTCGGTATGGAATACTGGATTAAAGTAGCCCGGAAAGTTGGAATGGAGTGGGACTATGCCAGCACGATTGGGCGCAGTGATATTCTACTAACCAACATCCAAAATAGATTCATGGCAGCGTTAACCGACAGAACTCAGGCAAAGTTTCGAGCTTACATTTATTCGACGCTCGAAACGCTTGCAGAGCAATGGAACCAATCGAATTTAGTTGGAGAGAGTGTAAACCAAATCGGCCCATTTTCCAGAGAGATTGCGACATGGATTTGCAATCAAGAAGGTCCGTTTGAAAGTATTCAGTTGGATGAAATGGTGCTTTCCACCGATCGACCAATCAATCCAACTCTTCTTAGCAGGGTGGCTCGTGATGTAACCGAGACGATTGTTCACATTAGCGAACAATCTGCCCTTCCGGAGGCAACATCTTGAATTCCATCAGAATCGGTACAAGAACCTCGACTCTTGCCACTTGGCAGGCTAACAAGGTGAGTGAAAGGCTCATTGAGAGAGGTTACTCTACAGAAATAGTTGGCATTTCATCTGAAGGTGATCAATCTCTCGGTGGAGATTTGGCAACATCGGTGGGTCAATTCATTCATGCAGTTGATGCTGAATTGTTGAGCAATAACATTGACATTGCGGTACATTCGAGTAAAGATGTGCCTGTTGAGATGAACTCGGGAATTCAGAACCTTGCCTACATTGAGCGAGGTTGCACAAACGATTTACTCATTTTACCCCCCTCAAAAACGGCATCTTCTCTCCTTGATGTGTTGCATAATGACATTGAAACCCCGCTCGATATGGTTTTGAATTGCATTCCTGAATCGGGGATGGTTGGAACGGTTTCAGGCAGACGACAATCCTTCATGCTCAGTCAGCGGCCAGATATCATCCCAATTGCCGTTCGTGGTCAAGTCGAGACACGGCTGAAGCGACTGCAACAGGGTCGCGTCGACGGCATAATTCTTGCAGAGATTGGATTACGACGTCTCCATGAAATAGGTGCTCTTGAACCTTGGATTCTCCAATTTGGTGCGGTGCGCATCAGCGATGAAGACTGGCCTACTGCTCCAGGACAGGGTTCAATCTCCGTCCATTGTCGAAGCGATGATTTTGATTCATTACAAGGTCTACGCGAAATTTTGAACCACTCAAAGTCCGAAATGGATGTTGTCAAAGAACGAGAAATTCTAGCATCGATCGGCGGTGGTTGTTTGTATCCTGCAGGTATCAAGGTGGACGGTAAAAACACTTCAATTCAAATCTCACCTCCCAACTGGCGTGAAATTTTTTGTAAAGGGTTGCATTTCCAAAAATTCGTGTACCATGGACATTTAGATGACCTTTCTATAGATTTGCCGGAACAGGAAATAGTCAATCTCAAAGTTCAGGAAAAAGGCCCGAGAATAATCTCGACCTTGAATTCGGAGCGTCTTGCGATTCGACTCAATAATGAAGGAATTCCAGTAACCAACAAGCCAGTTCTTGACCTAATTTCAAAGCCGAATGCATGGCCTCAAGACTTTATTGATAACTCTCTTTCACGTTCACAATGGCCCTACCTTGTTCTTACTTCTCCTTTTGCAGCCAAGTGCGCAATTGAAGTTGCCAAAAATAATCCGGATTTGAACAGAATTCAATGGTTGGCAATAGGTGAAGGTACGGCTCGGGCCTGCTTCCAAAGAGGAGTTACCGTATCGTTATGCGGCAAGGCAAGAAATTCTTCTGAACTAATCAAGTACATCGACAGGATGCTTGAACGGAACGTTCGGCTGATGGTTCCCCGTTCGAATGTCGCTTCCGATGAACTTACTGACGCTCTTTCGGAACTCGGATTTGAGGTTGAATCATGGGTCGGCTATGAAAATCAAGCGAAGAGCGTTGAACCGTTCAACATTGCTGCAAACGATGTACTCCTACTTTCTTCACCCTCATCCGCACGTGCTTGGATGAGCAATTCATTACCCATACCTAAAAATATACTGTGTATGGGCAAATCATCACTAGAGGAGATTACATCTCTGCCGTATTTTGCCGAAGCAACGGTCGAAGTATTGAATGGACCAACCGCAAAATATGTTGCCAAATGGTGGAAAACGAGGTGAGAATGTGAACATACGCCCGAGAATAAATCGTTGGACTCCTTCACGAAGAGATCTCAATTTTGGTACCAGCATTGTATCAAGTCTCGTTCAACCGCATTTCGTGGTATCCGGAGTTGGTGTCGATGAGCCGATTTCCAGCATGCCCGGTATCCACAGACAATCTCCGGATGTGCTTTTGAAAACCATTGCCTCAGATATGGAACTTGGAATTCATGCCCATATGTTGTTTGCAGTCATCGAACCTTCTTTGAAAGATGCCAATGCGAGCATTGCCTCTTCTCCGGATATGCACTTGATTGGATTGGTTCGTGAACTGAAATCAAGATACGGTGATTCAATTGTTGTTCTTACCGATGTATGTTTATGCACTGCTACAGATCACGGCCACTGCGGAATTATTCATGACGAAGAGATTGATAACGACCTTACAGTTGCAGAGTTGTGTTCTATTGCTCTTACCCACGCAGAGGCAGGAGCTGATTATGTTTCAGCATCCGATATGATGGACGGACGAGTGCTCGCAATTCGTGAAGCACTTGAACAAGCAGGTCACGTTAACACTGGCATTCTCTCGTATTCGGTCAAATACGCATCAGCGTTTTACGGCCCTTTCCGTGATGCTGCATCTTCCAGCCCTTCATTTGGTGACCGAGGGAGTCACCAGATGGACATACGTTCCGGATATTCTGAGGCTCTTCTTGAAGCAATGGGTGATGAATCTGAAGGTGCAGATGTCATTATGATTAAGCCTGCATTGACCTATCTTGATGTTGTTCGAAAGGTTTCAGATCATGTTTCCAGGCCAGTAGCAGTTTACAATGTCAGTGGAGAATATTCAATGGTTCACTCATCAACCCCCGATCAACATTCTCGTGGAAAAATGGTTCGTGAGATATTGCATTCCTTCAAAAGGGCCGGGGCAGACGTGATAGTAAGTTACCATGCGCGAGAGGCTTTGTCCTGCAAATGGCTTGAATGAGGTGTTTTGATGCAGCGAGAAAAATCCAATTCGTTACACAACGAAGCGCTTGAGCACTTGGTGGGCGGTGTTAATTCCCCTGTCCGAGCATTCAAATCAGTACACGGAAACCCAATTTATTTTGAAAAAGCATCAGGTGCCGTTGTCACTGATGTTGATGGCAACCAGCTTGTCGATTTCGTTCAATCCTGGGGACCACTTGTCCACGGTCATTCACACCCCAAGATCATTGAATCAGTGTACGAAAAGATGCTCAATGGGACCTCTTTCGGAGCACCACACACCGGTGAAATTGAACTCGCCAAGAGGGTTAAAAAACGGTTCACTCACATGGACAAAGTTCGGTTTGTGTCATCTGGTACCGAGGCTGTTATGAGCGCAGTGCGACTTGCACGTGGTTATACAGGCAGAGACTTACTGGTGAAATTTGAGGGCTGCTACCACGGCCATGTCGATTCGCTTATGGTGAGTTCTGGAAGCGGACTTGCTACATTTGGTATAGCGAGCAGTCCGGGGATTCCAAAGGATACCGTTGCAACCACGCTCATCGCCCCTCTTGATGATGACGAGGCTGTGGATTTTTTGTTTGAAGAACACGGCGACGAAATCGCTGCTGTGGTCATCGAGCCGTTGCCAGCAAACAATGGGTTGTTGGTTCAGCGCCATGAATATCTCGCTAAATTACGAAGAATGTGCGACCAACACGGAGCATTGCTCATCTTTGATGAAGTCATTAGTGGGTTTCGTTTCAAAGAGGGAAGTTACGGTGATATTTCGGGAGTCACACCAGATATTACTGCTCTTGGAAAAGTCATCGGAGGGGGTCTTCCTGTCGGTGCTTACGGTGCTCGAAGTGAGATTATGGAAAAATTATCACCACTCGGACCGGTTTACCAAGCCGGTACGCTTTCAGGAAATCCACTTGCAATGGCAGCTGGAATAATGACGCTTGACATGCTTGACAACGATGCCTATGATTATCTTGAATCGCTTGGACAACTGCTTGAAGAGTGTGTCGAAACGGTTCTACAAAAACACGATTACCCTATGAGACTAACTCGCAGAGGAAGTTTGTTTTGGTTCTCCCCAAGTTCTGCTGAGCCTCCATCGCGTGCTGACTTAATCCCAAGTAATGCGGGTATTCTGTATTCGGATATTCACCGAGGGTTGCTTGAAAAAGGATACATGCTCGCTCCTTCTGCTTATGAAATTGGTTTTCTAGCCACTGTTCACCAAGAGGAACATGTTCGAGGTATGGCATCGGCACTTGATGAAGTGTTGTGCAATTTGGAGTTGTCAGCATGAACGGTAAACAACGCATCGTCTCAGCACTCAATCTCAAACCGGTTGATAGGACTCCAGTTTGGTTTATGCGTCAGGCGGGTCGACATCTTCCGGAGTATCGTAAGATTGCTGCTGAACATTCTTTTTGGGAACGATGTATGGATGTTGACCTCTGTTCAAAAATAACACTTCAACCTCTCGAGAGATACAACGGAATTGATGCAGCCATTGTTTTCAGTGATATTCTCACGCCGTTGCCAAGCCTCGGTTATGATGTTGAATACGGCGGTGGAATTCGAATCAGTGATTTCGATTTCTCTCATATCGACGATTGGACCGATTTCAGTGCTCGTAAGCATGCGCCATGGGCCGCAGATGGGCTTCAGGCAATCGGTGAAGAAATCGGTGACACCACTGCACGTCTCGGGTTTGTAGGATGTCCATGGACGATTTGCATGTACCTACTATCTGGCGGAACGGGCGACAAGGATTTCCACAATGCTCGTGCTCTAATTTCATCGAATCAAGAAGAAGCCGAACGCCTTTTGCTCAAAATGGGTGACATTGTAGGCGATTTGCTTGCCGACCAAGTGACTCATGGTGGCGCTGATGCTGTACAGGTGTTTGACACATGGGCTGGTTTACTCGCCCCTGAGACCTACCGCAAATACGCAATGCCAGCCACGAATCGAGCCATTCAAGTGTTCCGTGAAAAAGTGGGAAATGATGTTCCCATCATTCACTATGCTAAGGGTTCAGGTCACTTGCACGCTGCAATTCGAGAACTTGACCTTCACGCGATATCTCTAGATTGGAGAGACAGCTTATCAGAGAATCGCGCTCAATTTGGAGATAAGTTTGCCTTCCAGGGCAATCTCGATCCTTCGCTTCTTCACGGTTCAACAGAAATGGCTCGCAGCGCAACTCAACATGTCTTGGCAGCCGCTGGCGATAAACCGGGTCACATCTTCAATCTCGGTCATGGCTTTGCTCCATCAGCGCGTATCGAGTGCGTAGAAACCGTGCTTCGTGAAATTACGGGTGAATAACATGCGTCAGAAAATGGCTGACATGGTTCATCGAATCCAAGATGAAATATGTGAGCAATTACGAAATCTTGACGGCGTTGATTATCGTCAAGATGAATGGATTCGAGACGAAGGCGGAGGTGGGCGTAGCAGGGTTTTTTCCGGCGGAAAAGTGTTTGAGAAAGCCGGAGTAAACGTTAGTGTCGTTCATGGGACACTGAGTCCTCAAGCAGCCCAAAGCATGGGCGGAGGGCATGAATTAAAGGGCAAAGACCTCGATTTTTTTGCCACCGGCATAAGTTTGGTTCTTCATCCCCACAACCCAATGGCACCTACTGTTCATGCCAATTATCGGTATTTTGAGCGCGGTGAAGGTGAAAAGCCAGGTAGCTGGTGGTTTGGTGGAGGCGCTGATTTGACCCCGAGTTATCTTTTTGAAGAGGATGCTGTGCATTTTCACACCGCTCTAAAAGATGCCTGTGATCGGCATAATGTTGCTGATTACAATGCTTACAAGACATGGTGTGATGACTACTTTCACATCAAGCATCGAGGTGAGCGAAGGGGCCTTGGAGGCATTTTTTTCGATGATTTGAACAATGCATCCAAGGACGAATGTTTCGCATTTGTCGAAGATTGCGCTCAATCGTTTTTGTCCGGCTACTTGCCAATTCTTGAGCGAAGAAAAGATTTGACCTTCACCAAACAACAAAAAGATTGGCAACAAATCCGCCGGGGCCGATATGTCGAATTTAATTTGGTTTACGATCGAGGAACAAAGTTTGGACTTACGACCAATGGGCGAATCGAAAGTATTCTGATGTCTCTACCGCTCACTTCACGTTGGGAATACTGTCATGAAGTTGCTTCAGGAAGTGAAGAAGAACGCCTGTTGCGGGTTCTTCGAGAGCCGAAGGATTGGTTGAGTGAATAATCGAGATGGTCGCATGTCGAATGTTGAAGCTTGGATTCGTCATGGTTCTGAAATGAGGCGGCCATTGCTGGTAGCCAAAGACGTGTCATCCTCTGATAAAATCGTGATTGTTGGCGGAGGATTATCTGGGCTCTGTTGTGCGTACAGGATTGCAAGTAAACGCCCGGATATGCAAGTTCTTCTCATCGAGAAAGCGCCACATTTGGGCGGAGTCATCTCGACATGGAAAAGCGGAGAATGGGTCTGTGATTTAGCGGTGAACGCAACCCGGCCTCATCCTGCTTTTTGGCGACTTGTTGCGGATTTGGGGCTTTCATCGCAGTTCCATGCATCTCGTAGCAGAGCAAAGTCGAGATGGATATTACTCAATGGCAAAAAACACCGCCTTTCTTTTCTCTCCTTGTTCAAGATTGGTGCTTTGAAACTTCGAAACGGCATCAAAGCAGCTCGTCATGGCGGTGCCAGTGTTTCTCAACTTCTTCCTCATCAGAAGATTGCGGATGCGATGACGCTTGGAATTGTCAACGACACTTCACAGAATGTTGACGCAGATTTTTTGATGCCTGCAATGACCCGTTTTGGAGACCAACCTCCAATGAAAGCATCGCTTTTGAAGAAAAAAATCAATCGCTCATACCCGCTTTTTACTCCCAAAACAGGTACGGTTGCATCATTGGATGGAGGAATGCAGACGCTTATCGACGCTTTACAGCAGAAACTTGAGACGATGGAAAACGTTTCAATGACAACCGGTCAAGAAATAGAGTCTCCACAAGCCGCAGCCGACATGTTTGATGTCCCGCTGCATTCGGTTGTTTGGTCTGCTCCGGGAATGGTTGGGAAGCAGGAATCCACGGAATTGACCGTCTTTGCAGTCGGTTATCGAGATGTTGATGTAGCGAAGATTCCATTTGGGTATGGTACATTAATTCCAGACCCGACAGTCCCGTTCAGCGGCATTCTTCATGAGAGCGATTTACATCGTTCCCAACGAGCTCCTAGCGGTCATCGTTTGTTTCGAATTATGGCTCCACACTCTCGTTGGGATGGCGATGAATCAAAGATACTTGATGCACTCAAACACCACCTCGGTAACTCTGAACCCGTTCTCTTTGAAAACTTAGGCAAGCGGAAAATACCTTGCTATCCTCCAGGTTATATGCAGCATGTTGCAAAGCAACAATTCGAATTCAATTGTGTTGGCTGGGGAGTAAGCGGCGTGTCAATTACACATGTTGTCGATGAGGCTGAACGTATTGCTGAGAAATTTTAGGCGGTTGCAGGGTTCTCAAATCTTTGAGAGATCAGTTGACTCAAGCCCTTTACCCATTCTTCATCATCGTTGAGGCACTTGATGACAGTGAGTTCCTCTCCTCCACATTCAACAAAGTGCTCACGGATTCCAATGTCAAGTTCTTCAAGTGTTTCAAGACCATCTGCCAAGAATGCAGGAGCGACAATTGCAAGTTTCTTTACTCCATTTTTTGCAAGTTCTTCGACCTTGTTCATGGTCGATGGCTCCAGCCATTTGACAGGACCTATTCGACTTTGGAAACTGATTGACCATTGCTCCGGTTTTAACCCGAGAAGGCCTACTACGGTGTGTGTTGTCTCCATGCAATGGTGACCGTAGCAGAGTTGATTTGCGTCAGATTTAACAGAACAGCAATCGTCAATTTTTTGACAGTGGTTTTTTGATGAATCGATTCTTTTGACGTGGGAGACAGGCAATCCGTGATAGGAAAACAGAAGATGGGTTTCATTGTCAAGGTGCTTCTCAATTGAGTTGGTTAACGGAACGACATATTCTTCCTTGGTTTCAAAGTGCCCCATTTCGAGGATTTGTGGATTCCAATCCATTCTCTTCAGTTGTTTGTAGGCATGTTTCAATGCCGACTCGGTTGTTGCCTGTGCATAATGAGGAAACATCGGCAGCAAAAGTAAATCTTCAACACCTTTTGAACGCAATTTTTCCAGCCCTGATAAGATGCTAGGGTTGCCGTATCGCATAGCAAACTCGACATCCATGTCATCCATCATGCCATCGAGCGAATCTGTAATTCTGTGGGAGTAAACACGCAATGGAGAGCCTTCTTCCATCCAAATTTTCTGATACAACGGAGCGATTTTTTTCGGCCGAACTCGCAAGATAATTCCACGAACCAAAAGGTGCCGAAGCGGAGCTGGGATATCAATCACGTCGGGGTCGAGAAGAAATTCTCTCAGGTATTTTTTTACCGATGGAATAGTCGGTTCATCGGGAGTTCCTACATTGATGAGAAGCACTCCTTTCCTAGCCATAAATTGAGCATCGGTTGGCTCCTAATAATGATTTGTTACTTTCCTCCAACACACATGTTGTCGCATGTCATTGAACTGTATGTTGAACATCTATTATCCAATGTATGGCCGAGCCGATGAAGAAAGCAAATCAGGGCAGATTCTTCAAGGCGCAAGTCCACCATGGGATTGACTCAATCTGTTCGAATGGTGGACGTGCCGAGATTTGAACTCGGGGCCTCTACCATGCCAAGGTAGCGATCTTCCAACTGATCTACACGCCCATAAGGGTGCTTTCGCAGACCGTCCACTTGCACGCCCATCATAAGCATTGCCAACTTGTCTTACGTGAATTGAGTATGGATGACCGCGTTGAACAATGGGATGAACGAATCCGTGAACAGGTCAAGGAAGTATAGTTTCGACTGCTGAATGTCGGTAAGATGTCATTGATAGATTTCTTGAGGGAGTGTACGCTGGGAGTGCCATGGGAGATGCGGAGGGTACAACACCGGTGCCGCTTGCAGACACGCCAATCCCGCCCTATGATCCCCGCATACCTCTTGAACTCGTAGATAATGCACTGCAAATGCTTTCAGGTGTCACTGATGCGACCTTTCGGCCTTGGATTAAAGACAGATTTTCAGTAATCTGGCTTGAGAATGAATCAAAGCGGCTTGGCATGACTCGATTTGAAGAAGGTCCAAATGAGCTTGCCCGAAGACGAAGACTTCGTATTGACCCTGGCGAAGTTACCATTGGCTTACATCCAGCGCTTCTCGAAGATGAAGCTCTTTACAATCATACTTTTGTGCACGAATTTTTGCATGCAGCAGGACTCACAGCTCACTCAGTACAGCACGACCAACTTACCCAAACCATCGCTCCTGCGCCATCAATGAAAGAGTCTCCATTACTTCAGAGAATACGCGACGGAGTACTCGGAGAATCACAGGTGCAGGAATGGAAATGCAAGTCCTGTGGCTATGAATGGAAGCGAACAACGGTTCGCCGCCCGACTCGATGTCATAAATGCGCAAGGCCACTTTGAGCACGCTGCCGATGGTTAACATTCATGAAGTGTGAACCCGGCGCTCACGATAAGGACGTATAGTGTAGTTGGATATCACTTTGGCCTTCTAAGCCGAAAACCCGGGTTCGAATCCTGGTACGTCCGCCATCAATCTGGAGTCCGTAGCCAGTGTGCTGAGGTTGTCTGTATCAGTCCTTGAAATGCAGTGTGATTTATTTGGAATACGAGAATGTTCTGTCAATAGAGTGGTTACAGAAATGTGACTTAATAATTATATGCGACTCATTCTAAGGATTCATCATGCGATTTGCTGTTGCCATGATACTCATTCTTGCACTGATGCACCCGATGCTGACCCAATCGTCGCTGGATGATGTGCAAAACCCGTACTTTACCAATGCCGGCTATGTTGATGTTATTCAAGAAATTGAACCGAATGATGTCAACACCACTGGTCAAGAAGTCTATCCAGGTGATGTCGTGCGAGGGGCAGTCGATATGTGGAACGATGAATTGGATTACTTTGGCGTTTGGCTGGAGCCTGGTCAAACCCTTCTGTTGACCCTTTCACACGCCGCAGGCGATGGCGTTTCAATGTCAGTGTGGGACGAAGAAGGAACTCATCTCGGTGCCAGTAACCCTGGAAAAACGAGGGACACGCTGTTCCTTGGGGAAGAGGAAACCGACTATGGTGGACTCTACATTGTCTCAGTGAACGCAACCATGACCGAAGCTGGCGGTGGTGCCTATGTTCTTGAGATTGATGCAGGTTACCTCGTCCATTGGTACGCCCCAGCAGTTGGCTGGAACGCAGCGACAGAGATGTTTGATGCTAAAGGCAACCTCTTGTACACCGAATCGCTCTCTTCCTATCAGTTCGCAAACTCAGCATCGTCCACAGCATCTTCTGCACCGACGTGGACCACCGGTGATTTTTGGAATTTCACAGTCACCATGCCCAGTATGATGGGTGCTGAATACAGCGAATATCACCAAATGACGGTAACAGGAACAGAAACAGTTTCTGGAAACGAATGCTACAGGGTTTCTTTGGAAGGAAAGATGACCTTCACCATGAGTTTTTTTGGGATGACAACAACAACAACCGAAGAAGAAACTGGAGTTGCATGTTATGCCACCTCCGATCTTTCACTTGTCCACGAAAACATCACATTCACCTCCAAAATGGAAACATCTGGCGGCATTGGTGCCACAAGCAGCGATGAAACCTCTGGACGAAGTTGCACGACGTCCGATGGCGAACCGGATGAGGATTGTGACGGCGTCGAGGACTTTTTCGACGATTGTTCCGGCACAGCCCCAGGTGCGGAAGTTGATTTCTGGGGTTGTTCTGACGCCCAAAACAACGGTGGCGGCAGCGGCGGTAACGACGGCGATAATGATGGCGTTCCTGACACGGATGATGATTGTCCAAACACAGAGGCAGGTGCCTCGGTTGATCTGAACGGTTGTTCTGATGCCCAAAACGGTAATGGTAACGGCGGTGACGGAAACGGTGGCTCTGAAGGAAGCGATGCTGACGGTGATGGTATTAGCGATGCAGACGACATGTGCCCAAATACGATGACTGGAGCGACTGTCGATGTGGTGGGATGTTCTGATGCTCAAAATGGTGGAGGCAACAACGGCGGAGATGATGGCTCTGGAAACGGTGGAGACAACGGCTCCGGAGGCATTGACCTTGGGTTCGGTTGTGTTCCAGACATGAGCGACATGAGCACCACAACGGTGTTCCGCTCAGACCTCGTCTACGCTCAGGGCATGGACAACTTCCACTTCCCAATTGAGGAAGGAACTGTTTGGAGTGAGGCAGCTGTTGGCGATGGTGCGATTTCAATGTCGACTGAAATGGGTGGCTGTGAGTTGTTTTCAATCGATGTTCCTGCATCGAATGCACTGCCCTTGAACTACCGTCATCTTTCGACAAAAGACTTCACCGTTGGGAATGATTCAGTAACAGCCAACGGAATCCAAGTCTTTGCCGGACGAGAAGGCAACAACGACTGGGCCACTCCTGATTTCACTTTGTTACCAAGCGTTCCTGATGATGTAGCCAAGATGGGCTTACCCTTCGCAGCATGGGTGAATGTTGTTGGGTTCAACGAATTCAACGCACCTGTCAACATGAGTGCAACCCTGAATGCAGAGAATGCACCGATTATGTTTGATGAATACCAACTGACCATAGATGCGGCAGGCACAGTGATTGTCGATACAATGAACCTGACCAGTGGAGAGTATTTGCTTACTGTAACAGGTTCTTCAAGCGGCGGTGCTGAGCGTTCAATCTCGATTTCATTTACCGTTGACAACGACCCAGACTTCGAGATTCTTACCTTCGATCCATGGATTGTCTTGCCACAAGGTGCAGAATGGGTCGTACCTACGCCTATTTTCATCGAACCAGTGAATGGTTTTGGTGCTGATGTCAGCGTCAGCGTGACCGTCCCAGATGGCGTCTCGGCTCAACTTGACTTTGCTCGCGGTTCCGCCCCGTTCATGTCGATCTTGACCCTCACTATCCCAGCTAACCTCACCGCAGGAGATTACACCGTGATCGTTACTGGCACAGCTGGAAATAATGTGCATTCTGATGAACTCACCTTTACGCTGACGTCATTGCCTGAATTCTCCTTGGAAATCGAAGAGCGCGAGCAAATCATCACCAACGGTGCTATGTCCATCAGCGGCGTCCTCGATGCTCATAACGGACTCGACCTGGCGCTTGGTGGAGCATTGGATATTTTCATTGAACCATACAATCAGGCGTTGCTGGATTCTGCCGTCATTGAATTTGGTGACATGGATCCAGACGGTGATTTACCGTTTACAGTGACCTTCACAGTGAGCGATGATATTGACCGGAACGAGTACACGGTGAACCTCAACGTAGTCGCCCTTGATGGCGGTATAGCTCACATGGCATCCGTTGCCTTTGTCACCGAATCTTCAACACTTGATGGCACCGCAGTTGCAGCAGATGCTACCGCAGTAGTATCTGGCAACACAAGCCAACACGATGGGACGGAAGAAGCAGCCCAAGCCATTGCCAATGGTGAGGAAGTCGAACAAGAAGATCAGACAAAGGATGAAGATGACAGCGGCGATGATGGCAGCGAGCCTCAATCATCAAACACGATCCTGCTTGTAGGCTCGACTATTGGAATTCTTGGCGTCGTTGTTGGTGTCGCAGTGGTCCTTTTACGCCGGCGTGACGATGGTGCAGGAAAGGATTTCAATCAATCGCAATTGAATCAGGCGCCTGCACAATCAATGCTAGCTCAACCAGGTATGGCGACCATGCCAGATTATGCAACAGTGCAACAACCAGTTCAGCCAGTTCAGCCAGCACAACCTGCTCAACATGTACAGCAGGTCCAGCCAGCGCAAGTTACCACCCCAATTGCCCCTGTACAGCCTGCAGCAGTTCCTGCACCGGCGCCAGTGGTTACCGCACCACCACCGCCTGTTGCCACTGCACCTCCCCCACCTGCACAGCCAACAACCGTTGCTGATTACACTGGTTTGCCACCTGGTGGCTCCTATGATCAGTCAACAGGGCAAACTGTCTACATTCAAGCAGATGGAGTGCGATGGCAAATGATGGGCGATGGAAGTTTCAATCGATTGTGATTGTTTCCAGACTTTGAACATCTTCAGCTTCAAGAGTGACATCAGTGATACGAATTTGGGCACACTCCCAACCGTACACTCGCTATCGTCTGTATCGGCCCGTTGAACTTCCTTGAATCAGAACATAAGGTGCCAAGGGGTTTCGCATAGTCCTTACGACTTATCCAAATTGGTTCGTACATAGATGACTTTCGATATTCCTTAACAAAGGCGATACTAGTCGTCGGCGTTTGAGTCACTCTGGTAACTTCCATCTGGAATCATTGTTGGGAAATTAAAGCCATTATTATTGAATAAATCATAGCCCAATGTGTCTGTTGTTTCTAATTCTGAGTTATTACAAACATTCCATTCATGTTTACTATCCTCGCATTTATCTGTTATTGAAGAATCTAATGCTCCAATGTTAGCCATCAGGAGCCAATAAAAATATTCATGCGCCTGACAATGATAATTACAAGAATCGTCGTAGTAAGTATACCACGCATCTTCAGGATATTGTTCAGGAACCGATTCATAATGGCCGCCCCGAGCAGCATCTAATGCCCGTGTAAGGTTTGACGAAATTATCTCCCCATTTTCATCTTCTGTTCCCATATATTCGGAATATGTCTCATACCAGCCCACGGAAACGACGTGCCAAACTTCTTCCAAATTTGTATCCCAGACTCCTGCAGATTGTATGCCTCCAAGTGCCCATTGGTCTTCATCGTAATACATACTAGCAGCCATTCCGATGTTATCCTCGCAGTGAGTACCTCGTGCACCAGTCCAGAAATCATCACGATCACTTGTATTCCATACCGGAATGATGTAATTATTCTCGACTAGAACGTTCAAAACCTGCGGATCATCAGCAGCCCCATCCTCATCATTATCAACCAACTGTGCAAGGATATGTGCGGTATGATTCAAGTATTCCACTGGCGCTTCTTCAGAAGCTACAACATAAACTCCGAAAACATTGATGAATTTATCAAAAACTCCAGTATTCATACATTCAAATGGATGTTCGGATAATATCTCAAAATTGGGTTTCTGTGCAATCGCTACACTGGTTTGATTTTCAATGACTGTATCATTGACATCTCCGATTTGATTCGTAGAATCTTCTGGCTCATTATCTGAATCAGTTAGGCATCCAGATAACGGAATCAAAAGTAAAAAAACGATTATTAGGACTGACGCTTTTAGGCTCATGCTTTAATTAAATCAATTTTTTATTTGGATATTACGCTACATCCAATTCTTAGAAGGTATAAATCTGCAATTAATGTGGGTGACGTATGGGTAAGAACGATACGTGATTTCATGATAACTATTTTTACCAATTACGTCTAGGTTAAATTATGCGTGCTGCAGTTTTGGTGGTTTCAGTAATGTTACTCGCCGTTGCTCTGCCAACATTTGATATGCTCGGTGGTGAACAAGGCTTAGGCGCTCAGTCGAACCTTTCCAATGACGTTCGTCAATCTGATGCACGTTCGTCAAACTCTACAGTCAGCCCCGTTAGTGGTTGGACAACAGGTGGCGAAGAAATTACTATCACAGGAAGTGGCTTTTCGAATCTTGCCTTCATAAACACCACAGACGATGGCGTCAACCATCAATGGCAGGAGTCGACAATGGACTATACCTCTGAAGCTGGTCGATACAATTCTATCGTTGAGGACTCAAATGGATACCTCCACGCCGTTCATATCAACGGTGGAACTCACAAGATTAGGTACAGTAGCCATGACGGTACCACTTGGAGTTCAGTCAATATCAACGATTGTGGAGGCGCGTACTGCTGGGATGTTCACATGGTGATTGATGACAACGACGAGCTCCACGTTGCGTATACAACTGGCAGCACTTGGTCTGAAACTCTTGTTTACATGCACTACGATGGAGTAGACTGGACAGACGAAGTCGTCTCTTCAAACGCGAATGTAGGTCCAATCGGCATCGCCGTCGATTCAAACAATAATCCGCACATTTCATACGCAGCGGAGGGCCAACACTGCGGTGATGGTCTTCTAATTGCCTCGTACAATGGCTCCAGCTGGGCGTACGATGGCATTGATGTAGGAGATAACCGTGGATGTAATTCTGCTATACTTATCGATGAGGACGACAACATCTACATTGCCTATCAAAACCGTGACGAATCGAAACTGAAAATCGCTACGGATAAAAGTGGCCAATGGGATATTTATGACGTTGATGCAGGTGAATCAGTATCTGATTTGTGGCCAGGCCACATGGCATCAATGGTCATGGACCAACAAGGGCAATTCCATATCGCCCACTTCGATGATAAAGAGGATGATTTGCGATACTCAACAGGTGCGCCAAACAGCGAATGGACGACGACAATCGTTGACTCAACTGGGCATACAGGTCGTAATCCATCCATTGCTTTGGATTTCTCTGGAAACATCCATATCGCATACAATTCTTGGGTTGGGTGGGATTTGAAGTACGCCATCTATGACACGGCCACGTCTGCCTGGGATTCAAGTACAATTTCAACAACAGGCGATGTGGGTCAGGGGAATTCAATTCTTATTGATGAAAGCGGAATCATGCATGTCCTCTTTAGCGATGAGACGGCTGACGTCCTAAAGTACGCTACAAAATCAACTGGTTTGCTACAGACAAAGGAATTAACTGTACAATTCGGAGAATATGGCTATGTGACCGGTACAGTAGTTAATGACACGACCATTACTGTGACAACACCATTGGCAGGTCAAACGGGGGATACAGTCAACCTCACCCTTTGGGACAAAGACGATGTGAGCCACCAGATCGGTGCATCATTCACTTTCATCTCTCCAGATGACCTTGACAGCGACGGGGTGCTCAATGCGAACGACGATTGTCCAAACATTGCTGGTAATTCTACATCAGACCAAACCGGTTGCCCTGATAGTGATGGAGATGGAACCAGCGATTCAAACGATGCGTTTCCTTCTGATGCCTCTGAATGGGCCGACGCTGATGGCGATGGAACTGGTGATAACGCCGACGCTTTCCCAAACGATGCAAATGAAACACTCGATACCGATGGAGACGGTGTTGGCGACAACAGTGATGCGTTTCCTAGTGACGCGAGTGAAACTCTAGATTCCGATGGTGATGGAGTTGGTGATAACAGCGATTCGTTCCCTTTCAACGCCTTAGAATCATTGGATTCAGACGGTGATGGTGTTGGCGATAATACCGATGCATTCCCGAACGATGCCAATGAAACCATTGATACAGATGGTGACGGAATCGGCGATAACAGCGACCCCAATCCTACTCTACACAGCGGTGACGACAATGACGGCGATTCGATAGCGAATGCCGATGACGCTTTCCCGAACGATGCAACACAATGGCTCGATACTGATGGTGATGGATATGGTGACAACGCAACAGGCAATACTCCCGATGCTTTCGTTGACATACCCACGCAGTGGTTTGATACTGACGGTGACGGCTACGGTGATAATTGGGGTAACTCCACCTGGAATTCGACTCGCCTTTTCATTTGGCCGGGTCAATTCGTCGTTGGAGCTTTGATGCCAGACCACTGTCCTACTGAGTACGGTAATTCTACTGCTGATGGTTATTATGGATGCATAGACCTCGATGGAGATGGCATTGCTGACCTTTACGATGACGATGTAGAAGATTTAACGAATTCATCTTCTGTTGAAAACTCATCAAGTGATTCAGACGGTGATGGTGTGCAGGATGCTTCAGATCTTTGCCCTGGTACAGTCGAAAATGGATATGTTGGCATAGATGGTTGTCTCTTGGACCAGGATGGCGATGGAGTCGATAACCTCAGAGATACCTGTCCAGATACTGCTTCGGGAGTTTCAGTCAACGCCAACGGCTGCGCTGTTGGGGGCGATGAAGGCTCAAGTTTCCTTGATTCATTGAGTTCCGGTGACCAGGGTGCAGTGATTCAAACGGTGGGCTTCGGAGCAGTCATTCTCGCATTGTTTGGATTCTTACAGACCAACATGGTGGCTGCCATTCTCCCAGATGCCTTCCGATGGCTTCGAGTGCTTCGCAGGGACTCAAAACTCAACAAGGAAGAAATTCGTGAATTGGAGTACCTCAGGTCGTTGGTTCAGACCTACCACCAAGACCTCGGAGTCATGCACGATGAATTGTATCAAGTTAAATCAGAACTCACTGCCCGTTACACCAACAGTGAGATCAAGAAAATCACCCTTGAGAAGATGAACACGCTCATCTTGGATTTGCTCAGTATGCAGGCATCCGAATTGAAGCACATTGCGCATAACGACGCTTACTTCGGTCTCGGTGGCTCACTCGATACTAAAGTTCGCTCAGAATACTTGTCTCAAGATGCGCTGATGCAATTTGATGAGGGCGACGATGTGCACATGGCAAACGCTGCAGTCTCACAAATCCAAAACCACCATCCATCGAACGAGATGCGCGGTCAAATCAATGAAACAGACGGGCAGGAATATCTCGAATATCCCTCTGGTAGCGGGTTATGGTTTTACCGAAGCCATTCCACAGGTGAATGGGTTAGATGGTCACAGTGACGCAAATGCAAGTGTTTCCTTGGGTGAGAGGTCACTGCATCAAGTATTGCAGATTGCGTGATGGGGTTTAGTAATCCAGTTTCTTATCTGGACAGCTTTCTAAGGTGCTTGAGGACTCGAAGGGTCGAACTTTCACCAGCGGAGAGGCCAGAAATTCTGCGCATACCTGCAAACTCGTTCCATGTCTCAAGAAGTTGATTCTCCATCCAAGCATTGAGGAACCAGGGATGGATGTAGGACGAACGACAAACTGCACGAGTATTGCCAAGGTCTGCTGCCACCGTATCGATAACCGCTAACATCGTTTTGTTTCTTTCAAACTGAGTTGTTGGAACGACCCAGCCGCCTTTTGTCCAAAGTTTATTTATGGATTCAACATTTGGGAATTTGCCTATCCAATGTTTCATGTCGTTCGCTTTCTGGGGCTGGGCGAGGAATGCTAAACGTTCAGCACAACGGTAAGTTGCCGCCCATGTTCGGAAGTTTTTGGCTGTGAAACCTTCCCCACTGCTTTCACGGATGTATTGATTGATGTGCTCAGCCTTTAGATCGACTTCATTACCCGCCTCAGAGATGTACATAAACAAATCAGCAGTCTTAGAGCCCAAACGGTTGGTTCGGAGTATAAGATCGACAAGATGGTCGTCTTCAATGGTAATCTCCCAGTTCTTGTCCGATTTTCCTGTGAAGGTGAAAACAGCATCATGCCTTCCTTCGGCATCTTCACCTTTGATGTGCTTGACATGCATCGATTTCAGTGTAGTTAATCCGTATGAATTGTTCGCTTTGGCGTATTCGTCACTACCTACGCGAATGTTGTACAGATCGATTAAGCGTACGACAAGGGCAGCAACTGTGTGAAGTTCCATTGTACTCGCTTCAAGGTCTATCTCAACCTGCTTTCGCAGTCGAGGTAGTTGTGATGCAAAATAAACCACATCATCGTACTTCATTTCCGTCGTGATATCAGTCCAGTCGGGGTGATAGCGGTATTGCAGACGCCCTTTGGAGTCGAAACCAGTCGCTTGGATATGACCCCTCGCATTTGGACAAATCCATACTTCGGTCCATGCAGGAGGTAGCCCGAGTGAATTCCAACGAAGAATAAGATCCGAATCCTCGACCTGAACTCCGTCAGGAGTTCGATATTGCCACTCAAATTCGTCCTCTTTCAAAGAAATGTTTTCACGTGATACACCGCTAAGTGACGGATCGCTGCGCACCAATGTCGCTCTTCTCAAGGCTTCTGTTGAATCGATGGGCACAAATCTCCGGCAGTGGCACATGCAATGAACTTATGGCCCTGTACACAGTGGTTTTCACTCAAGCAAAATGAATCTCTTGTTCATCAATCCAGTCGTACATGGATTGGATGCTAGGCGCGAGTAACTTTGCATTCGGAGTGAGTGAGTATGTGACCATCATTGGTGCTGTGGAATGTACCGTGCGGTCAACTAAGCCGTTTTGCTCGAGTTCTTTCAAACGCCGAGTCACCGTTGTTGAGGATGAATTTACTCTTTTTTTGATGTCTGTGAACTGCAGAGGCATGTTCTTGCGGTCAAGGACCATGAGTATGTGCAAGAGTTTAGACTTGTTGAGNAAGTTAAGGAGCTTGTCTACCTGTGAAAAAATGGGATCGCATTCAGCCATAATATTCCTCTCAATTCCATTGACTTCAATGAAGTATTTCATTTCACGGTTGATTTGCGTGCAAACTCGTGTACGATGGTTAAACCGAGTAAGCAAATGAAACAAAATAGGTCATTGCTGGGCACTTAAGTCCTAATTATTATTGTTCGATTGGGAATTATTATTAGGGTCGGACCCTAGTTTTTCACCATGGGACAAATCATTTCCTTTAGCGTAGACAGTACTTTTGCAGACGGTCTTGACGACTTGATCGCCAAGTCCGGATATCTGAACAGGAGTAAGTTCCTACGTGATGCTGCACTGCATTTTGGAGAAATTCAACAACGTGGTGAACTCGCCGACATGGAAAAAGATGTGGTGGTGGAAGGTCATCTTGTCATCTACTATCAGCACGGTATTGAACACAAGTTGATGGAAATTCGACATTCTCAAAGCCTCGACATTACCTCTTACAGTCACAGTTGTTTACCTCACAGCCATACATGCGTTGATGTTATGCATGCTATCGGGAATGCTGAGCAGTTCCGTGAAACGATGGAGCAGCTGCAGAACATTTTGAACGTCGACAAGGTTTCGTTTGTCTCTGCTCCAGTACGAGACTCTGGATGCTGTTGAATCCAGTTCGAACTGGCTCTTCTTCACGCCTTGGATTTGTTTGCTTGGGATTGCTGTGCAATTCTTCCGGCAATGAGAGCCATACCGACAAAGATAGACCCAAGCATCAACTGACCAATAAGGTCGTAGTCTTCGCTCACTATGCCGCCACTCAGCAACAAGAAATCAAGGGAAAGGACTGTACCAATTACGAGGAGTGGGAACGTTGCAATGTTGGTAAGTGTGACTTGAGTCGGCAATTTGTCTCCTCCAGTTGATGATGAAGTCTTATTCATAGGGTCGTAGAAGTGAGCAAACAAAACACCCAATCCTGCGCCCAACATATCGCTTACCAAGTCCGATGCAGTATTGACATATCCACCTTGATCAATGGTTTGGAACATTGTTTTACCGAAGAACTCGTACACTTCATAAGCGACACCAATTGCAACGCTAAGTGAAAATGCGGTGTAGGCGACTGTACGAGGAGAAAGGTTCCAATCGTTGTGCTCAGACATTCTTCTCCATCCAAGTGCCCACGCAATTGCAATTGCTGTGCTGTTCATCCCGTGAACCACTTTGTCCCACCATGGATGGACGTGATACATGCCATTCACTCCATCCGCACACAGCCATTCACCAGGTTGCATGCCATCGAAGCAAAACGGTCCGGGGCCACTGTCAGCAGCACCAAGTGAACCACCGATGAAGTGCAACATTGTTGCAAAGTAAGCAATCCACAAGGGAAGTGCTGGCATTCTTACTCGTCCGCTCCATAGAATGGAAATGGCGATGAGGGCCATTACAGTTCCACCAAAGTTGTAACCAGCCCAAAGATTGAGACCTCGAGCAAGATTCCAAACTGTCAGAAGAATACATGAAATGAGCCAAGCCATCAAAGGAGCTCTTTCGGGGACTCGAGTCTTCTCCACTGTAATGTTGTCCCCTTCCATAGTCCGCCGGTCAATGACCTCTCTTATCATTATTAACCCGTTAAATTGTTTGAGGTGTCGAAAACCGAATGGATAAATCTCATTCAGTCCGTGAACCTCTCGTCTTTTTAACAGACTGCCATGAGCTCCCGTTGTGTGCATCAATACCCGCTTTTTGGAGAATTTTGACAGCGCGACGAGACCGCATTCCGCTCACACAACAAGTGATGATTGGCCACTTTTCCTTTCTCAATGTTGAAATCTGTGATTGAATGGAATGATTGATGAAAGTCGGCCGTGAGCACTCGTCATGGCCACTCTTGATTCGCTCACGTGGCTGTCTCGTTTTGTTTCTGAGACACCTGGGGATTCTGAGGTTGGAGGGCGCTCTCGGCAGGTTCCCAATGCATGTTGGTCTCGTGTCCTTCCGACACCGTCCATTGATCCACAACTGCAACTGTGGTCTTCTGAAATGGGACAAATGCTAGGGATAGAAAAAGGCGGAGCGGAAACACTCGGTGGTGGCGTTCCAATTTCTGGTATGGATCCGTATGCCCAGCGTTACGGCGGGCATCAATTTGGAAATTGGGCGGGGCAGTTGGGAGACGGTCGAGCGATTACGTTGGGAGAAGCCGAATCGAAGGACGGCGTAGTTGAGTTGCAACTCAAAGGAGCGGGTAAGACTCCATATTCACGATTTGCAGATGGAAAGGCAGTCTTACGCTCATCGATCAGAGAATTTCTCTGCAGCGAGGCGATGCACCATTTGGGCGTCCCAACAACACGTGCGCTTTCTCTCGTGACGACAGGTGAAGATGTTCTTCGAGATATCATGTACGATGGTAATCCTGCTCATGAACCCGGGGCAATTGTTTGTCGTGTCGCTCCGAGTTTCATTCGTTTTGGTAGTTTCCAGATTCATTCCGCAACATCCGACATTGATACCTTACGCTCACTGGTTGAACATACCGTTCATACTCACTTCCCCACCCACTCGCTCGACGATGACGCTGGTCGAATCGCTTGGCTTTCACAAATTGCTGAAGATACGGCTTTGATGGTGTCTCACTGGATGCGAGTGGGATTTGTGCATGGGGTGATGAATACCGATAACATGTCGATTCATGGATTGACCATCGATTACGGTCCATACGGGTGGCTTGAGGATTACAATCCTGGTTGGACACCGAACACTACCGATTCCTCGACTCGTCGATATCGCTACGGTCAGCAACCACAAATTGCCGCTTGGAATCTTGCTCGTCTACTGGAATCGATGGTTCCACTGATGGAAGATCCTGAGTTACTGCATAACGTTCTCACCGCATACACGGATGCTTTTGATGCGCATCACAACCGCATGTGGGCAGAGAAACTTGGTCTAGGTACATTCATCCCGGCTGATGAATCACTCATTCGTGACTTGAACGCACTTTTGCAGGAAGTTGAGACCGACATGACCATCTTTTTCCGATTGCTAAGTTCGATCCAAACACCTGATGTTTCAGAATTATCTCATGCGTTTTATGACGAACAGGCGATACCAGTTGAACCATGGAACAGTTGGTTGGAACGGTGGTGGGTTCGTGTTGATTCGAAGCCTAATCGCAGCATCATGACAAATGCAAATCCAAAGTATGTTTTGAGAAACTGGATGGCGCAGTTGGCGATTGATGCTGCTCACATGGGTGATTATTCCGTGTGTGAGCGACTCCATCAACTCTTGAAGAATCCTTATGCTGAGCAGCAGGAACATGAAGAAGAATGGTTCCAAAAGCGACCTGAATGGGCTCGCAGTAAAGTCGGTTGTTCAATGCTTTCCTGCTCGAGCTGATTTTCCGGTGAAAGTTTTCTATATACCCATGGCTTAGAATATCCATGGTTGGCGACGGCAATTTTTGGGATGGGGTTGAATCCGATTCAGAATCGGCAGTTGTGACTCCAAATGCACCTTCTTTAGAGTCAGTTGAATCCATTGAAACTGTAATGCCGATCACCGATATAACCTCGGAGAGTTCACTGCAGGATGTACCTGACGATTTCACCCCGCATTTACCTCGTGAAATCGTAAGTTCTGTGATTGGTCAAACAGCTGTAGCCATTGTGCTTGGTGCAGTCTTGTTTGGGACTATCGGATTAGGTATTGTTGCTGAATTTTTCAACGTTTTTCCAATGGAATGCGATGGCGAATTGATTGAGTTAGATGATGACACATACATGTGTCATAGCGGTTCTTATGGATACAACACTGCGTACACTTTCTTTGAAAATTCAACCGCATCTGTGACAATCTTCGATGGGTTAGACTATGTCGAAACGTTAAGGTGGGAGCATTCTGATAATTTCTCAGTGTTAGGATATCTTGAACCTAATTGGGATGAATGGTCCTCGTGGAGGAATTGTGAGTGGGAAGGTGATTCATTTGCTGGTGAAACACGCTGGTACTGCTCTTATTCGGTAAACTATTACGAAGAAGCGTTTGCCTATTGTGAGCCTACTGGTACTCTGTGGATGTGCACAGACCAGTATCGCATTTCTGAAAGCAACCGTAACAGCAGTGCAGAAAAGAGTTACACGAACGATCTCATTCATTCATGCTACAAGGCCATTCCTCTAAGCGAATTGAGCAAACAATCCCTCACCGAACTCGAATCCAAATTCTTCCAACAGTCGTATCCCTCATGGTGTTACGGGCGTGCAATTCTCTCACCAGAAGTCAATTCAAACGACACCCAACTTCCTTTCGATGGAGAAGCATTTCTGCTTTTTTATGATGATTTGTACTTTGAACTCCAGAACAATGCAAACGTGATGCAATACTCTTCTTCAAGAGTTACATCATCCACAGTCATGTTTGAAACTTATGACGAGAACGGTCGGGAGATTATTGATGTTGAGATGCAAATGGCTGGAACCAGTATCGTTGTATTCATGGGCATAGTTTACATTCTTGGCGTGTATGGTGCCTACACCAAAAAAACATTCATCGCCCATTTGGGTTCAGAGAATACCGTTGTTGTAAAATCCACTTGGTTCAACAAACCTGCGAAGGAAATAGGCCGTATTCATCTCATGCCTACATCCTACTTACGAGAATACATTACCTACTCAACCGATTCAGAGGGCAATTCTTCCACATCGACAAATTACGAAATCTGCACTCCTGAACAACCGTCTCTGAGCATACCAAGCGGCTTTTCCCGCCAAAAATTGGTCGAATTAACTGGCCTGTCTGTTCGAGGTGATTCAGATACACACGCTTATTAGACGATGCCTTCAGTGTTGATTATTCCTATGTCGTTTCGTGTTTGTATTGCTTGCCATGGGATCCGTGTCTACCCCTACGTTGGTTTCATGACAGGACAGCGTTTCCAATGTCAAGATTGCCTCGAGTTGATGGTTATCCCTCTGGAGTTTGAAAACGAAACGGATTACAGAGACTATCTGAGCATTGTCAAAGGCTCTGATGAGTGACTTCTGCAATTTGAGGACGCCTTTGTGTCCGTGAAATCCCACTTTTGGGCGTCTTTTGCCAGGGAACCTTGATATCCTCATCAGACAGCATTCATTTCGGATGGGATGCGTATGGTTCAGCGAAAGCAGGATGCTTTAAGCACTAATTTTCTATTAGGATTGCTTGGTAACGATGAAGAAAAAGAAATTCATGTAGATGTCCGGAAAGCACCACGGGTAAACAATGACCAATCGCTTTCTCACCTTGCGAATCGTATTCAAGATGAAGTTCGCGTCACAACACCTGAACAACGTGTTCGAAACGTACTCCTCAATGCTGGAATCGAGACACCAGCCCTTCAGCCTACGCACACATTAAACAGTCATCTTCAGCATGCAGGCCAACGGTCGCGGAAAATCGCATTAACTGTAAAGAGCGAGCGCCGCATTCGTCGCGTCAAAAGGCAGACTAAACCGGTTGTTCGTGGAAGACCCATGCGTGGCCCTCCGCCATCAACTCGAAACCGTCCACCAATTGGTATGGAGGACGAAGTTCGCCGTTCAGCTCGAGACGAAAATAATTCCAAAGGAAAACGTCAGAAACGCCGCCGTAGATTCCTTAGATAACCGTGGAAGTGTCGACAAAGGGTGAAAAAGGTGTGCCACCCCCGCAAACCATGAGCCCCATGGATATTGCAAACCCAAGTGAAGAACATGCAATGCTTCGTGAGATGGTGAGAGACTGGACAAAAGAGAATGTTGAGCCTCAAGCACTCCAACACGACCGTGAAGAGAAGTTCAACTTGCCTTTACTGCGTTCGATGGGTGAGATGGGTCTTCTTGGCATCAGCGCACAAGAAGAATACGGCGGTGCTGGACTCGACGCAACTGCATGTGCAATAGTGCATGAAGAACTTTCAGCTTCAGACCCTGGATTCGCCTTGGCCTACCTCGCGCACTCGATGCTGTTCGTCAATAATCTCGCATTCAATGGCAATGAGGAGCAAAAAGCCCGTATTCTTCCCAAAGTCTGCTCGGGTGAGTGGATTGGTGCAATGGCCATGTCTGAGCCAGATGCAGGTACAGATGTTCTTGGCCTCTCAACGACTGCTGCCCTACTCGACGACGGAACATGGAAACTCAATGGCCGTAAGATGTGGATTACTAACGGATGTATCGATGAGGATGGAACACCCGCAGATGTCGTCTGGGTCTACGCAAAAACCGGCGTTGATGATCGAGGACGAGTCCAGATGTCGACCTTCCTCGTTGAGGCAGGAATGGTAGGCTACAGCGTCGGTCAGAAAATCTATGATAAAACAGGTATGCGTGCCTCAAACACTGCAGAATTGGTCTTTGAAGACTGTATTGTACCTGCTGCAAATCTTGTCGGAGAACCGGGTCAATCTCTGCTTCACATGATGGCAAATCTTGAAATCGAACGTTTGACACTCGCTGCAATGGCACTTGGTATCGCTCGACGATCGCTGGAAGACATGAACCGCTACGCTACAGAACGCACAGCGTTCAAGTCTCAAATCCGTGACTTTGGCCAAATGCAACGCTACATTGGCGAATCATGGGCAAAGTACCGTGCAATGCGCGCTTACATCTACGATACAGCACAACACTTGACTCTAGGTAAGCCTGGTCACCGTCTCGACTCCGATGGAGTCAAATTGTTTGCAACAACTGCTGCTAAGGAGATTGCTGACGCTGCTATGCAAGTCATGGGCGGCTACGGCTATGTTGGTGAATACCACGTCGAACGCCTATGGCGTGATTCGAAATTACTGGAAATAGGCGGCGGTACCCTTGAGTCCCATCAAAAGAACATCACTCGTGATCTGTTCAAGACGCCAGACTCGATTACTCAATAATTTCAATTGTCTCTCGAATACCGACAAGACTCTTGGTTGTTCTCCATGCGGTTGCCAACATACTGCTTCCGAGTAGGAGTGCAATCGCCAAAATTGTGCCCCAAGTCCATACACTGGACACAGTTGTCATCGAATCATCGTTCATCATGAGACCCATAAGGGTCGTAATTCCGACTGCCAACGATGCCTGTAAACGAATGAGAAGCGGCATTCGTATTCCTGACTTACCGAGTCGAAATAAAAGATACATTACCCAGGTGAACGAACCAACTGACCAGAGCAAAAGGTCTGCGGGATATGCAGGCGAGAGCATGAGTTCTTTTTCGGTAGTGTACTGATCAAGGCCTACGAGTGCAACCAACCAAACCAGTGATGCACCGAGAATATGAAGCATTTCACCCATTGCTGCACTTGTTCCTATGACATTTTGTTTTGTTTTTTGCACCTCTATGTTCAGTTCAGCAGTATTTTGACTGGAATCTTCAACAGTATTTTTTGCTAAAGTTCTGTTTCTTTTTTCCAGCGTATCGAGGCGAGCCGATAATCTCTGCATTTCTTCGAGCAACAGCAGTTGATTTTTCTGTTGTTCATTTACAACACCCATCCGTTGGACTTCAAACTCCGGTAGGGTTACCATTGGCGGGATATCATCGAGCAATGGTTCGTTTGATAAATCATCACGTGCCTTCTGAGATTTCTTCTCACGTTTGTCTTCAATTCTGCTTTTTGAGTCAGAAACCACCTTTTTAACGGCGTCATTGGTTCTGTTTGCAGCCTTCTTACCGGCCATTGACGCAGACTGTGCAGCATCCTTGCTAAGCTCGGCCGTTTTGATGGCAGCAGTTTTCGTAGCTTCAGCAGCTTTTTTTGAGATGTCTGCCAGTTTCGAGCCGGTTGCCGACAATCGCTCTTTCAACTTTGAAAACTCGCCGTCGTCTGCGCTCATGCAAGTCCTATGTGGTTTGCATAGTCAAATGTTGTGCAGGTCAATATTCGACAGGAACTGGGTCAAGCATTCGCCAGAGAAACCAACTCGCAGCAGTTCTGTAAGGTTTCCAACGCTTAGAAATCTCAAGCACTTTTTCTTTTGTGTCAGCTTCGGGTGCGAGTTTTTGCACCGCCCGAATCAATCCAATGTCTCCGATACTGAATACGTCGGGGCGCATGAATGTGAAAATCAGCATCATTTCAGAGGTCCAAGGTCCAATGCCGCGGAAAGACGAGAAGTGTTTGATGAGTTCAGCATCTGTATGATCGTCCCAGTTTTCCAAAAGCAGTGCCGTAGCCTCGAGCGCAAGGCCGTGGATGTAACTTGCTTTTGGTCGTGAAAGCCCACATGTAGCCAATTCTTCAGCTGAAAACTTGCGAATCGCTTCCGGGGTTATTTCACTCACCAATTCGACCAATCTCCCCCATACAGCATCGGCAGCGAGGACAGAAATCTGTTGTCCGACAATTGAGCGTACTAATGTTGAGAATAAATCACCGCGTCCTTCAAGACTCTCGCCGGGATAAGAACGGACAACTGCGCCGAGTAAATCATCCTCTGATAGCGTTTTGACAGCATCGTTCCACCATGTTGGCCTCCCCGTGTCCATGTTGATTGTTTGGGCGTTGGGGTTTTGAGGTCTTGTCTCATGGCACAACCATGCGAGACGAGTTAAAGGAAATTCTAGGCTTGAAAAATGTCAAGCGTGCTGGATGGGTTCGTGCAGGCATCGATTCTCCAGAATCGGTCGCAGCCCATTCATGGGGTATGTCTATGCTTGCCCTCAAATTGACACCACCCCATCTCGACCTGACCCGAGTGCTTTCCTTGTGCATCGTTCATGACATACCGGAAGTTCGAGTTGGAGACCTAACGCCGCATGATGATACTTCGACAAAGGCTGCTGATGAGCATAAGGCGATGAGTAATCTTGCACCTCAATGGATTGCGTTGTTCGAAGAGTACGAGCAGGGTGAAACTCCAGAATCACGATTTGTTAAGCAGTTGGATAAACTCGACATGGCTCTGCAAGCAGAACTTTACCAGGAACAATTTAACTTGCCACTCAATGAGTTCATCGAAAGTGCCCGAAAGCGTATGTCTGACCCGGAATTGTTACAATTTCTTTCGTGATTTTTTGACAACGAGTCTCCGACAAAAACAAAAGGGTGAGCCGACCGCCCTAGTACCATAGCCCGATAGTGTAGGGGTCCATCATAACGGGTTTTGGTCCCGTTGACCTCGGTTCAAATCCGAGTCGGGCTACCTCTAATGTGAAGTGTTAACTTTCGTCGGCGCCGTTCGAACAGTCCCATTCGCCGTCGTTAACCCATTCCGCTGGTATGACTTCTCCATTGCCACAATCAAACCATTCGCCACCGGCAACAACATCTACTGATTCAGTAAACGCAAAGAGGATGACTAACCAAACAAGTTGGGAGATAACCGTCAATGCAATTGAAGCGATGGAGGTGATTGTTGCAGCCTTGATAAGCCCTGAATCTTTTCCGAATTGGACGTATTCGGCATTGGAACGAGCCATGTAGGCAACAATGATTGCAGGAACTGCAATGATCAAATTACAAAATCCGAACAGAGGCGTAATAGCAGCACCCAAACTGCCCATCAATGCGAGTGAACCCAAAACGATCGCAACAATAGCTATTGTGTTGGGTGAACTGTTTGCAGACAGTGAAATCGGCTGCTGAGCGTATCCTTGCATTACGGCTTGCTGTGGAGGAGAACTTACCGATGTGGATTCCATTTCATCCATGAACGAATCCAGTTCATCAACTTCATCCATTCCCCATTCGAACTCCCCCTCGCAATGAGGGCATGCAAACTCGCCCTTTGCATCATCATCAAGTTCTATTTCTTCTTCACAATGTGGGCAGAGGATTTCGACCATAAAGTGTATTTTCTACATTGCGTTGTTAAACTTTGACCCGACATGTATAGAATTTTACTGGAACTATCCTGTGAAGTCTTCATCCGGACCAACCAACCAAATGTTCGGACATGTTCATCAATCGAGCGCACTTGGCATGGTGCAGTGAGCAACATGAGTATCGCAAAAATAGCCGTTCTTGGAGCTGGACAAATGGGAAATGGTATCACGCAAGTTGCTGCTTGTGCGGGTTACAACGTTACCATGATTGATATCAAACAAGAATTCGTCGACCGTGGAATTGCTGCAATCGAGAAATCACTCGCTAAGTTGGTTTCCAAAGAACGCATGTCGCAAGAAGACGCAGATTCGGCTCGAGGGCGTATATCTCTATCTGTTGACCGTGCGGATTGTGCAGATTGCGACTTGGTCATCGAAGCAGTTCCAGAAATTCTAGAATTGAAGGTGAGTATTTTCCAAGAATTGGATGATCTTTGCAAGCCTGAAACAATACTTGCCTCCAACACTTCTTCCATCTCCATTTCGACGATTGCTGATTCCACCAACCGCCCTGACAAAGTTATTGGAATGCACTTCATGAATCCAGTCCCAATCATGAAACTTGTAGAGATTATTAACGGCAATAAAACCAGTTCAGATACCAACGCAGCAGTAATTGAAGCATCGGCCAACATGGGTAAAACAGCCCTCTCATGCAATGATTCTCCAGGTTTTGTCTCCAATCGCATTCTGTGCCCGATGTTGAATGAAGCAATTCTCACTCTGCAGGAAGGCGTAGCCCAACCCGAGGCCATCGACGGAATCATGAAACTCGGAATGAATCATCCAATTGGTCCTTTGGCACTTTCGGACCTTATCGGACTTGATACTGTTCTTCACATCATGAATGTACTTCATGAAGGCATGGGCGACGACAAGTATGCACCTGCGCCTCTTCTCATCCAGATGGTTGAGGAAGGTAAACTTGGACGTAAGTCCGGTCAAGGCTTCTATTCCTATTAGGGTGAATTTCTTTGGGGCTCAAAGAGAAGATACAATTTTGGGCGATTCATCGCTTCCTCAACACAGTCATCAATTCACCAGAAGCACATATCTCAAACCGTAAAGAGGCAGATTATCGCCTCGATTGGCTTGGTCGAATGGCAGTCATGAGAGCCGGCCTCTCAGGACTCATCTCCGGTTTGTGCGTTGTTGGAATCGCTCTTTTCCTTCGAGACTGGGAAGCAGTAGATGGGGTCACAGGTTTTGGTTTCGTTGTTTTGTTAACATTAACCAGTAGCATCATGACAGGTCTTGAATTACTCTTTTTGTATCGAGATTCCTTGAGTACTGCAGCCCGAATGGCGAAAATTTTGGACATTCCACAGGAAGAACTTGAACAGGTTGATTTGGAAAATTCGATATCGCATTGGCTGATTCATGCAGCCCTCGGCGCTCCAGGTTTTCATGGCACTATGTTTGGCATTGACCCTTTGGCGAAAATCGGCAAGATTGGTATGCTTATTCGCAAAGTCCTGAAGAAATTCCGAATCGTTGCCAGTGCAACGGTGTTCAAGATGATTATTCGCCGAATGTGGGTTCGGCTCCTTGGTCGAGTGGCGTTAAGGGCATACGTCGAACTGCTCTCTCTTCCAGTTTTTGTGATTCTCAACATGGTTGGCATGAACGCTATGATGCGGGATATGCGTTCACGTTTGGTCGGGCATGAATTGACGCCGAAACTTATCGCCCATGCTTTTCCCGAAGGTCTTGATTCGATGGATGACGGATTGAAAAGAGCGCTTCATGAAGGTATGGCGGAGCAAATCACAACGGCTCGCTTCATCCATCCAAACCAGATTCGTGTTCTTGATTTACTTGGCGCTAACACGAGCCAGAATGCGGTGACGACCAGTGCTCATCAACGAAGAGCTAATCGGTTTTTACTGGCGATTTTCACCATGTCGGGCAAAAACTCATCTCGGTGTAAAAAACTCATTCGCTTGCTTGAAGAAGAGATCGGTGCGGACGAAGTTGAACGCGTCCGTCAAGAAATCGATGATGCAATCTACGACCTCGAACCTTTACAACGACCTTGGGTATAAAATATGCATTTCTAAACTCAAATTCACATCACTTTAGTAAATGACCTAGACATTTACAGTCTCTTCTGTTTGAATTTCGATTATGGGCCAAATATTAATAGTTGCAGTACTGACCATTGTTTGAATTTGGATGGAAGATTTGCTTGCACAGTTAGATTTGAGAGGTCTTAGATGGGTTTCCGGAGGTTTAGAATCACACGATTGGTTAAGTGATGAACAAACTGTTGATTGGGTGATGTCGACTTCTATTCATTTCGCTAAAGGGTTAAACGAAGGACGTCTTCTTGATTTTGTTGATGTTGAACCAAAGGCACTTGTTCTCCTAAGCCAAGCTTCAGTTCGACTTTTGGGTTCGAAAGAAGGTTCAGTGAGTAAAGATTTGGCGATCATAGCCCAGTTTAATGCGATTACGAATTCAATTCGTAACGGTTCTGTTGATGTAACTCTCGACCATATTTGCAGGGGCTTAATTAATCGTGGAAGGGCGATTGACTGCGGCATTTATTTCCAAGACCATGCCGACCGTGACCTCTATGATGTTACTTTCGCCCCAGACATGTTTGAACTGATGGATGAAATTAATCAGACTTTGGAATTGTTAAATGCTTTCGGGGAGGAAATGCCTTGGGGGCCAGGGAATGAGCGACATTTGATTTTGATGGGTCATCTTCTTTCCTCAGCAACAATCCATCGTGGCATTTATTTGCAGTATGAAATGTCCGAACATATCATGACAGATCAGCAAAAATTCGAATTTGTTGAAGGGTTGAGGGTCATGTCATCCACATTAAATCAAAACCTGATGAATTCAACTTTAGGTTCACCGATATCCAGTATAGTTTTGAACGGAATGTTTGCGTATCTCTTCTATTTCTGGAAAGAATGCGGGTATTTCCAGCACCCTCTGCCTATAGAACCCATACTTTCGTCTGTTGAACGCTCTTGCTCAGATAATGAAGAATTATCACCGGAGATCTCTTACTACACATTGTTTGCGCAAGTCTTGAGGCTGAGAATATTCTCAGAAAACCCTGATTTCAAGGAATTCTTCCCACACGCTGTGGATTTAGCGGAACGCGCTTTAAATCGCTCTGCGAACATAAACAATTATGATGTGTACGAGAGCGTTATAACATCATTTAAGAACTCTGAAGCGTTCGACAAATCATATTTTGCATCTAAATTATTCATGCTGTGGTGATGGTGATTTTATGACATACATTCCAACTTCTCGAGACTTGAACTGGACCATGAAAACAATTCATTCTCTCTCTCTTTGGGCAATGCCTTCAGGTGCATCAGTCATTGTTTTTGACCATCCGAAAAGATCTTTCAAGGCTTATGTTGCAGGACTTGCTTCTGAAGAACACTTACAAAATTTCACCAAATCATATACAAATTTACTTTGCTTGGGGTATACTGAAAATCAGCGCGTGATTTGTGAAGACGTGGGGAACTCGCAGCAAATATTGGAGGACTTCTTCAAATTTAGTTCTGATGAATTAGAACGCGCTCTGGTAAAAGGTAAACTCAATGCGGTCAATGATCCAAGGTTCGAGGAAAGTTGATTGTATGCTTGCTTATTGCTCTAAGATCTCTCAGTTCCTGAAAGATGTGTCGACAGGTCACATTGAAAAAATCATTGAACAAGGGTTTGAAACTTCTTTCGGACATCGCACCTCTCCTGCTGAATTACGATCATGGAAAAATTCTCTTCTTGCGTTGTCGAATGTACTTAATAATCCACGAATGCCGAAAGATGTTGGAGTCGGTGTGGAATTTCAAATCCCAAAGACTTCCAAACGTATTGATATCATTCTCTCAGGTGTTAATTCTGACGGTGAGTTGACTTCAGTTATTATCGAACTTAAACAATGGGAGTCTGCTTCGAAAACTTCGATGGATGGGATTGTAAAAACATTCATCGGCGGAGGTTATCGGAATGTGTCGCACCCTTCCTATCAAGTTTGGTCATATTCTCAGTTGCTTAGAGATTTTGCAGCAGTTGTCGAAGAAAAATCCATTCAAACTCATCCGTGTTCATACTTACACAACATGGCACATTTAGGGGATTTAGCAAACGAATGCTATTCGGAGCATGTTAGCAATGCACCAATGTTTACTGGGTTGGATGGTCATATGTTGCTTGAATTTATTCTTTCCCACCTCGTGAAGGGTGATTCGTGTGAAACAATTCAATTACTTTCCAACAGTGAAATTGCACCGAGTAAATCACTCGCTGATGCACTTAAGGGAATGATTGAGGGTAACGAAGAATTCGTACTCTTAGATGAACAAAAAGTTGTCTTTGAACGGGCACTTTCCATGGCATCGCACCTCGACTCAAAACAAGTATACATTGTTCGGGGCGGGCCGGGCACTGGAAAGTCAGTTCTTGCAATTAATTTACTCTCAAGACTCGTCTCGGAGCAACTCAATGCTCGTTACATCACTAAAAACGCCGCACCGCGAGCGGTATATGAATCACGTTTGTCTGGCCATATGCGCAAAACTCGTATTTCAGCATTGTTTACTGGCAGCGGCTCATTTGTAAATACACCTTCCGATGATTACGATGTGTTGGTTGTCGATGAGGCACACCGACTAAACGCAAAGTCAGGGCTCTATGGAAACCTTGGCGAAAATCAGATCAAGGAAATTATCAACAGTAGTAAGTTGTCAATATTTTTCATAGATGAATATCAGAAAATCCACATTCGCGATGTTGGTTCAGAGGAACTCATTCGTTCGTATGCAAGCGAATTGGGGGCTATTGTGTATGACGACGACTTAGTCTCTCAGTTTAGATGTGGAGGTTCTGACGGTTACCTTGCATGGGTTGACAATACTCTAGAGCGGAAAGCTACTGCCAATGTACACATTGATTCGAAACAGATTGATTTCCAAGTTTTCGACAATCCAGCAGACCTTCATGCTGCTATTAGGTCTAAAAATGACAGCGGTCAAAAATCGCGAGTAGTGGCCGGTTATTGTTGGGATTGGGTGAGTAAAAAAGATCCACAAAAAGATGACATTATTCTCTCTAACGGCGCATTTTCTGCTAAATGGAATCTTACAGAGCATGGCTCGCTCTGGATAGAGAAAGATGAATCGATTGATGAGGTTGGATGCATACACACATGTCAGGGTTTGGAATTAGATTATGTTGGTGTCATCATAGGCCCTGATTTGAGATGCAACGATGGAGTAATCATTACTGATGTGAGTAATAGATCCAAGAGTGATGCATCAATCCGAGGGCTCAAAAAAATGATGAAGGAAGACCCTTCAAAAGCAGTAGTATTGGGGCGAGACATAGTGCTCAACACTTATAGGACACTTCTCACAAGAGGCATGAAAGGGTGTTATGTGTATTGTACGGACCCCGAACTATCACTTCATTTCAAGTCTAAAATGTGATTGCAATCTTTGGGATACAATTATTAGGCCTGTTTAAGTAAAAAGATAGATGATGAAGAGGTATTGAGAATGAAACTAAAAAATCATTTCTGCACATCCGTTACAGGTTTCATTTCTACAATCGAGGAAGACGAAGTTGACCTCGATCGAGGCCAACACGAGACATCGATTTTAGCAGCAAATATTCTCCGTCGGGGGCTACAAAAGGGGCTGCCTGAAGGCCTTTGGATAGGTACTGAGATCGATGTTCAAAATGGGAAGTCTGATCTTATGATTTTGGGCGAAAACTCTGTTGGAGCACTCTGTGCATACGTGTTGGAATTCAAACAGTGGTCAAATGTAGAAGTTTTAAAGAATGGATTCTCGACGCGCAAATGGGGTGAAAAGGACTCTACTTTTGAATTAAAGACAGGGGACAGTCCCTTATTACAAACTGAAAGATACCATAATCACTTGGAGAACTCCACCTGTTTCGATACCACTACAACTCGCAGCGCATTGGTGTTGCCGAATCTTGAAAAAATGAACGGGAATGAATTCATTGATGAATTCAATAAGGAATGCCAAAACAGGAAACCAGTAGGAGCATTCCATCTTGAAACCCTATCTAAATTGGTTGAGGAGCTAGTTAATTACTTCTCAAACGGTGTGTCTGTAAAAGCAGAAAATCGTTTGCGTAGACAGATCCTCAAAGGTTCCTTCACGAGGAATACGAACATCGTTCGTAAGCAAAAAAAGAGCCGAAAATTCACTCCCTCAGTTGTTCATTCCAATACCTCAAAACCAGTAACTGCCACTGCCGAGCGCCATGGCTGGGTTGGAGATGCAGAAGCATTCATTTCTGCATGTGTTAAAAATACCCTTCTCAGCGACTTTAGTGTTAAGTTGGGTTTGAGTGAACGACGCAATGTTTTATTTTCTTCAAACCATCTTGCCTTTGCCTTACGTAAAATTCATCACACACATCCTGATTTATTCAAACAGTTGGGTGTAATCATCGAATTCGGGCTCGGGTTTGATGGTAAGAGAATCGATGCAGTTCTTGTTCGTTCCAAAAGTAAGAAACGCCAGACTGTTCAATTATTGGCTATCGAGATGAAAGCATGGACGGAAAGATTCATGGATGCCAAGAACGGATTCAAACCAATACTGCAAAGCTTAGGTTCAGATACCCTTCCTTCAAAATTCGAATACCTCGCTAAAGGTGGCAAATCGAATACTTCTAAACATCCAGTTTACCAAGTGATTGAGTACATTGAGGATCTAAAGAGCGAGTTTGATTTTGACATACATGGCCTTGCTTGGTTACATAATGTGCAAGTAAGGTTGGGTGGGAATTTGATATCTTTGTATCGGAAAGACCACATTCAACTTGGCCAAAAACACACTGTATTCAAACCTTCAAATTATAAAAAAGATCTTTCTCTTCTAACACGGAACTTTGAATATCCCAAAAGAGTAGAAAATACTCTCGATTGTTATATTAGTGATCACTTTGGAAATGAAAGTTTGTCAGACTGCCCGGAAATGAATGAACAAACTCTCGAAAGTGTTTCAGGTGCGCCTAAATTGAGCAACTTTGCAGTCGAACAGGCATATGAGAATGCAGATTATATCATTAAGAAAATATTTACCCCCCAACAGGAAAAAATAGCTACGGAGATAATAGACGCTGCAAAAGAGGCTATCACACTTAGGGGTCGTGGAAAAGCCCCTAAAAAAGCCGTATTTTGTATCGAAGGTGATGCGGGAACTGGTAAAACTTTTGTTGCCTTAGCTGCAATTGGTAGAGTGATTAAATTTCTTGTTGGCATGAAAAATTTGGATAACCTTCCGCACCTCGTATCTCTAAGTACAGCCGCTTCGGATATGCTTTCTACTCGATGTACCATCGACAAAAAAGGGTATAATGTACACAAGCACTTTGTTGTGAGTCGCCAGAATTTTAATTCGAATTCAAGATTTTATCTTTCAAATTTAAGGTTGAAGGAATTCAAAAAAAATGTTCCTCCTCCGCTCTTGTTTTTCGATGAGGCCCAATTGCAACCTCCTTCATCCAAATCGATGCAGAATCGACTGTACCCTTTCCTCAAAAATAGTTCGAGCCCTTCAAATTTTGATGCCGAAAAACAAAACTTTGAGAAATGGGCGGAGATTCAAAACTATCGTGCTTTGAATAAGAACGGCAAACTAGGATCTCCATGGCAAACGAATTCGAAACAACTGATTGGGCTTGCAGATGTAACTGTATTTTTCATAGATTCAAAGCAATCTACGCGTTCCATATCTCATAACAACATTACTCGTGAATCATTGGAAAAAGAAGTGCAGAGTTTGCCAAATGCAACCTGGAAGCATTTGCAATTAACGAAAGCACATCGTTCAGGTGCTAATTTCCAACAAGTTTTGAGAACCGTTCTTTATGGTATCAAAACTCCTAATTATTCGGGTGGAACGGAAAATTTCAAAGTTAAATTATCCTCAGACCTTTCAAAATTCCTTAACGATTTCAAACATTGTTCCAACCAATCAACATCATGTGGACTCGTGGCAGGTTACACACGAGAATGGAAGAGCAAAGATGGGATTGACAAGACAAACCACGATTGGGATTTCTTTCACGGGGGTAGTAGCATATTGAAAATGCACTGGAATAAACAGCCTGGCAGGGAATGGATCAGTTCACCTGAAGTTCGAAAGACTCAAATTGGTTATTTCCTCGCGGTTCAAGGAAACGAACTTGACCATGTGTATGTCTATATTGGTGATGACCTTGAGGCAGTAAAAACTGCAGGTGATTGGGAAACTAACGCTGTCATTGAAAATCATAGACCTGAAAGCGAATGTATATCTGATACAGATGATAATGATGTGATGCGTGAATGTATTTTGAATCAATATTGGGTATTATTAACGCGAGCCAGCAAGTCATGCACGATTTTCATTGAAAATAAGGAATTGAGGTCTTTCTTCGCTCATGAGTTGAAGAAGGCTGGGTATTAGGACAGTACAAGAACCCCAAGTCCGTGAGCGGTTCATGGCACACGCTCCCTACATCGTTACTGGCGCATCAAAAGGAATCGGTCGCTCTGTTGCAATGCAGATTGCAGAGGCAGGTTTCCCGGTTATTGCATTGGCACGTCAAACACCGGAACTCGAGGAAATCGGTGAACTGCTTGCTAAAGTTCAACCGGAATCACGCGCTTTGGCTTGTGATTTATCGGACTCAGCAGCGATTCAGTGGGCTTGTGAGCAAATCAGTGAAAGAACCGAATGGATTGCCGGAATCGTCCACAACGCAGGCACAATTCATCCTGTGCATCCCCTCGAAGGAGCATCCATTGACGACTGGACGCTCTCTTTACGCGTCAATTTGATTGGAGTTCAAGACCTTACTCAACGTCTCATTGGAAAAATGGGCGGAACTTCTCAATCACGTGTGACAACCATTTCGAGTGGAGCCTCTTTGAGGCCGGTAGAATCATGGTCAGCATACTGCGTTTCGAAGGCTGGATTGGATATGTGGACGCGTTGCTTAGCAGCTGAATCAAAGAACAAGAACATCAGCGCTATCGCCGTAGCCCCGGGTATTGTAGATACTGGGATGCAAGTTGCCATACGTTCCGTTTCTCCTGAATTGTTTCCGAGCCATGCGGATTTTGTTTCGCTCCATACCGAGGGCCACCTTGCGAAAAGTGAGGATGTTGCTCATCTCCTTCTACCTCTCATCCTCGAGCAAACAATGGAACAATCCGGGCAAAGATTTGATGTTCGAGAACTTTGATTTCATACAAAAAACGAGAGAAGGGTGATAAGCCAGCACCATGACAGCCGGTTTAGAGGGATTCTATGCCAGGTACAGACCGTGTTGAAATTCGAACTTTGAAAGTTGGGCGCTTTTGTGTCGTTGATGAAGAAGCTTACAAGATTTTGAGCATCTCAAAGTCCAAGCCTGGTAAGCACGGTTCTGCAAAGGCTCGTCTCGAACTTGTTTCTCTCTTTTCATCAAAGAAAATCTCTCACGTTGGCACTGTTACCGATAACATTCATGTCCCAATGATCGAAAAGGGTAAGGCCATGGTCACCCACATCGATGGCGAAGAAGTTCACGCAATGAATATGAAAGACCATTCAATGATGATTCTTCCAGTCGACCCTGATATCAATGTTGAATCAGGTCAAGAGATTCTTTGGATGGAAGCGCTCGGCCGTTACAAAATCGAACGCTGAGTTTGAACACTTGCATCTGATGCGTGAACCTTCACAATTCGCTTTTTGTCCGGTGATGTATTCATAAGCCTAAAGTGTTCATCGTCGTTTATGTCCGATGTCAGTACCGCAACTGCAACTGAACCCTTTTCAGTCGATGAAGCAATGAATAACATGAGTGATGCAGACAAAAAGTCATTGAAAAGTTGGTACTTTTTTGATTGGGCAAATCAGGCCTATGCTCTTACCGTAATGACCGTCATCGCACCTCAAGTCATGTCAGGATTGTACAACTACGCTACTGGTAAGCAAACTGGTGATGCATTTTATGCACAGGTTTTGACCATCTCTATGCTTTTTGTCGTCATTACTGCTCCTGCTCTAGGTGTTATTGCTGACAGAATGCCAATCAAAAAGAAACTTCTCAAGTGGTATACGCTGGCAGGTGTTGTCTTTACAGCACTCATGGGTGCTGCGCCATACTTCGGTTCTGAAGGTTACAAAGTCATGGCAGTCATGTATGTCATCGGTACTGTTGGTTTCACTGGTGGTAACGTCATCTATTATTCCTTCATGCCGTACCTTGCCGAGAAGCGGTGCATGGATCATGTGTCCAGTAAAGGGTATGCTTACGGTTTCATGGGCGGTTCAATGCTCCTTATCTTCCACCTCATTCTGCTCCTTGGCCCATTTGGATGGGACAGTAACTTCCGTTTGTCTGCTATTTTCGTTACATCCGCTTTGTGGTGGTGGGGCTTTGGTTACTTGATGTTCAAGTGGACTCCTGAACCGGAGATTCCTTCAAACATGGAATGGGAAGGCGTAGTCTCTGCCGCTAAAGTTGCCTATGGGCAAGTCTTCACCACATTCAAAGAAATCAAGCGATTTAAGATTCTTGCAATGTACCTTCTCGCCTATTTGCTGTTCTACGATGGTGTGAATACCATTGCTAGTATGGCAAGTGCTTACGGTGATTCAGTTCTCCGATTGAGTCTGCAATTAAACATCTATTTGCTCCTCACAGTGAACATTGTCGCTATTCCGATGACGTTGTTGTTTGGTAAACTAGCAAACGCCAAGGGTACCAAGTTCGCTTTGATGCTCTCCCTCTCCATTTACTGCTGTGTTGCAGTTGTCGCTGCTGGATTTGCTCCATTGGAACTCGATTCGACCGTGGATGACAAGGGTGTTGCTGAAGATGCAGAGCGCTACGACTTCACCTTCACTTGGAATGAAACAGCTGAAATGTATGAACTTACAACTCTCTACGATAAGGGATATGAGGGTTGGATCAGTCAAGACGGGGCAGGTGATGATGAATTCCGAGATGCCTACCAACAATACTTCCCTGAACCAGATTACTCGACCGAATCAGCAACCAGTTCGATTGGAACTGGCATTCTCATGTGTCTTGCCATTCTTGCTATTCTTGGAACATTTGGTGCGGGTATCATCTACATCCAGAACCTCGAAATGGGCTGGAAGGGAGCATTGCTCGCTTTCCTCCTCGTAGGCTCAGGTCTCATTGCCGTCTCTATGCTTGCAGAAGAGCAAGCGGTATCGGAAGAATCCATTCCAATGATTAACGCTGAAAATGCAACTGCAATGGTTGCAGCATTTGACAGCGTGGACGACCACCGCTGGGCCATCATCTTCGTGGGCGGACCAGAGAGCGGAAACGACGAGATTGGTGACACGCACCCAACGAATGTCGACCAAGGTGGATTGGCTGACGGCTATGCCACATGGATGCGTTCGAATGTTTGGAAGCCTCTCGGAATGGGCGTGACAGCACAATGGATCACTCTCGGAATGTTCGTTGGTGTGGCTATGGGTGCAGCAGGTGCTCAAGCCCGATCCATGTTCTCAATGTTAATTCCTGAAACAAGAACTTCAGAATTCTTCGGATTCTTTGGTTTCCTCGGCAAGTCTGCGGCCATGATTGGAACATTCCTCTACGCTTTAGCAAGCACACAGTTTGACAGTCGTGTGGCGATTCTAACCATCACCATCGTGATTCTCATGGGTACATTCCTCACAAGTCGAATCGACTTGGAGGAGGGTATGCGAGTTGCTGCTGAAGAAGACCGCATAGCACGAGAGAACCCTGGATTTGTCGGCTCGCAAAACGACTGAAATGAACACTATTTGCCTCCCGTCTTTCCGATGCGTAGTTTTATCGAGCGAAGAGTCGAGCGACAGCCATGAAAACCTTCCAGTTGGTTCAAACGTTTGGCTCAGTGGTGGTCATTCTGGTCATGGCTTTGGTTTGGGGTGTTCCACTTGCTCCGGCAATCATGTACTACGACTGGGTGACCGGATTGTATGATTTCCAAAGCGATTGGTTGAATGCCCTAGGCACAGGTTTGTCGTTTTCAAGTTCAGCGATTGTCTACAGTTTTTCACTGCTTGCCTTTTCCGCAATATTGCAATTCATTCTTCACCTTCGTATCAAAGAGAAAATGGTGGTTCCTTTAGCATCCTTCAGTACCATTCGTTGGGCGTTTTGTGGGCAAATTCTTCGGGCAACACAACCGGTTTTGCAGCACTTCGTGCCATCCTTTGTCTCCAACATCTACTACAGAGTGTGCGGCGCTAAGATCGGTAAGAACACACAAATTAACACGCATCGACTCAATGACCCGTGTCTCATCCGTATCGACGATGATTGCGTCATCGGCGGAGGAGCTACATTCAATGGCCATTTGGTCGAGAAAGGACAGATGGTTTTCGCACCGATTCACATGCACAGGGGCTCTTTAGTCGGAACGGGAGCTATTGTTCAGCCAGGAGTCACTGTTGGTGCAGACGCAGTGGTTGCAAGCGAGGCATTGATTCCAAAATATCGCACAATTCCAGCAGGAGAGGTATGGGGTGGACTCCCTGCCAAACTGATTCGTTCCTCTTCAGCCCGCAATGACTCTTGAGTTCAAACAGTGCTCAATTCTATCACAGAGGACAGCAACCTATTCAAGCGGATTCCTTTACCTCAGCATGTACGCGTAGCGTATCGAGGATGTGTTCTATTTGGGTGTCGAAAAATCTGCATACCGCCAACCAGTCACCCCACAAGGTCTCAAGGCCATCGAAAAGGGTACTTTGACATGGCTTGACGATGACATGTACAACAACCTAAACACGGGTGTTCTCGAACAGTATCTCGAAGAAAAGAACCTCGAAGAATCGTTCGAAGTGTCTCACTGGAGTACAGCTAAGGTGTTCTACGGAATCGCAATCGGGGCAGTGTTCTCCGGAGTCACGGCCTATATCGGTCTCAAACTTGGTCTCGCTATTTCTGCAGCATGGTACATCGCCTATCTTTTGGGTATGGCTCTCAAATGGTCGCCATCTGAAGTTAATATCGCCACCTCTGCCACCACGGGTGCGACCCACGCTTCGACCGGATTCATTTTCACTTTCCCTGCAATCTTTTTGCTGGCTTCCGATCCGAAGTACTTCTTAGCAGATGGACCACTCATCACGAATGCTGATACGTTTAATCTGGCCTTCGTTGGTATTGTAGCCAGTATGTTTGCTGGTTTTCTTGGAATCATGTATTTCATCATTTTTCGGAGAGTTTGGTTGGTCGAGGACCCGCTCCCTCTCCCCGGTTTTGAGGCCACACTCAAGATGCTCGACATCGCTTCAGATGTCAATACCGGTGCTGTAGAACATGCACGTGATTCATTGAAGACCATTGGATGGTGGACAACCATTACCATGGGAGCGTTGTTCCTCGTCGAATATCCTCTGGTTTGGATGAACGGGAAGAAGTGGGCATTGCTTGACTTCTTGGCTGAAAAAGGCCACATTGGTGAATATGGTTTGGCCACTTTTTATTCCAAAGGTAAAATCCACCAGCCGAGTGGAATCGATGAAGCGACCGGAGCATCTCTCAACTACACCGAATGGTCAGAAGGTACAGCTTGGAACCCATTTGCCTACACCTACATTGGTGTGGCTTTGACTCCATCCATGTTCGCTATCGGATGGTTCATGAAGACACGAGTTGCGTTCCTCGTTAATCTCGGTACACTTGTGGGTTGGTTCTTCTTGGTCCCAGCCGTTGTTTTCTTCAACTTCCCAATTTATGATGCGTCGCTCCAATCAAGTATTCCGATTCAAGACTATGCTGCCGGAGGTTCTGCCTCGCTGCAAATGATTGCTTTCTCGAAATCCGTTCGTACCATTGCGATCGGTTCGATTGTTGGCGGTGGAATGTTTGGACTTGCAAAAATGTGGAAGACCTTTGTGAACATTTTCGGCGACATTGGTTCTGCACTCAAGGGCGAAGGCAGTCAAGAGTACATGGAAGGAAAGGGATGGTACGAATGGCCACTCAAGCACATACCGATTTTCATGGGAATTACTTTCCTTTCTATGATTTTGATTTTCACGGTTGGAGGTTTCTCTGTACTCGCTTCACTGGTTTTTGCCACCGTGCTTATTCTCACGACCTTCCTGCTTGGAGCAATTGCAGTCCGTGTGATGGGTGAAACAGGAATCGAACCCGTTTCTGGCACCTCATTCATCGTTCTTTTGATGCTGCTTGGTGTGTTCTTGAACGCTCAAGACCTGTTGCAACTAAACACACAAGACGCCGTTCTTCTCGGTCTTGTCGGTACCACTGTTTTTGGCTCTGCGATTTCTATGTCTGGTACCGTCATCGGCGATTACAAAAACAGTCTCTACATCGGAAACCGACCGTACCATATCTCGAAAGGGAACATCATGGGAGTCATTCCTGGCGCTATTATCGGCGCAGGTGTTGCGATTTTCCTCTCCAAGCAATTAGCAGATGGGACCATCGATTTGATGGCTCCGCAAGCAAATGCGTTCGCAACATTCTCAGTGATTTTTGCTGAGCGTGAAGGTGATTTGGTTCTACTCGGGCTCGGATTCCTGCTCGGGATGTTTGTTGAATGGGGAACTGGTATGGGCACTTCATTCGGACTCGGAATGTATCTCGATGTACCACACACACTGCCGATGCTCATCGGCGGTTATTCTCGTGATAAGTGGGAAGAAAAGCGACTTACGCCGAAAATTGAAGCTATCAAAGAGAAAGATGGTGCTACAGCTGCGGAAAAGCAGCGAGCATTAATCCTCCTCAGCACTTTCATGGTTGCGGCGGGTCTACTTACAGGAGAAGCGTTCTTTGGTACTGAGTCAAGTATTCTCTCGTTTATTGACTCCTTGTGGATTTCCACGCCTGACAATGAAACTGGTACATTCTTTGGAATCGAAGGATTCGCTTCATCCACCCAATGGTACATTGGCCGAATGATTGGATTCATCGGCCTCAATCTTGCAATTGGTGGCGGTATTTACTACCTGTTCAAGCGGGCTGGAGTCATCGGCGGGGAAAGCGTCGATGCCGTTCTTGAGAACTGAGCGTGAGATGTATGACGTCCTCTCCCAAGACCCCCGTTTGGGTATGGGGGTTGTTGGTTGCTGCAGTTTGTGGTGTTTCAAGCGCAGGCGCCTTATTCCAGCATGTTGATGCTGTTCCTCCCTTGTTGCGGGCATCGTGGCGACTGCAATTGACTTCGATTGTGCTTTTTCCTTTTTTCATCTATCAATGGCAGCAGCAAGATCAGGTGACGAAGAAAAAAATGTTCGAGAGGAATACGCTCTTGATTCTAACACTGAGCAGTTTTGCCCTCGCCCTTCACTTTGGAGCATGGGTGGCCAGTCTTGATGCAACCTCATTGACGCATTCCTTGCTGTTCGTCACCGCACATCCACTCATTATCATCGTTGGTATGGGCGTTCTCAGTATGCTTTACATCGGCTTTCGGCAACCTTCACGTTTGGAAGTTTTGGGGGCACTGATTGGATTTTCTGGGGCTGCAGTAACGCTTCTTGACCAAGGCTCTCAACAGGGCGGTCACACCGTGACGCTGTGGGGTGATTCGCTTGCGTTTTTGGGTGCAGTGTTTGTCGTTGGCTACATCGTGAGTGGACGAATTTTGAGGGAATGGATGCCGATTTTTCTCTACGCTTTCCCCGTAACCCTATTTGCATCGATCCTGTTGTTGCCTGCTTCATGGATTATGGAACCTGACTTTTCGAAATTTGGAATATCGGGTTGGACAGATGCTGAATTTTTCCCATGGTTTTTGGCGTTGGCACTTATTGCGGGTTTACTTGGTCACACCGGCCTCAATACCTGCTTGCGATACATATCTCCGCTCGTCATTTCAACGAGTGTCACACTTGAACCGGTTCTTGGCTCGCTGATTGGTTGGGCCTTCTTTGACGCAGGTGTTCCGGGCCGTTGGACGTGGGTTGGTGGGCCGATTTTGGTGCTAGGAGTGCTTATGGTAATTTACGGAGGTGTTGAAGTAGAGAATACGAACACTCAAACACACCCGACGCCGGGATTGGATTAAGGGGATTTTATGTCGGAAGATACAGGTTGGATATTGCTCACCAATGATGACGGTATTGAAGCGCCAGGTTTTCGACTTCTCGTACAAGCTCTCAACGCTGCAGGCCACAACCTCGTAGCATTCGCTCCGCATGCGAACAACTCTGCTGCAGGAATGAGAATTAACCTCGGAACGCCAATGGAACTTCGTAATCGTAATGATCTGAATACTGAGTGGGGTCTTGATTCATCACGTGCTGAGACCAGATTGTATGAACTTGAAGGCACTCCTTGCGATACAATGATTGTTGCACTCGACGGTGGACTTGAACATGCTGTACCTGGTATTCACCCTCGATTGGTCGTGTCAGGAGTCAATCTTGGACCGAATATGTCGCAGGATTCGTACCATAGCGGCACCATGGGGGCTGCACGCGAGGCGGGACTGTATGGCATGCCTGCAATTGCATCTTCATTCACATCGTTTGATCCAGAAGGCATGGAATCCTCGATTAAGGCAACCGTAGAACTCATCGAAGTGGTTCTCGGGGTTCTTCCGATTGAACCGGTCAACCTTCGTCGACCCTCAGTCGATTTGTCTGCAACGCATTTGTCGCGTTGGCCGATTATTCCAGAAAATCCAGCGTGGGAAGCTGATCCTAAGGCAGCCCTACGAACTGCTTTCCAACAAGGTGAACTCATGTTGAATCTCAACGTACCTCCGAATTGGAACGGACAAGTGACCACAACCCGTCTCGGCATGCGATGGTACCGTGACGCTATCACTTTCAATTCTATAGATGGGGATGAAGCGGCTACATTTACCATCGGTGCATCATCAATCGACCACTCGCCTGTTGCTCAGAGCGATTGCGATGTCGTCGAAGAAGGCAAGGCGAGTGTTTCGTGCCTGCCAGTATGGCCTCAAACCCATCCTCTTGCTTTGGACGATAGACTTCTCACCTGGACTTTAGAATCCTGCGAAGGTGGATATCCTGCGTGGCTTTACGACTGAACGAGATTGAGATGCACACCCTCATCGAGCAGGAAATGGCAAATTCCAATGGCCATGTGTCCTTGCAACCATACGTCCCCAAGAGATCGTTGGAGCATCTTGTCAGAAGGGATGTCTTCTGGAAGTGGCTTGTCGTCGCTGACAACGAATCCAATGTCGATTCCATTGATGGAAAAATCACCATGCTCACCTGAATAGTTCGATAGGGGTTGACTCTTGGTAGGAATTGCTTGATCTTTCAACCATAGGCGTGGGGCATTTGCATCAAGGCAGATGACTGTTGTTTCCGACCACTCCGCTAGAGTGTGGTTGATGTCTCCTCCACCGTCAAAAATGCCTGAGGAACGTTCAACCCATTGTCCGCGAGCCGGAATAGGGAGTTTCAGAACTTTGCCAATTTGTCCGCCAACCGCTCGTTCTTCAGCGTGAACGCCTTTGAGCAGCGAACCAACAAATTTGATTCGACGGCTCGGCCCAGTCCCTCCCATTAAGTGCAGAACGACTTCAGTGTCGTGGCGTATGCCGTGACTGGTCAGCATTGCAGCCATCAAAGCACGCACCAGCACATCCATTCGTCCAGCACCACCGGCCATGTCATTGAGTGGGAGTTTACCCTGTGACATTGCACGATGTCCGATGAGCGCAAATCTTCGCATTGATTTCACCTCAGGCGCCACGTTCAACGAAGGTGCGAATTGCTTCACACATTTTTTGCTGATTTTCAAGAATGAAGTGGCTTCCAAGTGAATCTACAAGGTATCCGCGTGGCTTGTCAGCCTTACCAAGGTCTTCAAGTCGATTTGCGACAACAGCTGTCATACCGGCCTTTTCGATTTGCGCTGAAGCACGGTAAATCAGATCTTTTTGCTTGATTCCTGATTCCAACTTGAAGCCGATTCGGACAGCGCCTTCGCAAGCGTCACGTAGGGTTTCAATGTGCTTTTCACCTTCAATCAATTCGATGTTGAGTGAACCTTGCTGGCTGGCTAGTTTCCCTTCTGCTGGGTTCGAAACCAGGTAGTCCAATACCGCAGCGGTATGTATCCAAGCGTGAATGTCGTCTTTAGCGAGTACTTTCAATTCCTTCAACATTTGATCTGGTTCAGGTGTTTTAAGAATCAGCGGTAACCACCTCGGAGCAGCTTTACTGGTTATGCCGGCAACGCAAGTCACATCGTGACCGTGGCGATAAAGATCGTCTGCGAGTGCAAATCCAGTTGCACCCGAACTTGTGTTCTGAACAAATCGAATGTCATCAATGGCTGAACGGGTTGAACCCAAGGTGATGACGACGTCTTTTCGACCGGGTTTGTCCTTGTTCATGTGGTGAGCAAATCTTGCTACAATTTCTTCATGATGAGGCGTCTTTCTTTTCCCTTCTTCCTTTTCGCCCCAAAGCACTGATATCCCATGCTTTCGAACTTCATGGACGATGTCATCTGTAACTGGGTCCTTTGCTAAATCCATGTGCATGCTCGGAACCATCATAACCGGGCAATTCCGGCTACGTGCAACACTGAGTGCCATCATCAATGGGCCATGTTGTAAACCGTGGACAAAACTCGCCATGGTGTCACGGGTGGCCGGTGCAACCAGTACTCCATCAACCTGATTCAGCACTTCCATGTTTCCATCCCAGTCGGTAATCACTTCACCCTGGGTCGCCCATTCGACAGCAAGAGGGGTGATGATGCGCTGAGCTGAATGAGTCAAAGCGACGCGAACTTCAGCCCCGTGACGACGCAATTCACGGCCCAGACGCACCGTATCAACCGCAGCAATTCCTCCCGAAACACCGAGGAGAATGGTACGACCTGCGAGGCTCTCGCCCCGCATTTCGACATCGGTATCGCGTATCGCCATGTGCATGCCAGTATGGCAACCATCATGACTTCTTCCATTGGGCAAAGTATGTTTTTTCCGAGCAATGATTCAAACGCAATGGGGCATTGGGAAGTACATGGCTGACCGTGGTGATGAGATGGTCATCGCTGGCATGCGGCCTTATCAAATGGTTGACAATACCAATCCACACCTTCGGCTGCATCGAGGAATCACATTTGTACTCTTCATCGACAGTCTTGTTCTGCTGTTTATCGGCTCGCAATTTGCTACCTATTTGCCGGACGGCATGTCCAGCATCGCAATTGGAATACTTGCAGGAATTCTCATCGCAGTCTGTCTTGCATACCGTCGCCGCTCGTCTGTGGCCTATTGGCCTGGAGCAGCCATCATTGGGCTTGCTGGTGGATTCTTTGGTATCAATGCATTAATGTCACTGTACGGATTTATTACGGGTAGCATGAGTTTTCTCTTGTGGATATTCTTGTTCACCTGGGCAACCTTTGGCTCCGCTCGCCGTTCTTTATCTCATTTTCACCCCGCTTACAAAAGTGCTTATTTTGGTCGTTCAGAGAACTTTCAGCAAATTGAACTGGAACCCGGTGAAATGCTCGCAGCATGCCCTCACTGTATGGCGATTCTAGCGATACGCCCTGACTTGCTGAGCTCAAAGGACACGTGCCCATACTGCAGTTCCTCCTTGGTGAGTAAACATCTTGCTTCCAAGTATGAGGAAGAATAAGTCACTGTTTTTGTTCGAATGCGTCAAACGATGGTGCAGATGTAGGCCTTTGAGTTGCCAGTGCCTCCATATGCTGCATTGTCTGAGCTTCGTAATCACTCTGATCAATATCATCAGGGATGCTACGGCGCTGGAGGGCAAGAACTCCCCCGGCGATAAGTGCGATTAGTGCCACGGCTCGCCAAACGATATCGAACCATGAGTCGTATCTCGCATGGTTTGGAAACGGATCAAGAGCATTTGCGATTCCGTCACCGTCTGAGTCGTACTTACCGTTCGCATCGAAGGGGAATACATCCGCATTATCGCCTAGGCCATCACCGTCAGAATCGAGCCATTCATAGGCGCTGAAAGGAAAAGCATCCTCGTTATCTCCTATTCCGTCAAAGTCCTGGTCGAAGCACTCATTCGGATTGTTCGGCCACACATCGATGTTATCTCCACATCCGTCTGCATCCGAATCCGACCATTCTGTACCGTCGTTTGGAAATGCATCGGCATTATCGCCAACACCATCGAGGTCGGTATCGTTCCATTCACTGGAATCGTAGGGGAATACGTCTCTGTTGTCTCCATATGTGTCGTTATCATTGTCATTCCAGTCGCTGGCGTCGTTTGGAAACACGTCGGTATTGTCACCCACTCCATCAGCGTCAGAATCGTTCCACTCGTTGATGTCGAGTGGAAACGCATCGACTCTGTCGCCGTATCCATCACCGTCTGTATCGATGCATCCGAGTGGTGTGTGCGCATAACCTTCTTCGAGCGGACAGATATCTGCATTATCTCCAATTCCATCTGAATCAAAGTCAAACCATTCACTCGAATCGAGTGGGAATGCATCGGCATTGTCTCCGTAACCGTCTTCATCTACATCGTAACAATCGAGTGAATCAAGTGGAAACAGGTCTGAATTGTCTCCACAACCATCACCGTCTGAATCTGCCCATTCACTGCCATCAGTTGGAAAAGGATCCTCCCCATCGATGACAAAATCGTCGTCTGAATCTCTGTCTCGCTTATCGGTTCCAGCAATCACCTCATCGTCGTTAGATAGCCCATCTCCATCGATGTCGTCGTCTTCCATATCGTGGCATCCATCGGTATCCAGGTCGAACTCATGTGAACCCTTCATTCCTCGTGGACATTGATCCTCTGTATCGGGATAGCCGTCGTTATCATCGTCCATATCTTCACTGTCACTGCAACCGTCGTTATCGTGGTCGATGAGTGATGGAGAAAAGGGACATGGATCACTGGCATCGTTTATTCCATCGCCGTCTGAGTCGCGTTGTTCGGCGGAACACCCAGTATCATTGGTTTGAGCACCGGATAATGTGTTCGGGCATTCATCGTCGAGGTTGTTCACTCCGTCGTTGTCGTCATCTTGTTGAATCCATGAGCATCCTGTGATGTTGGTGGGTGCTCCAGATTCCGTCCAATCGCATGTGTCGTACAGATTGATGACTCCATCACCGTCTGTGTCCGGCTCACCTATTTCTTCAATGGCATATCTTCCAATGAATCGGTGCATGACCCGAGTTGGATGTGCTTTGTCGAAAAACAGGTACTCATCGACATTGGATACAACGGTGTCTCCACTGCTGCATATCGGTAGAGGCAATAATGAGACACCGCCAGAGCAGGCTGCGTCTTGAGTATTGGTAATCCCAAGAGCTTCATTGTTGACAAGGATTTGATTGAAAATACTCCATGCATCGATGAAGTGAATGGTAATTCCTAATTCTGCACGAAGGTCAGTCGCTAATGTTGACAATTTTTGATTGTATGATACAACTTCCGCAGCAATCGTGTTTTGCTGGTTTTGACTTCGACTCATAATCTCAGGTGTCTTTTCGAGGGGTGGTAAATTTGGGATGATAAATTCGGTTGCACCTGCACCTTCCAACTGTCGAATGTGCGATTCCATATTCGTCGCTATCGTGTCCGCATTTGCAGTGCCATAGAGGAAATCGTTTCCTCCTGACCACAGTGAAACAACGGTTGATTGAGGGATGTTTGCTTGTACGTTACCGAGATAGTTCGTGATTTGAGTGCCAACATTTGGCAACAGGAGGTAAGAATAGCCTTGGCCTGTTTGTGAGCCACCAAATGCACGGTTATCTCCGGCAGCAGTTCCTGATCCGATTGTTGTTGTGACACCGTACGCATCAGAGGCATACTCCAACCAGACTTTGCCGTTGGAGAATCGACCTTGCCAGTAAGGCGGAACATCGGGTACATTCAAAATAGAATTCTTACCATTTCCCATATCGCTAAGAGAATCTCCAAACGCAATCAGATTGGATATTGAAGGGAAGAGCGTGTTTTCAAACACCGTAAAAGAATGCTCAGCAGTTGATAGAACCGATTGAGATGAGCCAATTATCTCAATTTGGATGGTGTAGAAATGAGCACCGTTGTAGAACTGGTTCAGGGGTATGACAAAACTTGTTACGGTGCCGGTTGCCGAAAAGGAATGGTTTCCTGCCTTGACAACTGCATTATTCTCATCGTACAATATCCATTTCCCACTCAATGTGGTACTGTATGGAGCGTTGGAAATTTCGACATTGATTTCTACTGTTTCGTTTGAAAGCCAATCGTATTTTTCTGTTGAGAGTTCGGTTGAGGTTGCTCTGCCGTGCGCAGATGCCATCCCTGCAGTGCTCTGGAGCACCAACAGGGCCACAAGGACGAGTACATGTCTGCGCACGAGTTCACTAAGAGGTGGCGACTAAAAGGGGTTGGGACTACATTCCGAATGATGAAGGGTCAATATCCATATCTCCTTCTTTCATCATCTTACGCATTTGCTTGTTCAACTTTCTGTTGCCGCCCATGCCCTTCATCATCTTTCGAGAGCGGTTCCATTGAGCGATGAGTTCTCGAACATCCTTTTCACGAACTCCAGCACCTCGAGCAACTCTTCGTATTCGGTCAGCCTTTATCTTGGCAGGTTCGTTCTTCTCCCATGCAGTCATACTGTCCATGATGGTTCGGTAGCGGTCAAGGTTTCCTTGCATGGCTTCTTTTTGACCTTTCGACATAGCACCCATTCCACCGAGCATATTACCCGGCAGGAACGACATGAGTTTGTCAATGGTTCCGACTTTCGACATCATCTCCATTTGTTTGTACATGTCATTTAGTGTGAATCGGCCGCTCATTAGCCGTTGTGTAAGGCGCATGGCTTCTTCTTCATCCATGTCTTCAGGAGCCAAATCAATGAGACCCTGGATGTCTCCCATTCCAAGTAGTCGTGAAATAAATCGATCGGACTCAAACTTTTCCAAATCCGGGACATTTTCTCCAGTTCCGATGTGAACAATTGGTGCACCGGTGGCAGCGACGGCAGAAAGCGCACCACCGCCACGGGCAGTACCATCGAGTTTTGTGATGACAATACCGGTAACTCCGGCAAGCGTGTGGAACGATGCAGCAACAGGGCCAGCAGCCTGACCTACTTGAGCGTCAATCACCAGCCATCGTTCGCTGGCACGGGTAATCGATGAAATCTGTTCAAGTTCGTCGACCAATTCTTGGTCGAGTTGATGGCGTCCGGCAGTATCGACGATGACCAGGTCGGCAGCAGCACAGGCTGCAAGTCCGTTTCGAACAATTGTGGGTGCATCTTTGGTCTCTGGCTCGCCGTAGACCTGTACAGTGGAATCCTCCAAGAGTTGTGACAATTGAGCGTAAGCACCGGGCCGGTGGACGTCAGCCTCGATTACAGCGACTCGAAGCCCGTGTTTTCTTCTGTACCATTCAGCAAGTTTGGCAGTTGTCGTCGTTTTACCTTGACCGTAGAGTCCGACAAGTAGAAGCGTAGCTCCGTGCGGTTGAAATTTATGAGCGGGTCCAAGCATTCGCACCAATTCAGTATAGAGGATGTTCATTGCATGCGTTTGCAGTGTCAGTCCAGGACGAGGTTCTTCTTCTCGCAACCTTGCTTCAAGTTTTTCGACAAGGTCTTTGGTTTGTCGGACGTTGAAGTCAGCCTCTTGTAACGCACGTCTTAGGCTTCGAGTCATTTCTCGAAGTTCTTCCTCATCCAACTTGCGTTTATTCTTGAGCAACCCGATAGAACGAAAAATACCTCTGGAAAGGCCTTCGAGTGCCATGTGTTTCCGTAACGGCTATCACATTTCAACCCACCCATCAATCAAGATGAGTTCTCGCTCTGTGAAAGCGGAATGTCAAGTTGCAAAACATCGTTCTCAAGTTTGGCTTTAACTTGACTTGCCTTGGTTGGTATGGATGTCTCGACTTCTCGTTCTCGTCCGTTGAGCCCGACATAGAGGATTCCTTCGTTACTACGAAGCGACAGTTCGTCCCTGTTGATGCCGGGGTAATGAAGGTAGATTCGTTCGATGTCGTCAAGAATTTCACGCTTCATGCCTCGGTGAATTGAATGTTCAAGTTCGCTGCCAATCCGATGAGGGCCGAGTGAATCATCGAGTTGTTTGACTTCACCGTACAACCGCTTACCGACGTTGCGTAACTGTTCGAGTCCTACCACTTCGTCATCAAGCAGTTCCATTGTAGCAATATCCACCGTCTCCAATTGTGAACTCAGTTCATCAATTCGAGCGAGTTCAGATTGGCGTCGGTTCATCAAAAATGGATGCTCAAATTCAGGAGTTACTCGGTTGACAAGGCAATTTGGTACTGGCAGTTCATATTCGCAAAGCGATTGATGCGCTCTCAATGTTTCATTAATGCCCATACGTTCAGGAATTGTCACGAGTGTGAATGAGGTGATATCTGGATTTGAAAGAACTCTGCGTACATGCAACACGCGTCGTCGAAACCGTTCTAGCTCCTCCTTCATTGAATCGCTTTCCTTGCGTCCAAACAGCATCGATCGAAGGCCTCCGGATACACGCATCATTCGAATAATTTTGTCCGACCAGTTTTCGATTAACTCGGGGAGTGAGAGGAAGCGAAGTGTGTGACCAGTCGGCGCAGTATCGAACACGATGACATCCCAAGATGGGTTCTCAACATGCCTCAGCAACTCATCAAAGGCCAGCGCTTCATCCAGTCCGGGAATAACCATGTCCGAGGCTTTGACTTCTGAGCGCATTTCCTCCATTTCCTGCTTGGCGTTAGGGTCAAGCATCATGCTCAAACTTCCAAGGCCACCCATTCCTCCACTGGATCCCATACCGTTCATCATCTCTCCAAGTTTTGGCAAGACGGCAGAAATTTTCGATTCGGGATCCATTTCCAAACCAAATAGCCCGTCCACACCTTCGACTGGAGTTGGTTCAGAACCTATTTGTACACCCAAAGAATCAGATGTGGAGTGCGCAGGATCGCTTGAAACAAGGAGTACTCGAAATCCTGAATCGGCAAGCCAGACCGCCGTAGCTGCGGAAGTTGTCGTTTTACCAACTCCACCTTTTCCGCCAAACAATAAAAGTCGTGCCATAACTTCTCCAATGTGAGGTAGTCCTTGAATCCAACGCCTACGTCTCAATGATGCAACGACTTGATGAATGAAAACGCAACCCACCGGTTATGGCCTCGGACTTCTTGTTGTTCCAAATGGCCAGCGTGTCGGCATTGGTAGGCATGACGCTTGGCTGGCGCGGTGTGATGACTCGCTATTCGGGGTTTTATGACCTTCCAACCGCATGGAGCAATGTTTTTTGGGGTATCCTAGTCGGCGGGTTTTACGGTTCCATGACGCACAATTTTATTGTCGTCCCCTATATTGACCAGTTACTTGTTGACGAACAAGCTGCGGTTGTCAACCCACTTAATCTCCTTATTTTATGCCTGCTTGCATCGGTTGCAGTCCATCTTTTGCTCCGTAGAGACCGGGTGCGCAAGGGAAGTTCCCAGACGACAAGTGGTTGGGCATTGGGTCTTGCTATCGGAGGAATGATGGCCATGGTGTTGATACTGGTGACCCTTCAATCTGCGGATTTTAGCGCTCGTCTCTTGGTGACCGTTCTTTGTTTGGCATTATTTGGGCCTCGATGTGAGGCACTGATTTGTTCGTTCCAAGGGCACCTCATGCTCCATGGGCGGCGTTGGGGAGCGGTCCTTCGAGGTGCGTTTTGGAGATGTGCCTATGTCGTGATGTTCGCATTTGCCTTGGTCAACGTATCTGCTTGGATCTTTATCATCCCAGCCGCACTTGTTTTCAACCGTTATTCAGAATCTTGGATTTGGGAATCGATTCCTAAGGAAGGGAAGAAACGCTTGCGAAAGATTTGGGCTCGAAACGCTCGAGATGCCCAATCCAGCAAGGAACAAGGCGATATATCGCAAGTTATCGGCGAAGCGGATGCGGATGCACCAATGTGAATATATACTCACTTAGGACATTGCTCTTCATTTTTACATATTTCCCTGTTCCATTGCAAATAAGCGTTGTCGGGGTTTTCCGCACACAAGCGTTATACAACGTCGGCTAAACCAACAATCATGGGTACCTGTCCCTACTGCCAGAGTGTAACCTACACGGGTGACACGATTTGCTATTCATGTGGCAGGATTCTAGCTAATATCCGTTCGAACAAGTTCGCAATGGAGCAGCAATTCCACAAGGGTAGCCTCGACACGACGTACAAAATGACCAAAAGTCCGACCGCTGGTGGTGTCGTTCAAACACACACTGGCCGTCGGGTCGATATCATGAAGAACCGTAGAAACAAGACACGTCATCTGGTTTTACTGGTTTTGGTTACGTTCATCATGTTGGCTCCGCAAGTTAGAGAAAATGTGTTTGAAAAATGGGCACCTGGCCTCAAAGAATACATTATGCTTCTTCCCGCAGAGTTTCACATCTATCCAAATGAAGCGGTTTTCACGCTTGACAGAACCGTTGAGTTTACCAATGCTGCTCAACGAGGGTGGGCGTATGAAGACATTCTGATTCCTTTGGATGTCGAATCCCTCGTTGGAGAGAGTTCAGATTTCAAATATACAAACGGCGACTCCCCCCGCCCCACTGAAACTCTACAGGAATTAATCGCAGTGAATGTGGTGCTAAAATCGAATGATCAGGTTGTAGACGATTTCATAGAAATACCGATTAACGGTTCTACCTTGTCATACGCTGACCGCATTACGACATCGAAAGGTCATCATGTTTGGTGGCCTGGATTCGACTCGAGCGATAATCAATCGTGTAGGGTTTCACAGTGTGTTAAGTTTGAATTGAACTTGGACCCTGGTGAAAAGGCGGTTGTTTCCTTCCAAGCAACTGTCAAAAGCACCTCATATTCTTGGTGGGACAAGTCTTCAAGAGTGGATTCACGCATTGCTGGGATCGATGGTGGAATTAACTTAGAGAACAGCGGAACATTTGAAGACTTGTTGTCTCGAAACGACGGACATAAGTCCCGTGACTTCACAGATGGGACTTGGTTTGACCGTGGCGTTGACAACGATGGCGTCTACCGTGGGTACGCCATTAACTCTCAACATGAACAGGTGACTCAAACTGCAGAACTTATCAGTGCAGGTCTTCCTGAAAATCAAAAGGATAATGCCTACGCATATTCAAGGGCAGCGTTTGATTACCTTCATGAACATGTGTCGTACGATAAAAACGCTCCATTGACCGCACGTAGTGGCCCAGAATGTCTTGAAGCAAAGACCGGAGATTGTGACGAGCAAACCAACGCCTTCCTTTCTCTTTTGAGAGTTAAGAACATACCTGGATGGTATGTATTCGGTGCATTAGCAGATATGGAATACAACGTATGGGAAGGCCACGGGTGGGGTTACATTCAACTTCCAATGAGTGATTCGTGGTGTGAATCGAGAGATATTTCCCTCAATTCCTGCTTTGTCGATGCATCCGTCGATGTTGTCAATAACAAATGGCTCCTTCATACACCGAATGCATTCATTTCTTGGATTGAGCAACCCGACAGCACTGGTACATTACTCAGCAATTATTATTCGCCAGGGCAATTTTCAAAGTCAACCGGTACTGTTCGAACGCCGCCTTTGTACACCACGCTCGGGGAAGTCGACCTCATTGGCGGTAAATATCAGGTGAAAATACTAGAAGAGGACCTTGGGTGATACCATGCGAATTATTATTGGTGGCGCAGGAAGAGTGGGCACAGACATGGCTCGCGCATTACGGGCTGAAGACATGGATGTTGTCCTTGTTGACTCAGATTCTCGAGCAGTCAAGAACGCTCAAAATCTCGATGTACTTGTAATCCATGGTGATTTGACGACCCGGGACAAACTCTACGAAGCAGGCATTGGGGAGGCATCGGTTTTTGTGGCCGCTACTGATTCCGATGAGCGTAACTTACTTGCTTGTGCACTTGCTGAACACGCTCACAGCGAGCTTGCTGGTCCGAAGGCCAAGCCTTTACTCTCCATCTGCCGAGTTCGAAACATGAACTACATTAACGAGCAAAACGATGGAAAACTTCAGGCATGGGCAAAAGTGAACCATGTGGTGAATCCACTTGAAGGAGCTATACGACGGCTTCACTCAGGTTTACGTTCTTCTGCAATTGAGGAAGTCGTTCCATTTGGCCATGATGCGTTCATCATAGAATTGGACGTAACTGCAAATGCCGCACAAGTTGTCTTCCAAAAATTAGGAGAGGCTTCACAAAAAATCGAAGGTGGAATGCCTCTTATTGTCGGATTAAAGCGTGAAGGTGAGAAAAGTCTCGTCCCTGATGGCGACTTCATGCTGATGCCAAACGACCGAATCGCTGTTGCGACTACGGGCCTTTCGAGTTTCAATCGAATTCTCGGCATCTTTGGCCACGAGCCTACAGATTTCCCAGCACAGCCGCGTGTTGCTGTTATCGGAGCCAATACAATCGGTCAACGTGTTGCCGCAGACTGGCTCGATTCGGGAGCCTCAGTGACTGTAATTGAACGTGACCTTCAGGTGGCAAACGCATTATCTGGAATGCAAATCGGTTCGCATCCGAATCTCGAAGTTATTCATGGTGATCATCTCGACCGTGATATTCTCACCGAAATTAGCATCTCTGAACATCACATTGCCATCGCAGCACTTGAAGATGACCTTGCGAGTATCGCTGCGGCTTTACTTGCCAGTGACATGGGAGTTCAAAGGACAGGCCTCTTGCTGTATGATGCTGATTTGGTGAAAGTAACTCAGCGAATGGGGATTACGTTTGCTGTCGATCGAAAGCGAGTTGCAGTGGATAACATGCTCGCTCAAATACACACAAAAACTGCTGGTGGTTACGCAATATTATCGAATATTCCAAACATCATTGGCGTGAGTATGCTTGTTGCCGAACAAGCCCGATTCGCTGGAAAGCGGATTCTTGAAGCATCCTTCCCAGAATGGATGAGAATTGCTTTCATACAACGTCAAAATACGAACGGTATTTGGGAATCACTCCGACCCTCTCCGGACAAAACTTTGTTGGTAGATGACCGATTGATCATCTTCTGCAGTCCTGAACGGGTCGTTGACCTCGAAAAACGGTTCAAGGTGTAATTATGCGTTTCGATGTACTGAACCTTATACTTGGTTGGACGCTTATTGCGCTGACTCTGCCCCTGGTTCTGTGCGGATTGCTGACGGTTTGGCTTGACGATTGGCAATTAGCAGTGTATTCTTTTGCGATACCGGCTGGTCTATCCACATTACTCGGTACGCTCATGCTTAGTCTAGGGACACGAACCGACACGACAGAGCGTCTTCGGGACCGTGAAGCATTTGCTGCAGTGGCTCTTGTTTGGCCCATCGCAGTACTGATTGGTGCACTTCCATTTTGGCTTGGTGGGATGTTTGTCGGCCCATTTACGCCAGATGCATTGATGGTTGACATTCTTCGCGGTGCAGTGAACTCATGGTTTGAATCGATGTCCGGCTTCACTACAACTGGTGCGACGATTATATCTCACAGTATGAGCCCAAATTGTACACCTGGAGTTACTCCTGATTGTATTTATGCCCAGCCTCGAGGCTTGCTTATTTGGCGATCATTAACGCAGTGGTTCGGGGGCATGGGTATTATTATGCTGGGTATGATGATTTTGTCTCGCGTTATTGGTGGTGGAATGGCACTTGCACGAGCGGAATTGACAGGCCCTTCTCTTTCACGACTTCGTCCAAAATTAAAACAAACAGCGTTCGCTTTGTGGGGCCTGTACCTTTTCCTAACACTCTTGGAGTTTTCACTGCTTTACTTTACGGGTGCAATGGATCTATTTGATTCTGTGAATCACGCATTGACTACAATGCCATCGGGTGGTTTTTCGACCCGTGATTCGAGTATTGGATTTTACGATTCTTTCCTCGTCGAATCAATCATCATTCTCTTCATGTTCCTTGCAGGAGTTAATTTCACTCTGCTTTGGTTTATTCGTGAGGGTGAGTACAAACGCGCCTTCGGTGATGAGGAGTTTCGTAATTACTTGGCATATGTGCTGGTTGCAGCATCCGCAATTTTCATCGCACTCATTGCTTCCGGATATTCAATCACGAGAGCATTTAGAGATGGTTTGTTTCAAGTCGTATCTTTTGCGACATCCACAGGTTACACATCGAGTGACTACATGGACGGTTCTTGGCCATTGGTCGGTCACTTAATTCTCTTCATCTTGATGGTTGTCGGAGCAAGTGCAGGTTCGACTAGTGGCGGTTTGAAGTTACTACGGATTAATCTCGCTTTCAAAGTTGCAATGCGTGAACTTGTTCGAATTGCACAACCTCGAAAAGTCGAACAAATCCGAATGAATGGTGAAGTTATCGAACAAAACCAAATTGGACTTATTGTAGGTATGCTGTTTGTTTGGGTTGGCCTCTTCTTCATCTCAAGTTTGGTTTTGGCCATTTTTATGCCAAATGATTCTTTTGAAAGCGTCACAATGGTCGTCGCTTCATCGCTGGGGAACACAGGGCCTACTCTCGGTGATTACGGCCCATCCGAGACATGGGAAAGTATGAATTCCGGTGCACTCATTTTTACTTCGGTTTTGATGTGGTTTGGTCGTCTTGAATTACTTACTGCAGTTATCCTGTTGCACCCCCGAACGTGGAGAAGAGAAAAGCGGATTCATTCTGATCGATCTGCAATTGCACTGTTCCGACGGCTCATTGAAGAGAAAGAAGAACGAAACTCAAAGGACGATTCAAAATAATTTCATCTGGCCCGGCTGCGATGTTGAATCGTCAGTGTCCCCATCCTTTGGTTCTTTGATTTCAACTTCGAGTTCCGGTTCAGTCACAAGTGGTTGAAACTCCTTACTGTTCAGAAGTTGTTCGTATGCTTCATCGTACTCGACCATCATTTTCTTTGTCGCCCTGCGGGTAAGGGGAAGTCCCGCAAGTGAAGCATGTTCTTCGCTGGTAAATCCAAATTTGAACGATAGAGCGTAGTCTTGGGAATCCCCAAGCACGGGTGAATCCTTCAGCATTGCAGTTAACAGAGGTAGAATTTCGTCTCGTAATGCTGCGTTGCTCATTCCTGTTTGTTCGCTGAGCTTCTTCAAAATTGAAGGTCGAGTTCTCGAGGAGCCTCGTCGAAGGAAGTTTGGGTAGGACGGATATATCCGTGATTCAAACGGTACTGGATTCGTGATCGATGCAGACAGACTTGCCAGTTGACCGCTCCAATACCAAGAGCGATGAGCGGTGCTTCGGAACTGACCCATGTACATTTTTGACGCAACAGATAGACTTCGATTGCCTCGCTTTATCGACTCTTTTCGAGGAAATAAAGACGAATTGTTCCAGTGAATCCAGTTGATCATATCTGGTGGGGTTTTTTCTATAGAACGACCAATACGAACTGCTTCTTGTGCATCGTTGGAACGATACAACTTGTCGAGGCCAGGGAACACACCCTCTGAAGTGTCTCGTCGGCCGGCGTAAGCTTGACTGTCGACCATTTCCTTGGTGATTGCACCGTCCGCCGTGGAAGAGAGAACCTGCAAGTCTCGAACAAGTGCTCGCAAATCCCCTGGATTCGAAGTAACCAATGCTTCAATGGCTGCCTCATCGAACTGGAGTTGTTCTTCGCGTAAAACGCGTCGTGCAATGCGTCGCAAGGCCTCGTTGCTCGCACGGTCGAAGGTGATGGTTTGAAGGTGACGAGTAAAGCGGTCGCGGGTCGAACTCCACGAGGATCCACTGCCCCAAAGCCCCATGATTTCATTGCAAGCCAGAATCACTGGTTGACGAGTTTCGGCCAGAAGGCTAAGCAACTCTGCTTTACCACCGGAGTCGCCTTTCAGCGTGACTGGGTTGCCTTTGGAATCTTCTCCTTGCATTGCACTTTCAATGCGGGATTGACTGACCTTACGTAGTCCACCGGAAAGGTGGTCGACTTCATCAATCAACACGAGCGTCCGTTGCTTCTTAACATCAGGATTGTGAAACAATGATCGGTGGGTCGAGCCATGCGTTGCTACCTTACGAATAGCAGCAGCATTTCGCGCATCCGACGCGTTCAATTCAATAACGTTCCAACCCATGTCTTGGGCAATGGCACGTGCCACCGAGGTTTTCCCAACACCAGGTGGTCCGACAAGCAGCAGGGCTTTCTTTCTGGGCATTCCACTTTGCCATTCATCGAGCCACGAACGAATCTTTCTTCTTTGAACTTCGTTGCCTTCGAGTTGACGTTCGGATGATGGGCGATGACGCTCTGTCCAATCACTCACCTCAGCCATAGTTCACGATGTTTCCGAGGGTTCTTCAACTTCACTACGAACATTGACCTAGGATGCCATTCACTTACAATTCATCGACGTGAACTCGGTCTTGTTCACCGGTGTCTCTTGAGCGAACAGTTACCGTTTGATCTTCCAGCGATTGATGGTCAACGGTTATGCATCGTGGGACACCGATTTCATCAGCTCGAGCATAGCGTCGACCGATTGAACCACTGGAGTCATACATGGATACAATGTTGGATTTCATGCACAACTTGGCATGAATCGATTTAGCCATTACACCCATGCCATCTTTTTCAAACAATGGGAAGACGCAATAATCAACAGGAGCAACATGTTCGCTTAGGCGTAGAGTTGTGTACTCTTCTCCATCTTTGCCAACTTCATCGTATGCATGGTCAAGTATATGCCAGATGATACGGTCAATTCCAAATGCTGGCTCCACGACATGTGGAATATACCATTCGCCGGAAAGGGTTTCAGTTCGCTGGTCGCGTTTCACGTGCTCCGATTCAATCATCACTTCATCACCCGAATCAAGGGTCAGTGCAATTGGAAACTCGGTATCCGCTGGTAGGGTTTCGACGGCTACTTTCACCGCACCTGCAAGTGCTCGAAAAGCAGGTCCTGCTTTAGCTCCATCAATGGTCCAACCGTCGATTTCAACGACTTGTGGTTCGTCAAACTCCCGCCGTGCTCGCAAGGTCTTTCCTGTTGCGTTTTCGTGCGCTTCAAGGTCATAGCAGCCTCGGTGAGCGATTCCTACGCACTCAACCCATCCATAGGAACCGTGGATTTCAGCATCCCAACAATCTGTTGCGTAATGAGCCATTTCATCAGCTTCGTGTTGACGGAATCGGAGTCTCTGTGTATCAATTCCCACCTTCGTCAGGAAGTCAAATGTTTTTGCCATGAAATATCCAACCGTTTCGTGACGGATGATGTTTTTCTCAACGGCTTCGCTGAACGTCATGTGGACCTCACCTTCTTCATCAGCCACAAGTGTGATGATATGGCTGTCCCACTGTGAGAAGTCGTGTTTTGCTGGTTCATGAGGGTTAATGAAATACTCCAATTCAGCCATGTTGAATTCTCGTAAACGTATCATTCCTTGTCGTGGCGAAATTTCGTTTCGGTAACCTTTGCCAATTTGCACTGCCCCGAACGGTAGACGCTCTCGATTATGGCGGTACAATGCAGGGAATGAAGTGAACATACCCTGAGCAGTCTCAGGTCTCAAGAATCCCGGGCGACCAGAGTTTCCTGCACCGATGGTTGTGTTGAACATGAGGTTCTGCGCTGTAATCTCAGTCCATTCCACTGCGTTGCAAGATGGGCACGCTGGTTGGGATTTGTCCAAAAGTGTTTGCAGATCTGCCCTTGACAATGAGTCTGGATTCGGATGGAATGATTCGAGTAAGGTGTCTGCTCGGCTCGCTTCTTCACACGCAGAGCACATCGTCATGAAATCAGAGAACTCACCGACATGGCCTGATGCTTCAAGAACGGCATAGGGTGTGACCGTAGGGCAGGAGATTTCGACGATGTTCCCGAGAGATAGCCAGTGGTTGAGCCATGTTTGGTTAACACGATTTCTAAGCCTCCCACCAACCGGTCCGAAATCATACAATCCCTTGGCTCCACCGTGGATTTCAAAAGCAGGAAGTATTATTCCCCTACGCTTGAGCATTCCTGACAAACGTTCCAAACGTGCTGTTTCTGCATCGGACATAGTCAGACCCATTCACCGCTGTAAGAACTGGCCTTTCAACCTCACCGTTGTATAAGGACAATTATGGCCAAGCGTAGCGTTAAGAAGAACCGCCGATATTGCAAATCATGGGGCAGTCAATGGTGGCCATCATCGAGCCAGACTGCACTGGTTGCGACCTTTGCATTTCTCATTGTCCGTTTGAGGCATTGTTGCCGCTTGCTTCCAACCCCGAACATCGCAAACATTCCAAAAGACCGGTTGTTGTTGTTGCAGAGCAATGTGTAGGGTGTCTTTCATGCATTGGTTCGTGTCCAACCGGTGCTCTTCACGAGGTGGCAATTCCAATTAACGCCTCGCAGTCACCTCTTTTATTAATGCCCACTTCTCCGGATACTGAACCTGTGAACCGCTGGAAAAAAGGCGGAATTGGTTGGGCTTAACCGATTTATTGTATGCGTTCTCAAGCGTTAATTTGATTTACTCCTTGCACGCGACTCCGACCACGGGGAACGTGGAAAAAAATGGCAGATATTCACTACTTGGACAATCCTCTGGAAACAGAGGAACTTCTCGAGTTGTTGTGCCCACCCGTTCGAAATTGGTTCAAAGACAAGTTCCCAGATTTTACAGATCCGCAGAAACTCGCAATACCTGCTATCATGGACCAAGAGCACTTGTTGCTTTGTTCACCGACGGGTTCAGGAAAAACACTGACAGCTTTCCTAACCATCATTGACCAACTCGTTCGTCGTGCTCTCGATAATAAATTAGACAAGCGAGTCTACTGCGTCTACATTTCACCCATCAAGGCGCTTGCGAACGATATTCAACGAAACTTGATCGGCCCTCTCACCGAGATATCTGAAACCTACTTGCCGAGCCGAGCACAGGAAATACGTGTAGGACTACGAACTGGAGACACCCCACAGTCTGAACGGCAGAAGATGCTTCGAAATCCTCCGCACATTCTCATCACGACACCGGAAAGTCTTGCCATTGCGATTACTTCGCCAAGGTTCCAGCCGATTGTGAGTGAAGTTGAATACATGATTGTTGACGAATTACACTCGTTGGTGCCTACAAAGCGTGGCGTTCATCTCGCACTGACGCTCTCTTATCTTGATACTCTTCTCAATCGCCCAGTACAGCGTATTGGTATCTCTGCGACAATGGAGCCTCTTGAAACGGTGGCTGAATATCTCGTTTCGAGCGATGACCGTGAAAGCCGTGGTGACAACACAAAAGTGTGCATAGCCAAAATATCTGGTTCACGGGAACTGGATCTGGACATTTTAATTACAGACCCAAAGTTCAGTGATCTATCAGTTCTCAAAATATTTGATAAAAATGTAGAAGCAATTGCAGATTTAATTGCCGCACACACAACGACACTCGTTTTTGCCAATACGAGGAAAATGACAGAGAATATCGTACTCAAACTCCGCCCTTATCTCGGCGACTTGGTCGCTGGACACCACGGTTCAATGGACAAGAAAATCCGCCTCGATGTCGAGAAGCAACTCAAGCACGGGCATTTGCGTGCTGTAGTTACTTCTTCGTCACTTGAGATGGGTATCGACATTGGTTCGGTGGATTTAGTTCTGCAGATTGGTAGTCCCGGTGATATCGCTACAGCTTTGCAACGAATTGGAAGAGCAGGGCACCATGTGGGAGGTATTCCCCGAGCACGATTCCTACCGTCGAGTGTTGATGATTTGATTGAGTTGGCTGCTCTACAAGCTGCTATTCAAACAGGAGATATGGACCGGCTTGACTTCCCCGAAAATTGCCTTGACGTTGTTGCTCAATTCATGATTGGTTTGGTAATTATCAACGATATTGATATTGACGAAGCCTTCGAAGTTATCGTTAATGCTTGGTCCTACCGCAACTTTGAGTACGATGATTTCATTGAAGTTCTTGATATGCTCGAGGAAGAGCGACGTGTTTGGGTCGATTGGGAGGAGAACCTCTACGGAAAGCGTGGTTACTCTCGAATGATTTACTACACCAACATAGGTACAATCGCTCCGGATAACTCCTATCTTGTGTTTAATGCAGAGGGTTCTATTCTCGGACAACTTTCTGGTTCTTTCGTATCGAATCTTCGTGGTGGAGATGTTATTTTGCTCGGTGGCTCCACCTATCGCGTCACCAATATACAAGGCACTCGTGTGAATGTCGCTTCCGTCACAGGACATCGCCCAACAGTTCCTTCTTGGTCGGGTGAAGCACGTTCTCGTTCACGTGAACTTTCAAATGCACTTTTGAGCCTTATTGGTCACTGTATCGTCGCTTTACGTCGTGAGCAGGATCCGCGTATCCTCCTTCGTGATGCGTACGGGCTGTCATCCGATGTTGCCAATGCTATTGCCCGACACCTGGAAGAACATTCGATTGACTCTTTCCAAGTTCCTGACCCAAACCGGATACTGGTCGAGCAGGTAATCTCTGGCGGGCATCCAACATACATGATTACGACATGCCGGGGAAGAGGCTTCAACACGGCACTGGGATACTTCATGGCAGGACTTGCTGAATCGAACAATATTTCCGTTATCGAACTCTCCTTTGATGAAAATGGATTGCTTATTCGCACATCGGAAGAAGTTGACCCGGGTCAAATGTATCAGGCATTCAGGAACAATGATTACATTGAGGTCATAGAGCGTTACATCGTAAACACACAGATTTTTGCCAAGCGATTCAGAGAAGTATCAGGGCGTTCAATGATTATCCCGAAGCGGATTGGAGCTGATGAAATCAGCCCCCAACAGTTTCAGCAACGTGCAGATGCTTTGCTAAACAAACACCGAACCATCGATGACAGCCTCTTGATGAGGGAGGCCAAGAACGAAATTATGTTCGGCGATATTGATATGAAGAGCCTACAACAATTCCTCAAACTGTGTGTCACGGGTGATGCTCGCATCGTTCACAACAAGGTTACAGTTCCCTCTCGTCTGGGTATGTCACTGTTCATGTCAGCGTTTGAGGACCTCATGGCAATGAAGACACGAGCGTTCTTGGTCAAGGACATCGACCCCGCAGTTCTCCAAAGGCTTCTCGGAACGCGAAGTCTAGCTACTGAACTCAGCAAAGAACAACTGTCAAAGTTTTACCTCGATAAGGCACCAATACCAGAAAATGCAGACCAATTATTCATACTCATGTCACACGGAGGTGGCTTGGATCCATCGTTCCAAAATCCTCTGTACAATGACAAACTCAAGGATATTGACCTCGATTTGATTCGTGGTTGGGTTCAAGAATTGTGCCAAGCTGGAAAAATCACCAAGTTGGAAGGAACCGGTGCACCTGAACTTGACGGCAAATGGTTCAGTTCGTTCATGGCAGAAATCCACGGCACACTTGGTTGCCTCTCCGTCAACGGCGGAAAAGATGTAGATGATTTGAGAGAGTTGCATACTCGTGGCCTTTCGTATAAAGTGGCCACTGAATTTGACGGTCGCACTCCAGTGAAGTGGGATGTGAAGGAACTTGGTGACCCACATGAAGCACTGCGTGTCAAAATCATAGAAATGCTCGGCAGTGAGGGTCCGCAAACCGGTGACCTTCTCAGTAACCGCTTACCGTTCCCTCGCAATATGGTTGATCGAATCCTCTTGGAATTGGAAACCCGAAATGTTCTTTCCGTCGGTTTTTACAAACAGACCGATGATGCAGAATACATTCTCAAAATCGATGAACATCGTCTCATTGATGGCTCTGAAGATGTAGTTGAATATCGATGGGTGCAAAACCTTGTTTTGGATAAAACATTCAAGCAATATGAGGATGGTTTCGCAGCTTTCGATTCACACGTCTTGTTTCAAAAACAGCAAGAACTCCTGTACCGTGTTAATGATTTCAGGTTCAAAGATTGGCAAGACATGCAATTGGATTCGGATGTCATCATGGGTCGACTGTTGCACAATCGTATGGGCTACACGACCAAAGAGACCATTCCAATGCTTCTTGGTCTCAAACCCGAGCCATGGATTGGTCCGATGGAAGAAGAACTTCTCCGACGAATCCCAATTGGTGAAAATGTAACCCGTCAAGAAATTCTGGCCGATTTCCCGAAGGGTGACGAACACCGTGCTCTTCAGCGTGACATCAAATACGCATTATCCAATCTTGAACGACAGATGCTTGTCGTCAAACAATTCGAGGATGTCTCAGGCCGCCGGCGCAGACTTTCTCTCTTCCACCGTGTTCACGGCGTCTACGACACCATGGATTTCGAGAGTTCATTGGTCGATTTGATTCGACGCATGGGTCCTGTCAAAGGCAGCACACTTCGTTTCTATGTTTCGCGCTCATTTGAAGATCTAACCATTGCACTGATGAATCTTGAGAAGGAGCAACGTATTGCCAAAGTCATGGCATTGGTACCGGATCCTGAAGCCTTCTACTGCATGCCAGATGAAGTAGAACTCTTGCAACGGCCTCGCAGAGAAGACCGGAAAATGAGAATACTTACGCAATCTGACCCCTATGTTTCGAGGTTCATTTGGGAGGTTCGCAGCGTTCTTGACCGAGGATGGTATCTCCCGGTCTTCAAGGGTATTGACCCAATCGGCAAAGTTCTGATGTTCAAAGTCAACGACTACCTTGTCATCAAGGATTTGCACGTCCCAACAGCTTACCTCGATGAGTTCTGTTCAGCATTTGAGATTTTACTTGAGAACCATGCAGACCAATTGGTCGATGTTGCAGTGATGTCCAATTTCAACAGCGAACCGGTTGCTAATTTGGATGAGACCACACGTTCTGCTCTCGAAGCGATCGGTTTCAAGATGGCTGGAGAACGGATGATTCGAGGTGGTGTTGTTGACCCTCAGCCGCGCGAGATTGCTGAACGAGCTTTGTTCTATCAACACCATTTGCATCAGAAAACACGTTTGGAGCACGAAAGTGCTGCAGTGCGAAAAGTGGATGAAATTCGAGACGATTTTGCACTCCGGGGTCGTTGTGAATTGTACCGGGTCGACCTCAAGAGCATGGCCAGTGCCAATCGTTTGCATCAAGGTGTGAACCTGCGAGGTCATCAAGTGTGGTCAACGTACGAGCACTTCCAAAACTTGCTCGCCATCCGGGGAGAGCCTCATGAAGAGGAGTTGTGGGATATCGTCGAGTTCTTCAGCACCAACTCTGACCCGAACTTGTTCAAGGAGCGACATGCCCTGACTCAATCTGAGTTTAGAAAATTAGTACAACCTCTTATTCGAACGGGTCACATCGTTCAAGACTACCGTGGAGGATTCAGAACGGTCAAAGTGGACAAAAATGCAGACAGGGTGGAACTTCGGCGGGAGTATTTACGAAACTTGGTGAAAGAGTATCCAGTTATTACACTCAAACAACTTCTCCGTCTTGCAGGAACTCCATTCAAACCAGAGGAAATTAAGTCTGTTCTAACTTCTTTTGAGGAAGATGAAACGCTTGTCAAAGGTTTCCTCATCGAAGATCTCGACCAAGTCTGTTGGGGTCGTAAGAATTTGCTTGAAGAGGCGAAAGATATCCCTCCAATACGCGACTTTGTTCTTCCACCAAGCGACCCGATCGCACCCTATTTTGCAGATATTTTGAAGGAAAGATTCGGTTTCGGGTCAGCATATTTAGTGTTCAAGAATGCAGAGCCGATCGCAGCCTTCAAAGCAAATACACGGAACAACATCATCGATATCAAGGACTACGAGGGCTCCGAAAAAGCATGGAGAATCGTGAAAGAATTCGCTTGGGAGCATCAAATGCCGCTGCAGACGGATTTGAGAATCGGCGGCAAGCGATTGAAGTGATTTGTTAATTCAATCATTTTACCAATTGGTTGATAAGGTATCAACCGATGCTCAAATCATGAAATCACGCGTACTGCTCGTCCTGTCCATATTTATGTTCAGTTTGATGACACCACTCATCGGTTCCAGCATTGCCCAAGGGCCTGCAGAGATGGAAGTCCTTGGTACCGCTGTCAATCCTGCAAACAATCACACATATCACCTGCTAAGTGCAAGTTCGTGGGAAGATGCAGCCGATGCAGCCCGTGGACTTGATGGTTTTTTGACCACGATTGATGACGCTGAGGAAAATCAGTGGTTGTTCGATACTTTTGCCTCTTTCGACAACCAATCAAGGCATTTGTGGACGGGTCTCTCTGACGCAAACCAAGATGGTTCATACCGCTGGCACGACGGCTCTCCGTTTTATTACAACAACTGGGGTGACAGCCAACCGTCCGAAGGTGGTGACGAAGATTATGTTCACATCGCCAGTACGAACATGGGTAACATTATGCCTGGTACTTGGAATGACTTGGAAAACGACCCTCAATACTTCCCTGTTTACGGCGTTGTTGAAGTCGGAGAAGGTGCAGATTTCTCACTGCGATTTGACGGCGAAAGCGACCACATCGAAGTACCTCACGATGACAATCTCAACATCTCCAACAGCCTACACCTCTCTGCCATGATCTATCCCTTTACGACTGAGGGAATCCAGTTCGTGGCTATGAAAGGCGACTACGGCTGGGGTATGTATCTGAATGACGGCATACTCGGCTATTCATCTGAATACAGCCTCGCTAAACACCCCATGTCGAACATGACGGTGGCGGACAACGTTTGGTCGCATGTCGAGGTTGAATTTGTTGAATCTCTAGGTGGTGAGTTTAGAATCAACGGTGAATCTGCAGGCCTTATCTCCGCAGAGCAAGCGCTGATACCACTCGGCGACTTTGGCTCAAACGATTGTTTCACATCTGGAGATACCTGCGACGAACTGTACATCGGAAGCATGGGCGCAGGTTGCGATTGCAATTACTTTGAGGGTATGCTTGACAATGTTTCAATCGGCTCTTCATCAGCGAACTCTTCCGAAACAGTTTGGTTAAGCAATTGGATGTTTGGTGAAGGAGAAGGTTCCCTCACTCTCGACCACGAAGGCCGAGAAGGTACCATTTTCGGAGCGGATTGGGTTATGCCCGATGGAACGATTGTAGCACAAGCAATCGAGCTTGACAACGATATCGACCACTACATTGAATCTGCACAAGCAGGTGACCAACTTTTGTTTTATGGCGATGTGGACGAAATGACCAAAGAGATGTATTTCAATATGTTTTCTTGGGGTGATTTCGGTAAGGAACCGATCACTATTGACGTCTATATCGCTCATGACCGTGTTCCAAGTTCATGGGATCATGATGCCTATTACGAGGCTGAATTCAGTTACATGTGGGAGAGTTGGAGTTGGCCTGAGGAGGGCAATTGGTGGGTAGTACTCGTTCCACGAGAAGATGTGGATGATGTTACCATTTCCTTGACATGGGTTGTTGCAGACCCGCCGCCCGCCCTTTCTGAAATGACTGAACTCATCAATGGAATTCCAGTGACTGGACAGTCTATTGACAGCAATCGGCAAACTCCGTTTGAAGACCGAATACTGTACTATTACGTCAATGTAACAGAGCCCCTTTCAAGTTTGAGTGTTAAAACATATGATGGAACTGGCAACATCAATTTGGGTCTATCTTGGATGACCGTCCCGGACCCGTTTGACCAATGGTTTGATATTTTTGAGCCTGGTTTTAATGATGACACCATGAGTATGGACTCGAAAATGTCATGGAGCAATGGGCCGGGTAACGATGAAGTTGCTACCATCTACGATATTGAACCTGGGCTTTATTACGTCTCAGCCTACACCTACCAAAGAGCCTTAGATTTTACGATTAAGGCGACTTATACCTATGCTCCCGATAACATCGAGCCGGAAGAAGCCATTGAATTGACACCAGGTGTTGCCTACGGGCCATTGAGTGGATACGATGGGTTATACCAATACTTCACCATCGATGTCCCTGCAGATACCGAGCGCCTCGAAGTTGACCTCTCAGGGGGATACGGTGAAGCTACGCTTTTCATGAAGTACCTCGAGGCTCCAGACGCTGGTAATTATGACCACCTTTCAGGTAGCCCAGGGGCTGGAGATAAAATTGGATTTAACGACCCAACACCAGGCACGTGGTACATCCTAGTCTACACAGATGAAATTTTTGCAAACACAATGATTACTGCCTCGTTTGAAGACAGGTATGTCTGGAGTTACGATGGAACTCCAATCCAATTGTTCAACGGAGAAGAAATTACTGGAATGGATGCACCGGCAGGTGAGGAACTTTACTTCTACGTTGAGATTGAAAACCCTGCTGTATACCTTGAGGTAATCACGTTTGGTGGCGAAGGTTCACTCTATCTCGAAGGAGAGGGTAGCCAACTCTTGATGGATTGGGACGATGGCTGGGTCCTTGAAGAGGACAAAGGCGATGGAAATAATGGCAAAACAGGAGGCCGCCAAGGTGAAATCCCAGATATGGGTTTCACGACTTATCCAGTGTTTGAGACCTCATACGGTGAAGGAACTGAACAGAGCATGTTTGTCTCGATGCCAGCAAACGGACGTTTTGACATCACATTGATTGCGACTGAAGATGTTTCCGATGTTGGATTGGTTGCGAATTGGGTTGAATCCGATATTCCTCCAGTCGATCCAAACCCAGTCGACCCTGTTGATCCTATCGAGGCTCAGACATGTGAAGAATTTGCTTCTGAAGAAATGACATATATCGATGAAAATCAAGATGGAGTTATTTCACAAAGAGAATACCAACGTTCCTTCGACGGTTTTATTGATTTCGACGAAATTGATCTCAACGGTGACGGCGAACTTGAGTTCCGTGAGGTCGTTCAAGAAATCTGTTCGTGTGAGAATGAACTGATGGTTGCGTTCTCGCAACTTGAGGTCTTTGACCGAGTTTCAGTCGAACTCATGAAATCCCAATCGTATGTGAACAAGTACAATTTCGAGAAAATGGACTCTGATTCTGACGGTATACTCACTTACGATGAACTTGAGAAAGCTGTGGGTACCTGTGCGACGACATACGATGCATTCGATGGCGATGGTGACGGAGTCCCAGACGAAAAGGACGCCTTCCCGAACGACCCAGACGAATCGGTCGACACCGACGGTGATGGCGTTGGCGATAATGCTGATATTGCCCCAAGTGTGGCAAATGATGTCATTTACTCTGCCGGTGCAGTCGTGTTTTTGGTGCTCGTTGGCATCCTCGCCTTCTTCTTGCGTAGCAGTGGTGGTAACAACGGTACGAATGAATGGGACATGCCACAACCAATACAAGCATTTGATGAACGAATGATGGGTGTTGAGGAAAAATCAATTCCCTCAATCGAACCAACTGAATACGAACCTAGCTCTGAGCAACCCAACCTTTTCGAAAGTTATACTGCTCCTTCGACAGAGCCATCGATTGCGTTCAATGAGGTAAGCGATTTATTTTCATCCAACAGCCTCCAGTCGACACCACCGTCTGAATTGATGGGGATGTTGGATGGTGCTGGCAATGAAGTCATTGAATACCCAGCGGGCAGTGGTGTTCGCTGGACTCGAAGCGATGCAATGCAACCTTGGACTCAGGAATGATTCAATTCTCAGGTTTTTTCTTGGGTTGCAGTAATCCAAACGGCCGCAGTAATCGAATGATGTGCTTGTGCAACTCTGGAAGAATGTCAAACATGATGAGAGCCATGAGGAACATAGCGCCGAGGGAAACAACTCGAGCTGCGTAGGCATGGCCAAATTCGAATACCGACATTCCAAGGTACGACCATTCAGTATATGTCATATGCATCCAGATTAATCCTGCGTTACGGAATAGGTTGAGGATGTGAATGACTGGAATGGTCAGCAGAAGCGCTTGACATCGCCGGCGCCAATCAATGTCCAGAACCGCAATAGCACCGATGAAAATGACCATCGATTGGAGAGCAGTGCATGCCAAAACAAAATTAATCCCAATCGCAGTACCGTCGCTCAAAAGTAATTCCGTTTGGAACGGATATTCGCCTACGAATTCACCCATGAACCAACGGTTTCCTTCCCATGAACTCCAAGCAACTTCCCCATTCACTGTGTTCACCGTTGTTTCTCCAAGGACAACATCTCCTGATCCCGAAAAACGGAGGAACATCGCAGCTTGGCTGGCAACGAACCATATGGCCAGAACATTGAGCCACGGCACATGGGCAATGAGTAAGTATGGTCCACCAGCATAAGCAACGGCACCTCTTGCCCAAAGAAGAGATTTCTTTGTTTGGTAGTCACCTACTCTCCCTTCCCAAGCTGCCATACCGATACCCATTGGCAATGCTGCAGTGGAGAATATTGTGAGTACTGCATCATCATGAGCCAAATACTTCGAGGCATCGTTGAAGAAAGTCAGCCCGACCATAATCCAGCCAAATTGTGCTAAACGTACCCGTTCACTTTTTCGATTGTGCCACGAGATGGCAAGAGAAATCATACCCACTGCTCCAATCAGAGAACCTACCTCTGCACTGAACAGCATAATGACTTCCAAGAGATGATTCCATTTCAACACTGTTATGCTTCGATGCAAAATCACTTCACCTTCGACCGTTTGGGTGTGTCATGCGAGGGTTTGTTGTGCAGCATACACCTGCCCCCTTGCCGGCAAACGCTCCAAGGCATGGAGGGATTGCCTTTCTTGATCGTGATGGGGTTTTGAACATCGGAAGCCCGAATTATATCAACGCTCCAAAAGAGTTTGTGGCATTGGATGATGCTGCCAAATCCGTTGGTGAATTGCGAAGAGCTGGTTTTCTTGTATGCGTGGTAACCAACCAATCGGCTATCCTTCGAGGCTTGTGGGACAGCAACCGACTTCATGAGATTCACAACCACATGCGTAAAGAATTCCTAGCCATCGACGAAGATGCTCATTTTGATGCGGTTCTCGCCTGCCCTCATCGCCATCGTGACCGTTGCAAGTGTCGAAAACCGATGCCAGGCATGCTAAGGTTTGGAGATCGAATGTTACGGCAATCCTCCGAATTCCCCTCTGGTCAATTCGAAGGTACTCTCGAGGATGAAGACCACACAGTCGATTGGTGGGGTAAGAAGCCACTTCCGAACAATCCGGCTGACTGCATGGTTGGTGATCGAAACAGTGACATGGGTGCTGGATGGGCATCTGGATTACGCCTCTTCCAAGTCTCTGCTGATGTAGGTCTCGCATCCAGAATTGCTCGTATTCTCGACCTGACTGACGATGGTGACGCGTTCAATCCAGTGAGGTGATGGAATGGGTTGGCTTGGATTAGACGATACCGATAGTTTGGAACAAGGTTGTACGACCTATACGTTCCATCAACTCCTCGAAGGTCTGCCTTCGTCCGTTCAAGTTCAAACTCCGAGACTTGTACGGTTGTGGCCTTTTGCCCAACAGCGCACACGAGGAAACGCCGCTGTCGCTGTCGAATTGATTACTGAAGATGAGCCGCAACTTCTCGAGTACTTGGAGAATTTTTGGAACCAGAACATCTCAGAAATGTCGGGTCAAATCTCTGAATCAGAGCATGACGACAGAATACAGTACCCATCTGACCCTGGTATGGTTTGGTTTTCTTCTCATCGTCCCGACGAATCGTTTTATTTCGACTCAGTCCGGAGGGAGGTCGACCTCAACGATGTCCCACCCGCATCTCGATCGTGGGGCGGACTTGGGCGCATTGGGGCTACTGCAGCAGTGTCTTGGAGGGAAAAAAGTCCGACATGGGAAGCCATCGTTTGGCGCACACGAGAGCGGCACGGTCAGAATGAGCGTCGAGTTTGCGATTCGACATTGAAGCAAGTCGACGCTTTGTCTTCGACCTTCCTTTCACGCGACCCTCGAAGGGGCACAAGCCTCATTGCTCCTCGTGGACCCTGTCCAGTTCTTTTCGGTGTACGTGCTCGTGATGCTGATACAGCGAAGTTTGCCGGTTCTGCCCTTCGTGATGCGGATGAAACAGAAGACAGCATTGCAATGCGGGTTTTTGTTACCAATCAGGCAACTGATGACCACCTTGGCGAACCGATTCAAACGACCGTTCTCTCAACCACGGTCTTGGGCCGGGGCAGTACATGCATCACCACGGAACACGGGAGTTGGATGGCATTTGAGGAATCTGGATCCGTGAAGTTGTTGGCACAGTGGTTAGAAGCAGGTGATGTTATACTTGGTAACGGCCTTTTTCCAGAACCAGGAGTTCTGCACCTTGAGAAACTACGCATCCTCACTGCAGTTCCAGTACAGGAACGGCCGAAGTGCTTGGACTGCAACGTACGAATGAAATCAATGGGTTCTGGACAAGGATGCAGATGCCCGAAATGCCGTGTTCGAACGGATAAGAAATGGGTTGAACAGCCAAGAATACCTCCGTATACCTCTTGGGTTCAACCGCCTGAGGATGCTCGTCGCCATTTGGCGAAACCTCTTGAATGGGACAACGTTAACAACTAGACTTCGATTTGGGAAAGCAATAAATCATGTGTGTTAATAAGACAAACATGGCAGACGAACAATTAACCAAGAATCTCGCTTACTTTGTACTCGTACTCGTCTTTGTTGGGATGGCATATATCATTGCGAAGAGGGCTGGAGAAAACCGACAATCGATGCTTGATGCTGCAGCCCCAAAAGTTGCAGGTGAGGATACGCTCGAGGGCGGGGCAAAGAACCCAAGTCAATTTGATGAGCCGGATGAAGACGCACTTGAGGAAATGGCAGAGTTACTCGGTGAAGATGACGAAGATTAGTCGAAAAATCCATTCTCTTCGAGTCGCAAACTGATTTCTTCATTTTCAGTGTTTAGAGTTCGATGCGGCCCGTCTTTTGGCCTTTCAAGTCTCCACACTTCAAACCCAGCAGATTCCATCGATTCTTTCGCTCGTGCCACGACTGCAGTTGTTGAATCCCCACTGGCATCAATACTTCCTTTACTGATGAGGAGAATGCAAATTTCATCCATTGTTTCTTCGGCAAGCTTTTGCACAGCACTGATTTTGTCTTTCGATATTCGTCCCGAACGCTCACACCAATCATCCATAACAATGAGTTCAACACTTGGAAGTGAGTTCGAAGTTTGAATCAGAATCTCAACAGCTTGGTCAAAATCCCCCCCGATGTTCATTGCATGATACTTCGCTGAATTCGCTAGCGAAAGGTGTGAAAAAAGTTGTCCAAACCGAACTCCATCGGGCATGAACGGAGACGCCCATAGGACTCGTCCTCCTCGTTCGATCACATCTGTTGCCATATGCAATCCAAGCGTAGTACCACCCACGCTTCCTTCGACAGCGAGATGGATATTCGCCCCGGTTTGCTTGAAACGGTATCTCCCCATGAGACGGTGTGGATGAAACACAGCATTGATACTTACCCATCGACGATATCCTCAGCAACCTTCATGCCCTACCTGTACTACCCAACTCTATGAGCGGCGACCTCGAAGTACGCAAGGGTGAACGAATTCCTCGACGCCCACTTCCCGATTACAACGAGGCATCCTCGTTCCGCGAAGCTATTCAGCGAGATGGAATCATAGGAACTCTTCTCGGTGATTCAAACCAATATGGGCCTTTGTCAATGCTCTTCGTTCTGCTGGGTGTGGCCACTGTTACAGGAGTTCTCATCAAGTTGATTTCCACGTTTCTTTGAATTCGCACTGCGGTTAAACAAAACCACATTATCCTCCGTTTTTTAACGGTAAACATCAAACCCTTTCCACTAAACGAGCGTTCATGGATGACCAATCGGTCAATGTCGAAAGCCGAACTTCGTCTCAAGATAAACGCTGGACAATCATGGCCGCCCTCCTCGGTACAAATACGGCGTTCATGCTGTTCCAAGGTATTCAGCAAGAAGCAGACCCGCAGCAAATCCGTGAAATTGCCCTGGCTATTATCGCCGCAGCATTACCGTTTCAAGGCATTTATTTTCTCATCTACACGTTCATGATGGAACACGATGGCCAACTAAGTTCGGAACGGATTGAGCGACTAAATATGGCTTCGGCAGTGTGCCAAATCGTAGCGTATTTTTCGCTCCTTGGCGTAGCAATGATGTGGTACAACATCTCCCTTTACGTAGGATTAGCGTTCCTGCTTTCAACTTCTCTAGCCATCATCTTGATTCGCTCTGTAATGACTCCAGTCAATGTTAAGGAATAATCTCTGAGTTTGACCGGCATCGTAAACTACGGCAATGTTGATGAAGCGTGGCGTGTGGAGTTGAATCATGGCCTTCTGCCCACTGGATTATCGTTACGGTTGCCAAGATTTCAAACGCATTTGGTCTGAAGTCGGACGGCACGAACGTCAACTCGAAGTTGAGCGTGCTTTGATTTGGGCACACATGCAACTTGGTCGAGTCACGGAAGAAGACTACAATGCTGTTGCGGCTATTGCCAACCCAGATTCTGTGACCAAAGAGCGTGTCTCAGAAATCGAAGCCGAAACACGCCACGATATTATGGCCCTCACCAAGGCGATGGCCGAAGCTGCCGGTGATGCTGGATGGTGCATTCACCTCGGTGCAACTTCCAACGATATAGTTGACACAGCAGTTGCACTGCAACTTCGCGACAGCATCGTTTTGCTCCGTGAGCAATTATGCCTTCTCATCGGTGTCTGCGCAGATGTCGCAGAACGTGAACGAGATACAGTGATGCTCGGCCGTACGCACGGACAAGCTGCTGTTCCGATCACTTTCGGTTTGAAAGCAGCAGTATGGCTCGATGAACTTCGCAGGCATTTGGTCCGCTTGGATGAAGCAGCACCACGAATTTCTGTAGGTAAATTCCTCGGTGCAGTCGGTACGGGTGCTGCACAAGGCGAAAATGCACGTGAGTTACAACGGTTAATTCTGACTCATCTTGGCCTTGGCGTCCCGCTTGCAACCACTCAAGTTGTCGGTCGAGACCGGTACATTGAGTACGTCTCATGGTTATCCACTGTTGCAGCAACTTGCGAAAAGATTCTTCAAGAAATTCGAAATTTACAACGCTCTGAACTCCGAGAAGCAGGTGAAGGGTTCGATGTCGAAAAGCAGGTTGGATCATCCACTATGGCCCACAAGAAAAATCCAATCAAGTCGGAGAACGCTTGTGGACTTGCACGTATTGTCCGTGCGATGATAATTCCAACCTATGAGAATGCCTTGTTGTGGCATGAACGGGACCTTGCGAACTCCAGCAGTGAACGTTTTACTCTCTCACACGGTTCGGCGCTCTGTGAAGATGTACTTGCTAAAACACGAGATGTTCTCAAGAACATGTGGGTCGACGCTGAACGTTGCATGGCGAACATCAAAGCGCAGAAGGGCCTTGTCATGGCAGAGAAAGTCATGATTGATTTGGTCGACCACGGTATTCCTCGAGATGAAGCACATGAAATTCTGCGTGCGGCTTCCTTCGAAGCGGTGGATAAAAATCTCGAACTGATTGATGTCTGCAGCCGTACTCCAGAGATATCAGCGGCGTTTTCGGCTGAAGAACTCGAGGCAATGTTCGAGCCTGCAAACCACATTGGTGTGTCTGGTGAAATTGTCGACGAGTGCGTGGCCCTTGCACGTCAAGCAATCGCTTGAACATCCGAAATTTCATACGTGCCTCGGATGCCATCCCAGTGTACTTCTCCGAATAATTCTAATCGCCCTGGAAGGTGAGGTCCGCCGGTTACCAATGTCTCGTATTCTCCACCCTCGCCGTCAACATTGAATCGGAATTGCTCTGCAAGTTCTTCGAGTTCGATTAGAGATGCAGCATCGAGCGTACGCCCAATCCATTCTTTACCAAGTCCCTCACAACTCACTCCTGTGATGAAGACCTGGAAATTATTTTCGATAAGTCCTCGCATGTGTGCTTTGCTTTGTTGATGCCACAGCGGAGTCCAACTTTTGATATTGAGTCGCTCTGCCATTCTTTCAATTCTGCTCTTTTGGTAATCCGAGCGTAACGCACCACTCACAACACCGTCTATGTTCAGGTGTGATAATGCTTTTTCCAGGTCCTCAATCTCTTCTTCTTGAACACCCATCGTTTCGACCTCAAGCCAGGGGATATCTGCGAGTCGAGCTTGATGTTCTACCAAATCAGTTCCTGGCACTTGGAACATCCACGAATCTCCGCCTGTGATTCGAACCGTGACAAGATGCGTTACATCCCATCCACGACACATTGCCCACCACCATGCTGCAGCGGAATCCTTACCGCCGGATGAGAGAACTGCTACGCGCATGTTGTGGCTACATGCCCCTGTTTGAAGAGGTTAGGGGTGAAGTGATGATGTGTAAGGGTTCAAATGGGGTGGCGTTGAGTGGTTTGTATCTCGGCCGAAGGGTGTGTGTTCATGCGAGTGAACCCGCATCCTCATAAAGCGTCGATTTAAGGACACAGTGAGAGTGAACGAAATGCAACCTAGCGGAAGAGGATATGACCACGGAATTACTACTTTTAGCCCAGACGGACGATTGTTCCAAGTTGAATACGCTCGCGAATCTGTAAAGCGTGGAACTACTACTGCGGGACTCAAGTTCCGTGATGGAGTGGTTTTGGTTTGTGACAAGCGTATTGTTAGCCGCCTCATCATCCCGGAATCCATTGAAAAGATGTTCAAGATTGACGAACACATTGGTATTGCAACTTCCGGCTTGGTCGCTGATGCTCGTCAACTTGTTGCACGTGCTCGAGTCGATGCCCAGGTCAACCGCATTACCTATGCTGCAAGCGTTCCTGTCGATGTTCTTGTGAAGAAACTCTGTGATTTCAAGCAGTCATTCACCCAATACGGAGGTTCACGACCATTNGGTACGGCGTTGTTGATTGGGGGTGTTGACCCGAACGGCATCCACCTCTACGAAACCGACCCAAGCGGTGCATACCAGTCCTACCACGCTGGTGCTATTGGCAGCGGAAGAAACACTGTGATCGAGTATTTCGAATCCAATTGGAAAGAAGGTCTAACCCTCAACGCTGCGATGAAACTCGGACTCGAAGCTCTACGCAGTGCCAACGATACTGAACTCAACAGAGAAGCTGTGGAAGTAACCGTCGTTGATGGTGACGGATACCGTGTTCTCGACCGTTCTGAAGTGAACAAGCAAATCGACCGCTTGAAACCACTTGATGACTGAGTTTAGATAACCACGTTCAAATGCTGTCCCCGGGCTCAACAACCGAGGGAACATTATGGTAAGTCTCGATGATGCGGTGCTCGCACGCATGGAAAAGGGTGGAAAGCGATACGAATTACTTGTCGATCCGAACTTGGTTGATGCGTTTAAGTCAGAACCTGCATCGGTCGACCTCAATGCCTTTCTAGCAATGGATGAGGTTTTCCACGACATCAGGGGCGGCGAGCGACCGACAGAAGATGCCATTGCGAATACCTTTGGTACACAGGATATTTTTGAAATAACCAAAACCATAATGGCCAAAGGAAGTATACAACTCACGACTGCTCAACGCAAAGCCCGAGTTGAACAAATGCGCCAACAAATCGTTCACGAGATACACACACAAGCGGTTGACCCGAAGACGAAGAGTCCCCATCCAAAAACCCGGATTGAGTTGGCACTCAATGAGTCTCGATATTCTGTTGACCCATTCAAACGCTTGGATGATCAGGTCAAAGATGCTATAGAATTGCTCAAGCCAATGATTCCACTGTCTTTTGAGTCGGTTCGGCTTGCTGTTCG
>QQRW01000039.1:57874-62178 GCA_003602605.1 Candidatus Poseidoniales archaeon | reverse complement strand
ACCATTTATGGGAAATTAATGAGCCAGTCCTCAGATACCGAAATGAAGGAACTTTGAGCAGTCTTTCTTGGAGTTCGATAGAATCCCTATGGGTCGGTTTTATCATGGGATGGCGATTCGCCACGAATGGAGAGAAAGAAATGTCCAACGGTCAAAACGGCGCCGAGCTGCGCCTCGTGACCCCGGGTATGGCTATTGGGCCATCTGCCGGGATTCGCGTAGGAAGTGGTGCACTGGCACAAAACGATACAATCATTGCTACCCGGCTCGGGTGGGTTAAAGAATTCAATAATACGGTGTCTGTTGACCCAATCAACAGCGCTTACATGCCACGGTCTGGTGACCTTATCGTCGCTACAGTGGCAGAAGTTCGCAACAATCTTTGGTTCATGAACATCAACGGCCCGTTCCAGGGTCTTTTGCCGATGTCACTTGCACCATGGAAGGTCGAATTCGGCGCTGCACGTCAACACATGGGAATTGGCGATGTCGTTCTCGCACGTGTTCAAGAAGTCGATGAATGCCACAATGTGGTCCTCACAATGAAGGGTGTCGGTCTTCGAAGACTTACTCAAGGCTCTCTACACTCTGTACCAATCAACCATCTTGACCGCCTACGCGGTGAAGGAAACGCAACTCTTCAACGTCTTCGAGACGCTTGTGATTGCCGAATTATTGTCGGTGAAAACGGCAAAGTTTGGGTTGACGGTGATGCAGAAGGAACTGCTTGGGCTCGCCAAGCGTTTGATTTGGTCCGCAATTCAGGACACAAAGACACATTCGAAGCAGATTTAACTGCTCTTGAAAAAAATACTCCAAAAAATGGTGATGCTTAATGGGCGGATACGGTGATGTACAATTATTACGCGACGACGGTCTACGACTGGACGGACGCAAGCTAGACGAAATGCGACCAGTATCCATCGAAGCCGGAATTCTTCCTGCTGCTGATGGCTCTGCAATGGTTACGCATGGATTGAATGTTGCAGTTGCTGCAGTCTATGGACCAATGGAAGCGCATCCTCGAAAGATTCAACGCCAAGACCGTGCTGTTATCGATGTTCGATACAACATGGCTCCATTTTCGACCGGTGATCGGATTCGTCCAGGTTACAACCGACGTTCCCGTGAAATCTCCAAGGTTACCGCAGAAGCGCTCGAATCCGTCGTTCTGGTTGAGCGATATCCCCGCTCGAAGATTCGTGTGGAAATCGAAATCTTGGCTGCTGAAGCTGGAACTCGCTGTGCAGGAATTACTGCCGCCGCAGTTGCCCTTGCTGATGCTGGTATCCCTATGCGTGACCTCATTGTTGGTGTCGCATCCGGAAAAGTCGAAGACACCGTTGTCCTCGACCTGGATAAAGCCGAAGATAACTACGGGCAAGCAGATTTACCAGTTGGTATTCTTCCAAACACAGGCGAAATCGCATTCCTCCAAATGGACGGAGACCTTTCACCTGACGAATACAATCTCGCAATGGAGTACAACTTTAAGGCCGCAGCCGAGATTCACGAAATCATGGTTGATGCTCTCAAGCGACGATACGAAGGGGGCGAAAACTGATGGTTGAACTTGTACCAACATTGCTTCGCCAAGAACTCGCTCGTCTCGCAGAAGCCGACCAACGCCTCGACGGCCGTGGTCAATGGGAAGGTCGAGATGTCAGTCTTGAAGTCGACTGCCTCTACAACGCAGAGGGTTCAGCAAAGGTTGTAATGGGCAAAACCATCGTTTATGCTGGAGTAAAGTTCGAACTTCGAACTCCTTGGCCAGACCGTCCTACCCAGGGTTCACTCATGTGTGGTGCAGAACTACGTCCTGTCGCTCACCGAAAGTATGAGCCTGGACCTCCTTCTCCGGAATCCATTGAACTTGGCCGAGTTGTTGATCGTGGAATCCGTGAGTCTGGATGCATCGATATGGAAAGTCTCTGTATTGTTCCTGGAGAGAAGGTGTGGGGTGTCATGATTGATATCCACGTTCTTTCCGACGGCGGAAATATTTTCGATGCGTGTGGACTTGCTGCGATCGCTGCTTTGCGAACGGCAATTGTTCCTGCTGAACGATTTGATGTTGGTGAGGACTACAAGTTGAAAGTCAACGGAACACCCATCATGTCATCCTTTACTCGTGTCGGAGGGCGTTATATTTACGACCCATCTGAAGAGGAAGAACTCGGTGGCGATGAACGAATTCACATCACTCTCGGAGACGAGGGTCACCTCCATTCCCTACAAAAGGGGTTAAGAGGGGTGTTCACGCCGGCCGAATTTGCAGAGATATTCGAGGTGGCACATCAGCGATGCGCCGATCTTCGAACACTCGTAGCAAACCAGGAGGGGAACTGATTGGCAAAGCGAACACAAAAAGCAGGCGCAACAGCACGATTTGGAGCTCGATACGGTGTATCCGTTCGACGTAACGCAGGGTCAGCACTGGCGAAGAAAAACGCCAAGTACACCTGTCCAGTCTGTCAATACCGCAAGGTAACCCGGCAATCTGTAGGCATTTGGTCCTGCGGAAAGTGCGGGCACACCTTTGCTGGTGGCGCATGGGAACCATTCACACGTGCTTCAGACACCAACAGCCGAATTCTACGCCGTTCAGTCGAAGGTGCAACCACCGCAGACATGGCATTCATTGCTCAACAGGCAGCAATGGATTACGAGCGTGCACTCGCTGCCGGCGAAATCTCTGAAGAAGAGTGAACACTCGAGTGGAGTGTTGACGATGTCGTGGTCATTGACCCTGTCCATCCAATCCAATTCACGTGAGGATACCCAGGCGCTTGCAGACTCACTCATTACCGATGAGGTTGTCATTTGGGCCAGTTCAAAAGAGCACTTCTCTTTCCAACTGAATGAAGAAAAAGCAAAGGATTTGCGTGCAATGCTCAACACTCGAATGCGTGGTCTTATCGCAGTGGATTCCCTACTGGCATCTCTCGTGGACCAGTCCGAGGGTTCATCAACCCAAGGCCAATGAGAACAACAGGTGAGCGTATGGATAACATGGAGCAACTACAAGTCGTCGTCAACGAAGTACAGTCTGCACGGCAACAACTTGCCAATTTACGAGCTCAAGTTTTGGAACTTGAGACCACGCTTGAATCGGTCAAGACACAACCTGCGGATCTTGCGCTTCATCAACAAATGGGTGGCGTAATGGTGGAAGTTTCCGACCGTGAAGCACTCGTCAAGGAACTCGATCAAACACTCAAGGCTCTCAAAGAGCATCTCGAACGATTCGCTGGACGTGAAGCAGAACTGCTTGCAACCTATGACCAGCTCAAACAAATGCTTTCGGGGTCGGAGAACGCATGAATATCGATGAACAGCAATCAGACTTGGAATCGTTTCACGATTGGCTGTTGAATGCTTGCTCCCGAGGTGCTGTACCGATTGTGGCCGGTAAGAACGGGGATATGGATACCATTGGCTCTGCCGTCGCACTCTCATCAGCCCATCCGAACTTGATGGCATGTGGTCTTCATTTGGGAAGAACTGCAAAACGCATGGTAGAATCCCTTCAAGCACCCTTCCGAAAATTATCTGATCATCAAACAGTGTGGCCAAAAAACATTGGTGGTGTCATCATTGTTGATGCGGCTGCAGCAGGCCAAGTCGGGGTTTCGCTACCCGAAGGCACCCCGGTTTGCGTTCTCGACCATCATGCAACATGCGATTGGGAAATCGGTGAAAACGATTTGTTGTTGCAATGGAATGTCCGTGCAACAACACAGATTGTCGACGCATATCTTCGACTCTATGCCCCTCAAACTCGTTCAATCGTGGTCCGAAAGATGCTTTTGGCAGGACTGTTGACGGACACTGCTCGTTTTCGCCATGCAGACAAGGCTGCTTTCCAAACAGCCGTCGATTTACTTTCAGGAGACGATATCGATTACGCATCCTTTGTCGAATCGGTCGAGTCAGAAACAACTTCACCGAGTGAACGAGGCAGTCTCTTGCGAGGGTTAGAACGTGCTACATCAATTGATTCAGGTCCGTGGAATATTGTCCACACTTATTCAGGCACTCTTGAAGGTCGTTTAGCAAGCCTTCTCATTGGCACTGGGGCAGAAATTGCTCTAGTGAGCCGATTCCGTGATGGAACAACTCGGCTCACAGCTCGTGCCTCACGGCATACAACCCAGCGTGGCATTCACCTTGGAGAACTGATGGAAAAGGTGGCTGAACAAATTGGAGGCGAAGGGGGAGGTCATGACGGCGCAGCAGGTTGGACAGGTAAAGCCGACCGCATTGCCGCCGAATCTTCTTTTATTGCTCAAGTAGCCCACATT
>QQRW01000039.1:40648-57823 GCA_003602605.1 Candidatus Poseidoniales archaeon | reverse complement strand
ACTTCATTTCTAAGTGGAGAGAAGAAGGTCCAGTTGATATCGACACGCTCACTGTGTGGCGTAACGAAATGAATTGGGCCACTTGGTTACCTCTTGCCGAAGCCGCTATGTTCTTGGACGCTGCTGAACTCCTAGCTCTCATTGAAACAGTACTCAGTCCAGCAGAAACTGCAACACTCTCTTTGGTCCGACGCCGAATGCTCGGAGATACACGCTTGCAGCCTAGTATTGAAGCCGCATTGGATGTATCTCGTCATCCCGACACTCGCGATTTGGCGCTTGAAGGCCGTCTTCGTATGGAACTGGGTCTTGCAAAGTATGAGGCTGGAGATTCTGAAGGAGCTAAGGAGGACTTGACTTGGGCCGAAACGCGTCTCAAGTCTGTCGCTCAAGGAAGCCGAGATCATGATCTTTCTCTCATTAACAAGGCAGCACTTCACACCGCCTGCGGGGAACCGGTTATGGCTTTAGCAGTCTACTCAGATATTCCTCGGAACGGCAACCATGCTGACGAAACAATAGCACTCTCCCGGCTTGGTGCAAGTCGAATTTGTGCCGCTCTGGGCCATGAATTTGATGCTGCCCGTCACGCATGGAACGCACATGCACACGCCATCAAAGCCAACCAAATTGGCATGGCTATCGAAGGCGGGGCCTTGTTTTTGGATTTCGTTAGTTCTTCAATCGATGAAAGTGCAGAGAGAATGCATATCCAAGTCGAAAATTCAACTCCTCGTGAGGCTGGCGAGGAGGCGCATCCTCTCCGAGTCCATCCCGATGATATCGATAGCGTGTTCCAATGGTGTTGCTCAAACATGCCAAAGGAATTCTCTGGCGCAGACCGACCAGATTTGCGAGCCATGGTGAGTCTAGCACACAGATTTGGAAAAATTGACACGTTCAGTGAAATGTTGAAGAATCCAGATTCTGTTGAGGACCCCATGCTGGCTGCCATCGTCCAGAGTTTCATCGAAGATCAACATCTTAAGGGTCTCTGGGATATTCGTCTGGCCACATTGACGAGGCTCTAATAGTCAGAACAACACCATGCTGACAAATCCGTGAACTCTTCCACGGTCCATTCTTTGAGTGGAGGAACTTCTCCCCACCATTTCACATTCGACACTTTCATATCGCGCACATTCCATTCGTCATTTTCAGTCTCTTCCACCACGACATGGGCGACCCAACCTTCAGGGTAATAAGTTGTATTCCAGCGTTGAATCCTTCCCGCTAGTCCTGTCTCCTCATGTAATTCTCTCAACATTGCTTCATCAGGTGACTCACCTGGTTCGATATGCCCTCCCGGTATTTCCCATCCCCTTTGTGGGTGCTCAACAAACAAAACTTTCCCACCTTCACCGAGTGGAATTTTCATCTCGGAATTGGTGGTGACCCAAGCGAGGACAAACTTTGGTGCAGTAGCTTGAGACATTTTTTCACCTCAAAATGCATTTTTTGCCTTTTCGACCCACTCTTCGGCCCATTCTTCACCTTGAGAAACGAGCCGCCGTGCGAGGAAGAATGCTTCCGAAGCATCCCCCGCCGCCATGAGTGATTGGAGGCGAATCATGTCTGGGTTTTCTCTCACGGTTTCAACTTCAACAGTTGGTTCTATGCGAGGCTCCTCACTTAATGTGGAAATTCGCTTAGTGAGTTGCATCATATGCTCAAGGAATTGTGAGCGCTTTTCGATGCTTGGAGCAGTCCAGGGTTTTTCTTCTTCCCCCATCATTTTGTCGGTGATTCTCTGAAGGAATGAATCCCGTGGTGTTTGATGGGGTTGCAATTGTTGTACATGGTCATAGCAAGACCATGCCTCGTCCATTTCTGCACGTCGCTCATACAGCCTGCCCAGTTCCATCCACAACTCGTGGTTGTTAGGTCGATGGGCGAGAAGGTGCCGTGCTAATTCGATAAAGAGTTCTTCACGGCCACCCGAGCGAATTCGTTCAAGCCTTCTCGCGTAGACAATATTCGCTCGTTGATCACTGAAATCCAATCTTCTGCATCGTTCAGCGAAATCCTGAAGTTCGATTTCAATCGACTCTGAGTTCGAATACATTTGCCACCAAGCATTGGGATCCAATGGATCTCGAGCAAATGCTGCTTCAAGCAATTCAAGGCCAACAAGTAGGAAATCCACATCCTTGAGTTGATCGATTTGATCAGGATCTCTTCCAAGTACTATGAAAACATCTTCAAGAACTGCACTCAAGCCGTCACCGTCTTGATTGACTACTTTGATATCTGCCAAACAACGCCAGTTTCTTTCATCAGTGAAATCATGGAGCAATGCTTGACGGGCATTTTGCTCTGCCCATTGCATGTTGTCATCGAATCGTTCAGGATCTTTTGTCGCAAGACGAGCAAATTTTTGGGCTTGAGTCCTGTATCGGTTTCCGAGGTTTCGTCGGGGGTGTTGCAAAAGGTCTGCATTTTCCCCTACCATAGCGACCACTCGATACCTTCGCTTTCAATATCTTCGATGAGATGTTCACTGGACGGACTTGAATCCTTCATGATCGACGCCCCATGGAAGTGTTGCGTCAAATCCGACTTTGGCAGTTAACCCATCACTGTGACGCGAAGGGTCAAGCGAGCTTCCTTTCTGGTTTGACAGGATGAGGGTATCTTTGTCGGGTTGCCATCGAGTGACCATTGCCCATTCGACGCGAACTGGATTTCCGATGTCGATGTCTTCATCAACGATGGTGACCATTTTCATGCTTCGGTGCCCTGCAAGTGCAGCGTGAATTGCATTCATTGAATCCTCAGGTTTTTTCTTTCGGATTTTGACAACTGCAGCCAGCCATCCACAACCACCTTCTGTCATGTGGACATCAATGCATTCACAGACTTCGTTAACGGCCGATTTGATGGTAGGTGCTCTCGGAAGCCCCATCAATGTCTTGTGTTCTGCTTCTCCAGGGATTAATGCGTGGAATATTGGATTGTCTCGGTGAACAACACCGTCGATTTCGATCACTGGTTCTTGACGGATATCATCAACGGTTCCGGTGATGTCTACGTACGGACCTTCGTCATCATCTTCCCCAGTAATACGCCCCCAGAGGACATATTCTGCATCAGCAGGAGCCAATACGCCGTTCGGCATGCGTGTTAGTCGTAGAGGTTTTCCATACAGTTTTTCATGAAGTGCAGCTGCAATGGTAAGTTCGTCGATGTTCTCATCGAACGACATGGCTGCCGCCAAGAGCACGACAGGGTCTGGTGCATTGACGATGGCAATGTCGACTTCGCGACCTTCTTTGCGTGCATCCATTGTTAGCGTTCGCAAGTGGCGTGGCACCAATCGGACAACAAGATGGTTTTCGTCTCGAACAAATTGGCGATGGAACGACATGTTTCGAATGCCCGCATCTTGGGCGATAATAACGCTCGCTGATGAATAACGTCCACGGTCTTGGGGCCAGTGGTGGGGGATCGGGAGTTTTGTTATGTCAACAACTTCCTGCATGTTCTCAAAACATTCAGCTTCAGACGCATCGACTATAATCGGTTCACTTGGATTGTTCATTGCCCAGCCGAGCGTGTCGATGTATTCTTCAGGCGTGATGCCAATTGATTCACACAATCGGTCACGGGTGAGGATATTGACGGCAGCACGTTGACCAGGTGTTTCAGGGATGTTGGTGAACAAGGTCAAATCGTGATTGCTGGCACGAGAGTGTTCCCACATACCGTGGATGAGGCTGGTTGGTGCTGGTTCTTCATTGGCTGCGCCAAGGTGGTCACGGAAGGCCATGGGTCGTCCACTTAGACGCATGGTTTGAACCTTGTTTATCGCATGGGCTGCAATACTGCCGAAAATCCAACATTTTGTCGAATCGTGGAACTAAAATTTCTCAATTCCTCCATGCGAGCACTTGTACATTCACATTGGCTTTGGGGGTCGTTATTAAATAGGGGATTCAAGTCGGCAAAGTGCTTCAATGCGGTGATTATGATGGGTAGAGGACTCTTCGCAGGTGCTAAAATGGCAAAGGACCGACAAAAGTTCCGCTGGTCGGACCGTCGTTACAAGAAGCGAATGCTCAAGTCGCGAGCTAAGCACGACCCACTTGCAGGTTCCACTCAAGCCAAGGGTATCGTCATCGAAAAGGTCGGTATCGAAGCGAAGCAACCAAACTCTGGTATTCGCAAGGCAGTCAAGATTTCCCTCATCAAGAACGGTAACAAACTCACCGCTTTCGCTCCTGGCGACGGCGCAATTAACTTCATCGATGAACACGATGAAGTGATGGTCGAAGGTATCGGTGGTCGCATGGGTCGTTCATACGGAGATATTCCCGGTGTCCGATACAAGGTCATCCAAGTCAACGGCGTTTCACTCGATGAAATGGTTCGTGGACGAAAGGAGAAGCCAATCCGCTGAGGTGTTGATGATGACTGAATCTGAAGTTGTAATCGAAGAAGAAGAAATCGTCGAAGATGTCCGTCCTATCGCAGGAATCGGAACACTCGTCTTTGGAAAGTGGGATGCATCTGCAATTACTTGCAAAGATCCTGGACTTTCGCCATACATTAATCTCACAACCGTCGGTGTTCCTCACACCGGTGGGCGTCACGCAAACGCTTGGTTTGGAAAAGCAAAGTTGTCTGTTGTCGAACGTTACATCAACAAACTCATGCGAACTGGACCTTACACCGGCAAAAAGCAAGGTGCAATGAAGGCTTTTGAGTCTGCATTGGATGCTATCGCAGCAAAGTCTGGAGACAACCCTCTCCAAGTCTTCGTCGATGCAATCTGCAACGGTGCTCCTATGGAAGAAATCACCCGAATTAAGTTCGGTGCTGTTTCTCAACCCAAGGCAGTCGACTCCTCTCCTTCTCGCCGACTTGATGTCGCACTCCGTAACCTTGCCAAAGGTGCTCAACAAGGCACTCACAAGTCGAAGCGAACACTCACCAACTGCATTATCAACGAACTAACAAAGGCAGCTGCAGGCGATGCAACCTCCTTTGCTGTTGCAAAGAAAGAAGAGTTGGAACGCATCGCAGCTTCTGCTCGATGATTTTGAAGTTTGCTTGGCCCTGATTTTAGGCTTGCGGATGTCAATCTATCACGACACAGTCATTGCTTACCGTGCCTCCGTTGCGAGTCACTTAAGAACCCCTTTCCGGTGGCCAAGTTTGACGAGAAGTCATAGGTGATTTCATGGGCCGCAAGGAAGACAACATTAACAAAGCAACAGAAGTTATGCACATTTTACCCCAGATTCGAAATTTGTGTATCGCAGCACACATCGATCACGGTAAGACGACACTCTCAGACAACCTCATTGCTGGTGCAGGTATGATGTCAAGTGACCTTGCAGGAGCTGCTCGTGTTCTCGATTTCGATGAGCAAGAATCCGCTCGTGGTATCACCATCAACGCAGCATCCGCATCAATGGTTCACGCCGTTGAAGGCACTGATTACCTCATCAATCTAATTGACACACCAGGTCACGTTGACTTCGGTGGTGACGTGACCCGTGCTATGCGTGCAGTTGACGGATGTTTCATCCTTGCATGTGCAGTTGAGGGTCCTATGCCTCAAACTGAAACTGTGGTTCGTCAGGCTTTGAAAGAGAAAGTAAAGCCAGTACTGTTCATCAACAAGGTCGACCGACTCATCAATGAGTTGCAAGTTACTCCTGAAGATATGATGGCTCGATTTACGGAGACCATCAAAAAGGTCAACCGACTTATCAAGCAATTCGCTCCTGAAGAATTCAAGAAGAGCTGGCAGGTCTCCGTTGCTGACGGAACAGTTGCTTTTGGTTCTGCATATCACAACTGGGGAATTACCGTGCCATACATGGCAAAATCTAAGATTTCTTTTACCGAGATTTTCGAATACTGTAACAATGAAGATCAAAAGACGCTCGCCCAAAAGGCTCCAGTTCACGAAGTTCTTCTCGACATGGCGGTTACCAAGTTACCAGGTCCAGTTGAGGCACAACCATACCGTATCCCTAACATCTGGACCGGTGATCTTGAATCGCCGATTGGAAAGGCAATGATTAGCTGTGACCCAGAAGCAGAACTTGCTATGATGATTACCAAGATTTGGATGGACCCTCACGCAGGTGAAGTTGCCGTTGGACGTATTTACTCTGGCGCAATTTCCCAAGGTGAATCGGTCTTTGCAATTGGTGCAGCCAAGCCGGAACGTGTTCAACAAGTCAGCATGATGGTCGGTGGCGACAGAATCACTGTCCCGAAGGTTGTTGCAGGAAATATTGCAGCGCTCACTGGTATTCGTTCTGCTGCTGCTGGTGTTACACTCTCACGCGACAAGGATTTCACTCCGTTCGAAGCCATTCGACACTACTCCGATCCTGTCGTTACCGTTGCAGTTGAACCAAAGAGCATGAAGGACTTGCCAAAGTTCATCGACGCTCTTCGTTCACTCGCAAAGTCCGATGCATCTCTACAAGTCACAACGAACCAAGAAACCGGTGAAGCACTGCTTGCAGGTATGGGTGAGTTGCACTTGGAAATTACCGTGTACCGAATCGAAGAAGAACAGAACATCAAGGTCAGTGTCAGCCCACCGATCGTTGTTTATCGTGAAGGTATCCAAGGAAGCAATCGTGGAAATGCGTTTGAAGGCAAGTCTCCAAACCGTCACAACCGATTCTTCTTTGAAATTGAAGCACTCTCTCCTGAAGTTGTAGCAGCATTGCGTGCTGGTGATTTAGGATCTGGAACAATCCGACCAAACGATGCAAAGGAAGTTGGTCGTAAGTTCGGTGAACTTGGAATGGACAAAGATTTGATGCGCAAGATTTACGCAATAAACGGCTCAAACGTCCTTGTCAACGACACTAAAGGTATTCAAGGCCTTCACGAAACTCGAGAACTGATCATTGAAGCATTCAACGGTGTCTGCTCAAAGGGTCCAATTGCTGATGAACCAGTCCAGGGAATGTTTGTTCGACTTGTTGACGCAAAGCTTCACGAAGACGCAATCCACCGAGGTCCTGCACAAACGATTCCTGCAGTCCGTAACGGTATCAAAGGTGCAATGATGCGTGCTCGAACAGTTCTCTTGGAACCAATGCAAAAGGCATTCGTCTCTGTTCCAAACGATTGGCTTGGTCAAGTGACCCGTGAAGTTACCAACCGACGTGGTATCATCGAGGATATGCCATCTGAAGGTGAAGTAACTACTGTGGTCGGCGTTCTGCCAATCGCAGAAACATTTGGATTTTCCAACGATATCCGTGCTGCATCACAAGGCCGCGCAGTTTGGAACACAGAAAACCTAGGCTTCGAGCAATTGCCTCCACAATTGTTTGACAAAGTCGTCGGTCAGATTCGTACACGCAAGGGGCTTAAGCCAGAACCGTACCCAGAATCCTACTATGCTGAGTGATTTGCATGAAAGGCTCGATTGTGGGCCTTTTTGCAGCACCTGAAGGTGGAGTTCCAAAGCCACTGGTTGAACAACTTGAAGTCCGAGTCCACGGTTGTGTCGGCGACTATCAGCGAGATAAGAAGCATCATGGCGGTCCAAACCGCGCTGTTTGCCTGTTCAGTTCCGAAGTGATTTCTCATTTGCAAGAGAACGGCCATCCCATTTTTCCTGGTTCCGTTGGTGAGAACATTCTCGTTGAGGGAATACAATGGGAGCATATCGGTGTTGGGTCTGTCTTCCGCTTCGGCAGTCTCACGTTGGAGGTCACATCTGATGCCCCGCCGTGTAAGACGATTCAAGATTCATTTACCAACGGTAGATTCAAGGAAATCTCAGTGAAAATTGCCCCGAACATGACACGATGGTATGCCAAAGTCATCAAAGAAGGCCACGTCAAAATTGGCGATGATGTTGTAATCAACTGATTCGCTTCAGTTGGAAGTCGGTTAACTCGCGTAGAGCTTTCATTGCAGGTCCTTGTGGAATGCGGTCCAAGCAAGCGTGAGCCTTCGCGTGGTAATCGACCGCACGTTGTTTTGCATAGTCGATTGAACCGAGGTTGCCCAGTGCCTTGAGTGCATCATCAATGGCTTGAGCGTCTGCGGCCTCGCCTTTTCCGAGAGCTGCAAGCAAGGTCTGCTTGTCCTCACTGTCAGGTTGTGCAAGGGCATGAATTACCATCAATGTCCTCTTACCTTGGGCCACATCAGAACCAGCTGGCTTTCCAAGGACATCGGAGTCGGAAAGCACATCGATCAAGTCATCCATAAGTTGGAAGCAGATTCCGACGGCAAGACCCCAGTCTGCCATACAGTCAATCGTTTCTTGGTCAGCACCTGCCATTCGTGCACCTATTTCGGCACATGTCAGGAACATGACGGCAGTCTTTCCTTCAATCATCTCGATATAGTCTTCCTCCGAAACTGCGAGCTCATCTTCAAATTCAATATCCATCTGCTGACCTTCGCTAACGCGTCGAACCATCCACGCAATTCTGTTCACAAGTGGTGCCACATCTTCTGCCTGCAATCCTTCAGCCTGCACTAACCGTTCAAATGCTATTGCTAGCATTGCGTCACCGGCATTAATCGCAGTGGGGAGATCGAATTCAATATGTACTGCATTTCTGCCTCTTCGAACATCATCATCATCCATGATATCATCGTGAACTAATGTGAAGTTGTGGACAGTTTCAATGGCTGCACCAACATCAAGCATTCCAGCGTGAGAGTCACCGACCGCCTTTCCAACGAGCCACGGCAAAGTTGCTCGCAATCTCTTTCCTCCTCCATGAATAAGGTGTGTCATTGCAGCAGCCAATCGTTCATGCCTTGAGGCCATCAAACTGTTCATGATACGTTGCTCAACCAAGGGCTTTACCTCCAGAACAGAGATATTGAGGCCCGCACCTTCTGCTTCAGGTAGCATGTGTGTTACATCGCCCATGTCGTGAATCTTATCATCGCTTAATTCGTTCAATGCATCCGAGTTACCGATAGCGCTCCACCAATCATCGTTCATGATTCGAGCAGCAATGCATCGGAACCAGGGTGCAACCGCTCCATTGGAACGTTCTTCTTCAATGAGCATATCTTCTAATTCCTCTTTTGATACCCACATGATTTCAGAGACCTCATTTTCGTTGATGTTTAGTTCAACGTCTTTCTGAGCCACCAAAATATGGTCGATTTCTCTTTCAATCCATGTTTCGTTCATTCTTGCAGAATAACGCATCTTGGTCATGAAGGTAAAGTCGTCCGTAGAGATTTGATTTGGGTGAATTCCTAGTTCCTGTTCTAATTTACGAACAGCAGCCATTTTGACTCCGAGGGCCCCTTCTTCGACCAATTCTTCATCGCTGTGAAGTGGATGCGAGCAGCAGGAATTTGCCCATACACCTGGGAATGTAACTTTGTCGTGTGCTCGGCGTTGGAGCAGCAATCTCTTCTGTGAATCAAAGAGCAGAACACTGAATGCACGGTGATATGCTCCTGCATCTCGGTGAGCCGAAATTTTGGATAGAGGTCCGAGTACTGTATCCTTTTCATCGACTGCAATTATTGCTTCTGACATAAGGATGGACTGGGTTGAATCAGCACCCAACGAATCGAGTAAATCCTTCTCAGAATCAGACAGTTCGATATTTGGAACGTCTGCTATATCGTATCCGCTCATGTGAACCCCGACTTCAGTGGATTCGCGGTCGCTACATGAAGAGTTCTGTAATGTCGTTTGAGAAAACGTCGAAAAAAAGTGAAATAATTACGGTGCAGTTCACTGTTTGTGTGTGATAATTGTCCCACGGACTGGATTTCCAAGCATCGCCGCCAAAACCCTTTCCGGCTTGCCGCCGTTCACCATAACAACATCGATTCCATGAGCGGCGACATGGGAACCTCTGGCAGCCTTCAACCCAATACCGCCAGTTACATCGATGTCGGTTTGGTGAATGCCTTCAAACTTAATGTCCGGTGTCCAAACTTCGATGAGATCTTCTTCTGTGGCGTGCTCGGGCGGTATCCGAAGCAACCCGTCAACACCTCCAATCGCAAAGACGAGGCGTTTTACATTCTCTAATTCCAATGAAAGTCGAACGACTAAGTCGTCGCCCGACAAGATTCCAAATTGCTTTGGCCCTTCGACATTGACGACATCACCAAATGTGATGTGGACGGTGTTCTCCTTTTGCGGCTTGAAGATGTCGAGGTTTCCCGTAAAATCCGTTCCAGTGTTTTCGGCCCATTGATGGGGTGGGTGAACTCTGCTCTGTATGCCGAATCTTTCCAATGCAGTGCATACATGTTTGTTGAGTTCTAGCATTTCCAATCGTACTTGTTCTACAGCCTCGTTTTGGCTCGTAAGAGTGCTTTCTTTAGGCGGTTCGAAATTATGAACAAACCCATCATTGAGACTCCAATTTTTAGCACGTAGGTGTCCATATGAACCTGCGCCGTGTACGAGAATGACCTCAAGGCCAGCATCATGACATTTTTCTACGGTCGCTGCCAGTTGATTGAGTACGGTCATGTTTGGTGTACAAAGTGAGGACTTGTCGGTGATGAGACCACCACCCCATTTGATGACCACTCTGTCACGCATGTCACCCCCACGACGAAATCGCTGATGAGCATACCCCCTCGTTCCCCTTCCAATCAACATTTCTTCACCAAGGATTCATGACCCACCGCACCGAGGGAGAGGCATGTCCGACGGTCCGTCTCTAAGCGACTTCATGCGTCATCTCCAAGCAATCTTGGAAGATTCTGAAGAAATCCCCAATCGAGAAGACCGCGAAACCCGTCAATTCCAAATTGAATCTGCTATTCAAGAGGCCATATTGTTTGGTAACCGGTACAAAGAGTTAGTTGAACATGGAATTGACCCGTTCCACTTCGTCCGCTCAATGTCCAACGAAGACCATCCACAACCTCTCTCCAAGGCTGAATCGCTCAGTCTAGGTCACGAACACTGTACGGGTTGTGGAACTCGACTCGAGAGGGATCTCGATTTCTGCGCCTCGTGTGGCGCAAAGAGGTAATCACTCTTCTTCTTGTTCTTCAATTTCCCATTGGGCAATGATTTCCATGATGATTGGATCGTCTGCCTCAAGTTTGTAGAGATACTCACCAGGCATTTCGTCTACGAGGAAAACAGTCTTTCCAGCTCGGTAGATAATGTGACCATCAGCGATAGCACGAACGGTATCAACTTCAAGGATTGATGGACGGTGTATTCTCACGTGTCCAGCTTCCATGGCGTTCGAAATGCTTCGTGAGAGGTGAATGTGCTTTCGATCACCTGCGGTGATTCCAAGTTCCAAGGTGGTCTCGACTTGTCCTTCTTCACACGGCCAGTAAAGCGCTTCTGGGATTTGGTCGGTTGGGAGGTCCAGCTCCAATTCAATGGAATGGCCGTATGTCGCTCTGAGCATGTCACCTTCAACTTGGTATCGACCTTTGTCGTCTGCGTTGGCGATTGCAGCAAAGTGCCATCCACGAAGCCAGTGGTAGTGGCGGCGTTGCTTGGAGATGGATTCGGACAGTTCTCGAGCGTTTACCCAGCCGTTGATATCCATTTCAACGTTGAACTTTTCAGGTGCGTGACGAAGAACCAACGCAAGCATACGGCCGAGGGAGTTCGATTCCCGGTCGCTCATGATGAATTTTCCTTCTTCGTTACAGGTCGGGCAGTTGGCACCTTTGAAGTGTCCATGGGCTCTACATTGTCGGAGCATGGTAGTAGCGGGTAACGGCGCGTTCTTAGACTCTACGGGTGCTACAGTCTGTTCCAGTGTTGAATCCGACCGACTCAATCAAATGCTGGTTCTCCTTCGGCGTGACATGGTTGATGTCGCAGTCATCGGTGCAGGCCAAACCAAGTATGGTAATCATCAACTCGGGCTCAAAGGAATGTGGGCTGAGGCCGCAGAAAAAGCGTTTGCGAGCGTTGACAAAAATTTCGACCCACGGCAAGTGGATGAAGCATTCATTGGCAGTGTTGCCTTTGGCGGAGGCCAACTTGGTAATACCGCCGCTCTTCTTACGGAACACTCCGGAATGGAAGGTGTGGCAGTCCGCCGTGTGGAGAACGCGTGTGCATCATCCGGCTTTGCATTAAGGGATGCTTGGATGGCTATTAAAAGCGGGCAAGCTGATATTGTGGTTGCTGGTGGGATTGAAAAAATGAATGATCTTTCTCCGGAACGCAAGCGGTTTTGGCTCGGCGTTTCCGGTGACACAGAATGGGAACGTCTTGCAGGTCTAACCTTCCCAGGCACATATGCTCTCATGGCACGTCGACACTTCCATGAGCATCAATCCTCTCATGACGATTTAGTGCACATTAGCGTCAAAAATCATATGCATGGTTTCGAAAACGAGCAGGCACACCTGCGTAAGCAGGTCTCCTTTGAGAAAGCTGCAAGCGGCTTCATGGTTGCAGACCCTTTGACGCTCTACGATTGTTGCCCAACATCTGATGGTGCTTCATGCGTGATTTTGGCTGCAGACCATATCGTTCGACAATTTACCGATGACCCAGTTTGGGTTCGCTCATCCGGCGCAGGCTCGGACAGGCTAGCTTTGCACGATCGTCCTTCAATCACACAATTGGTTGCGACTCAGAAGGCATCGAAATCGGCTTATTCAGCCGCAGGCATAACTGCTCGCGATGTTGACTTAGCTGAAGTCCATGATTGCTTCACGATTGCTGAAATGATTGCTACAGAAGACCTTGGCTTTGCTGAATCTGGACAGGGTGGACTCTTTGCACGCAATGGTGAAGGAATTCGCAATGAAGGTTCAGTTTGTCTCAATCCAAGTGGGGGGCTCAAGTCGAAAGGCCATCCCCTTGGTGCTACAGGTACAGGGCAGGCTGTTGAAGTGTTCAAGCAATTACGTGGTTCTGTCGAGTCTGAGCGACAAGTCCGTGACGCTGAAATAGGTATCACCCACAATGTTGGCGGTTCCGGTGCGACCTGTGCAGTTCACGTGTTTGGGAGGGATAGAAATGAGTGAGACAACCGAATGGAAGGGGTATTTACTCTCGCTATCAAAGGGTTCGTTGCTCCTCCAATCACCCTACATTCATGACGGTTCACCAGTTTACGGGCCCGACAGCGATTCGACAACTATGGCCGTGGCTGGTATTCAATTTTTACATGCTCAAGGTCAGAAGTTTACTGCTATCCGTCTACCGCTTTCGGTCGATGCACAAGTTGTGTACATGTCAACATCTGTCGATTCGCCACAACGAAACGAAGAACTTGATGAGGACAATGTCGACTGGCACTTGATTGATGGTGAAGAGGCGACATTGGTTCTTTCCCAGTCAGATGATGAACAGTATGAGTTCGATGAACCAAGCGGTACCGAACTCATCGATGACGATTTATTCAAGGACATGAATGCTGCTTGGGAGCATGAATGTTCTCCGCAACATGTATCGCAGGGTGCGTATGTCTCTCAGTCGCAATACTATGAGGGTGGAGCAGCCCGTCTTTCCCTTGCATCACAGAACTTTGCTGGGAAGACCATTTGGCCACCTCGTCAAATGGATGCTTCAGGTACACGTCTTCCACCGGAAGACGCTTTTCTCGCTGATGCAGCTACAGTTGAATCTTGGACGAAACTGAGTGCTGCTGGCGCACCCTCTGAATTCTCCCTTAGAGCACCGATATTGGGTGGCGTTCAGACTGTTCTTGTCAAGTTTGAGGAAGGCCCTCGGGGTGTTTTTTTGGTTTGCGATGATGTCAATTATTCTCCTCGCATTGGCGACAAAGTACATTTTGGTGTGCGTCGGATTTACGCGCAAGAAGGTTTGATTCGTTATGGACTCAAAGCCATACCTCGTTTGAATTAATCCAGAGTTTCCAACTTTTCACTCCAAAGCCTTGATAGAAAGCCATTGGTGTGGGCGTCCCATGGCAGGCTTTGGTAACATACGGAAAGGACGACGCGAGGCCATAGACAATCTTGCATTCACCGAAGGCGGAGATTGCCCGAGGTGCGGCGGAGAGTCCCAACCTTCCACGATGAATGGCTATCTAAGCTGCGTTGCATGCCAGCATGAATGGAAAGACCCCGATTATGTTGAGTCCTCTGGCCCAACTGAAATTCCAACTTACCACCAAGACCGTGCAAAAATCGAAGAGTTCCGTAAGGAGGTCGAGAGCGGTGGTCTTGCTGGAGTTCTCGGCGTTGAGAGTAATTTGTCCAAAGAACAAGAAGCATCACTTGCTCGACTTGAAGACAAGTGGATGTCAGGCATGAAGGGGCATTACAACACAGCGACTGAGGAACGGAAACCACTCATGATTAGTTTCGATGATGACGACAACATCGTATCAACTGAGGTTGCAGCACTTACAATTGTTGCGAACGGTTTTGACGGTGGGGAGGAAATACGCCTCGAATATCCTGGCAAGGGTACTGAGTTCTATTGCTTCAATGTTGCAGATCCGCACGGTTGGAGGCGTGGTGCCTCTGCAGCAGACACCGCTCGTTCTATTGCGAATGTTATCAACAACAATTCGAATTTGGTCTATGCCAATATTGAAGGTTCCAGAATTTCGTTTGAATTACGAAGTGACGATTTGAAACCCGAATCGCTTGTTCTTTTTGTCGATGATCCAGGAGGCACTGATATTGTTGCTGAGAAAAACGGAGTTGTATTGGACGCCCGAAACCTGCAAGATTTCGAGGATTACCGCAGCATTGTTGCACTGGTTTTGGAAGACGGGATCATTTCGCCAAGTGAAGATCAACTGCTTTGGTCCATGCGCCAGCAACTTGGTATTGACGATGTATATCATGTCCAAATGGTATTGGAAATGTTTGGCGAGGATACGCTCAAAGAATGTACATCGTGTGGTTTGATGGCTCGTCTCTATCCTGAATATGCAGCATGGTATTGTCAGTCCTGTGAAGAATGGTGCTGATTTCTTCGACTTTATCGTTGAAGACTTGTATTTTTCTCCCTAGAATAGATTCTAACTGCGTGGCATCCTTCATAAGGTAGTTCACAATGGGGAGGGTAGGCGAGTGTTATGGCAGAAGACGTATTGTATATTGGAATTGACTTGGGAACCTTCCGTTCGGTTATGGTTTCATCCGACAGCCACGAAGTAGAAGAATTGACTGTAATCGGAACTCCAAAAGATCCGATTGCTCGTAATTTCCTCAAGCGGGATGTTCTTTTTGGTGAAGAAGCACTCAAAAATCGTCTCGCACTCAACCTTTTCCGACCTCTTGAACTCGGTGTCATCAAAGACACTCAAGAAGACCGTGAATTCATTGCACATTTCATCACCCATCTTATCGGACTCTCTGACCCAGAAGACTATGACCGTGTGGTCGCAGTCATTGGCGCTCCTGCTGAAGCAAGTTACGTCGATAAAACTGCAATCTTCGATGCAGCGGCAGGTTCTGTAAATGCAGCTATGATTATCTCGGAACCCTTCGCAGTTGCTTATGCGCTTGATATGATTGAACACACTCTCGTCATTGATATTGGCGCTGGAACCGCAGACCTTTGCCGTGTTTACGGTACAATCCCAGGTCCCGGTGACCAAATGCACACTGGACACGCTGGTGACTTCGTTGACCGAAAAATCATCGAAGAAGTCCAATCCAAGTACAGCGGCGCACAAATTACCAAGGATATGGCTCGCCGATGGAAGGAACAGTATTCTTTTGTAGGAACTGCCTCTCCTGACGAACCAATTATGGTCGACTTCTCAATTGAAGGAAAAGCAATGAATCTTGATATCACAGATTGCATACAGCGAGCGTGTGAATCTATCGTCGATCCTATCGTCGAGAACGTCAAGGAATTGATCGCCGGATCGAACCCTGAGTACCACGACCAGTTCCGTCGAAACATGGTTCTCGCTGGTGGGGGCTCTGGAATCAAAGGACTCGGTGCCATGATTGAGCGGAAACTCTCTGATATGGGTGACGTCAATGTACACGTCGTGGACGACCCTGTACGTTTGGGCGCAATGGGTGGTCTACGTCTAGCCATGGAAGTTCCCGAAGAAATGTGGAAGAACCTCACTCTCGCTTCTCGCTGAGATTGATGCTTTTGCCTGCATATCGCAACATACATCTGCTTCATCCCTAATTTTGATGGCGGCCTGATTCTTGCGCCTTGTACATTTTTTTCTGCCAGTAGGAATCTCTTTCTACAGTAGTGCTTACAGCATAGCATGAATGATTCGACTTCATCACTCGAACCATTCAAACATCGTCCCCCCGAAGTGACTCTTGAAAATGAGGCTGCTATTTCTGGTTTTGAAACGGTTGCAAATGAAACTCGAATTGAAAACCAATTTGTGGGAAGTCGAGTGATTGACTCGAACCAGCCCCAGTGGGCCTGGTTTATGTCTGGACTTTTCCTTCTCCCTATCTTGGTTGGAGTTGTGAGTGTATCTCTTACGAGCCTTGATGGTTCAGGTTTGTTTACCTCGTATTCCTCAAATGACCCTTCCTTAGAGGAGGAGGCATCCTTTGCAAGTGAAACCCATGCCGTTCGTGGATTTTACATGACCTCGGGTTTTGAGGATAAATTCGCTGCACAGAGTTTCTGGGATTTGACGTTCGAAGCTGATACGTGGGAGGCCTTCATTTCGGGTTCTGGATCGGAGAATAAACCTGGCTTTGATCAACAATCAGTTCTCGACGATAATGGCAATACTTGGTGGGTCGCGGAAATACAAGACCAAGAATGGGATTTTTCAGTTTACGTTACGCAAATAGACAACGCTGTTTTGGTTGCTTATCCTCCATCAAGTTCCGAACCAACATATGCTCACTACTTCTGGAATAACTCGGGAGGAATATTTGATTTGAGTTCACTTGCCGTTTTGATTTGGCCCATATCTGCAATTGCTGGGGTTGCCTGGGGTTTCTCAAAAAATCAGCCTGCCTTCGCCTATGGCGTGATGGTTTGGGGGTCAATGGTAATTATCGTGACCGGATTCATTGCGTTTATTGGCTACGCCTTCTAAACCTGTCATCATTTGTCAATCGAAAATGCACATTTGGGGAGAACAAATGCACCTACTGTTCATTTAGCCAGAGATCCCATGCTTTGGCAACTTGGTCTTTTTCGATGTTTGAGTTGACACCCGCCATGCTTCCAAAGAACTTTGTCATGAGTACCGGAGTTACGGTTTCACCGATTTTAACGTGGCCCATCTTTAGTTCAGTACCATGCTTTACCCCGGGGTTGGTTCCGGTAAA
>QQRW01000039.1:39591-40547 GCA_003602605.1 Candidatus Poseidoniales archaeon | reverse complement strand
GCATGTTTGCCTGAAGTGCGGGGTCAGTCTCTATGAGGTCTGCTAACTGTTCAGGATTGAGCCCGGTTTTATGAGAAAAATATTGCACAGTATCTACTGCAACCAAGTGCTTGTGGCAAACCATTTGTTTCCAATCTTTTGATTCAAATTTTGAAACTGTTTCAGTGAACCAGTGTTTTCCCAACCAACTTCCGTACTTGTTGAAGTATCTACGATTGCGTTCCTTTCGGAGGAAATACTGGTGCTGGAACTGTAACCATTCTCGCAAATCACTTGTATTGTTCGAATTTCTGAAGTTTTGAAGGCATTTGGTCGGTAATTCGATATTAACGCGTTGGAAACTTTCATCATAATTTCGCTTCGGATTTATGCCTAGAAGGAGCACGCAATCTCCGGGCAAGACATTATCGATGTCACCAACAAATGTATGTGGAGGTACAGTTGGGTCGAGCAATGTGTCTCCCTTGAGGTTTAGTAATCGATTCAATCGAGTGACTGCAGCTTCATGGTCTTGGCCGATTACTGCTAACCATTCATTCATGACCATTCCCAGTACCTTCCTAGTAGGTCTTGGCGAGAATCACCCGGCGACGGGTCATTTTGCCACTCATATGGCAAGGCTGCTCAGTTTCGTATTCATCGGTTGAATCTCCGAGGAAAGTAAGGCTTGTCGCACGTTCAATAACTTCCGCATGAGCATCAGTTCCGTCGAATGGAATTTCGTAGATTTTACCTTCTTCAATTTCACCGTCCATGACCCAATTTCCTTCCTTTTCCACGAATGCAGGTAGTGGTTGAACAACATCAGACATGTGAGCAGAGGAACGCTTTCGAAGTTCTTCAGCAATTTCGTTAAGAATCCCCTTGCATGCATTCGGTAAGTCATCCATCGGTATAGGTTCCTTGCCACCAGTTCTACGAGCAGCGAAAGCAGTTCCTTGAGCAATATCTCGTGG
>QQRW01000039.1:0-39485 GCA_003602605.1 Candidatus Poseidoniales archaeon | reverse complement strand
AGTGTTGTAGCCATTTCGTTGGCAACCGAAACTGTGTCCACATCTGAATTCTTTCGAATCATTGGGCAAATGACGATTTGGAAAGGTGCGACAGCGGGTGGCATAATGAGTCCGTTTTCGTCACCGTGCATTCCAACTACCGCACCGAGCAACCGTTCGGACATACCGTATGTGGTTTGATGACAGAATTGTTGCTTCGCTTCCAAATTCTCATAGGAGAGGTCGAATGCTTTGGCCCACTGATCTCGGTAATGATGGCAGGAAGCAACTTGGAGCGTTCGTCCATTCGGCATCACGGCATCGATTCCAATGGTATACCATGCACCTGGGAACGTATCCCAAACAGGGCGCTTGGCCTTTATGATTGGCAAACAGAGGTCGTGCATGATGTTGTTTACGATTTCTAAATCCTGCTGAATTTGACGAGATGCATCATCTTCGTCTGCATGTGCTGTATGCGCCTCAAAGAAGTGGATTTCTCGAACTCGAATAAATGAACGAGTTTGCTTTGTTTCGTATCGGAATGTGTTAACCATTTGATAGACTTTCAAGGGCAAATCTTTGTGTGAGCGAATCCAAAGAGGGAACATAGTATACATTGCCGTTTCGGAAGTGGGCCGCAAAAACATAGGGATGTCGAGTTCATTTTCACCCGCATGTTTGACCCAATAGACTTCTTTCTTGAAACCGCCTTCCTCATCTTCATCTCGAAGGTCGTCGGGATCCACACCTTCTTCTCGTGCTCTTTTCAGCCGTGCCACTAAAGCGTTTTCTTTTTCCAAAAGATTCTCTGGTATGAGTAGAGGGAAATTAACTTCCTCATGTTCAGTTCTCTCCATCTCCGCGTGTGTAAGGCTATCGATGAGCTTCATGGTCTTCCAACCGTATGGACGCCATACATCCATACCCTTGATTGGGTAACGCTTGTCAACCAATTCTGCAGCTTCGACAATGAATGGATACCATTCAGTGAAGTTGTCTGCTTTGGAAGGGATTCCTCGCTTGGCCTTACCCGGTCCTTTGCCCATAAACAGGACTCACCACCACTCGCTCATCAAGATGACGCATGAAGTGAAGTCAGAATTGAGTTCTGCAGTCAACTGCTGTTTCTACAGTTTCAATTGTTCACTCTTTGTGTCTATCGAGGGGCGAACTACGAACCCCAACACCGCTGTGACAAACCAAGCGACTTCTAGAATGAAGAATGCCCATTCCTCGATTAGGTAGGCTCGAACAGCGAGTATTCCGGAACCGATTGCCATCAGTAACAAATACGACGATGCCTTACTGTGAATGATGTTTTGAGTTTCTAGGAAAAACGCACATAATATGAGAAACATTCCGAGGAATGCAACTGTTTCGGAATTCAAACCAATGTCCATGACGACACCGGTCACTTTCGTATGGTGAGGATTAGAGCAGCGAAGAGTACAACCACTGCCACGATATCAGGTATTCCATAAATCCCTGCTTGTACTGGTTCGGACCAACCGTAACCAGTGTCAATTTTGTAAATGTCCATCAAATTGATGCGTGTGTATCCATCGGCAGGACACAAATCGCCGGAATCACACATCGAGCCGAATACATACGACCAAACTCCAAAGAGATTCAAAACGACAAATCCTAGACCTGCCATAACCAATCGGCCCATTTTGTTGGACTTCCTTGTCTCGGTGGCTTCTGCGACAACAGCTATGTCTGGTACAGGCATAGGAAGTGGAGTTGCTGGTGCAATATCACCAATCACTTCGATCAACATATCTGTCGGTGGGGCGACCTCAGTAACGGAGACGTCTGAAGCGACTTGATTTGGCTGAATATCTCTTGGTTTGACGGGTGTTATCGGAGCGATTTTAATCCCGTAAATGCGGTCGGCAAGGCTCACCAGCACTGGATCACCTGCGATTTCTTCTGGTGAAAAATCGCCTGCCAAGAGTTTCTTCAACAAGTCATTTGACGATGTCATCTCTCGGCCTCCGTAACTCATCGGGTGTAGCCTTCCTTCAAGAAGCCTCCTTCTCGATACACTAACCGTTCTCAAGCATTTCCTGCCTTTTCGACCTCTGCCCAATCCTTCATGAATCCTTCAAGACCGCGGTCTGTGAGAGGGTGCTTCATGAGTTGGCGGAATGTCTTTGCAGGCATTGTAGCGGTGTGTGCTCCAAGTTGGATGCACTGTAGCACATGGGTAGGGTGTCGGATTGATGCAGCAAGGACCTTCGTCGTAATCGAAGGATAATTTGCCCAAGTGTCCATGATTTCTGCAATCAATGTCATCCCGTCATGTCCAGTGTCGTCGATTCGGCCGATAAATGGTGAGACGTAAGTAGCTCCTGCTTTGGCAGCCATCAACGCTTGAGCCGCAGAAAATATGAGTGTTACGTTGGTATCGATTCCTTCCTCGTTGAGAACTTTCGTTGCCGCAAGCCCTTCAGGAGTGCAAGGAATCTTAATTATGACATTTTCAGGTAGTTCTGCTTTCAACGATCGACCTTGAGAAATCATGCCATCTGTATCCATTGCGGTAACCTCTGCGGAAATAGGCCCGTCGCATATCGATGCAATTTCAGCAACAACTTGTTTGAAATCACGACCGCTCTTCTTGATCAGTGATGGATTGGTTGTTACGCCATCAAGAATACCCCATGCGGCAATTTCACGAATTTCGTCTACGTCTGCTGTGTCAAGGAAGAACTCCATGATGCGAGGATGTGGAAGGCACTCTTTCAAGTATTTGCTGCAAGCATTGTCTCAGTTATTCGTACTCCGTATATTTCTTTGAACTACCCTTTGCCTTTTCAACGGGGTACTTCGCTCGATTCTTATCGATTTTCGCGTGTATAATTTCTACAGGATCGAAGCCTAGAACAGAACACAACCGGAGGCAGTAGACCATGACGTCAGCCAATTCATCACTGATTTCGACGGCGAGGTTATTGTCTGAGCGAATTTCTTCGGCGGTAGGGTTGCTCCACTGAATGGTCTCATTGAGCTCACTCGCTTCGATTGCGACAGAGACCATCAAGTTCTTGACGCTGTGAAACTGTTCCCAGTCTCTTTCATTGGTAAATAAATCAACAGTTTCCATTGTTGAAGCAAGTGAGTCTCCACCCGTCATGGGGTGCACTCATTGCATCTCGCTAATGTAACTTTAGAACTTTCACTTTCGTGAAATTGCCTGCTTAGCAGCCTCAACGATGTACTTTGCAGACAACTCCATGACATCCAACATTTCGTCTGCTTGACCAGATTCTCCGAATCTGTCTGGAACTCCTACCATTTCAACCGGCGCAAACTTGTTTGCGACCAGGTGTTCAGCAACAGCGCTCCCTAATCCGCCGATAACATTGTGGTCTTCAGCCGTCACAATAGCGCCACATCGCTCGACCATTTGATCAACAAGTTGACCATCGAGCGGTTTGAGTGTGTGCATGTCGATAACGCTGGCTTCGATACCTTCTTGCTTCAACATGTCAGCAGCTTTGAGAGATTCGGAAACCAAGACGCCGCAAGCAATAATTGCAACATCGTGGCCATCTCGGAGTTCGATTCCCTTGCCTATTTGAATCGATTCAGGGTCGACATCGTCGTACAGGACTGGGGTTTTATTTCGTGCAGTTCTCATGTAGGAGGGTGACTTTGTGTCTGCAAGCCTCATGGTGAGGATACGAGTACTCACATCATCGCACGGGTGGAGGACCGTAACGTTTGGAAGTGTTCGGAACACTGCCAAATCCTCGATCGATTGTGCAGATGAACCATCGGTTCCAGTGTGCGTTCCTCCGTGGCTTCCGCATAGGTGCACGGCAAGATTTGGCCGGGCAACACCATTTCGCATCTGTTCAAACGCACGTTCTGTGAAAATGGCAAAAGTACTCGCAAAGGGAATGTATCCCGATGCAGCCATACCTGCCCCAACCAAGAGCATGTTTTGTTCTCCAATTCCGCATGAAACAGTTCGTTCAGGGTGTGCCTTTCTAAAGTGCAGGGACTTGGTTGATTTACCCAAATCTGCTTCAAGAACAACTACCTTTGGATTGTCGGCTAGGTCGAGCAATGCTTGGCCGTATCCGTCTCGTGTTGCTGCCATTCGTGTCATGCTTCCGCCTCCCCAAGTTCAACCATGGCTTGATGGAATTGTTCGTCGTTGGGGGCAGCACCATGGAACGATGGATTGTTTTCCATGTACGAAATGCCCGCTCCTTTGATGGTATGAGCAATTAGAATCGAAGGCCCGTTACAATTCTCTGGCGCTTCAAGGAAGTCCAAACCTTCCATGACTTGCGTCATGTCGTGCCCGTCAATTTCCTTTACGTTCCACCCAAATGCCTTCCACTTTGCAGAGATGTCAAACATTCGCATTTGTTCTTCACAGAAATCATCGTTTTGGATACGGTTTCGGTCAAGAATGACCTTTAGGTTTCCGAGTTCATGGTGCGCTGCAGCCATTGCAGCTTCCCAAACGCTCCCTTCTTGCATTTCACCGTCACCAATCATAACGAACGCTCTTCGTTCGCTGGAATCGAGTCGAGCAGCAGTCGCACAGCCCATGCCGAATGATAGACCCATGCCCAATGATCCAGCAGAGAAATCCACTCCTGGGCACCACTTCATGTCGACGTGACCTTGGCAGACTCCGCCAAGAACACGGTATGATTTGAGGTCCTCGTGGGAGATGAATCCCATTTCTGCCAACACAGCATACATTCCTGGAGAGGCATGACCCTTTGAGAGAATGAAGCGATCACGGTCTTCCCAATCGGGTTGGTTGGGTCGAACTCGCATTCGAGTGGCATAAAGTGCAGAGATGAGGTCAATCTCGGAAAGAGAACCTCCAGGATGGCCTGCTTGGGCACGGTGAACCATTTTGACTATTTCAACACGGCATTTTCGTGCCATTTCCTCTAATTCGGCGATTGACTTGGACATTGTTACACCCTCGTAGTGCTGTGCCTTAGCGGGAGCCCTTTGATGGTTTTCCTTCCATCCGGATGAATGCCGGTCGCTAAATCACTTCAAGTTCTTGAGTTTGAAAGCGTTCAACAGCTTCTGACAGGCGTCTATTACAATCATTCTTGATTCAGTAACAAGATTTCCACCTTTCGGTAATGCACGAGTAGCAAGCCATATGAAAACCGCAACGAACCATCCAAAGAACATCAACGAGAAGAAGTCTCCAAGAGTCGTTACACCGAATATTTCGTTGAGTTTGATATCGCTGACGATAAGCAAGGCGATGAATACTCCGAGCAACGATTCGCCGGCAATGAATCCAGCACCGATGAGAACACCACGGTTCTCCACTTCTTTGGCAGCTTTCTTTGCAGCTGTACTCGGTTTTGGCTTAATTGAGCCATCTATGCGAATGTAGGCAGAATTGAGCGCAAAATATGAGATGATTCCTCCGAGCATAATCGGCACCGACAGAGCCAATGGGAGGTAAATTCCGATTGCTACGCTCATGACTGGCATCTTGAGTACAATAAGTACTATTGCGATAACAGCCCCCAACATGACCATCTCAATGTTCAGTCCACCACCAAATGCCCCTTGGATGATGGCTCCAATCAATTCGGCTTGCGGTGCGAAAAGCGCTTTTTCACACCCAGGGTCGGAGGGCAGTGGGTTAATTTCACATGCTGTTTTTGAAATCCTGAATGCATTGTGGAGCAGTTGTAACGTTGGTCCAATGATTACAGCGCCTGTGACTACGCCAATGATTTCTGCTGTTTGTTGTCTCCAAGGTGTTGCACCAACCATATGGCCTGTTTTGAGATCCTGCATGACGTCTCCGGCAATTGCTGCAGATGATGCCACGATTGCTGCGATGAGCAGTGTTGCTAACATCAGTTCTGAAGTACCCAGCCCGAGGAAAAAATCACCAACAATCCAAACCAATGCAACGGTGAAAAGTAATGTGGCAATGGTCATTCCCGAAACTGGGGAGTTTGATGAGCCAACAACTCCAGCAATATACCCTGCAACTGCGGCGAAGAAAAAGGCTACGACTCCGAGAAATAGTGCGCCTGCAAGAGCAAGAATGAGCGAACCAGTCGCCCACCAGTAATAGAGGAAAGTGAGGACAATCAGGACTCCACAGAACATCAAAACCTTGTCGAGTGGAAGGTCAATTTCTGTTCTCAAAAGTTTTTCAGAGGAGTCGTCGTTTTTGATGAGGGCTTTGGACAGTCCTGTAATGATTGTTTTACGCATCGACCATAGCGTGTAAACACCACCAACGACCATTGCACCAACACCGACATAGCGTATTTGTGAAGCCCAGATGATACTGAAACTCGAGACTAAGTCTGGCGCAGGTGGCCATCCACGTATGAGTCCGTACATTGGAACCAGCAATGCAAACCCGATGACGCCGCCAAGGAAAATGAACGATGCAATTCGAATCCCAACAATGTAGCCAACAGAAAGCAACGCAATCGAGAGATCCATCCCGGCATACACACGAGTTCCAATGAACTCCCAAGCAGCCTCGACTTTGTGATGTGTTACTTCGAAGCCCTTGACCATGAGGCCATAGATGGCACCGATGCCGAGTGCGTAAAGAATTGCCAAGGCCCCTTCTCCACCTTCTTCACCTGCGACCAAGACTTCTCTGCATGCGACGCCTTCAGGATACGGTAATGCTTCTTCCACAATGAACAGCCGTCTTAGTGCAATAGTGAACATGGTGCCTAGCAGTCCTCCAAGCAGAGCAATAATCATGGTGTCAAGCCACTGAATTTCAGTCCAAATGCCAATCACAAGGAAGGCAGGAACAGTAAAGATGATTCCTGCTGCGAGAGATTCTCCAGCACTCGCCATAGTTTGGACTGCGTTATTTTCGAGGATTGAGACATCACTGAATGCTGTTCGAAGAATAATCATCGACATGACTGCTGCGGGGATACTTGCAGATACAGTCATGCCTGCATACAACCCCAAATAGGCGTTTGCGGCAGTCATGAGAATCCCTAGAATGATACCCACAACCACGACACGTAGTGTCAATTCCTTCGGAGATTCTGAGGCTGGGATATATGGCTCTCCCAAATCGCTCATGCCCCTTCGAGACAGATGCAGTTGTTCAATTCATCGCTTGAGTGGAAAGGGAAGACCACCATCATTATCATAAGTCCTCCATGGTACCAAGAACTGCTTACGCACGTAAGTGAGGTGTTTTGGGTGAATACTTGGCATGACTTGAACTCGGATGAAATCATTCATACTCTCGATACCAACAAAGACGGCCTTTCGGATGCAGAGGTTCTCAAGCGCCGTGGAAAACACGGCCGAAACAAACTGAAGGAACCAGAAAAAACCTCTGCTCTTCTTCGTTTTCTCTCTCAATATAATGACCCTTTGAACTACCTGCTGATAGGTGCAGCACTCATCGCACTCGCCATTAAACCGGACCATCCTGGTGATGCAATTTTCATCTTCATTGTCCTCACGGCAAACGCCACTTTTGGCTATTGGCAAGAGGGTCAAGCTGAACAGGCCATGGATGCGCTCAAGCAGATGGCTGTTTCAACGTGTGTGGTCATCCGTGAAGGTATTGAATGGTCAATTCCAACTCCTGACTTAGTCCCAGGCGATATTGTCAAACTCGAAGAAGGGTTGAATGTACCTGCTGACATTCGGGTCATAGAATCTTACCAGTGTAGAATCGATGAATCCTCTCTCACCGGCGAATCAAACAGTATTCTCAAGTCAACGGATTCTTTGCCGGCTTCTACGCTCTTAGCTGACCGCAACAACATGGCTTACATGGGAACCTGCGTTTCGACCGGCAGAGCAATCGGCGTCGTAGTCGAAACCGGTATGCAGACTGAGCTTGGTCGAATTGCAAGCAACATCGTCGACACTGAAACTCCAAAAACTCCATTGGAACTAAAACTAGAATCACTGGGGCGCTTCTTGGGATTCATTGCATTGATTGTTGCAGTCCTTTTAGTTTCAATAGAACTCCTCATTGCTTACGGTTCAGCCAATGACAATCTTTGGGAGGTTGCAGTGGACCAATTTATAATCGCCATTGCCATTTTCGTAGCGATTGTTCCAGAAGGGCTGCCCATTATTCTCGTTATTACTTTGGCATTGGGAATGCGAAACATGGCGCGTCACAAAGCGATCATTCGTCGCATGAAAGCAGTGGAAACTCTCGGTTCGACCACTGTTATTTGTTCGGACAAAACCGGTACACTCACCAAGAATCAAATGACTGTACGCCAATTTACTTCGACCTATGGCACCTTTACTGTATCCGGAGAGGGTTTCAAGCCAGTTGGTAATCTCTCTCTCGATGGTACTGAAGTGACCGATGAAGGAATGGGCAAATTACAGAGCGACTTGGCATTCAGACTTTCTGCTGCATGCTTATCCTTATGTCACAATTCTCAGATTTCGAAAGTTGATGGACAGTGGCAAGCTATTGGTGATCCAACAGATTCAGCATGTGCGGTACTCGGATGGAAAATTAACGGCGATGTGAGAAAGTTTTCACAGCGTCATTCAAGAATTCACGAGTTCTTTTTCGATACAACACGCAAGCGAATGTCTGTTATTCACGAGTACGAAGGTGAACGATGGGTCTTTTCAAAGGGCGGTGCCGGCGGGTATGTTCCTTTGGTGGAATGGAAAGTAGTTGACGGTGAAATAGTCCCAATTACTCCAGAAGACTTCGAAACAGCATCCAATGCGAACAAAGAAATGGCAAATCAGGCAATGAGAGTCCTCGCCCTTTGTGCTCGACGATTGGATGACGATGAAGATATTCATGACGTCAATGTTGTTGAATCCAGTTTCATCTTCCTTGGACTTGTTGGAATTATGGATCCTCCACGTTCGGAAGTCAAGGACGCTATTGCAACATGTCAGAAAGCCGGAATACGTGTGAAAATGATTACTGGCGACCAACAATATACTGCGGAAGCAATTGGCAAGGAACTCAACATCACTGAGGGTGGTATCGCTCCGGTGAACGGTGCATCTCTTGCATCAATGAGCGATGAAGCACTCGCAGAAGCAGCTTCTCAAGCCAGTATATTCTCACGTGTAACTCCAGAGCAAAAGATGCGTATCGTTTCAGGTCTCCAGGAGCGCGGTGAAATTGTCGCAATGACGGGTGATGGTGTGAATGATGCGCCGGCCCTTTCGCGTGCCAATATTGGTATCGCAATGGGTATTGCTGGAACGGATGTGGCGAAAGATGCAGCCGACATGGTTCTCCAAGACGATAACTTTGCGAACATCGTTCATGCTGTCGAAGAAGGACGCAAGATTTACCAAAACATACGAAACTTTGTCCGCTATCAAGTTTCGACAAATGTAGCTGCTGTCGCATTGATTATTCTCTCGACGCTCGTTCTACCTTGGGAACTACCATTGACAGCAACACAAATTCTAGTCATCAATATTCTCATGGATGGACCACCTGCTGTTGCATTGGGGGTGGAAAAGAAGCACGGAAACGTGATGGAACGTCCCCCTCGACCCGTTAACGAAGGATTGCCGAATTTCCGTGATGTCGCCCTCATCTTCTGGCTTGGGGCCATTATGGTTGCAGGGACCTTGACTGTGTTTTATCTCGCAGGCGGAGGTCTAGATCCAAGTTCATGCGACACAATTCCAATGACTGATCCAGCGACCTTTACTGGTTTTGATCTGGATGCTTGTCTAGCAGGTGATGCAGACGCAATGGCTGATGCAGAATCGTACGCTTCTGAGAAATTCGCTTATGCACAAACAATGACCTTCTCGGTGTTCATCATATACCAATTGTTTAACGTCATAAATTGCCGTTCAAGCCAAGACAGTGTTTTCACGCTCGGATTATTTTCAAATAAGGCGATAAATTTGGCAATTCTCATCTCGCTTGGGCTCTTGTTGTTCTTTGTCCAACTTTCAAATCTCACACTGCCGTTCGTTGGATTTGAAATCGGCGGGTTGTTGCGTACAGTGACTCTTGAAGCAACTGATTGGATGGTGATAGTTTGCGTTGCATCTACAGTTTTCATCATTGAAGAGTTTAGAAAGTTCATCGTCAATTCTCGATATTTTGCAGTGCAGTAGAGAAACTAACCTATGGCCCAAACCACATCTTGAAAAACAGTGTGGGGCAGGAACAAGCATGTCAGCATGGGAATCTTCAGTTCTCGATGCGGGTTCAAATCCAGAATGGAAGACTCACTTACCAGAACTTGTCGGAGATTTGGTGACTTGGAGCGAGAGCATCCGGCCCGTTGCCGCCAAGGTTTCCAACGGTCAACGACTAACGCTTGCTGATGGACTTGTTCTCTTCAAGCATCCCAATCTTTCTGAAGTTGGACGATTGGCGAACTGCGTTCGTACCGCCCGGTTTGGCTCGCATGCCTTCTTCAATTCCAATGTGCATGTTAATCAAACCAACATCTGTGTTCTCGCATGCAAGTTCTGCGCCTTCCGTCGTTCAAAGAAAGCGAAGGATGCTTACGCACTTGACATCAATGCATATCTCGATGACCTCGGTCAATACGCCGAACATGTAGATGAAGTACACTCTGTTGGTGGATTGCACCCCGACTGGGGTGTCGAACATTATGCGGAACTTTTCAGGGCTTCACGTGAACGGTTTCCACATGTCTCGATTAAGGCTCTGACCGCTGTAGAAATCAAGCACCTTTCGCAACTCTCGAATATCAGTTTCAAAGATACCTTGCAACGCCTCAAAGATGCAGGACTTGGTTCGCTTCCAGGTGGAGGTGCTGAAATCCTTGATGATGGCGTTCGTGCAATTATTTGCAACGGAAAAGAGAGCTCATCAGAGTACCTTGAAATTCATCGAACTGCCCACGAACTTGGTATTCCCACAAATTGCACTATGCTTTTTGGCACTATTGAAACATTAGAACAACGCCTAATGCACATGATACAATTACGTGAGGTCAACGATGATACCTCCGGTTTCCAGTGCTTTGTCCCCTATCCTTTTCTTCCAGATCATACACGACTACCAGAAGCCCAACTTGCAACGGGAAGTGAGATCCTACGTACCATCGCCGTTTCCCGACTTATGCTGGACACGATTCCACACATCAAAGCCTACAGGATGAACATTGGTGATGAATTGGCTGAATTAGCCCTTCAATACGGTGCAGATGACATCGATGGAACAGTTCAAAAAGAATCGATTATGCATTTGGCTGGCTCAACAACTCCACTCGATCACGATCGTATTCGGCTTGCTCGACTCATCACGGATGCCGGATGTGTCCCTGTTCAAAGAAACACGACTTACGAAAAGTTCGAAATCTTTGTCCCGCCTGAGCCAAAACCTCGTAGAGGATTAAAAATGGCCAGCCCCTGAGGAAGAATGATGGTTGAATCACATTGGATGCAAACGATGGGCAGAGTGGCCTTTCTCAATTGTGACCCACTTTTCTATGGTTTGGAGACCGATTGGAATATTCTTGCTGCCCCACCTGCTTGGCTCACAGGTCATTTACTCCGCAAGGACTGCATTCTTGCCCCCATTCCGGCTGCGGACTATGCTCGGCACGCCGATGAATTGGTTCTTCTCCCAGACATCGGGATTTGCAGTCGTGGAGAAGTGGGAAGTGTTCTCGTCTTCGGAACGAAACCACTCGAGAAAATGAAATCCATTGCCCTACCAACGGATTCAGCTACTTCAGTTCAACTTCTCAAGTATCTTTTGAAAAAGCGTAACTTAGACCCTGAATTTGTTCTGATGGGCCCTGACCTCGATGGTATGCTGGAACAGTGTGACGGGGCATTGCTCATCGGCGACCGTGCTCTAGAAGGTGCTAAACAATCACCTGACTCAGTTCAATTGGACTTAGGTCAAGACTGGTTGAAATTCACTCAAAAACCAATGGTGTTTGGAGTTTTTGCTGCTCGTAAAGATACGCCGATAGAATCTCTTCGTCACGCACACGCTGTTCTCAACGAAAACTTGCATCACTTTGAACAAAGTGCTGAGCAACGACAGAGTGTTATTGAATGGGCAATGACCCGTTCTCACCTCGACTATGAGCGTTTGGACAGGTACTTTGGAGAAGTATTCAATCGTATCGACAGTGAAAATTTATCCGGGCTGAATGAGTTTCTCACGAAAGCGTGTGGACTGGAGTCTGGTGCCGAATTCGCTTGGTAATCAATCATCAGTCTCGTTAGCGTCACTTTGATCAGAATAGGTGACGACTCTTCTGGTTTTGATCTTCTTTGTCGTCGGTGTTTCTTTGACCACCTTTTTCTTTGAAGCAGTCTTTCGAATGGGAGTGTCTTCAGATGCTACAACGTCACTGTCCAGACGTCTACGCTTTACCTTGGTGATAGGACCATCTCTCGATGCTACTTTTTTGACAGCTTTTCGACGAGATTTGACAACTTTGGTTTCAGAGTTCTCGCTATGTTGATCTGTTGTTATGCGTGAATCCTCATCGTCGAACTCTTCTCTGTCATCCTCATCTGAATGTTGGACTTCTTCATCATAATCTTCGTCGTAATCCGATTCCTCCTCGCTGACCTCATCCAACTCTACCTCATCTTCGTCGTTCATATCGAGTTCTAGGTCCATCGCATTCTTGGTTCGCATGAGTACGATAATGACTCCTGCAACCAAGAGTAATACCGGGGCAAAAAGGATTGGATAGTCGATGAACGCTTCAACGACTATCGTAACTATACTTGGGTCATCTTTGACAACTTCCTCCAGAGTGACGCTTAATTCACCTTCACTCACCCACCAAGGTGAATAATAGAACCCATTCGATGACAAGGAATATGCAGTTACATCAATCGGATGTAGTTCAGCATGTTGAGCTAAAGAGGCATCAGTTGCTACAGGTTGAGACTTGATCTTAAACTCAAGCGGGTATGTTACAGACTCACTGAGATTAAAGAATATCGAGTAGGTAACTGCAATGTGCGTTTTTTGGTCATTGACTCCGACAAACGCCATCCCCCGTTCAACGCTACATTCGACACGTGCATCGGTAAGTTGACCCGATGACATTTGTATAGCGTCCTTCCAAGAACTGGTATAGTGATTTTGATTCATATTTTTACATGTTGCATCAGCGAAGAGTTCAGCTTCTTCATCGCTCAACTGCGTATCCGTCACAATTGAACGCCGAGAAAGGTTACGCAATGCTGAGGACAGTTGAATGTCAAGTGTGAATGTGTCATCAAGAACCAATCCAGTTGAATTAAACCGAATTGAAACCTTACGAATAGTATCTACATCTGGATTTTTGCTGCATGCTTGAGTGAATGTTTCACAATTGTTATCCCGGGTGTCAGGGATTGCATCACCGTCATCATCATCATCGAACTCATCAGGAATTTCATCTCCATCCAAATCTGCTCCGGTCTCTCCTTGTCCAACTGCTACAGTCGGAGCGCCGTAGACAGCAATATGCCCAGTATCAGTCGCTACATAGGCCATTTGCCGTGTGCCAAATTGATTCTCAACGATATCAAAGCCCAAGGCTTGATGAGCGAGGTAAATCGATACCACATCATTGAGTGTTGTGGAATCAATCGTGAGAACTCTCTTTGAACTTCCTGTTTCTAAGAGGTGGATTTGGTTGTTGTTTACAGACCATAGCAACTGCGAACCACCCTCAAAATTCCTTTCAGCAATCGAACCACCCGAAAATGACCAAACGGCCAATTGGCCTTCTTCGGTGAGCACAGCGAGTTGTTCGTCCACTGAATCAAAGTCACAAGTCACAACTTTTGAGTCGTGATCCCATTGTTTGCCGGTTGGGTTCCCTTCCAACGTCCACATAACGACACGACCACTTTCATCGCCCGTCAATATGTAACTCCCGAGCGCTGAAAAGTCTACACATGTAACCTTCGTGTTGTGCTCTCCGTTGAGTGTTCGTTCGATTTCCATATCTGATGTCCGTAAAAGATTGATTCCATTGTTGGTATTCGGGACGGCGATGAGGTTTCCATCAGGTGACCAGTCAATACTCTCTGAACGCGAGTTCGAACCGCTCTGCTTCGAAGTAAGTGTCATGGTTTCAACATCAATAATTTGGATTGTGTCGGTATCGGTAACTGAGCCGGACATAGCAAAGGCAATCATGGATCCATCAGGCGAGAATTTGATATCTAATACATCACCGTCGACTGCAAAGGATTCAACCAATTTTAAGTCACTCAGGTTGTGAACTGCTACCAATCCATCGTATCCACTGGCAATGTAGGTCTTATCGGGGTTTATATCGACAGTTCGCGACTCCTCTGCATCCTTCGTAACCGTTACATCGACAAAGGCAATATCTGAATATTGCCCTGATGCCACTGAAACGGAACTCGCTAGGAACACCGCTAAGCAAAGTAGCGTTTGTAGCCTTAATCGTCGAGAGTCCATGGCTGCCATTNNNNTCCAGTCTCCTCTAAGGTTTGAATACTTCGTATTCGGTGTTTCATATTGTTTTCAAATCATGCGGTTGGTTCATCAAGGTCGCGCCGGTGGGGGAACCATGGTGGCAGAGTTACCTCTCGACGAAAACGGAAACAAAATAGTGCGGATTGGCCATTCTCCAGACCCGGATGATGCCTTCATGTTTCACGCCATGACCACAGGCGCTTTTCCAACTCCTGGTTACAATTTCGTCCATGAACTGCAGGACATCGAAACCCTCAACCACAGAGCAATGAACTGCGAATTGGAAGTTTCGGCAGTGTCTATTCACGCTTTTCCTGAAATTTCGAATGACTATGCCCTCATGAACTGTGGCGCCTCGATGGGTGAAGGTTACGGTCCCATGGTTGTCTCGCTTGCTGATGTCTCGACCGAAGAAGTTCGCTCCTCGACCATCGCAGTTCCTGGTTTGAAAACCAGTGCTTTCCTCGGCCTTCGACTTGCATGGGGCGATTGTGATATTGCAGTTGTTCCGTTCGACGAGATTATCCCGAGAGTTCTTGATGGCACTTACAAGAGCGGCCTCATCATTCACGAAGGCCAACTTACCTACGTAGAACACAACCTGAAGGTCCATGTTGACCTCGGTGTATGGTGGAATGAACGTACCGGTGGATGGCCTATGCCGTTGGGTGGAAATGTCGTACGACGCGACCTTGGACAGCAAGTAATGGAAGACATCACCAAGTACACCAAGATGAGTATTGAATTTGCTCTTCAATCACCTGATGAAGCACTGGAATTTGCCAAAAAGTGGGGGCGTGGAATTGATGATGATACCAACCGAGAATTCGTCGGCATGTATGTGAACGAGCGCACCATAGACTACGAAAACGAAGGCAGAGCCTCAGTCCGCCAATTCATCCGTGAAGGACAAGAAATTGGAATGATTGAGAAGGATTTCGATACTTCCACTATGGCCTTTATTGGCGCTAGCGAGTGATGGAAATGGCCGTCGAAAAGCGGATGCCGGGTGTTAGCCAATACGGCTCAGTCGATCCTGCACCTGCTGAATTCAAAGGTGATGTCACCTCTTGGTCTGAAACCTTGTGCGATGAATCGCTTCCGATGTTTCAAAGAATGCGAAGCGTATTCTCTCTAAGAAATCTCGGTTCGGACGATGCATGCTTGGCTCTATGTGCTGGATTTTCGGCATCGAGCGCCCTTCTACGTCATGAATTAGCCTACGTGTTGGGGCAAATGCAGAACGACACCGCCCTACCTGCACTCATAGAACGGTTGAGTGACGCTGAAGAGCACATCATGGTTCGTCACGAAGCTGCCGAGGCTCTCGGCGCTATAGGCAATCTACAAGCAAAACCTGTTCTCGAAGAATTTCTTAACGATGAAAATCCAGAGGTTGCAGAATCCTGTGAAGTCGCTCTCGACTTACTGAACTGGTGCGCAACCAGTGAATGGGAAGAAGCAGAATGGTGAAGGAAATGAACCTTAAGTTCAAAGACTCAATGCTCTTCCGCTAAATTAGAGGGATTCTATGCCACACGACCACATTACACTCGCTCAAGCACCGAACGGAGAAATTGGACCGCGCTGTGACTCCTGCGGAGTTCGACTCACATTCGGTAACGCCATGGTTGTCGATAAGTACTATCTGTGCTGGGATCACTATGTGGAAGCAACAGGCGCAGATACATCGACGACTGTCGGTGAATCCGAAGAGCGATTCTGGATGAAAGAATAATTCGTCTTGTTCAATAACCCTCACCCCTTCGCTACTGACGGGGTATTCTATGGCAGCAGGTTGGGCGAGATTTGCACATCGCTTCGGCACATATTATCGTAGTTCTGAATTTTGGACCCCTCCGCGATTGAAAACCAGAGAATGGATGTTCATTCCGTTCGGTGGCGCACCACCAATTCGTCACAAAGGATTCAGTGACATGAATGCAGTGCGTCAATTCATCACTGAACGTTCAATGCATTCCTGCTTCTACTCAACTGCATACTGGGAACGTCCATTTGAAATGAAAATGTCTGATAAGAACTGGCTTGGTGCTGATCTTATTTTTGATTTGGATGGTGACCACCTACCTGGTGTTACTGACCGTGATTTCCCAGGCATGATGCAAGTCATTCAAGAGCAGGCATGGTCGCTCTGGAATGACTTCTTGGAGCCCGAATTTGGCTTTGACGAGAAGTACCTTCAGGTGACATTCTCAGGTCATAGAGGATTCCACCTGCATTACCGTGACCCATCGTTGTTTCATCTTGATTCAGAAGCACGAAGAGAAATGGTATCCTATATTCGAGGTGAAGGTGTAGATGTCAAAGGTGGATTAGCGCGTTATCATGATTTGACATCGGACGGATGGACTCGTCGCATACGGGATGGAATGGGCGACATGATCGACAAACTTCGCATGATTGCACGAAAAGATCATGGATTCGGTGGTGAACTCGAATCGTTACATCAAGGACTTCTCTCCCAATCCCAACGCGAAGGACGAACATCTACGAAGGGCAAGGTTTCGATACAAAGCTTGGCACAAGTTGTGAACCATGATGCGCGTGCGGAACGCTTACGGAACGGTAGTTTCGGAGTTCTCGAAAAATACGAGGGCTTATTCTTGGATTTGTTAAAGACGGACGCATCTGTGGTTCTCGGATCAGCGGGTGAGACCGACGAAGTTGTAACCATCGATGTTCGCCGGCAAATACGCTGGCCCACCTCCCTTCACGGTAAGTCTGGAATGCGCGTGAGTGAATTCCCTCTCGATCGACTTGACCCAGACGGTTCAAATCGATATTCAGCATTGCATGAAGCATTAGCTCTCAGTACACAAGACATGCTCGAGGTTGAAATGATTGTTGATGATTCAATATGCCAGTTTGGCGACCAGGTATTCGATAAACAGACTGGTGAACGGTTTGAGATTCACGAAGCAGGTGCGACTTTCTTGGTGTTGAAGGGCTGGGCCAAGATTGTTTCTTGAACATAACGCTGAGGTTTGAACAAAGGTTTTCTTATGCAGATTAAGAGGTAAGGTTCAAGACTCCATCCGCATCCAACGGGTTAGAGGTGAACCGGATGGGTCTACGCAAAGGCAAGAAAAAGAATGCTAAAAACCCACCAGCGCCGGCTTTGCCGTTGCCTCCACTCCCGGGTATGCCATTGCCGCCTGGCGGAATGCCTCTCCCTGATGCCCCCATGCCTCAGCCCCTGCCGGAAGCGCCAATTCCTGCTCCACTCCCCGCAGCACCTTCACCAGAGCCTGCACCGGCAGAATCCTCCCAAGCCCCTTCCAACGAATACGGTGACATGTGGGCAAAGCGCTCAGATAAACCGCTTCAGCAGATCTACGGTCACATCGACCGACTCAGCAAGAAGGATACAGGATCTCTTCTTGACCGGTATGCTGACCGCTTCGGCCACTCACTGGACCGAGAAATTGTTGTATTACGAAAGAAGGACCGTGAAGCGAAGTTGTCAGAAATTCGTGATGCGCCAGTTGTGGAACTTATTGAAGAAGATGAAGGAGATCTACTCACTCAACTTTCTGCCATTGAAGATGAGTTGCGGTCACTTCGCCCAGAATATCAAGCGGCAAAGACATCTGGAGATTCTGCCATTCTCGCTCAACTTCGACCAATTCTTGAATCACTCATGAATGAACGTAAATCAATCAAGAGCATGATTGAAGGTGGCGATACCACTCCAACCGTAGCTCAAGAAGCCGTTGTCCAGGAGGAGCCTGATGAAGATGTTTTCATTAACTTTGTATCCATTGTCGATGACTTGCTTGGCTCAGCACTGCCAGAAGAAATTGTTTCAGAATTTATTGCGAGCGCTGAATTTGCGATCTACCAGCAAGTTGGTGAAGACCCAGCCGCCGCTGATGATGACCTTCGTACTCAATTTGTCTCAATTGTCGATGCCCAACTCGGTAACATGGAGCAAGATTCAATCAATTCTTTCGTTGCATCACCTGAATTTGAAGTTTACAGTTCAGTTGCAACTCTCTATCAGCCGGGCACCGGCGATGAAAAGTAAGGACGTGAAATAAATGGGATTACTCGATAAGGCAGGCGATGTTGGTTCTGCAAAGAAACCAGTCGCAAAAGCAGTACCAAAAGCAAAGCCAGTCGCTAAAGCAGTCCCTAAAGCAAAAGCGGTTGCAAAGGCAGTACCCAAGGCAAAAGCCGTCGCTAAAGCCAAGGTCGCAACTCCAGTTCCCGTAGCTGTCGAAGTGGCTGAGCCTGTTGCTGCAGTTGTCAAAAAAGCCCGACCCCAGGGCTTGCCCGAAAACTTTGAGATTGCTTCCGCAAACGCTCGACGAATCGCTTGGTTCACCAATTTCGTAGTGAATCTCGGGCCCATCTTCGCATTTTTGTTTTCTGTAACCATTCTCGATGCATTCACGACCATTTTCGCTCTTATTGCGCTCATTGCATTGATCCTTAACCTGATTGTCGTACCGGTCATGTCCGGGCGCACACTTGGTAACTTCGTTTCACGAACTAAAAATGTTAATTCCTCTGGAAACAAACCTATCTTCTTGCATGCATTGCTCGTTTATTCAACAGGCATTTTTGCTTTAATGGGCCTCATATTCCTTATGGTAAATGTACAGAACGTACTGAATTCCAAGGGAACAGAACAGATATGGGCATCGGTCTGGTCCATACTTGGGGTTATCTTCATTGTACTGTACTTTGTGAATGTGTCATTCAAGAACAGCAGTGCTCTCAAACAAGGATTGTATGATACGCTTTTTGGTGCCTACCTCGTCAAGCACGTTCCTGTCGCTGGTGAAGAATCAACTGGAATTATTGCGAAACTCGAAAGCATGGGTACTTACGGTGATCGGTATTCAAAGCGACAGGCTGAGAAGAAAATCAAGCGTGAAGAGAAAGCAAAGGCTGCAGAGGAAGAGCAAGCTATTCTTGCCGAATCCAGTGAATCTGGTGCAGATGAATCTGATGACAGTGCGGATGATTCTGCTGACAAGTCCGATTCTGAATCTGAAGACAAGACAGAGTGAATTGTCGGTGTTTGAATGGTTTTCCTTGGATGGAAATGGCTACGCGCACTGCTATGGCTAAGTTTGCTCATTGTATCAGCTTCTATCCTTCTTGTGACTGAATTGAGCGAATTTTGGTTCTTGTCAGTTTTGATACTTGGTGCAGTCTGCTTGTATAACTCGTATTTGGAATTCATGGTGACTTCGATATTCATCAGTCCATTGAAGCCCAAAGATTCGGCAAGCGGGGATCACTGGATTTCGCACTACGGTTACCATAAAAATCTAAAAATTCACATACAAGTATACTCAACTGTTCCAGAACAACCTCTCATCATTTTTGTTCATGGTTGGCGCAGCACCTCTGCATCCGTTGCCGATCGAGCACAGTCGTTCGTGGAAAAGAATTGGAATGTAATGCTCCTAGAATTGCCAGGCCACGGACAATCCTCGCCAATTCTTCGATGGAACGCAATTACCGTAGCTGAACATGTTGAATACCATCTTCGAAATATGTCAGACTACATTGCTGTTTCAGATGAGACTCCTGTTTTCCTTTACGGCCACAGCATGGGTGGTTACTTGTGTTCACGTATCTCAAGCGGACAAATCAGACCACTTGACTTCAAGATCACTGGGGTCATCTTAGAATCGCCTCTGATGCTTTACTCACACATCTTGGAGGAAATATGTCACCATCTACGTATTCCCGGATTTTTGCGATCTGTGCATCTTAAACGATTGTACAGGGATGTGAAAATGATGCATCCCGAAATTGAATCCTCTGATTCACTGCAACAGTTTGACATCCCTCATTGGGGGCTGCCTAATGTGCCAACATTATGTCTCCAATCAAAGAATGATAATCGTCTAGGGAGAGCGCATTACGACGCCCTGGTTTTACATTGGGGGACGGAGCAACCGCTTACGCATCACCTTATTGAAAGTCTACCGCATTCTGGTGCAAGAACAAATGAGGTGCGTGAGCAACTGTTGACCGATTGGTTGGGAAATTTTGATTCACTCTTGCTCTGAGTAATCTGCCTTTTCACGCGCCAATTCACGCATGTCATCAACAACGTCAAGTTCGTCTACAATCTCTTCACCGAGGAGTGTCTCAAGAACATCCTCCATTGTAACTATTCCTGCAGTACCACCAAACTCATCACGTACAAGGGCGAACTGTTGCCGCTCTTCAAGGAACATTTCCAGTGCTTCATCGACGTTTGCAGTCGTCTTCAGTGAGATCACAGGCTTCTTGAAGTCGCTCATCGGTAAATCCCATTCATCACGACTTGCTGCCATCAATATCTCGGAGCGAATGACAATACCAGAGGAGTCGTCGATTGTGTCGTCATAAACTGGAATGCGAGAAACACGTATAATTTTATGCTCATCGAGAATTTCTTTTACAGTACTGCTCGATTGAAAGGAAGTCATGACGGTACGTGGAGTCATAATATCCACGACTTTGATGTCTCGAAGTTTCAAAAGGTTGTGAATTACTTTTTCCTCATCTTCTTCAATAATTCCTTCCTCACCGCCCAAATCTGCGAGAGCGGCAACATCATCACGTGTGACAAGGGTCTGGTCACCTTTCGGTAAAATCGTCTTGAGTAACTGAATTGGGACGATAAGAACGGCTAACAGTCGGACGATAATTGTCAATAATTTGCCGGTGATCGGCGCAAGCTGCTTCCAATACGCAGTTCCAAGTGTCTTTGGAATGATTTCGGAAAGAAACAATACTGCAATCGTGAGGATGATTGAAGCAATGGTCAACGCCCCCTCACCCCAAATCGATTGGACTTCAGAACCGACGCCAGCAGCACCCATGGTGTGCGCAATTGTATTGAGCGTCAAAATTGCTGTGAGGGGTTTCACTGCATCGTCCGCTTTGAGGTTCGTCCATATCGCACCGTTTTTGTCGCCATCCTTTTCGAGAACTGCGATGTAAGTATGCGGTATTGAGAGAACAACCGCTTCAAGAATTGAACACAGGAAGGAAACTCCGAGTGCTATTGATGCGTACACGATGAGGGTGGTCATTGCCATGTGGGGTCTGTGCTCCTAGCGGGTGCCACTCTCAAGCACAGGCATCGGGTTATTGAAATCTACCATCGACATGCCTGTTGAGCGAGTAAACCTATTCTCGTGAGCGTACACAGGGGTGAAAGTCAAGAGCAATGTGTTGTTCCGAAGGTTTGAGGGGCATTATGTCTGATGAGCACGTGTTGATTTGTGTGGCTTGGCCGTATGCAAACGGCCCCCTTCATCTCGGCCATGTCGCAGGGTGCTACCTTCCTCCAGACATTCAGTCACGGTTTGAACGTGCAAGGGGTAATCGTGTACTCATGGTATCCGGCTCAGATGAACACGGGACGCCAATTACTGTATCTGCCGAGCAGGACGGTATCTCTCCCCAAGATGTAGTCGACAAGTACCATGCCATCAATTCGAAAGCGCTGCTTGAACTTGGCTGCACATGGGAACCGAATGTTGATCCAAGAGGCATTGAATTCGGTGGTGCATTGTTTAACAGAACATCCGATCCCCGTCACAAAAAGATGGTTCAGGATAATTTCATCCAATTGATGAATGCTGGTCTTTTTGAAACCAAAACCATGAAGCAATTCTATGAAAAAAATCCGGTCGGCTCGGAAGGTGGAAGATTTCTTCCTGACCGGTACGTCGAAGGTACCTGCCCATCGTGCAATGAAGATGGTGCCCGTGGCGACCAATGCGATGCCTGCGGTGCTACATACGAAGCAATAGAATTGAAGAATCCCGTTTCTAAAATGAATCCGGAAGCTGAAATTGAAATTCGAGATACCGACCACATGTTTTACCGCCTCGATGCCTTCCAAGAGGTGCTCGAACAACACGCAAGTGAGCAGCAGTCTGTTTGGAAGTCAAACGTACGTGCAATGACAAAGCAGTGGCTCGATATGGGTCTTCGCTCTCGAGCGGTCACACGAGATTTATCTTGGGGTATTCCTCTCCCGCTTGAAGGTGAAGAATGGGATGGAAAGTGTGTCTATGTATGGTTTGAAGCCGTCCAAGGGTACTCGACATGTGCTCGCATATGGGCTCAAGATTTTGCTTCAGAGCATGAATTAGGTTCGAATGCTTGGAAAAAGTGGTGGTGTGTAGATGAAAACGGTGACTCTCCTCGGCATCTGTATTTCCTCGGAAAAGACAACATTCCGTTCCACACCGTGATATGGCCAGCACTCATCATGGGTCTCAACCACGCTAAGAATGGGAAAAAATTGACCGATGCCGTACGACTCCCCGGACCTGGTGATCTGGCGCTGGAGACCAATGTCCCTGCAATGGAATATCTTATGCTTGCTGGCGGTCAGTTTTCTAAATCTCGAAAGCATGCAGTTTGGCTTCCATCGTTCTTGGACAGATTTGACCCAGATACACTTCGATACTATCTTGGCATTAATATGCCAGAAAATCATGATACTGACTTCAACTGGCCAGACTTCGTCGAAAAAATAAACAGTGAACTTATTGCAGCCTATGGCAATTTTGTACACCGCGTTCTTACGCTGGGTGCAAGGCTTGAGATGACTGCAGAGGGTCCTTTTGCACCATTCGATGACCTCTCTTTAACCCTTGATGTACAAGATAAATTAGTACTGCTCCATAAGCAAATCACCGACTCACTTCACAGACACAGGTACAAAGAGGCATTGCGTTATGCAATGAACGCTGCTCAAGTTGGCAATCAAATGCTCCAGTCTGCTACACCGTGGAAATATTTGAAAACGGAAGGTGATGAAGACTACACAGTTCTTCGTAATACTTCCCTATCTCGACTTGCCTTCGGATGGCGAGTCTCTCGTTACTTGGCAATCGTCATGCAACCTTTCTTGCCATTCAGCTCTGCGAAGCTCTGGAAAGCGCTTGGTCAAGATGGTGATGTGACTGAAGTTCACTGGGATTCAGCAATTGACTGGACTGTACCAATGTCTTGGAACAATGCGACTCCAGAGCCGTTGTTTAAACGGCTTGACTTGGAAGAAATTCTGGCATCAGAACAATCTCTTGTCGAATCAAACGAGGCGACGGAACAGCCCGGTCACGGCGTGAAAGGTGGCAAAAAATCGAAAAAGAAATCCAAAGGGGAGAAAGATATGACAGATGCACCAGAAGGAACAACATACCTCAATTTTGAAACATTCATGGAAGTCGACNTACGCACTGGAAAGATTACCGCAGTAGAAGACCACCCAAATGCTGACCGTCTTTTTGTCGTAACCCTTGAAGATGGTACTGAAGCAGGCCGGACGATTTGTGCAGGTCTCAAAGAGTACTACACGCCTGAGCAAATGGTCGGGAAAACTGTTGTTTTTGTTGCTAACCTCAAACCAAGATCACTCCGAGGTGTAACCTCTGAAGGAATGATGCTAGCAGCAGACGATGGCGAAGGCAGTGTAAAACTGATCACGGTAGATGGTGACATTTCCACTGGCTCGCAAGTACGTTAATTACTCGACATTCGTTCGTGTACGGCATGCATGATACCGCGTGAGACTTCACTGCACTTTGTTCGTAACAGGGGGCATTGCAGTCTCATTTCTTCGCCCATCTCTGCCGGAAGAGATTGCAGATTTATTTCGACGTTGAACAGTGCGCCTTTGACTGCAGCACTGGCTAGTAATGAAGCAACACCAACATCAGATACAGCGTTTGCGTTACCACTTCTCGCAAGTGCTTCTTGGCATGATAATAATTCCATCCCAAGAAGTACAGTTTCGTACGGTATTTCTGCTGCAAGAAGCGTGTTCTTGCGTATTGCTTTACGACGCTCCATTTTCTCATCTTCTGTTGATTTGGGCATTCGAAAAGATCCCATGACACTATCGAACGCTTCACTGTCAAGTTGCGCCAGTTCTCCGGCTCTCTGATAGATTGTGTCCACGATGCTTTGTGCGTTTTTAGCGGAAGCCCAACCATCTTGCCATTTTTCATTTCCAAGCGTCAGATGAGCAACCATTTTGGTTAAAGCTGATGCTTGACCGAGGGCGACAGCAGCAGCGGTCCCACCACCTGGAGTTGGCTCATTCGACGCCAATGCATCTTGGAAATCCTGTAGACTCAAGTCCATCCAGTTCATTGCGCCACCGCCTTCGAAACTGCCCACTCAATGATACGCTCGTTTGGAATGAATTCGTCCAGTTGACTCAATCCCAAACCTTCAATTGCGGCCAAGACCAATTCAACCTCGTCGGTTACACCTTCAGGTGCATACCACTGACCAGAATCGAGCATTGCTTGCAACGGAACCAGGCCAACCAGTTCACTCCCTGGTGCCTCGACCCCATGATCGTTCGCCAATGTTTTACATGCTTCATACGCTACATGCATTGGGCATTTCTCAACATCTCGTAAATTCATTGACACCTGGCTCATTCCGTGAGATTCAAGCGTAACGCCCATTCCCTGAACAAGAGTTAACATCCCTGGAACCCGCATTTTCCGGCCATCTTTGTTCTTGACAAGCCTGCCAGAACTTCGAACAAGCGAACCAATTTTTTTCGAGACCGATGCGTCCTTCTCGTCAATATTGACGTTGTAGGCTACTAATATTCCACGAGAACCAATCGTTATAGCCCCAGATTTCGATGTCCGTTCGTTCCATTCCGTTGGGCCGAAATCAGGAAGCCGTGTTGAATCTCGGTGCTCCGTCTCCCCTCCGCTTAATCTTGCTTCTAAGCCTTCATACTGTCCTTTTCGTATCGTTGATAGTAATTTCTTGTCTTCATGCAATGCTGCTTCTCCGTACAAATAGGTAGGGACTTTGCACTCGTTAGCAACTTTTTCCGCTAGGCGCTTTGCCATAGTTGAACATTGTTCCATAGTGACTCCCCGCAGAGGTACAAACGGACACACATCGACAACTCCCAAACGCGGATGCTCACCTTGGTGTGCACGCATATCAATTTCTTCTATGGCTTTCGATACGAGGATGAATGCAGCCTTTTCGACCGATTCTGGGGTGCCGGCAATTGTGATGACGGTTCTGTTGTAATCGGCGTCAGGTTCGACCCCCAGTACCGCACATCCGGGAATTTCGGCGATTGAATTGGTAATGCGTTCGATTTTCTCGATGTCACGGCCCTCAGAGATGTTTGGTACGCACTCGACGATGGATTCCATGCTTGCCTGCCTGCACCGGAGGACTTTGAATGTTAACGCTTATTCATACGAATTTCATCCATAGAGGGCGTCTGGAGATGATGTGATACCACTTGTCGATTTCTTGACCATGATTCGTTCAATGGCAGACATCATGTCGGTGTGTGAAATTTTGCTGCGTTTGTCGCGGATTGCAATCATGCCTGCTTCAACGCATGTGGCTTTAATTTCAGCACCAGAAAAACCTTCGGTCTTTTCAACGAGGGTTTTCATTTGGAGGCGAGATGTCGACATTTTCGAGGTATGAAGGGCAAGCATTGCTTTGCGTCCTTTTGAATCAGGCAATGGGATGGTTACGATTCGATCAAACCGGCCTGGCCGCAAAAGTGCATCGTCGAGTATGTCCGGGCGGTTTGTAGCTGCTATGATTTTGACATCTTCAAGCGCATCAAATCCGTCAAGTTCGGCAAGCAGTTGCATGAGTGTGCGTTGTACTTCGCGGTCGCCGCTTGTCGAACCATCCAAACGTTTTGCTCCAATCGCATCGATTTCATCTAAAAATATGATAGATGGTGATTTTTCTTTTGCCAGTGAAAAAAGTTCGCGAACCATTCGCCCACCTTCACCGATGTACTTCTGAGCGAGTTCACTACCAACCATTCGGATAAATGTGGCCTCAGTTTGGTTTGCAACAGCCTTAGCAAGGAGCGTTTTACCGCAGCCAGGAGGACCTACGAGAAGAATGCCTTTGGGAGGGATGATGCCGACTTTCTCGAATAATTTCGGCTCCAATAATGGAAGTTCAATAGCCTCTCGAACAGTTGTTATTTGTTCATCGAGGCCTGCAACAGAGTCGTAGGATATATCGGGCTTTTCGACCATTTCAGCTCCACTCACCATCGGATCCCATGCTTCATGCAATACTTCGATGACAGCGAGTGTGTCTTGGTTGAGCGCAACTCTTGTTCCTGGTTTGAGTTTATTTGGTTCAAGTCTTTGGTTTAATGCCACTTGGAAAACAGTCCCGTTCGATGAACGAACAATGGCTGTACGCTCGTCAAGAACATCTTGTAAGTGTCCAATGATGAGAGGTGGTGTCTTGAGTAAACGCACTTCGTCATCGAGCCTTGTCGCTCGTTTTTTGAGCGTTCGAATCTCTGTTTCAAGGTACGAACGTTCATTGATTAGATTCTGTGAATCTTCAAGTAATTTTTGATAATCTTCCTCGAGTTTCTTAAGGTCGTCATCAGATTGTTTTGAACGGGGTGTGCCGCTCTTTTCTGCCTCGGAACTCATAGGAATCAAACTCCCGTCGTGGCTACAGTTTGTTAAGTCGTCGCTTCAAACTATTGCGTCAATATGTTCCGAAGCCTTCAAAGACAGTCAACACAACCACCATTTGGGTGAGTTCGTGGCAGACTGTGAGTTATGTGGAGCAATGAAAGTCGGAGTTCGGCATGTGAAAATGGGTAAAGCAGAGGTCGCTGCATGTGCTCGTTGTACTGAGAAGATGAATCTCGGGCCGAAGGAAACCGCGCCAGGTCTTGCACGAGCTCAAAGCATGCATGCTCGTCCAGCTCATCTAACTGGCTACGCTGCCAAAGGCAAGAAAGGTAAGGATATCATGCTGAAGGCCGAGAAAGAATTGGTCGAGGATTTTGCTCAGCGAATTATGAATGCTCGTAAGGCCAAAGGATGGAATCAACCTACTCTTGGCAAGCGAATGGCAGAAACCGTGAACATTGTCAAATCTACCGAGAGCGGTAAGCGACCTACAGATTCAGTATTGAAGAAATTTGAACGAGTCCTTTCAATAACACTGTTTGAAACACCGACTTCAAAAAACACTCGACGTGTAGATAACTCGAGTTCTCGAGGAATGACCTTGGGTGATTACCTTGACGACATCAGGTGATTTAGTGTCGGATGTATCCGTTCATGCTGTTTGGCTTGCCCAAGACGACCCGAAGAAAAACACCGCCGTTCTTGCATCAAAACGAGGAAACTTGAAACTCCATAAGCGAATTAATACGCTTCCAAAGCGAGGAGTAATTCTTGAACCGCTGTGTGGAAAGGTGTTTGGTCCTGAAGATCATGACTTACTCATCAATGGTGGCTCTCTAGTCGGCCTGGATTGCAGTTGGGCCCACATTGAAGAAAGCGTGACACAGGTCATGAAAAGAACACGTTTGCAGCCCCGAATGCTACCTCTCCTTCTGGCCGCAAACCCAGTCAATTGGGGGAAACCCGGCAGACTTACCACTGCCGAAGCACTGGCCACTGTGTTGTACCTTATCGGCCGTGAAGAGCAGGCTCGTGATGTTCTCGGAGCTTTCCGCTGGGGTGAACGTTTTTTTGAACTCAACAAAGAGCCACTTGACGCATATGCTCAAGCACAATCCAGTGCAGAGCTTGTCGAACTGCAATTCGAATTCTTTGATATCGATCGACCCGAAGAGACTTCAAGTTGAGCACGAATAGAGTATCATGCCGCGAAGCCGAAGTGTAGGAGTCCATCGTCTCACCGATGGAAAACTACTCATTCAAGAGGATGCATTGGCCGTTGAATGCCTCATCCAGTTGATATCGGATTCTGTTGGTATTTCCAAACTTCTTGGAACTCCAACCAAGTTACGTGAATTGATTGTCGGCCATGCTTTCACCGAGGGGTATGGGGACATTCGAACCTCAAATATTTCGGTTGACTCTACCGATAGTGGTGTTTACATCGTCCGCACTGACTCAGTGATACATCAGCGGACTTCGCATGAGCGCGTAGTCACCTCCTCATGCGGTGCGTGTGATACAGATGGACTTGAGGAAATGATTTCTGAATTATCTCATTTTTCAGACATTCACCCACCGTATCAACACGATACTCTGTACAAGGCCTTTGATCAGATGAGAACACTGCAAACTGGATTCCAGGAAACTGGAGGTATGCATGCAGCAGGCCTTTGGTCAGCTGATGAAGGCCTCCATTGTGTTTCAGAGGATGTTGGAAGGCACAACGCCGTCGACAAAGCAATCGGTTCAGCATTGTTACAAAACACGGATCTCTCTCATCAATTTCTTTTGCTTTCAGGCCGGTGCGGTTGGGATCTTGTGGCCAAAGCATCACGCTCAGGAATTGGTACCATCTTCTGTATCGGGGCATGCTCGACACTCGCTGCTGACACTGCACGCCATCTTGGTATGCGAATTTTCTCATTCATGAAACCTGAATCAAGTGTTGGAATTGGCGTAATACGATGATTGGTAACGAAAACCCTTGAAAACCCCGCCACGCAGAACGGGCTGGTGGGCATTTGAGGGAACAAGCACGAGCAGTTACGCCGCCGGACAACCTCCCGCTCAAAATTAGGAAAAAGAAGAAAATGGCAGCAGGCATACCTGCCGTCACTTCATCTCTAAAGCATGGCCTCCAAAACATGGGTATTTCACGCACAGTCAAAACCTTGACAATGGTCAATCAGCAACAAGGGTTTGATTGCCCAGGTTGTGCATGGCCCGACCCCTCGCACCGTACCCAGTTTGAGTTTTGTGAAAACGGTGCCAAGGCTGTTGCAGATGAAGCAACCAAAAGTCGCGTTACGCCAGAGTTTTTCGCCAAGCACAGTGTCCAACACCTCTCAAGCCAAAGCGACCGATGGCTCAACAAACAGGGGCGTCTAACCCATCCAATGATACTCGAAGAAGGCAGTTCACACTACACTCCAATCTCTTGGGACGAAGCATTTGTACAAATTGCCTCACACATTAATGTGCTTGATGACCCGAATCGCTCTGTGTTCTATACCTCTGGGAGAACCAGCAATGAAGCTGCATTTCTGTATCAAGCCATGGTCAGAAGCATCGGGACTAACAACTTACCCGATTGTTCAAACATGTGCCACGAATCAAGCGGGAAAGGGCTCGGCAGTACGATTGGCATCGGCAAAGGGACAGTTCATCTTGATGATTTTAACCATGCAGACGTCATTCTTGTCATTGGTCAAAATCCGGGGACAAATCATCCTCGAATGCTGACAGCACTTCGCGATGCTAAATTGAAAGGTGCCACGATTGTGCACGTCAATCCTCTTCCAGAGGCAGGATTAGAGCGATTCAAGCACCCGCAAGATTACATGAAAATGAATCTTTCAACCACACAACTGTCTGATTTTCACCTTCCGGTTAAAATCGGTGGCGACGCTGCTCTGCTCAAGGGACTTATCAAAATTCACGACGAAGTCGGACACCTTGATTTGGATTTCATCGAAAACCATACCCTCGGTTTTGAATCGATGTTAAAGAAGGCAAAAAACACCGATTGGGAGACCATAACGCAGGATTCGGGCCTCAGTCGCGAACAAATTTCAGAAGTTGGACATGCAGTTGCAAAATCGAAAGCAACAATCGCCTGTTGGGCTATGGGGTTGACCCAGCAACCAAACGGCGTTGCTGTTATTCAAGAAGTTGTGAATTTACTTTTGATGGGTGGGCATGTTGGCCGCCCAGGAGCAGGTTTTTGCCCTGTGAGGGGCCACTCGAATGTACAAGGAGACCGTACTGTTGGCATTTGGGAAGCCCCTCCCGAACCTTTCATCGAAAGAATGGAAACTGGTCTCAACATTTCAATCCCACGAGAGCATGGATACGATGTCGTTCGATCAATACAAGCCATGAGAGACGGTTCAGTGGATGTCTTCTTCTGTATGGGTGGCAATTTCATCTCAGCCACTCCAGACACACTTGCAACTGCAGAGGGGTTACGCAATGTGGGATTGACCGTCCAAGTCTCAACAAAACTCAACCGTTCACATCTTGTTACTGGTAAGAAAGCCATTATTCTTCCATGTCTAGGTCGTACTGAGCGTGATGTACAGGCTTCAGGGCCCCAATTTGTTACCGTTGAAAACTCAATGGGCATCGTTCACAAATCAACAGGAACTCTCCCTCCTGCATCGGAATTTTTGAAGAGCGAGCCTTGGATTGTTTCGCAATTATCAAAACACCTTTTCGACTCATCTCCTATAGACTGGGAACACATTGTGAGCAATTATGATTTAATACGTGATCTCATGGAAAAATCACTTTCCGGTTTTGATAATTATAACGAAAGAGTCCGAAATGAAAACGGGTTCATGTTGCCTAATCCACCTCGCGACACTCGTTCCTTCAGCACTCCGTCAGGACGCGCTCATTTCACGACTCACGATTTGCCCAATGTGCAGCTTGAACCAGGGCATTATGTCATGATGACAATTCGTTCCCACGACCAGTACAACACAACAGTTTACGACGTTCATGACCGATACCGCGGCATCAGCGGCAACCGCAGAATTATCTTGATGAACGCTCTAGATATGGCTGAGCGTGGCTGGAAGAACCGACAATTGGTTTCGATTACAAGTCATTTTGACGGTGAAACACGAAATGCAGATGGATGGCAACTCGTAGCTTACGAAATACCTCGGAAGAATATTGCAACATATTTCCCTGAAGCCAATGTGCTTGTACCACTGCGTTCTACAGCGAAAGACTCCAACACCCCTACATCAAAATGGATTGATGTCACACTTTCTGAATCATCCGGGGATGAAGAGGAATGACGAATATAGGGTATCTTGAACTTATCAAGAGTAACAAAGAATTTCGCCGGCTTTGGTCTGCGTCGGTCATCTCAATGCTCGGGGAATGGTTCAACACAATCGCCTTGTTCCTACTAATTTTTGAGTATACAGATTCAGAGTTTCTCTTGGGAGTTTTGTTTACAGTGCGGATGCTTTGTTTTGCCCTTCTGCAACCGGTAAGTGGCCTCTTGGCAGATCGAATGAATCGCAAACATATCATGATCGCCTCCAATGTATTGCAAGTATTCCTCGCACTTTGTTTTCTTGGGGTTAACGGTTCTGAAGACATATGGTGGATGCTCGCTATTTCCGGTGTGATGATGCTACTTCACGGTGCTTACGTTACTGCTGAACGAGCAGCACTTCCTAACATTGTTCCCGAAGAACACCTTGCAACTGCGAACGCCTTGGATGCCGCATCATGGTCATCTGCGCTGTGTATAGGGGCCATGCTTGGGGGAGTTGTAGTGGAATTCTATGGAGTCGAGGCTGCTTTCATAATCGATTCACTCACATTCCTTTTGAGTGCGCTTCTCCTTCTCCCTATTACACTACCACAAACGGTCGGTGATGAAATGAAAGGGCCTTTGTTTTCTACTGCAGCATCGAACATCAAGAATGGTCTTCGTAGGATTCTCAAAGAATCGAGACTGTTACGTGTTGTGTTTGCCAAAGCATCCTGGAACATCGCCGGTGGTGGGCTTGCCGGAGTATTCTTGGTCGTTGCAGGTTCTGATATCGACGGATTTGGTGCTGCAATAGGCTTTGGACTTTTTTTCTTTGCTCGCGGAATCGGAACAGGTTTAGGTCCTATCATGGCCCGTCGTTACTTGACGAACGAAGAGAGATGGCCACTTCTCATTGGTTTACTTGTCGTTCTTTCCGGATTTTTTTACCTTTTAGTTGGCTTGACACTTGGCATCAATTTATACCTCACATTTGCTTTAGTCACACTGGCTCATTCCGCGAGTGGCGGCAATTGGGTTCTCTCGACCATTCTTACTCAACGATGGGTTGAAGATGAAATCCGTGGACGAGTATTTTCAATCGATATGCTGACGATGTCAATCGCCTTTTCAGCATCAAGTGCTGCGGCAGGGTATTTGCTGGAGAACGGATATTTGAATCTTCAAACTGGTTTCCAAAGTTTTGCAGTGCTCATGATGTTCTCAGGTGTAGTGTTCACATTGTGGCGTCCAGACCGTTCAAAAACAAACGGTGCGACGGTACTTTCCTAATGATTCAATACGAATCCTCAAGGGCGAGAGCACCAACCAATGGTCATGAGCGGAGACTTTAGCGCTTTGAAGGAGTATTTGCCGGAGGGAATTCCTACGCTAATACCTGAATTACCTGCGTGGGATGAAACGGTCGACCATGCTCCACCACGCAGACAAATATTATCTCAAAATGAAAAGAAATTGGCATTGCGTAATGCATTGCGCTACTTTCCCGCTGAACAACATTCAGTATTGGCTCCAGAATTCCACAATGAATTGGAAACTTTCGGACGCATCATCATGTGGCGTTATCGACCGACACAATATGAAATGAAGGCTCATCCGCTCAATGCTTACCCCTCAAAGTCACTTCAGGCAGCTTCGATTATGCTGATGATTCAGAATAACCTCGACCCTGCTGTAGCACAATTTCCACATGAACTCATCACATACGGCGGAAATGGCTCTGTATTCCAAAATTGGGCCCAATACAGACTTGTCATGAAGTACTTGTCAGAAATGACCGATGATCAAACCCTCGTCATGTACTCCGGCCACCCAATGGGACTTTTCCCATCTCACAAAGATGCTCCGCGTGTAATTGTTACGAACGGGATGGTTATACCGAACGCATCCTCTCAAGAAAACTACGAGAAAATGAATGCCCTTGGCGTCACTCAGTACGGGCAAATGACCGCTGGATCTTACATGTATATTGGCCCTCAAGGAATCGTCCATGGGACGACGATTACTCTACTCAATGCTGCACGCGCACACCTTGGATTGGGCGGAGATGAAGGTTTAGGTGGTGTTACTTTTGTCACATCAGGTTTAGGTGGGATGTCAGGGGCACAGGCTAAGGCTGCTGTGATTGCAGGGGCGTCATGTATTGTAGCAGAATCAAATGCGCATGCTGCCTACAAGCGCCATGAGCAAGGTTGGTTGACGACCGTAACCGATGATGTAGATGATGCCATTGACCAGATGCTTCATGCTGCAGAACGAAAAAGAGCAATTTCAATTGGCTACGTTGGAAACATTGTCGAACTGTGGGAGCGATTGGTAGAACGTAACGTTTCTGTCGATTTAGGGAGCGACCAAACAAGTTTACACAATCCATTCCAAGGTGGATATTTTCCTGCAGGCTTTTCATTTGATGAGGCATCAAGAATGCTATCTTCGCAACCTGAACAATTCGCCGAAGAAGTTCGTTCAACGCTCCGTCGCCATGCTGCTGCAGTGAATGTTCTTTCTGAAAACGGCATGTATTTTTGGGATTATGGCAATGCATTCCTCTTGGAAGCTGGTCGTGCTGGTGCCGATGTTATGTCGGCTGATGGGTCATCATTCCGTTACCCGAGTTATGTCGAGGACATAATGGGGCCTATGTGCTTCGACTATGGTTTTGGTCCTTATCGCTGGGTTTGTTGCTCAGGAAATTCTGAAGATTTACGTGTCACAGATGAAATTGCTTGTGAAGTTCTCGAACAAATGCTCGACACATCACCTCCTGAAATCCGTCAACAAATGGTCGATAACATTCGATGGATTCGTGGAGCTGGTGAAAATGACATGGTCGTAGGTAGTCAAGCTCGAATTTTGTATGCAGATGATGAAGGTCGTAGGAAAATTGCCTCAGCAATGAACCAAGCGATTGCAAGTGGTCGGATTTCTGCCCCCGTTGTACTTGGTCGCGACCATCACGACGTTTCAGGGACAGACAGCCCATACAGAGAGACTGCGAACATACGCGATGGTTCAATTCAAACTGCAGACATGGCTGTTCAGAACTTTGTTGGTGACGCTTTCAGGGGAGCAACTTGGGTCAGCCTTCACAACGGCGGTGGCGTGGGTTGGGGTGAAGTTATGAACGGTGGATTTGGAATGCTTCTTGACGGAAGTGATGAATGCGAATTGAAACTCCAACGAATGCTACATTGGGATGTGAACAACGGTGTTGCTCGGCGAGCATGGGCACGAAACCCAGGTGCTGAATTCGCAATTCGAAGGGCAATGGAGGCTGAACCTCTGTTGAAAGTTACACTTCCTCAACACACCGATGACTCACTACTCGACGACTTGTTCAAGGAGGATATAGAATGACCACAATTTCACTTGACGGCCATACGCTCACACCATCTGAAGTTATGCGCATCGCGACCGGTGATGCAGTAGTCGAAGTGTCCAAAGATGCGCTTGCCCGAGTTGCATCAGCTCGTTCTGTTGTCGAACGGATTCTCTCAAACGACGAGACCGTCTATGGCATCAATACTGGCTTTGGAGCACTCGTTCACCAACGAATCTCATCCGATGATTTGACACAACTGCAAGTGAATCTCATTCGTTCTCACGCAACCGCAATTGGTGATCTGATGTCGAAAGAATCAGTTCGTGCAATGATGGCAGTTCGAATTAATTCACTTGCCAAAGGAAACTCTGGAGTCCATCCGGATGTACTGTCGCAACTCGTTAATTTCCTTAATTTTGATATCACACCTGCCATCCCGAGAATTGGCAGTCTCGGTGCAAGTGGAGATCTTGCCCCGCTCTCCCACATGGCGTTGGCGCTCATTGGTGAGGGTGAAGTTCTTACATCGAACGGTTCGACAGAGCCGGCTGAGGTACAGTTGAGGCTTCATGGATTAATCCCACTTGAATTACGTGCTAAGGACGGTTTATCTCTCATCAACGGTACAAGCCAAATGTGTAGTTTTCTGACGCTCGCAGAGCAACGCCTTTCAAATTTGATGGTCTATGCAGACATGGTGCTTTGCACTTCCATCGAAGCGAGGCAAGCAAGTGTCACACCAGCGGATGAACGCGTTCACAATGCAAGGCCACACCAAGGGCAACTCGCCGTTTCACGACGTATTCGCACCCTTCTTGCTAATTCTCCGATTATGAAGTCGCATGCCGATTGCGACCAAGTACAAGATGCCTATTCGTTCCGATGCGCGCCGCAAGTCCATGGTGCTGTTTACGAGCGATATTCTGCCTTACAGAATACCTTGAACATCGAACTCAACAGTGCTACCGACAACCCTCTGGTTTTCCCTGATCACGCAAACCCTGGGCCTCATGAAGTCGTTTCACAGGGCAATTTCCATGGAGAAGTATTGGCTTTAACCGCCGATTCAATGTCTGCTGCAGTGTTTGAGTTGGCTTCTATTTCTGAGCGAAGAATCGACCAAATACTCGACCCAGCCCGTAGCGGAATGCCTGCGTTCCTGGCAAAAGATTCTGGTCTGGAATCAGGACTCATGATTGTTCAGTATGTTGCTGGCGCATCACTTTCCGAACTCCACGGTCATGCAGCCCCACGTTCAATATTTTCAACCTCTACCTCGGCTGGTCAGGAAGACCACGTAAGTATGGGGGCAACTGCAACATGGAATCTCTTGCAAGCAACCAATCGACTTGCAGAAGTCTTGGCATGTGAATTGGTTGTTGCTTGCGAAGCATTAGAATTGAATCCAATTGAACCGTCCCCCTATGTATCCGCTCTCAAGCAACGAGTTCGTACGATAGTCAAGCCGCTCTCAGGCGATCGCAGTACCAGTTCAGATCTCATCGCGGTGGCCAATGAATTACTTGATTCAAAGTGGCTCGCCAGAGTCGAAGCGGAAGTCGGCAGGCTCAACCGTTAATCCTCAAAGTAGATTTTCGATAGTTCCTCGAGACCAGTCAATTGCCGAATTCTAAATCGTGCAGATGATACCTCACTTGCAGTAAGCATTGCAATGTGTTCTGTTATGTAGCGGTCAAGCTCGACCGCTTGGCGTACTTTTTCTTCAACCGAAGAATACAATGCATACGATTTCTCCATGTCCGTTGCATTGAGTGCTGGTTCTACTTCCGAGACATCAAGGCCCATTCTTCTCCACTGAAGGATGCGTTTACGAAGCAGAGATGTGGTAAAACCATTCTGTGGGAGCCGTGTTAATTGTATGAGTTGTGGTGAACCGTCGTCGAGAATTTTGAGAGGGGTCGTATCCATTGCTTCATTTTTCATATCAACGGAATCATGCTGTTCTGTCGATTCTACAGGACTCTCTGGTGGTGAGCCGAGTTCAATTGCCGGTGCCTCTCGCCGAAGTCTTGCGAGCCATTGTGGGTTGAAGGCAAGTGTGCGGATGGGAATAAGAATTGTCCATTGTTTTCTGTGAACCGATTCCCTAAGCATTCGGATGAAACCAAGAGTATTATCTTCTCCATTTTGCGTAACAAGCCACTCAAGACCTTCGAGAACTACGATTCCGTTATAGTTCGAGAGGTGTGCTAAGATGATCCTTGAGATCTCCTCGAGGTCGGGTCGAACAGCTCCGTCTGTAATTCGTTCTGAGAGCCAATATGCTTCAACGCGATTAATGTCGAGATGCTCAAGCAACCTTCGGTGTGGAAGCCGTGAAAATAACAGTACATGCCCCTCATCGGACTGACTTTTCCGGTCAACCCACGCAAGAGTTTCATCGTCAGACACAAATTCACAGGTGTATATTTTTCCGATTTCCAATTCTTCACCCCCGCCGCATTGGACCGCTCGTATTGCGTGTTCGTCATTCAAAGTCTATGAATCATTATATCCGGCGATGCACTCGGGAGAGCAGGTGTGGAAATGTCTGACGAGACGAAAGAAGAAGTCGCTATGGCTGAATGTGGCGCATGCAGGGCGATTGTACCTCTAAATTCAGAGAACTGTCCGGAATGTAATATCTCTTTTTCCGGTGTATCAGATGAAGCACTCGGCGAGTGTGGAGCTTGCCATGGACTGGTCGCACTTGACTCGACGAAATGCAGTCACTGCGGGACAATTTTTGTGGCTGATGATGTTGTTGAAGTCCTTCGCAAGTGGCTTGAAACAACAGGCATTAGCATTCCAATTCTTTTCAAAAAGTTTGACACGAACAACGATAATCTCATTGACTCTTCTGAATTGAAGACGGGGCTTTTGAGTTTGAACTTGGCAGATTTACCTCCATCTCAGGTTGAACGGCTGGTAAAAACAATTGATGAGGACGGCGACGGCCAAATCGATCTCTCCGAACTCCATGAGACCATTACCGGTGAAAAATTAGACGTCGAAGATACCACTGACGATGATCCCGTTTCCACGAACGATGAAACGAATTTGGATGAAGACGATGAATCTGAGGCTTCTGTGGCAGTTTTGGACGATGACTCCACAGAAGAGGCGGAAGATTCTGAAGAAGAGGACATTCAAGTCGAGGAAGACGCGCATGAAGTGGCTTCAGAAATGGAAGATTCCGAGGAAGAAGATGAGCCTGAAATCGAAGACGAAGTTGCTGATGAACAAACGAACGTTGAGGATTATGAAGATGATGAGCTCGACGATGAAGATGTCGAATATATGGACGAGGTTCACGAGGAAATCGGCACACATCAATCAATTTTGCAACTCATTTCTGATGCAATGGACGAATCAGGAGACTCTCCAAACAAATTTTTCAACGACTTGGATGCGGATGGCAATGGTCAAATTACTGCAGCCGAATTTAGGAGTTCGATTTCCGAACTAATTGGCTCGGAAGTTTCCTACAAGGATATCGAATCATTCCTTGTTGATGTAGACGAGGACAATGACGGTTCCATCGACATCATTGAATTTGTCGAGGCTTTAGAATCACTTGATGACCTCGATGAGGCTATCGATGATGAGGCGCGCTTATCGAAAAAGGTGGACAAACCCTTCCCGACAGACCTTCAAAAGAAAATGATGGGCAAGAAGTGGAATGATGTGGTTTGGCCACTTATTCACATGGCATTTGGCCTGTTCATTGCGGCTTGGCTCATCAACGGAATGGGCGGAATCGGCCCACTCGGCGTAAGCGGTGAGGGTGGCCCAATTGCTTTGGAAACGGATTACAAAATTGGATTTGAAGAGTGGAATGAAGGCGACATATACCCCTGTGACCCTGACGTCCAGGTAGGCGAGTGTCGCAATTCCCTCACTCCATTCTCCGGCGACTCATCATCGATGCCTGCTGGATTTTATCTTGATGGAATTATCATGATGCTTCTCGGTCTTCTTGGCCTTATTGGTTCTCTCGCCATGCATTTTGTAGTGGTTCCTGGATGGAGAGCTCGTGCAAAGGCAATGAAGGAAGTCTCCGATGATACGGAAGATGCTCGCTCTGAGGATTCAGTGGATGATGAGGATGAAACTGATTCGGATGAAGTTGAAGAAGAATCCGAAGACGTGGATTCAGAATCTGAATATGAAGAAATCGAATCCGAAGATGACTCTGAATCTGACGACTCCGAAGAAGAATATGCTGAAGATGAAGACGAAGATGATGACGATGAAATCGATATCGGCTCACACATTGGCCTTGCATTTGAGGACGAGGATGTGTTCGGGACGATCATAGAATTTGATGATGAAGAGGACACAGTTACCATTGAAGAAGATGATACTGGAGACATTGTCACTGGCTACCAAAAAGACATATTCTTGGAGTGAAAGAATGACTGCAGAAGACCCTCTGCGCACATTTCACGGCAAATCTTCATGCCCAGTTTGTGGATGTATTGAGCCGAAAGGTTCCGTTCGGTGTGCTGAATGCGGCACATTCCACTCCGGTTTACACCTCGAAGAACGGGAAGCTCCACCGCCAGGCACTTCACCTGAACGCGAAGTTATTGACCCAATGGTGTACTCCTTATCCGATAATCACGCCATTCCGGACGAACAATTTCAGGAAGTCGAAGAAATATCATCATGGCAAGGTGGCTCAACGGATTTCACAATGGATGATGATGACACACCGCTTTCAAGAATTGACCCTGATGAACTTGATCTGCCTGAGCCGGAAGTTCTAAGCGAATGATTTATACATTTAACCTTCACATACATACAGAATATTTAATCCCTTTCATAAAAAAGAAAGCCAATATTCAGTAGTGCAGATGTTCGAATGGTGGGCTCGGAGAGAATTGAACTCTCGATCTTCGCCATGTCAAGGCGACGTCATAACCCCTAGACCACGAACCCTAGGAATCCGTCCTAAATCGAGGGTGTATTAAACCACATCGGTGAGTGACTAACTTACAATCT
>QQRW01000038.1:61776-90698 GCA_003602605.1 Candidatus Poseidoniales archaeon | reverse complement strand
CTTATACTCTTTGGCGTTTGAAATATTAAATCCAATTGCCTTTGTCGTATAATTTATCGCCATTTCAATTGAAAAACCGATTATTTTTCGATTTTACTCGATGTCGTATAATTAATTCCTGCAATAGGAGTTCTATCTCGCCGAGTAGTAATTCACGATTTTTCTATAGAGTGCCACTTTGTGTTTTTCAAAAACTGAATTTTGCAGTCTTTTGTATTGGAAAGAAGGAAAAGATGGCTGCTAAATCTGTGGTCGTTACATTGGTTGATCGGCCCGTCTGAGCTCTTGATCATTCGTAATGCTCGAAAACATCCCGTGAAAATATTCATTTTTTCAATTGAATATTTGTATTTCCAATTGATATTTTTCAACTCACGAAGTTCGTATTTTTTGAACATATTGATGTACGACTCATTCGTGGCTTTGTACATGCGAAGCTCTCCAATCATCCACCTAAGAGGTGTTGATTCCTCTCTTGGTGACGCAATGATTGAGCGGTTGCTTCGAACGCACGCTTGCATAGTTGTACCAAGTTCTTCGGTGGACGAATTGACCTCTCGTTATTCTACGGATTTAGAGTTTGGAGACTGTGAATTGTTTGGTTCAGAACAAGTTCCATTTGCAGAAGGACATCGTTTGTTTCTCATGGGCTTAGGTCCTTTCAATGTTCCATCTGATGACGAAAGAGGCTTTGACGTCGATGGACTGGAAATTGCTCTTGCCTTGCCGGGGCATCTTGGAATTGAAACAGAACACGAATGGATTGATTCTCACATTGAAGTGCATGATCTCCTTCCACGGCGGCAGGATTCAGTTTGGCAGTTGTCAAGGTTCGATTCGTGGATGGAAAGTTTACAATCGTCCGGTTCAGTTGTGGCCGATGAATCTTCAGTATTTTGGTGGGTAAGTGACATTGATGTTGCAGACGCCCTCGTACGCATACTTCTCAGCGATGAGCCATTTCCAAGTCAAATGAAGATGTCAGGCCGTCGTTCTTGGTCAGAGGCGCAGACTTTGGAGGAATTATCTCTGCTGTATAATCGCACGGTCGCAGGCCGTACAGGTCGATTCAGTGTGGAGCATTTGACAGCAGCTCCCACGCCTTCAATCGAGGTACAATCGTTGATTGTTCAGCCTAAACTTCCCATGGATGTCGATGAAAACGCAAGAAAAAGGCCCGACCTTTCACCGTTACACGACCTTTTGCACCGTATTGACGGTGATGGCTGGAGACCGCTCGTTCCGATTCGAACTGCACTCATGCATTCTCTTGCAGATTACATTGAGTGAGTTCAGATGGTTTGAGCCCCACCCTCTGGAAGCATGCTTAGTTGGGTAACTTCACCCACGAGGGATGGTCCAGTTTGGAACGTACCCATGATGCCTGTGTCCCCACTTGGGTTGTGCGAAAGTGAAAGCCATGGTCGGCCAAAGGCGTCAATCTGCATGTCGATAAAGTCGCCAAAGCCACCGCACCGTTCATACCCGCAGGTTGGGCTAGCGTTGTCGAGTGGGTCCTCCGGAGCATTGAGTTGCACAGTGGTAATCAGTGGAGTTTCATTGAATGCATCGGTGATGACTGAAATGTAACCGTGCCACACGCCGTCGCCTTCCGTGCCAATGTAACCGAAAGCTACACGCCCTGGGTCGCCGGCTATGACCACTGGGAATCCTGTACCTTCCAGATGACTTGGCCCGACCATTATGGCATCTGACCATGTGTTCGCATCATCGACAGAGTATGAAAAATAAGGCATGTTATCGATGCCCATCCACATGGCATAGACGTTGCTTTCAGTATCTGTATCGACTTGCGCTTCTTCGGCGTTCCAAGTATCTGCGGTTCCAGAATCTTCGGTAGGCAGAACATGTTCAGTCCAAGTGATTGCGCCATCTTCAGTCTTGTACATTGAGTATCCAGTTCCATCGCATCCAATTTGACCTCTGTAGAAGTTTCCGTTCTCTGCGCCAATCAAGTGCGCTGAGAGTCCACCGCTTTGGCAATCGACCGGTGCACCAGGAAGCTCAGGCCCCCATGTGAACCCACCGTCTTGACTCGCAGAGCAAAGCGGTGATGGGTAGTTGCCGTTGATACAGAATACCCACAATGTTTCATGAAGAATACCTCCATAAGGTGAGGAAGCAATGGTTTGGTGGTCTTGAACCGAGTACCCTGTGGCCACCGACGGACCTACCCAAGACGCTCCTTCATCATCGGTCCATTCAACGGTCATCCCACCCAACGCATGCATGTCGAATTTCATGATGCGGTCGGTCCATGGATCAACGTAAACATACGGATCGTTTGAATTGATGACCGGTGGAAAGGCGCCGTAGATGTCTTGACAACTGAAATCAGACAAACGAGTCATTTCAATCATGTTGGTGCATTGGACGATCGCGGTTGAACCGCCGTTTCCATTTCCGTAACTTGTGAAGTAGATGTTATCGGTTGAGGTAATACCCATGGTTGGTTCAAAAGTTGAATATCCGGTCGAATAGTATGTTCCTTGGCTGTAAAAGGGAATATTAGTGCCTCCAAGCGCTGATGTATTGTTCATGGCGTTCACGCCACCTGGGTAGTGGTACCATGTGCGGCTGTTCGATCCTTGTTCAAAATCAAAAAATTCACTCGAATCCTCAACGCTGTCCTCGACAGCATCCGTTCCAAAGCAACCTGCAAGCGGCATAAGGGAAATGAGGGCAGTCAACAGAAATGCAACGGGCCTAGAATTCATTGTGAATCACCTCTTTGGAACAGGTCTGCGCCAAGAAGAGGTAACAACACACTTGCGTCTCCTTCGACGCAAATGTTTGGCGCTTCGGGGCGCATTTTCCCCCAAGAGATGGCTTCTCGTAGCCGTGCTCCGGACAGACTTCCGTCGTGTTCTGGGGCTGTAGTGATGTAAACTGCAGCGTCCAATCCGCCTCGATATTGGTTCCACCAAATGACGTGGTGCTTTGAGATTCCTCCCCCGACCATTAATGCGTTTGATACTTCAACATCCCATGTCAAATCACTCATGACTTGTTCATCTGCGAGAGTATCGATGTGGAAATCTCGATGTTTTTGTCTGAGCATGAAGAGTTGTGCTCCTATTGAACCATCGGTAATTCCTGGTATGACGACTGGAATTTTGTGCTTGTAGGCCCAGTAAATTAACGAATCAGGAGTTCCGATGCGCTTGCCGAGTTCCCAAACCAAGTGTATTGAGCCAAAGCCGATCCACGCATCAGCGCCGGTTTTGCCGGTTTCCTTGAGTCGATCTTGGTACATTTCTTCAAGTACAGGGGTGAGGACATCCTCGATGATTTCGCCGTATGAAGAATTCGGCACAATGACATTACCAAGTCGCATGAGAGAATGTTCTCCAAGTTCAATGTCGTCCAACTCAAAGGCACCGTGATAGTAGTGCTTGTGCGAGCGAGCGATGTCGTGGTCAAGCATTCCGCATGTCGTTGAAACGACGTTGAACATGTGTTGCTTCAGAGCTTCGACGAAGAATCCTCGGGTTCCGGTAGCGCACAAACATGCTGGGAAAGAAAGCCAATTGCAGACCTTCGAATTGTCTCCATTCACATTCCCCAGTTCCTTCTTCATATCGAAGAGAATGTCGCGTGCGGTCGCCAGTTTTGTTGCCGTAAAACCACCTGCACTTGCCATTTGGTCGATTAAAGACCGTGGCGTTGAGATGTCCGAGAAAGCATAGTCGACAACGGGGATGTCAAAATCATCTGGTTGAATCGCCATGTGTTGTCCATCCCCCACTTGTTCAAGAACTTGCCCTTACGGCTCCCCACACCCGAAGGGTGTGTATTTTCACAGGCGTTGCTCCAATTCGAAGACACGGTCTCGAAGCCGTGCAGCTTCTTCGAAATCGAGATTTTTGGCAGCTTCTTTCATTGCAGAACGCAATTCGCCGAGTAGATCTTGAATCTGGGAAGGTTCAAGTCCAGAAAGCACATCATCTGGTTCATCATATGTCAATTGAATATTCGAATTTTCAATTGATTTATTTGAGTTTCTTCCGGATGAACCATCTTGTCCATCGCCTGCCGCCCAAGCGCCAGCGCCAATGTTGAGTTTCTGTGCCCAATCACCTTCTTTCCTACCGCCTTTCTTAGCGATCAGACGACGGGTACCATCCCCGGAAGTTGAAGTTCCGGCAATAAGGTCATCAACATCCGAATTCATCTTTGGAAGAGCCTTTTGAATTGTTTTTGGAACGACGCCGCTCGCCTCATTTGACGCTTGTTGGCGCTCTCTTCGTTCCAGAGTTTGTTGAATGGATGCCCTCATTGCAGGAGACATGCTGTCGGCGTAGAGTAAAACATGACCATTGACATTTCGTGCGGCACGGCCAATAGTTTGCAGTAGACTTCGTTCGTTACGCAAAAATCCTTGCCGGTCAGCATCAAAAATAGCAACCAAGCTCACCTCCGGTATGTCGAGACCTTCACGAAGCAAGTTTATTCCAACGATTACATCGATGTGTCCTATGCGTAGTGCATTGATGATTTCAGTTCGTTCAATGGTATCGATTTCGGAATGAAGGTGGTGTGCCTTTACCCCCATTTGATTGAGATATTGAGAAACTTCTTCAGCGAATTTGATGGTGAGAACAGTCACGAGCGTACGCTCACCACGTTCTATTCGAATGTTAATTTCAGACAGCAAATCTGCTACTTGGCCGCTTGTAGGCCGCACCTCAATTTCTGGGTCGAGAAGCCCTGTAGGGCGTATCTCCATTTTAGCAATCCCATCGATATGTTGGACCATTTGGTACAGACTTTCGCTGTCTGGATGCTTCTTGTCTCGATCAGCATGACCAGCACCACCTCCAGATTTCGCGTGAAGCAGTCCTTTTGGCAAAGGTTGCCCAGTAATTTCGCACAAGTGCCGTAACTCTCTTTCGCCAGGAGTTGCCGAAACATAGACCATTTGTGGAACGAGTTTTTGGAACTCTGGAAGCTTCAATGGCCGGTTATCTGCAGCGGTAGGCAATCGGAAACCGTGTTCAATGAGGCTTTCTTTACGAGACCTATCGCCGTAATACATTCCGCCAACTTGCGGCAAGGTGACGTGTGATTCGTCCATGATGACAAGGAATTTGTCCGGATTTCCATGGAATTGCTTGGCACACGCTGCAAAGAAATCGAGAAGGCAGTACGGTCGCTGACCTCTCTCTCTTCCATCGAAATGGAGGGAGTAGTTCTCCATCGACTGGCAATGGCCTATTTCACGAATCATCTCAAGGTCGTATCGAGTCCTTTGTTCAATGCGATGCCGTTCCAGTTCACGTCCGAGGCTGGAGTAGTGAGCAATGCGGTCATCGAGTTCATCTTCAATGGAGCCTAGAGCCGCTTCGTACCGTTCTGGGCTGGTCATGAAAAATTCCTTGGGGTGAATCCATGCCTCATCAAGCGAATCAAGAACTTCCCATGTCACGGGGTCACAGACTTGTATCTTGGTGACTCCATCGAAGTCGAACTGAATGCGCAAAGGATCGTCTCGGCTCGGCATCCAGACATCCAGGACTTCACCTCGAAGTCTGCACTCGCCCCTCGACAAATCCACTGTCGTGCGCTTGTATTGAAGCACGATGAGTTCCCGAAGTAAGTCGCTTGTTTCGATGTGCTGCCCAACATGAACGCGAACGTGATACTCGAGGAAGGTCTCTGGGGGGTTGAGTCCGTAAATGCATGAAACGGATGATACGATGACACAATCAGGGCGAGTGACCAAAGAAGCGACTGCGGCAAATCGTTCTTGTTCTATTCGTTCGTTGATTGACAACTCCTTGTCGATGTACAAGTCGCGCTTTGCAAGGTATGCCTCGGGCTGATAATAGTCGTAGTGCGAGACGAAATAGTCGACGGCATTTTCGGGGAAATAACCAGCCATTTCTTGATACAATTGCCTTGCTAGTGTCTTGTTATGGCTAATGATTAGGGTTGGAATGTTGAGGTGTTGAATCACTTGAGCCATGGCGTAAGTCTTACCACTCCCGGTTACACCTAGCAAAACAGATCGTTCTTGTCCACTTTCCAATTGAGAAATCAATTTTTTAATTGCTTTAGGTTGGTCTCCAGAGGGTTGGAATTCCGAATGAAGGTTCAAACGTTTCTTTTCGGGGTGCAGGTGTTCCAAGGCAGCACCTTCCAGTGCCCGAGAAAGGTCAAACGGATCGCGCTCAGTGAGGTCTCCTAGGCCAACATCGATGTTCGCCTGGTCTTCGAAGGCGCCATCATCGTCCCATATCTCGACCATTCGCTCACCTCTAGTTTTACAAATTGCCAAGGTGCTTTGAACTCTTACATTAAGGCAGATAAAGTCCGCCGTTCACATGAAGTATCGCTCCAGTGATGTATTTCGAATCGTTGCTGACAAGAAATGAGACTGTTGCTGCCATGTCTTCAGGAGTTCCAATTCGTTTGAGAGGAACTTGTTCAACTCTTTGTGCACGCTTTTCATCGGAATCACCTGCGAGAATTGCCGTATCGACAAAACCCGGCGCCAGTATATTCACTCTCTTTCCTTCAGGTCCAACAGCCTGTGCCAAAGATCGGGCCCAAGTTGAGAGTGCAGCCTTGGAAGCGGAGTAATCGGCACCATGAGGCGAACCTCGAGTACCGAGTTGTGAGCCGACAACGACCATTCGAGCCTTTGCAGTGAGGTGTGGTTGAACTGCCTTCCAAACGGATACAGCGCCTTCAAAATTAGTTGACATGGTTTGACGCAGTGTTGGAAGAGTGAGCTCGTCTGCAGCGACTCTTTCATATGAGCCGTGGTTAAGCACCAAGACATCTATTCCTCGAGCCATCCATGGATGTATTCCTAGTAATCCTACTTCACCCTCGTCCGAGCAGTCTACCTTTACTGCCAAGGCATCGTTTCCTGCTGAGCGAATTTCTTCAACGATCATTTCAGCAGGTTTTGATGAGGTATTGTAGGTGAGCAGAACATCGTAGCCGTCCTCAGCGAGTCGTTTAGAGGTTGCAGCACCGATGCCACGCCCGCCACCAGTAATGAGTGCAACTGGGCGGGACATGTTGATGCCTGTCGGCCAAACATCATGAAACCTCCATCTGTGTTGGCTTGGGATTCAAGACTTGAGTTTCTCTAATTCAGCTGGTTGAAGTGCTCTACCTTGGTCGAGTTGCTTACGGACATATTCGACCACCTTGCGACTTTGTTCTACTTTTGATACATCTCGCTTTGCGAGACTACGCATAGGCATGAACATTCGATGATTTTTACTAAAATGGTCCTTGTTGATTTCGAGGAAATCCCAGTACATATCAGAGATAGGGCAGGATTTCTTATGATGCAGTGAGCAATCACCACAATAATCTCCCATCTTCTTGATGTAAGGTGTACCGCAAACATACGGTTTCGTTGTCATGACCTCTCCCACCGCATATGTGCCCATCGCCAATACGTTGGGTTCAACCACCCAATCGTAAGCATCGGTAAACATTGCCCAGAACCAGTCGGTGAGTTCGCGAGGGTTGACTCCAAGCAAGGTGCCAATATTTGCGAGTACCATCAACCGTGGAATGTGGTGTGTATATCCTGTTTTAACCACTTGATCGACAGCCGAATCGAGGCATAACATGCCACTTTTTTCACCCCAGAACGCTTTGGGGAGCGGATGTCTCGCTTCCAGAACATTCTGGGTACTGCGAGGTCGTGCCCAGTCGCCTTCCCATCCTGCTCCGGGTCGTAAGAATGCTTCATCTTCGGGAATTTCCGATTGAAACCCGTCGGTGAGTGTGTGAACATGCCTCACAAATTCTCTCCATCCGATGATTTGACGGACAAAGCCTTCTTTCGAATTGAGGGGGATGTCAAGCGCAATCGCCTCATGCACTACCGTCGTCGCCTGCAATCGGTTGAGGTTGAGTAGCGATGACACAGTCGTGTGGAACAGTGTCGCGTGTTCAGTCGTCATAGCATCTTCATAGGGTCCGAACCAAAACATGACCGAGGATTTAGCCCAGTCCCAGAGTGCTTGTGCGTGTTCAATGGTTGATGGGAATGTATCTATGTTCAACACGCCGGGATGGTGACTGAATTTTTGTTCTATCATCCGTACCACTTCTTCCGTCACGGCGTTTGGTTTGAAAGTTGGAAGTGTAGGAAGTTCGACAGCCCCGTCCCACGGTAAACGGTTTTCGCTGTCGTATGACCAATCGCCGCCTACAGGCTTTTGATTCTCGTCAACAAGAATATTCTTGTTCTTGCGAATGTATCTGTAAAACTTGTCCATTCTCCAAGGGGGTTTATTTCCAACTGCCTCAACAAATTCTTCTTTTGTGGTCATCCAGCCACGGTGTGGAAGCGTTTCAATGATGCCGTCATCAATGGAGTCAAATGCGGTGCGAATGCCATATTCTGCAGGTTCTGTAACTGATATCGTACCGAGTATTGGAAACAGATTTTCAAGTACTTTGGCATAAGGCTCAGTACTGAATTCATACCGCACTATGAATCCTTTTTTCTTCATCTCAAGAGCGAAGTTACGTTGGTTTGAAAGCAGCAAAGCCAACTTCTGTTTGTGGTAGGGCAATTGACGGGTTTTCCATGTAGTTTCGATGAATAGAAGTCCAGTTTCTGTTGGACGAATACCTTCTGGTAACAGTTGCTCATGAAGTTGATCGAAGAGAACCAAGTGCCAAGAGTCAATGCTTTGAGCTTCACCTCCGAGTAATTCAAGGAAGACTGACATGGTGTGACATTTTTTTCAATTGCTTTTGAAGCGTTGTAACACATCACGAGACATCACAATAATTGCTTTCAACGGCATCAATAATTTATACGATACCGTCGTGCTAAATCTATGTCAGTTCAACAGAAGTGCTATTCATTATCTGAAAGTTCACGGTTTCAGAATGCGATTTTAGCCTTGATTGTATTGAACGCAATCACGATAGGTATTGAGACGTTCAGTTGGCCAGAATACATAGAAACGATACTTATGGCCCTTGACTCTGTAATATTGTGGGTATTTATTTTGGAGATTATCATCCGATTGTGGGGGAACGGTTGGAGATTTTTCAAGGACTCATGGAATAACTTTGACTTCATCGTCATACTTTTTTCTGTAGCTCCAGCGACAGGTCCTCTTAGCGTTCTCCGGGTATTCAGAGTGTTCCGTGCTTTGCGTTTGGTATCGAGTATGCCTGAGATGCAGCGTATGGTTGAAGCAATGCTGCGTTCGTTACGTGGAATAATGGCAATCAGCTGGTTGCTTGTGATTGTCATGTATGTTTATTCGGTAATGGGAACAATGTTGTTCCGGGATGGCGGTGAAGTCGGTGAAATGTACTTTGGAACCCTCGGTGATTCACTCTACTCATTGTTCCAAATCATGACGCTAGAATCATGGTCGAACGGAATTGCGAGACTTATTATCGAAGAGCAGGGCTGGTGGGCTTCCATTTTCTTCGTGACCTACATCATCAGCACTTCGTTCACTTTCCTCAACATGTTCATTGCGGTTTTTACCAATACAATGGCTGCTATCGATATTGAGGATGAAGACGATGAGGGATTCTCAAGGATCCTCACAGAACTGAAAACGGAAATACGCGAACTGAAGGAATTGGTTGTTCATTCTGCTGTTCTTGAGGACACTGAAGAATAGTTGTCATATGGGGATATTGACGCCTTCTTGTTTGAGCAGTCGTCGCTTTTCCTCAATCCCCCCCGGTCCGCTGTAGCCCCCCAACCCTCCATCGGAGCGGATGACACGGTGACAAGGTATTTTGACGATGTGCGGGTTTTTACCGCAAGCATTTGCAACCGCGCGTATGGATCGAGGTCGTCCGATCTCGGCAGCGAGTTGTTTGTATGTTCGAACTTCACCTCTAGGAATCTCTTTCAGAGCATTCCAAACCAGAAGCTGAAACGGTGTGCCAGCGAGCGGAGGATATTCGTCCATGAATCATCACCTCTGCGCTCGTCATTCCTCATTCCAGCGGTTCATTGACCCATCACTCATGGGTGAGAAACTGTGCGAGTTGAGGGGGTTTCCATCCTTCTGGCTTCAGCACTTTCCCGTCTTCACGTCGAATGACCTTCCCATCAACCAGTTTCGCCATGTTTGAACGGTGAACTTCATTGAAGGCATCGTCGTATATGTTTTGCATGCCGTGATTGATGATGGTTCCAGCGAGAATATATCCAATATCGGCCAGGGCGTCAAGAACTTCAACCAAATCACCAGCCCGTGCGGCTTCAGCGTATTCTTCAACTTCTTCACGCAGGAGTTTGATTCTCAACTCAATCATCTCTTCTGCACCGAGTCCGGGGGAGTCGAGTTTTGGTATCTCAAAGGCTTCGTTGAATTCAAGCAGGGATTTCACTAGAGGGTTCATGGTTCAAGGTGTACGATTGAGGCACATCAACTTTCCACACCGCTGGTTGTCATGCGGTGTTCCATCCTAGGCCAATGGCGATGGCTGCAAGGAGGACCCATCCTGTGAGCATCGAAGCACGGAACAATACGGTTTGGAAATCCTCAAATTTGTCTTTCGCTAAGACGACCCAAATATTCAGTACGGCCATCAAACCAGCTGCAGCTAGGAACCAGAGTTCATCCATGGGGTCGCTCACTGCAAAGCACGCAAACCAGACGAGTGTCAATTGAACCGTTGTTCGGGTTGTTGCTTCTTCGCCAAAACGTGAAGGGAACGAGTAAATGCCACTTTGCTTATCACTTTCAAGATCCATGCGGGCGTAATTGATGTCGAACGCTGTAATCCAAATCGCCACACCGAGCGATATTGGGAGGATTGTGGGCATCCAAAGGAGTTCAGTGCCTCCATCAAAGGCTCCTGTAATGGCTGCCCATCCGTGAACATCCGCAGCAACGGCAACCCACGCTCCAGCAGGTGCAAGGCCTAAGCACAGACCGAGCCAAAAATGGCACAGCCAGGTGAAGCGTTTCATGTAAGGATAGATGACGAACACAAGGACCGGTAGCCATGCCATCATGAGGGCAACTTGATTGAGCAACCCCGCTCCAATAAGCAGCATAACAAGAAATACTGCAGAAAGAGTCCAAGCCGTTTGCAGGCTCATTTCGCCAGAGGCGAGGTGACGTCCTTTAGTTCGAGGATTGGCAGCATCGATATCGCGGTCGATAATGCGATTCAACGCCATTGCGAGTCCCCGAGCTCCAACCGCCGCTAGGAGAATCCACGCCAATTCGATTCGTAGCCAGCCGTACTCAGATACAGGTAATTCACCAGAAAACTGGCCATGGGCGATGATATAACCGATAAAAACGAAGGGAAGCGAGAAAAGTGTGTGCTCAATTTTGATGAAAGATAGAATCTGTTTTAGATCCATTACTCATTCCCTCCGAACGACAGATGCGGTGGCCAACTGTACTGCTTCAATTCAGGGTGCTGGCTCACCTTCTCAAGTGTTTCTGGGGAATGTAGGGTAATAGAAGGCCATCTTCGGACGCCGTGTTCAATCGAGGGAATAGGTGTCGTCGCATCCCAACAGAGACGCGATTTTTGTTCGTCAAATGTAAGGCCGCGACCTACATCAAAGCGTGAAGTGAGTTGCCACAACAACCTTCGCCGCGCTTTTGCGCAATGCAAGTCTAAATCGTCATTGGTGATAAATAACCATCGCAGGGATGTGGAATTATCCAATTGCCAAATTGATTTTCTTAATTGGTTTATCTGTTCTCTTCTTTTGGTTTCCGCAACATCGTTCGATTCTTCTTGTCCATCTCGAGGCGTGGGGGAGTTCTCTATGTTTGTCGTAACGACCATGATGCTGTCACGAAGCATTCGAGCATCGGTTACATGCTTCATTTTGAGCACTTCATCAATCTTTGTGAATCCGGGAGCTTCGCCGTTTCCTTGCCGCCATTCAGGCGTTGGTTGAGCATACGAACCTTCGAGTGGTTGTGAGTCCGAACGTGGGTCATGCTGTGCGAGTGTAGTTGCATCAATGAGTAATTTGCTGTGAACGTTTTCGTAAGGACTGGCAGCCTCGAGAGAATCCGCAACCATGCCTTCAAGCACCAGAACATCGGTCGCAATATCCACTTTTGAGTTCATGGCATCGAGCAATGCGTCCAAGTCTTTCGGGTCTTGATGCTCGTCGATGGCGATGATTGTTTTCAAGAACATCATTTGTCCGGCCCCAAGTAGGCCAAGAGCAGTTTTACGTCCTTGGCGTGGATAGCGTTGCTTCGATGCAACGATGGCAAGGTTGTGGAAACCCGTCTCCATCGGGAGATGAACACTGCGAACATCTCTGTGCTGGAAATTGAGTACGGGCGAGAATTGTCTTCCAATGGCTTCCCCGAGGTGCCCGTCCTCCATTGGTGGCAGGCCAACGATTGTTGCAGCAAGAACAGCATCTTTGCGGCAAGTAATAGCCGTCACATGCATAACCGGGTATTGTCCAGTGAGGGAGTAGAATCCGAAATGGTCGCCGAATGGACCCTCGAGGCGTGTTTCTCCAGGGATGCAGTACCCTTCGATGACAATGTCTGCTTCAGCTGGTACCATCAAGTCTTGAGTGAGTGCTTTGGTAATCGGGAGCGACTTTCTTCCAAGAATTCCAGCAAATTGGTATTCGCTGAGGTTATCTGGGAGCGGTGAAATGGCAGAAAAGATCAGTTCAGGCGGTCCACCCATACAGATTGCTACTGGCATTCGCCCGTCACCGCCGGCTTCTTTGATGGCTGCAGCGTGGTCTGCAGCGTGCTTGTGGATTTGCCAGTGGAGTCCGATTTCTTTCGGGCCGAAAACTTGAGCTCGGTACATTCCCAAATTATGCTCGCCGTTTTTTGGATTCTTAGTAACCACCAACGGAAGCGTGACAAATGGTCCGCCGTCCTTTGGCCATGTCGTCGGTATCGGCAGGCGGGTAAGGTCAAGCGGGAGTTCGATACGTTGACAATTACCCTTCCGTTTTTTGCGAGGCGGCATGGCGAGTGCGTCTCGCACGAGTGGCAAACCCTTCCACGGTTTGCGCATGTAGAGTCCTATGTCTGGCTTCATCATGGCAACCATACGGTCACCAATTTCGGTTTCGTGACTTGCTCCCAAAGCGCGCAGCGTTCGATCTTGGCCGCCAAAGAGGTTCATTGCAAGAGGGATGTTGCTAATCGTACCGTCTGGGAGCCTAGGTTTTTCGAACAGAACCGCTGGGCCATCGTTCTTGACCAGCAGGTCAGCGATTGCCCCAGCCTCGAATTGGACATCAACTGGGCGAGATATACGAAGGAGTTCCCCCCCTTGCTCGAGATGCTCGAGCCACCGCTTCGAAGTCCTCCACGCCACGGGCATGCGTGGTAGAACCCACCTTTGAACCGTCGTATTCTCTCATGACGAACTGTATGGAACGGAATACATGTATTGAAAACCTCTACCTCCCGTAGAACATCTATGAGAACAGCAATGGTAGCCCTGCTTTTTTTGCTGGCGGTTTGCAGCGTTGCTTCGGCCGAGATGACCACTCAAAACGATGTAATCGTAACAGTAGACAGTACCAGTCTACGATTCAGCCCGTCAGAGGTTACCGTTCAGGAGGGGCAGGCAGTTCGGTTCATGTGGAGCGGTCAGGCACTCCCTCACAATGCAGTTGCTGTCGATGGGATGTTTGATTCCGGCGATCCTGAGCGCGATGTTGACTATCGCTTTGTGTTCGAAGAGGGTACTGTCGGGGAACATCAATTCGTATGTGAACCGCACGAATCCGTCGGCATGGTTGGAACGGTCATCGTCGAAGCGGCGCCGGATGTTGTGGAGGAAGAGGAACCTGAAACAGAAGCCGTCGAAACACCCTCTGTCTCTCTGATTTCGTCGCTTTGCCTTCTCGCATTGGTTGCGGTAATGCGTCGGCCTTCGGAAGAGTGAACGACCGTTTTCTTCATGGACTTGGTTCTCCACTTGTCGTCCATGGCGGAGGCTGCGAAGATGCTGGACGTGTTGGTGATAGGCGCAGGCCCTGGTGGCGGTTCAGCAGCACTGCATGCTGCACGTGCCGGTTTATCGACGCTTATCGTTGAGGCTGACCCCGAAGTCGGCACTCCTGTTCATTGCGGTGAGTGTTTGAGTCAACTTGCTGTAGATAACCTCGATCTCGAGATACCTGATCACGTCAAGGCATTGGATGTGAAGGGAATTCGAGTCATTTTTCCTGATGGAACAGAGAAGCTCCTCACGGAGAAAGGATATGTGCTGGAAAAACATCTTTTCGAACGCTGGTTGTGCGATGAGGCCATCAAGGAAGGTGCGGAACTTCATCTCCATCACCGAGTCACTTCTATGGAGCGAGTTTTCAACAGTGAAAATCAATTTTCCTATTGGGAAATTGGCGGCAAAGGCGAGCAATTCCCTCTGCAATGCAAATCTGTAATCGACGCCTCCGGAGTATCCGGTGCAGCATCAAAACTCCTTGATATGGGCACTGAAGTGGAGGTCATCGCTGGTTTCCAATACGAAATGCTCGATGTTGAGAACGACGGTTATCTCGATTTCTATCTTTGGCCAAAATATTCTCCACATGGATATGTTTGGATGATTCCAAAGAAGGGCGGAAGAGCGAATGTTGGCTTGGTTACGACCGATAAAAAAGGTGCAATCAAATACCTCAACTCCTTCATTGAAGATACTTATCTCGACGGAAAACCTACCGTAAATCCTCCATGGCGAGCCGAGGGAATCAAAGTTCGTCCGTTTGGAGGCACAATACCGATCTCTGGTCCACGCTCGGTTACTGTTGGTGATGGTTTGATTTTGGTCGGTGATGCTGCGGGTTTCACCTCTCCACTGTTTGAAGGCGGGTCGCATCTCGCCTTGTGGTCTGGGCGACAGGCTGCTCAAACGATTGCTTCGGTTCTAAAATCGGACGGAATCCTTTCCAAACAACATCTCATGACATACGAGAGTGAGTGGAAGAAAGCCTTCCCGCCGTATTCTAAAATCCTCAAAGGCAAGACTGCTTTGTACGAACTCAGCGATGATGAAATGTCGATTATGGCTCGATGCTTACCAGAGGAACTCGGCAACATGTCACCCTTGCAGAAGATGGGCATAGGTCTCAAGATCCTCGTTCGCAAGCCAATGTTGTTCACCAAAAGCGTCATCCATGTTTTGCTCTCGTTCGGATACTCGAGAGCGAAGTTCTTCGGCTGGTAATGTTCGTTTAATTGCCACAGTCATCGCGCAACCTCCTTGAAGGAGCGTCACGACCAATGCCCATGTGGGGTGTGACGATGTGGCTGGCTTTGCTGGCTGCTGCAACTTTGTTGCTACGGCCGTTCCTGCATCAACAGACCAAAGCAGGTTCACTGGCATGCCATCTCTTGTTGGCTTTGCCGTTCTTCGCCCTCGCTAGCCGCTTCCTTGCAAACGATACATCCTACGCGCATGTGGTGTCGTACGGTGGCGAAGCGCTTCCGCTCAAATACAGATTTGCTGCGACTTGGGCTGCTCGAGAAGGACCACTTCTCCTGTGGGTGATGTGGATGACTGTTTTGGCGTTTGTTTGGCGCGGACGAATGCCAGGTGAGGCTGATGAGTTCACACATTCCACTCGACTCCGCTTAGTGTACGGTTTTATTCTTCTCTTGTTGCTTTTAGCTTGGAACCTCGATCCGTTCAAGGCCAGTACAGGCAACGGTGTCGGCCAGGGACTCAACGAACTCCTGCAGACGGACCTTATGGTCATCCACCCTCCTTTGATTTTCCTCGCCTACTCGTTGTGCTTGCACCTCAGTGCAGTCGCTCTTTCATCGATGTTTGGAAATGCCAGCGGCATCAAACAACGCATGCTTCACATCGTCCGTCCTGGCTTGTTTGTCTCTACGCTCGGTATCGGGCTAGGTGGTCTCTGGGCTTACCTCATCCTTGACTGGGGTGGTTACTGGGCTTGGGATCCGGTTGAGACTGGTTCATTGCTGCCGTGGCTCGCACTTGTACTGATGTCGCATTTGAGAACTCGCCCAGGTAAAACCTCCGATTCCACATGGATTGGTGCGGGACTGGCTGCGGGTGGACTTGCCTTGTTCGCTACGCTGGTCACTCGAGCAGGTGGAGTATGGGCTTCATCGGTGCATACCTTCGTGACCAATTCGGACGGAACTGCTCCAACAGATGCCTTTTCGAGAATGTTGGTTCTCAAGAACGATTCAACAGCGGGCGTCGAAGTCATGACCTACCTCATTGTACTCCTGCTCTTGATGGGTTTTTGGTTGCAACTTCAACGTCACTCGTCGATTCAATGGAAACCATCACCTCGCTCACAGTGGCTTTTTGCATTACCGCTCTTGGGCGTGATTAGTGCTCTGGCAATGCGTGCATACATCGAACAAACCTGTGATTCAACTGTTCTTTCTGCATGTTCTCCTTCGTTCGAACCGACGCTCTATGCCTATACCCCAAGTATCGTTTTCGCCTCTGTTCTCCTTGCTCCATTGGCCGTTGAAACATTGAGTTCTTCTTCAAAAACCGCATTTGCTAGCGAAGGGTGGAGTTTCACAGGACTCTTCTCAAATGAGGAAAACAATCGCTCTTTCCTTCAGTTACCTCTACTCATCGGGATCGCTGTTCTGATTTTTGGTACGACAGATAATTTCCTGTACACTGCTTTTTTCTTGATACTCTTTACTCCGATGTTTTACTCTGTGGATGCATCTCAAGAGTGGGCCCTCGGTTCCAGTGGCGTTGTCCTTGGCCTTGCAGGTGCTTGGTCTGGTATGATTGAGGTTTTTCCAGCGGCATTGGTTATGTTCTTTTTCATTCTTCCTTGGTTGGCTGCTCCAGAAAAAGAGGACAGCAGCCAATTCTCTCTTTTTGAGCGCAAGAGCCAGCAAAAAATTGCATTGTGGTCATCGGTATTGGTCGTGGGAACGTATCTCATTTTGACGTTAGTACTGCTTCTTTCCAGCATTGATTCTATCCACTTCGAAGGTCATGAGTTGTACGGTACACCGTTTATCATGGCTCTTGCAGGAGCGATGTTTTTGTACACCAATCGACGACATGAGGCCCAACGCAATGCAATCCTGCTGATTGTGACTTTGGTACTCTCAGTGATTTTGGCATTGTGGCAGCCCACTGCCTTTGGTATGGACTCCAGTACGGCGATGTCATCACTCATTGTCCGAGGTGTACTTGCTTGGCTCACTTTGCCAATTGTACTTCTTGTCATTGTCCCAATGGTGAAAGAAGTCGTGTTCACGCAAGGTATCCAGCGTTCCAATGAACCTTGGTGGCGTAGAATACCTCTTGGCGCACACATTGTCCACCTCGGTCTTCTGCTTCTTCTGGTAGGCCATGTCTACACAACAGTTCTCGTCGATCGAGGGGATGCCAGTCATAGAGTGACCATGGTGAAAGGAGAGACGGTGATTCATGGTGATTACGGGTATGAATTCACTGGATTGCGTATGACTTCTGAGGACCTTGAAGTCGGCGATGGATATGTCGGCATTCAAATCGATGTTTACGAAATTGAGGATGGAACCGTTGGAGACAAAATTGGTTCTGTTGAACCCGGCATGTTGCGTTTTGACACAACAACCGACTCAGGATTTGTTCTGCAATCCAAATCACGCTCGGAAGTCGACACTTTGTCGCGCTGGAGCGGAGATATTGTGTTCATCTTTGACGGTAGTCAGGCCAATGGCCTCATGCAGCAAACCGTTCAAAACGGCTCCGATTCCGTTGAACTTGTACGTGTAACCGTTTACGATTTGCCAGCTTCTCATCTCGTGTGGCTCGGCTGGACGTCGATGCTGTTTGGAATGGGAATGATTGTTTTGGCTGATATCACTAAAAACGGCACACTGAGCAGGCGTCAAACCGTTTCAAGTGAAGAAGAGTGAACAACACTCACGCCAATGCAATTATCAAGGGGGCGACGGTCGCCGGACTACCCGAAAGGGAGGTAATACTATGGAAGACGGAACAATTGTCCACGTTGATTATGAACTCTACAACAATGATACAGGCGATCTCATCGAGACCACCCGTGAAGCAGTCGCAAAAGAACACGATGCTCATCAAGAGAACCGTTCCTACGAGCCAATGGTTTGCATCGTCGGTGGCGGTCAACTTATTCCAGGCTTTGAAGAAGCACTTGCTGGAGCAAAGAAAGGCAAGGAAACCGAAGTCGTCATCGCACCTGCAGACGCATACGGCGAGAAAGATGCAGCACAAATCGAGACCATCAGTATCGACAAGCTCATTCGCGCAGTCCAAGACCCGAACTCACTCTACATTGGAGCACCTGTGACCATCAACGGCCGCCAAGGACAACTCTCCTACCTCGCTGCAGGCCGTGCACGTATCGATTACAACCATCCAATGGCTGGTAAATCACTCAAATATTCGTTTAACGTCGTTGATGTTGTCGAAGGGAAGGAAGACCAAGTAACTGCTCTACTTCAAGCAAATACTGGACACTCTGGTTTCGAAGTCAGTTTTTCTGGCGACGATCTCTCGATTGTTCTTCCACAAACCATGCTTTTCGACACCAACGCAGCTATGCTCAAATTCCGATTGGTTACCACTATCCGAGATGCAGTAGAATGCGGTAAAGTTTCCTTCATCGAAGTTCACGAGCCTCGCGGATTCGGCGTTGACAACGACGATGAAGAAGAATCCCAAGATGATGGTGAAGATCTTTCCTCGCTTTCCGTTGCTCAACTCAAAGAGCGATGCAAGGCAGCAGGCCTTCCAGTTGGTGGCAAGAAAGCAGACTTGATTGCACGTCTCTCCGAAGAAGAAGAGTGAACTCACCTTCTAAACGATTCTCAATCAACCGTCCCGAAAGGATATTGATGGGAGCCCACAGGCGGTAACAGTGGGAACCATGCCAAGTCTTGAACAACTTGAAAATCAACTCATTGGTGAGAATCCTGCCCTCCCCTGTGAACAATACGCACCTCTAGAGAAAGCAGCGATATGGCTTGCTATGTTGACCTTTGGAGCGGTGCTTGTTGGTTTATTTGTAGCGAACGATCTTATCTGGACAGAAGGTCTCAAACCTGTTGTTTGGGATCCAATCGTTGAGGATGCAGGTTCGGCTGGTGATGCTGATTACAATCCAATGAACACACTTCTTTACACGTTTAGCATGCTTGCAAGCGTGGTTGTCCTTCAGGCTGTTTTTCGAAAAATCAAGGTTCCGGCTGATGACCGTATGCTCATTGCTTTACTCGCTTGGGTTTGTCTTGCACCAGTTATGCGTGTTCTAGAGGATGCTGATTTCTTTAATTCCGACATGGACTGGTTGTTTATTTCCCCAATAATCCACCTGCATTTGGCGGCTTGGTTGGTCATTGTCGCCGCTGTTTCGCATTACGTCGCTTCACAATGGGAAAATGACCACAACGACAAGTCAGAAAACAAGATGCGACGTTCATTGATCCCCATTCTCTCTATAGGCTTGTTTTTCCATTGGAGTTTCCTGTACCAACCTGCTTATTCAGACCACGATTCGATGGGCATGCTGTGGGTGTGGCTCGGCGTATTCGCCTCTTACGCAGTGTTGTTTTCAGTGCTCATCAAGACCCGTGGATGGCCTGCAATAACTCGTGGACTACTTTCTTTCGGAAGTGCGGCCAGTACGCTAGGTCTCTTTCATTGGTTCCAGTTTCTCTCTACTCCATGGGCACAAGAAAGTTCTCGAGTATCCGAATCGATCGAGTTGTGGCCTTTGTTTGTCGTTCTCGGCATTCCTGGCTTGGTTTGCTACGCAATGTATCGAATAGGTCGAGACGATGCTCTTCAAATGAAACTTACAGGCTATGAGGCTGGCGTTTTACCCGATGGTATTCGTACCAAATCATGGGAGTCTGCCGGGGATGAAATCGAAAATCACCCCGTTGAAATGCTTTCTCGCCGCGCTTTACTTGCCAGTCCCATGGTGTTAGCAATGGTCTATGGACAACTTTGCGATGGTTTTGCAACCATGGTCGGCATCGATTTCTTCGGATACGGCGAGAAACACGTCGTCAGCAATCAAGTGATTGTTTACGGTGGAGAAATTAACAACATGCTTGGGATTAATTTCGGTGAAGGGGCTTGGTTATTTGTTCTCATCAAGGCCGGGCTTATCGCAGCAATCACCATGATGTTCATCGAAATGAAAGTCGAGACACGGCAGAGACACATCAGAATTCTCATTGTTTTGGCCGTGCTCATAGTAGGATTAGCGCCCGGTTTGCGGGACATTGGACGCCTAATGCTTGGCGTTTGAGACTCAACCATCCGATACATTGGTTGTAGTAGTGTTAAAGACGGCATCCGCCTCCCTTGGTTTGAGGGGTGAAGATGGACCGATTACCTACCCGTGTGAATCGAAGTGACCCAGAGTTCGGGGAGCGGAAAGCGTTCAATTTGGCGCTTATAGATACGCTGCAAGAGCGCCTCGCTGTTGCATCAAACGGTGGCGGCGGCAAGTACGTAGAACGTCACCGTAGCCGCAATAAGATGCTGGCAAGGGAACGTATTGAACGAATCATAGACCCAGGTACGGCTTTTCTAGAATTGTCTCCGTTGGCAGCTTTTGACCTGTACGATGGAAAGGCTCACTCAGCAGGAATTGTCACCGGTATTGGCTTGGTTCACGGACGAGAGTGTCTCTTCGTTGCCAATGATGCAACGGTCAAAGGTGGGTCGTACTATCCAATGACGGTGAAAAAACACATCCGAGCACAAACCGTGGCTCACGAAAATCATCTTCCATGCATCTACTTGGTTGACTCAGGTGGCGCTTTCTTACCAATGCAGGATGAGGTATTCCCTGACATTGGGCACTTTGGCCGAATCTTCCGTAACCAGGCTCGAATGTCAGGAGACAAGATTCCACAAGTTGCAGCAGTCCTTGGCTCGTGCACCGCTGGTGGCGCTTATGTGCCTGCAATGAGTGATGAATCAATTATTGTCAAGGGTAACGGTACTATTTTCCTAGCAGGTCCACCGCTTGTCAAAGCTGCGACCGGTGAGGAAGTTTCTGCTGAAGAACTCGGTGGTGCAGATGTACATACCTCGCAATCTGGTGTTGCAGATCACTTCGCTGAAGATGAGCCTGAAGCGTTGCGTATGGTTCGTAACATCGTCGAAAATCTCGGTCCGCGAACACTTGCCCCCGCAGCAAGCGCTCCAGTAGAGGAGCCAGCACACGATGTCGATGATTTACTCGGCCTTGTTCCCAGTGACAACAGAACGCCAGTCGATATCATGGAGATTATCGCTCGCATAGTCGACGGTTCTCGCTTTCATGAATTCAAATCTCGTTATGGAACGACGTTGATTTGTGGTTTTGCTCACATTCACGGACACAAGGTTGGCATTGTTGCAAACAACGGCATTCTTTTTTCTGAATCATCTCTCAAGGGCGCTCACTTCGTTGAGCTGTGCGGGCAACGTGGCATTCCTCTCGTGTTCCTGCAGAACATTACCGGTTTCATGGTTGGCAAGGATTACGAAGCTGGCGGTATCGCAAAGGATGGCGCTAAGTTAGTGACGGCTGTTTCATGCGTCAATGTACCCAAATTCACCGTCATCATTGGTGGCTCTCATGGAGCGGGCAACTACGGTATGTGCGGACGTGCGTTTGACCCACGGTTCCTTTTCATGTGGCCGAACAGTCGTATTTCGGTAATGGGCGGGCCGCAAGCTGCAGATGTCCTTGCAACGGTCAAACAAGATCAGCGCGCACGAGAAGGACTAGCTGCGATGGTTGGTGAAGAACTCGAAGCGTTCAAGGCACCGTTCTTGGAAAAATATGAAACCGAAGGCAGCCCATATTATTCGACTGCTCGATTATGGGATGATGGTATTATTGACCCAAGAGACACGAGAGATGTTCTCGGATTATGCCTTGCTGCTGCTCGCAATGCCCCGCTTCCTGATGACCGATTCGGCGTCTTCCGGATGTAAATAAATCAATTTAAAAATCAAAAATGCAATTGGAGTTTTTTAGATGACACTCATGGATAAACCACCTACGACCGAACTGGTATCAATTGTTATTGAAGATTCAGGATGCCACATTAAACTGGACCGTGAAGACAAATTCAATGCTTTGAACATTCAGATGATTACTGAACTCTGTACGCTGTTTGATTGGACTGCTGAACGCAGTGTTGGCACGCAAGGGACGCTTACAGACGCCCATGGAACTCCTTACTTACGCACGCTCGTGCTTTCGGGCGCTGGCCGGCATTTCTGTGCAGGTGCTGACATCAACATGATGCGAGATGCAGGCGCAAACACTCCCGAAGAGAATCGAATAGACTCAGAACGGTTGGACCGTCTCTTCAACGGACTTTGGGCACACCCGTGTTTTACTGTCGGCGCCATTCAAGGGGTGGCACTTGGCGGAGGCGCAGGACTTGTGGCTTGTTTAGACCACGTTATTGCAACTTCAAATGTAAAGATCGCCCTTTCAGAGGGGAAATTGGGTATCCTTCCTGCTGTGATTGGACCGTATGTATACCGGCGTTTGGGTTCAGCCTGCTTTAGGAGGCTTGCAATGCAAGCCAGCCGTATCGGTTCAGAGGAAGCACTTCGTACTGGTTTTATCGAGGCCGTGGTCGCTGATGTTGACGACCTTTCACCGGCCGTTAACCGCCTTATCGATGAGGTACTCACTACAGGTCCGCAAGCAGTAACGCTTGCCAAAGAACTCACTCTCCAGTTCGACCGTTGGAACGGTACTGACGAAGAACTCCGTGAGTATACACTCGATTTTACCAGCCGCATGCGAGGTTCAAGTGAAGGACAAGAAGGCCTTTCCTCTTTCCTCGATAAGCGAGCAGCGAATTGGAAGAAGGAATGAGTGAAGGTAATGGTCAGCAAAGTCTTGGTTGCAAATCGGGGAGAAATCGCTTGTCGAATTCTCCGTGCTTGCTCAGAGGCGGGTCTAGAGAGCGTTGCAATTTATGCTGAAAACGATGCTTCCTCTCTCTTTGTCGAACTTGCTGATGAATCGGTAATGTTGCACGGAGACACGATTGCAGAAACTTATCTTGATCAGAACCAAATTTTGATGATCGCTGGTGAAACAGGCGCTGATGCAATTCATCCAGGTTTCGGTTTTCTTTCCGAACGTGCAGATTTCGCGCGTGCAGTCACCGCTGCAGGCATACAATGGGTCGGTCCTAGCGCCAACGCTATTGAGAAGATGGGCGATAAAATGACTGCGCGTATCACAATGCGTGACGCAGGAGTCCCCGTGATCCCCGGAGAAGAAATCGAATCAACCGATGAAGAAGAGGCTCTGATTGCTATTCAACAAGCGAGTACTCGCGTCGGGTATCCTCTCCTTCTCAAAGCATCTTCAGGTGGTGGTGGCAAAGGAATGCGCGCTGTTGAACATCCAGAAGAATTGCTGGACGCAGCACGAAGTGCTCGTCGAGAGGCTCTCACTGCCTTTGGAGACGGGCGAGTTTATCTTGAACGTCTCTTGACTGGCTCAAAGCACGTTGAGATTCAAGTTCTTGCTGATCGCCATGGACGAACCATCCATCTCGGGGAACGTGAATGCAGTGTTCAGCGACGCCATCAGAAGGTCTTCGAAGAAGCACCATGTGCTACCATGACTGAAGAGATTCGAGATGCAATGGGCAAAGCTGCTGTTGCCGCTGCAATGGCCGTCAATTACGAGGGTGCTGGAACGGTTGAATTCCTACTTGCACCGAACGGAGAATTCTTCTTTTTGGAGATGAACACTCGAATTCAGGTCGAACACCCTGTTACGGAACTGGTGACGGGCGTGGATATTGTTCGTGAACAACTTCGTATTGCTGCTGGAGAACCAATGTCCTGTGGCGAATTGCATATTCGAGGTCATGCAATCGAAGTTCGGCTGTATGCAGAAGACGCATCAAACAATTTCCTACCGGCAATTGGACCACTTGCAGTTTTCATTCCTCCCGAAGGGCCTGGTATTCGACTGGACACTGGTGTTCGTCAAGGTGATGAAGTTACTCCAAATTACGACCCGATGTTAGCGAAACTTATCGTTTGGGCTCCTTCACGTGAAGAGGCACTGCAACGGATGCGTCGCGCATTGGAAGAATTCGTCGTTCTTGGTACAACGACGAATCTACGCTTCCTTCGCGAGTTATGTGATGTTCCTGATGTGATTGAAGGTACGACGGATACCACCATGATTGACCGATTATGGCCTCAAGGATGGACGCCTTCCGTCCCAGTCCATATTGAAGACGCAGCACTCATGGCTGCAGCCATTGGCGAGAGCGCAGGTTTGCACCGTCTCACATCAACATCTTCGAGCGGTTCAAATGATTCATCAGGGCCAGTCAGTCCGTTTGCCACACTCAACAGGAGGTATCCTTGATGCAACATCAGTTCAACAGTCCAGATGGACCGATTGATGTAACGGTCGCTAAACAAGGTGACAACTGGATTCTTGGTGAAAACAAAGCCGTTTTGGAACACGATGGACGAATTCGAATCCATCTTGCTCATGGTGGGTCGGGTTATGCTACGGTCGCTAAAGTAGGTGACAATTGGTGGGTCCACTTCAAAGGGCATATCTTCAATCTTGAGCGCATAGAGCCGGGAGCAACTCAAGGTGGAAACGATGGTGGATTAACTGCTCCAATGCCTGGAAAAGTGCTCGAAGTACTGGTCGAAGAAGGACAATCTGTTGAAGCCGGTCAGACGCTAATGGTTCTCGAGGCTATGAAAATGGAGCATAGGATTCTAGCTTCAGCAACAGGAACCATCACTGATGTCTATTTCTCCGCAGGTGATCAAGTTCAACAAGGTTCAGTTATGTTGGCAATGACTGAAGAAGAGGACTAGCGAACTCGCCAATCACCTGAATCAATCTTCGGATTCAAACTACCGTTCTGTTCATTGTACATGTAGGTCCAAGCCCACTCCGGGCCATCATCTGTTTGTACCTCAACAATCGTGCGTGTGTAGAGTGAATCGTCAGAACCATAGCCGTAAAAACCCTCAATGCTATCAAGCGTTTGCAGTGCAGAATATACTTGGTCGAGATTATACAGTTCGCCTTTGACAGTTCCGTCACCCATAATCAAGCCGGGATATGCTCCCAAATCGGCAAGGTCACCCTTCACACTGGCAGAGCGTGCTTCACCGTTGCACAACTGTTTGGTCGTCGAAGAACGAATCTCTCCTTCCATCAGTGTGCCGTATACGAATATCTTTTCAAGGGGGAAACTTGGTGTAAAATCTTCAATAGCGTTTTTTAATTCTCCAATTGGAAGATTTCTCTTTTTTAGTCCATTTTCAATCAGGCCAATGTAGTGCTTTGTAGGTCGGATGAACCGACCTTCTCGCCGTTGCGGGGTGACGCAGTAGGTCAGCGCCTCGACGAACGAACCATTTGGAAGAGCGACGTTAACTGTGCGACGGGCGTAAACACCTGCTCGCGTGCCTTCTTTTCGATCCATTGCAGCTAGGGCGTCTTTGTCCATTGAGAACAATACACCAGGAACGGCGTGTCCTCTGCCGTTTTCGACAATATCTGCAGCACCTCCTTCTCTGCCACTCGAAAAATAATGAAATTTCATAGTGTAATTTGGCAACCAGCACGGGCTAATCTCAACCAAACCATCGTAAGGTAGGTGTTTGCGTTCGCACCAACTTTTCCAGTCGGATAAATCTAGATTGGACCCGTATCCAAAATAGAGCACCTCATCTTCAGTCATGATTGACCATCACGCCAAGGCTATTTCAACACTTACGCTTATCCCCAAGTGCATGGTTCAAGTGTTTCTTGCCCTCCCATCAAGGGCTGGAGGACTTCAGGGATACGGACTCGTCCGTCTTCCAACTGATTTTGCTCCATAATCGCGACAAGAGCTCTTGAGGTTGCTACAGCGGTCGAATTGAGTGTGTGTGCAATTGGTTGACCAGCGTGTCCAGGTTGTCCATAGCGAATCTGCAATCGGTTCGCTTGGTAGTCGGTACAGTTGGAACACGATACAATTTCCTTGTACTGATTTGCACCTGGAATCCATGCTTCAAGATCATACTTTCGAGCAGCAACCGTCCCCATATCACCGGTACAGATGTTAACAACTTCGTAATGCATATCCAGCGCATCCCACAAGTCGATACAGTTTTGCAGTAACTCTTCCTGAAGATCCCACGATTGTTCCGGTGAGGAGATGATTATTTGCTCAATCTTGGTGAATTGGTGAACTCTCCAAATACCTAAATCGGATTGTCCGTGTGAGCCGACTTCTCTTCGGAAACAGGGTGAGACGCCTACTATTCGCAGCGGCAAGTCCGCTTCAGGTATCGTTTCACCCATGAACATCGCCGTCAGCGGGTGCTCAGCAGTGGCAATCATGTAGTAGCCATCCGGCTCAACACCATACATCACTGTTTCAAAGTCAGAAAGGTCGGTAACGCCTTCGTAGGCACCGCGGTTCATCATCACAGGCGGTTGGACGAATGTATAGCCACGTTCTCGAATGAAGTTCACTGAGAATTGTTGGAGTGCAAATTCAAGACGAGCCAAATCTCCTTTGAGGAAAAAGAATCGACTGCCGACGATTTTTGCTGCTCGTTTTAAGTCAACCCATTTATTCATTTCAATGAGTTCATTGTGCGTACGAGGTTCAAAATCAAAGGCTGGTTTTTGCCCGTGAATGCTGTGTTGCGTATTCCCTGATTCGTCAGCCCCTTGTGGCACATCCGGATGAAGGATATTCGGAATTGACATACGGAGTTTGTCGCGTTCAGCCACTGCTGATTCAGTTTTCTTTTCCATCTCAGCGATTTGTACTCCTAAATCAGCTACTTCAGCAAGTATACGCTGTGCTGCTTCTTGATCTCCCGATTTTTTAGCAGCACCAATGCCTCTCGCTGCCGTATTTTTCTGTGCTCGAAGTTGATTGGTTTCGTGTTGGAGATTAATCCATGCTTGATCAAGTTCTATCACTTGGTCAATCTTGTCGTGAGGTATTCCACGTTTGTCGTGGTCTTTCCGAATCGTTTCAGGTTCATTTCGAAACAAATTGATATCCAGCATATTTAGCACCTCACAAGGTCAGTCCAAAGTCAAAGATCGCCCAACCAACACCCGTAATTATTCCACCGATGATATACCCTAAAATCGCTCCACCGTTCAACAGCGGGAGTCCGGCTTGCGCCCTTCCACGAGCGACATAGGTCATCAATGCAAAATACCCCACTAGGCCACCAACCAATGTCGCCATAGCGATTTGGAAGCCCTCACTACCGTCAATGTACTGAGCTGAAGATAAGACAAGCATACCCGGGAAAATTACATCACCTAATCCCATGAACATTGCATCCTTACTTTGCTTCTTGGGTTGCTTGTTGGCGATCGGTCTTTGTGATGGAGTTGCCATTTGCTGCGCAGGCACTGCGTTCTTCTCTTTCATCGAGACAGTCTCATCGATGAATGAATACCCTTTGTCTTGAGGTGCTACGAGCAGGATAGGGAGGCGCAGTCCAATCATCGTATCTGCCAAGTCAAGCATGTGTTTTGAGCGGTAAACAGCCCAAGCATCGTAAATTGCTGCGGCAATCATGAAGATGATGATCAACGTTGGAACAAAAGTAACACCAAGCATGACAATGACTCCAGAGCCGACCAAAACTCCAACTGTGTTGACGACATACCATTCGCTGTGGACGTAAAGAAGAATCATTAGAACAGTGGTAATGAGGAGCGCTGCGATGAGCGGTCCTTCCGAGAACTGTGCACCATCCAGGGCATACATTCCGCTGTCAACCGGTCCAGAAGCAAGAGAGATTGTGCCGTTATCGTATGCTGAGTTGAATTGTCCTGAATCGTCTGAGAATGAGAACCATGATGCCTTCAGATTTGGCTCGACCTCGAAGGAGATTCTGTTTTTGAGGTCCTGTGTATGGAGCCAGTCTGCAGTTTCACCTGTTGTGATGAGCAAATCACTGAAACCACTTCTGTCGAGGTCCGTGATTCGGACAGATTGGATGGTCTGGCCGTAACCAGGCAGCGTAATCCTCGTTTGTGGTTCAAAGATGACACCATCGGATTCATTCCATTCATAGCCACTAATGTCACCGTTTTCATCACCAAGTAATAACAAACCTTCCAGTCCATTACTTTCATCCATATTTACAGATGACCAGGGCGAATGACCAAAATCAGCGCTTGTGAAATTGCTCGTGGCGTTAACAGCAAACAACACGCTTGCCATATCATTCGTATTTGGATTCAAGTCCAGAGCACCTGAGTTCGATTCCAATTCAATAACGGCAGCAGCAGTAGGGGTAACAATCAGTACCTTGTCATCGTCAATAACTTCTGAGTAAACAACACCTTGGTCGACTTTCAATTCCGCAGGGAGCCTCCATGCTGCTTGATAGGTCAAGTTTCCAGGACGATCATCAAATGTATTGAAGCGAACCAGCTGACTGTTTTGGTCGACAACATACATTGCATCATCGGCGTGGAAAGCAAGTGTACAGCTCCCTTCAAGATTCCCAAGAGGAACAGGGTCATCGGTGTCGAGGTATCGGTGGCAAGCGTAAGAATCCTGCAAAACACCGGTTTCAGCATCAACATACCAAACATAGCCTTGATTGGTAAAGGAATAGTAATCGTCAGATACTACGATGGTGAGTATTGCCGTGTCAGTATACGGTAGCCGCTCATGTGTTATGCTCCACTTTGAGGTGTTTGTTGCCAGCCCGTTACCGTCGTAAACACTAATCGAATCGTTCCAAGTGGTTGGTGAACCAATGAGCGAGTTGGTAATGTGCGTATTCATGCCGTGGTGTAAATTGTAGGACATGCCGACCTCCGCATCGCTGTCATAGTTGAACGGGTCTGCTTCCAAGTCGAGAACCATGACGTGTGTGAGCGGAACAGTCGCATACAAGAGAGCAATAGCGAGAACGCCCATTAT
>QQRW01000038.1:54122-61703 GCA_003602605.1 Candidatus Poseidoniales archaeon | reverse complement strand
ACCAATTGAAGCGCAATATATCGAACTTGCCGTGCTCCTTCGACGCCGTAAGCTTGCAACTCTGCAATGTCGTACCATGGTCGAATATACAGTGAGATGGCAATGGTTAGGATGAACATGAACATCATACCCATCATGGAGGGTAGTTGCTCTTTCATCATCCAAAGCAGCGTGTCTTCCTTGCGCAGTTGGGCTTGAACAGCGGCAAATTCCTCCGAAACCTTTCGCTTCGGTTCTGAGGTTGACTCCTGTTCGCTCATACCCTGTCGACTTCGGACACTCATATGAGGGTCGCGCATACCACGCCCCCGTAGGGGGCGAATGGAAGCGTTCCTTTTGTTGCCAAAGAAAAGGACTAATCGCACCAACACTTCGCAAGGATGTGGTAGAAGCGCGAACTTGGCTTGAATCGACCAAAAAGCGCGGTATGGCGCTCGGTTTGAAGGGGACCAGAACCGTGCTTGACCGTCTGGAACTTTCGTTACCCGAACATATTCTTCATGTCGCAGGTAGCAACGGCAAAGGGACCGTATGCGCACTTATGGCAACCGGGTTGGGTTTGGAAGGCATCGGAAATGTACTGTTTAGTTCACCCCATGTTGTTCGTCTTGAGGAACGAGTTCGGCGCAACGGTATCCCAATTTCAAGCGAAGAGTTTGACCAAGCAATCCTCTTAATCCACGATGCTGCATGCGGTGAAGGACACGAAACAATCGTTGATTTGACATTCTTTGAAGTAACTTATCTGGTCGCTATGATTGCCTCTCAGGGAAGCAGCGTCTTAATCCTTGAAACCGGGTTAGGCGGACGCTTAGATGCAACTCGTTGTGGGCCTGCAACAGCTTGTATGGTGACTTCTGTAACTCGAGAGCATATTGATATCCTTGGAGATGACTTACCCGCCATCGCCCGTGAAAAAGCCGCAATTGCCCGTCCAAAACGTCCTTTGTTCATCCGTGAGCCCATTGAAACCGAGGTTCTTGAGGCCATGAAGTTGGAAGCAAGAAATGCGGGGAATTCGGAACTTGGAGAGACCCCTTCGCCCGCTGAGGTGTATGTCGTTGAAATCGAGAAAGGCTCTACGGTTCGCAATGAGGCATATTTACTCGCCTTGGCAATGTTTCAGCACCTTGGTTTTTCGACAGAATCATTGGAAACAGCGCGAGATAATCTACGATGGCTCGCACGCATGCAATTCCTTCCCAGTTCCTCGACTTCATCCCATCCGTATCTGCTTGATGCTGCACACAATCCATCTGGATTGCTCCGAATTTTACCGGAACTTGAACAACAAATTACGAAACATGCCACACACGTCACTGGAATGCCAATTTGGAGTCTGATTTTTGGGACTTCACCTCAGGAGGAATTGAGTCATTTCCTTGCACCGCTGTTGGACTTCTGTCGGAAATATCCTCCAAAGAACATCGTTCTCACCAAACCTCATGGCGGTAGATATCCCGGAGTCTCGCCCGAATCGTTATCTCTCCTCGATTGGAACCGTGACGATGTACAATGTTACGAACTACCAAGCGATGCAATCCACTCTTTAGCATCCTACGATGCCAAACATGTTGGTTTAGTCGTCAGTTTAGGCTCCCTGTACTTGCAGGGTAATCTGTTGTCCATCTTTGGATGGAGTTCGGATGAGCACCTTTCGTTGTATGCGAAGGACTGATAGAGCGACAGCCTGTGAGATGACCGTTGAGAGCCATGAGTGAGAAATGGGACAATCGTTTTCTAGAATTGGCAAAGCATATTTCTGGATGGAGTAAAGATCCTTCGACTAAAGTCGGATGTGTCGTGGTAGGGGGCGACAGAGAGATTCGTTCGACTGGCTTCAACGGTTTCCCCCGAGGAATCAGTGATGACGAGGATCGCCTTACCGATCGAGAAAAGAAGTATCCACTGATTTGTCATGCAGAGGAAAACGCTATCATGCACGCTGCCAGAATCGGTGTTTCACTCAAGGGGAGCACCGCTTACGTCACTTGGCCACCTTGTTCACGTTGTGCCCGCTCGTTGATTCAAGCGGGTATCGTGGAAATTGTGTATCCTGAGACAAACGGTATACCTGAACGATGGCAAGATGATTTCAATACCTCAAACGGCATGTTGCAAGAGGCAGGAATTCAAGTTCGTACCGTTTGATGACAAACCGACGACTTGATGTTGTCATTCGCTGTGTCCCTACCATGCGAGGTGGTCTCTTTGCAGTCTTCTTGACCCTCCTGCTGTTGTGTTCGGGCTGTGTAGCACCGAGCGTTGACACTTCTTCCATGCAAGAAGATGATGACTCTGAACTGCCGTCTGAAGCTTGTAACGGTTTAGTCGTACTATGCCTAAGAACCTATGATAACGTCACATTCCCTGAAACTCACAACGCCTTTTCAACCCATCAAGACGGAATCTATTATCCAGCGAGTAACCACCAAACCGGTCTTGATGCTCAATGGGCGGCTGGCATGCGTGCTTTCATGATTGATACACACTATGAGACACTTGGCGATGAGCGTGTAGAATCGGTACGTTTGTGCCACGGAGACGATGACCGTGGGTTCAGTCCGTGCATCTACGGAAATGTCGATTCGGTGTCTTGGCTTTCCAATTTACAATCAAAGATGAACGAAAACCCTCGTGATGTCGTCACTTTGTTGGTAGAAAATTACGTACAGCCCGACCATTTACTGGCCGTATTCGAACAAGCCAATCTCAGAGAAAAAATGTACCTACACACTCTCAACACACCTTGGCCTACGCTCCAAGAAATGATTGAACAGGAGACGAATTTGGTCGTCTTTTGGGAACAAGGGGGGGATTCTTCGCATCCTTGGGTTCATGATTTTTTGACCTACAGTTGGACAACCAATTACGCAGAAGAGAACACTGAAGACATGAATTGTGACCTTTTACGGGGTGATGTCGAACAAGAAGTCTACCACATGAATAACTGGCTTCGTGGTCCTCTGGGGCTTTCAGACCCGACGCGAGGAGATGAAGCAAACGATGTCGATTTTCTCGTTCAACGAGCCACAGAGTGTTGGCAACAACACGGCAAGCGACCAACATTCATTGCTGTCGATTGGTGGGAGGATGGTGATGTGGTTGCGGCAGCATTAGCGATTAATCAGCTGGAGCAGTTAAGCGACTAATTCCAGAACCTTCTTGTTCGTGCGTATTCGATTTCCGCATTGTGAATGGTTTCGAGTAACCCTTCCATATTGTTCCTCTGAACTTTACGTAGAATACGTTGTGCAGTTGCTTCACCGATGCCTCGGCCCATGAGGCTGAGAATGGCTTCATAACCTCTTGATTGCACAATTGATGCGTTTTTCATCATACGTGCTTGATCCTTTTCATCGTCCGAACTTACCCAATCTACGAGCATTGATTGCATACGTTCAGGAGCACATGCAAGCATAGAACCTCTGCATTTCAAACACGATTTAATCCCGTCAATTTCAAGATAACGAGCCACTCTGAATCGTCGAACAGCTTTGCATTTCAAGCAGCAGAGAACCGCTCGTTCATTGGTAAGTCGGCCTTTCAGTTGTTTTCGAACTTGGGCGTTATCCCAATTCGGTAGTAGCATGTCCCTGCTGGAGTGGTTGGATAAACCAATGGGGCCTGATGCAGTTATTTTCAACTGAATATTCCCGCTTTGTATGGAGCGCATGACATCGCGTACGCCGATGACATCCATCCGTTCATGGAACAGTTTTGACAGAACCTCTTCCATGACCACCGTTCCACGGTATTTCCGTAGAAGTGCTTGGAGGTTGATTTTACGAGGATCTACGCCGTGCCTCAGGATACCAAACGTCTTGGCAACCTGAGCAAACCTCCATCGAACTTGCCGTGAGTTTGGCAAGGTGACGCTCAGAAGCCCTTCAATGGCGTCAGGGGGAGTTTCCATCAGCCACGCTTGTATTTCTTCTGGGTTCACTGCTCCAGTCTGCAGAGCGATTCGAGTCGGTTCTACGACCAACCGACCCCACTTCCCCGTCTTCGTTGTCGCCATAGCCATTAGGAAATGCCCCAAACCTTCGTTGATTCGAGAGCCATGGCAGGAATTGATGACTATGGCGTCTTCACGTCTTTCCAGTGTCATCAATCGGTCGGTTGGCAGAAAGTCAGTCGCCTCAACGTGAGCAGTTATGCTCTCAGCCATCACACCGAGAGCTTCCTCATCGATGGGATGCTCAGCGAGGGTCGAATGTCGGTCAGCAAAAATCCCCTCTGTATCGATTGAAAGAACGTCGATTTCACCGTTGCTTGCGTTATCAAATAATTTCAAATCGTCAGCAATCAGTTGCCGCAATCGTCCAATATCTCGCCCGATAGCTTTGGGAACGGGTGGTAATTCTCCAACCCACCGTGGCGCTTCTGCTTTATCCGAAACAGGCGCTACGAGTAGTTCTGATTGTTCGGGATCTGCATCGATAATCAACCAGGTTCGGCCTGCCATTACGAATTGGCGACGGCTTCCATCATCGTCTTCTCCGCTGTCGTTTAGCGATAATACGAATGCCTCGTCAACACTTCCCAAACTGCGACGGGTCACTGCATCCCGAACGCGATATGATTGCTTGTCTGGAATCATTGAAAGGTGATTTGTAACCCATTGACGGGTTCTCCCCGCAGTCGAAAACCATCCGTCTTTGAATTGAAGTGGTACATCGACGTCACGGTTTTTGAAGGAATCAGGAATTTCTTCATCAGGTAATGAGAACAAAGGTCGCTCTTCAGGTAAGGAGTGCCCTTTCTTCATCGCTTCTTCCATTGCGACGGCGTAAACTGCCTTTGGCCAGCGGTACCAAGGAACCTCACTCGGTTCGGGTGTAAATCGAAGTATCCATCCATCCGCTAGGACTCGTAGAAGTGATTCTGTGTCAGCCCTTTGCCATCCCTCAAACTGGGATACTCTAGCGAGAATATCGGTTGCTTCATTGATTGGTACTGCATTCATCGAATGCGCCATGAGTACAAGCTGATTGGCGGCAACCGACAACGGTCGATTTCGCCATTGAATGGACTCAATGTGTCCAAGCATTGCTCGGCGACCAACGACTGCGCTTTCTGCTATGTCGTCGGTATCCCAAGACAACAGGTGTCCTTTCCCGACACCATCGAGGCGATGATCCGCCCGACCAACCCGCTGAAGCATTCTGTCAACAGAGCGTGGGCTCTTAATTTGCAGTATTCTACGAATCTTTCCAACATCGATTCCTAGTTCGAGGCTTGAGGTACACACCAAGCCTGCTAGTTCTCCACTGCGTAATTTATCCTCCATTTCTCGACGGGTTTCGGCAGCCAATGAACCGTGATGGACTCCAATTTCCACATCTGGAGCCATGGATTGAAGACGATTGGCTACCGTTTCGGCATCGCTTCTGCTGTTTACGAAAACAAGACATGGTGGTTCAGTTCTCAAGATTTCCACCATGCGCCGGAAACTTGCATGCGCTCGAGGCTGAATACTCAAGTCCAGTGCTCCGATTTCATCTTCAGGAAGGGTTTGAGCACACTCGACAGAGAGATCAGTGGTTCTGTTTCCGGTTGTGAGGAGTGCTTTGCCTTTTTTGGGCGATAACCATTGTGCGACTTCGTCAGGGTTTCCAACCGTTGCTGATAGGCCAATACGTTGTACAGGGTGACCAGATAGCGCCTCCATTCGCTCTAAACCAACGGAGAGTTGCCACCCTCTTTCACTCGCAGCCAAGTCGTGTACTTCATCAATGATTACCGCCTGGACACGCTTCAATAACTCACGCAGATTTTTGCCAGTAAACATCAACTGGAATGTTTCTGGAGTCGTAACCAACAAGTCTGGTGGATTACGTACCTGCCTGCTTCTTTCACTTTGTTTGGTATCTCCGTGCCGCAATCCGACTTTAAGGCCGACTGCTTCAGTAATTTCGTTCAGTCGTCGGTCAACGTCTCGATTGAGTGCGCGAAGCGGTGTGATGTAGAGTATTGAGAGGGGTTTCCATTCTTCCACGAGGCATCGGTTCAGCATCGGTAGCACTGCGGACATCGTCTTACCAGAACCGGTTGGTGCAACGATTATTCTGTCACCGCCTTCACATAATTCTGGTAAAGTAGCAACTTGAACTGGGGTGGGTTTCCAACCCTTTGAATCGAGCGCTGCGGACAAACGAGGGTCGAGATTGGAAAATACATCAGACATACTCTCCCCACCCCTATGGAGAGTGGGTTCGGTCGACCTCTTTTGAGGATTTGTAATTTATGAAAAATGAAAACGACCAATCAGTAGTCGTCGTCATCATCATCGTCATCATCTTCAAAGTCGTCTTCAAAATCGTCTTCTTCCCAATCCTCGTCGTCGTCTGAGAAGGCACCCTCACCGTGGTCGATGGTTGTTCGAGCTGCAACGGTTGCTACGGCAAACAAGACGATGATTGAAGTTATGATGAAGATCCAAGCGAGTGGACTTTCACGAGGTGAGTCGAACCATCCGAAGTATTCTCCATAAGCGATATCGATAGAGTGCTCTGCACTGTTGTCATCATCGTTGACTTCGACGATGAGGTTGTCATAATCGACAACGACACGGATTCTGTCAACGTCTTTCGCAGACCACGTGGTACTGACTTCAACAACTTCATCACCGTTAATTCCGGCTACTCCTACGGTATCGAAAGGTGTCTCATCGTCTCCTGCATAGAAGGCAACCTTGAACATCGAAGGTGTCGAACCGCCAACATTTGTGACTTGAGCGTCGATGGTTATCTTCGATCCAGGCGCAATGTGATCATCGGACAGTGAAATCGACTTGACTCGTAATTCTGGTCCTACAGCACCCAAACGAATCCACTGGCGTTCGAAATCAGTGTCATCAACGGCAAGTTCAGGAATTGGACTTGCTTCTGAGTTGGATACAACAGGGAACTGGTTTCCAGCAGCATCGTAGCCTGTGACATAGAATCCAACGAAGTCTCCAGCTTGTGGAGTTATTCTTCCGTTGTCTGTAAGATCCACATAACCTGTCCAGTTGACGAGTTGACCGTCTTGTTGCATACCGAGCAGTGTTGATCCAGCACCGATGGTAACGGTACGAGTCGCATCTCGCATGACCCAATGAACCATTTGACTTGAACCCGTCAAATCAGCATCTTCTGTACCGTGGAATTCAACAGCAACATTGCTAAGATCGTTGTTTGCGGAGATATCGATGACGTTCAGCGGCGCGATTCGTCGAACAACCCGTGGGGCAGCATCGTCAACGACGACACGCAGTGTTGTCGAAACCAAGGTGCCGGTCATGTCTTCCCCACGTCCAGGGATATTGGTAATTGAAATCAAGCATGTGCGGGTCGGTGAGGATTGTAATGTCGATGCCGATGAGAGTGGAACTTCTACAGCAAACTCGCCGGTCGATGAAATCGAACCGTCGCTCCAAATCTTTTCGCCATCGAAGACTTCCACTAGGATTCCAACATTCCGTGGCGCAGCAACAGTGCTTCCTTCGTACACGACTCTTCCAGTGAAGGCAAGTCGGTCGTCCTTGCGTACTCTGCTTCCATCCGCCACAATGCCTGTGCGTGGTTCGGAGATATC
>QQRW01000038.1:0-54061 GCA_003602605.1 Candidatus Poseidoniales archaeon | reverse complement strand
AGAAGGAGTATTTGCGAATCCTCGCTCGAGCCTCGTTCCTTGTATCGAAGTACAACATCGCCCATCTCTTCATCTGGCCAGTCCCAACCAATAACGAAATCAAAGGTGAGTTGAATCCATGGAACTCCAGATTCGTTGATTGTTTCAACCATCTTACTGGTTGTCAGCAATGTGATGAAGTTACTTTCAGACCAAAAGGTGTTGTTGATTCCAGAATAGGAAATTTGTTGAGCATCTCGCATTGGGTTCGGTCCCTCAAAGTCAAACACCAACGAGATGTGCTCAAAGTCAATTGCAGTGTTCGCATCAATGAATCCAAGTTCAATTCTTTGATCCATTCCAGCGAATACAGGTGCATTATCGACATGGCCGACCCATTCCAAGCCGGTAAAGATAGCAGTCGAGTCCTTGCGTGTTCGGAAAGTCGCATCGTCATAGAGGAAACCCGGTCCGGAGCTGAACGACAGAAGTTCATCGTCACTGTTCATTGCAGTGTAATAAAGTGGATTACCTGCTTGGTCTCCACCAGTCCAATAATACGAGACTCGGCCCATGTTCGAGTTGCGAGAGTGGTCGATAGTGGTGATGAACCATTTGTTCTTGGCGACCGTGGAATTGTAAACATTCTTGCTGACGTATTCCTGAGGGTCTGCTTCACCGTTTCTGTTCAAATCATGGTTTGCTTCGACCCAGTACATGAGTTCAAGGGCCATCGGGTGACCGATTTCGTCGTTCACCAGAATCTTGACTTCTTGTACATTGCTTGAAGCTTCGTACGCATCATCGAGCGGTAAGAATGCTTGTCGTAGAGGGGGGGTTGCGTCGACCTTGTAGGTTCGCTTCCAGTCCATACTAGTGGGCATGACATGTGTTGGTTCTTTCTCGTTGTAGGTTTGAACTTCGTAGGTGAGTCCATCGGCAATGTCAATCTCCGGAAGATCGACGGATATGAAGAAACTACCGTTGTTATTGGTGGTGTCACGTGCAGTGCTTTCGACCCATCCGTTTCTTGAGACACGAACATCAAAGGCATTGTCCTTCGGGGCATCTTCGGTGTTTTGGAACCACATTGCACCTTGGAAGTGGAGTGTTTCACCGGCAGCAACCCATGAGTTGTCAGGGACATCATCCATGACCAGTGCGCCGTCGTTGTCTCGAACCTTCATCCATCCAAGGCCAAACGATCTGTTGACTTCCAAACCGGTAGAGCTGATGAGGTCCAGCGGAGAATATCCCGCTGAGCCAGAATTGTCCAAACAACCGGTCTTGAATCGAACATTACTTTGGTCTGGGAACTCCGATGTCACATGGAATATCCAATGCACCTCAAGTATCCCGTTGGATTGAGAGGACCATGAACTCGCGTCCAATTCTATGTAGTCTTCAGGGTCATTTGGGCTTGGGAATATATCTCCATCCTGCCAATACATTGTCGGATTCTTTGCAATGGAATTGGTCATCAGCGTCAAACTTGCTTCGGTCATGGTCGTTGCATCTTCACCAACGATGTGTCGGGTTACCACCTCGTAAGGTTGCAAACGTTCGTGAAGTATTTCACCTTCAGGAATGTTCACTTCAAGATTAACTGTGTTCATCGTGTAAGCGACTGAGAACGATACCAGAGATAAAATCCCTGAAGATTTTGATCTGAGTCCAATTGAAATGTTACTCAAACCTGAGCCCGTATCGGGTATGGCATCGTTAAATTCCTTCAGGATTGTGTTTGAACTCGTGCTCTGTGTCACCGTAAAGGCACCGAGTAATGCGCCAGCAGATGCCGGTCTGGACCATACCGTTTTTCCGTTGATTTCTATTCCGGGTTCACTCGGAGCATTGGAGTGTTTTGCGATGGATATGTTGGTGATTGTTGGTGTGACAGCACCGCTTGAAGGTCCGGTGAGTTCCACTCTCAAACACATGTAATATCCAGTTCCAGTCATGGTTTTGGTCTGGTTCGGTTGTGTGAATTGAGACACACCTGTGCTACCGGTTGTGCATGTGCTGGATGAGGTGTATCCGAAGTTGACGCGGATGGAAGTTCCACTCGGTCGAGTTTCGTCCCAATCAATGGTTGCAGCGACGACATTCTTCGTTCCTGAACCTACATATTGGTAGGTGTACATGTACGAAGAGGTGACAAACGAAGCAGTGTACTCAATGCCTATTCCATCGAAGATTGGGGCTTTCGTTGCAGTTCCATTGAGTGTTGCACGCCAAACAAATTGCGTTGCAGTTTGAGGGAATACAATATTTTGTCCAACGGAAACTTGCCTCCATGTACTGCCACCATCGTTCGAAATGTCGACGCTGATGCTGGTGCCGGCCGGCGTGTATCCGAGTATGCTGCTGATGTAGAGCGTGTCGATGGCTTTGGACGTGGTAATCGTGCTCCCCATGATTGTCGCTGTCGTTCCAGTGTGACTTCGCTCATCGAAAAGTGAACCGTCTCCAAAATTATTGATTTTGTGCCGAGTAGAGGTGCTGCAGTAGATCGTACTGTAGTAGTGGCATGAGAAACTGAATTGACCTTCGCCCGATTCAACCAGGCCATAGTGCCCACCCTCTGGAACAGGGACTTCCCCCATGTGTTCGACGAAATTGCTTCTCATCGTGAAGAAATGATGGGTTGAATCGTAATTGTAACCAACGCCACTGACGTAAGTTTGGTCGTATTCATTGTAAATGATGGTCGGCATGTTGACGATCATTCCTGCACCGTATCTCGATACAGTAGAGCCTGTTGCGACGGTCCATGTACCTAGGATGCTGGTCGGAGAGGTCTTTCTCACCTCGTTAATGTAGTGTGCGTTTGCAGAATAGGAATAGGTCATGACATACAACTTTCCAGTCGAGTCATCGATATCTACGCCAGTAACGTAGTTATTGCTGAAGCTCCATGACTGGTCGCATCTCCACGATTTGGTATTCCCTGATGTAATAACAGACCACTTGGTAAGGAAGTAACTGGTGTAGTGAGCGGTGTAAACTGTGTTTCCATCAACGGTAGCATCAACCATGTTGTAGTAGGAAGAAGTACTGCAACCGTTGGTATTGAGGGTTGCAACACCAATGTAGGCGCCTGTAGTTGCGTTGATACGCAAAATGGTAGGTGTGTTGTAAAGGCTCGATGAGGAGTACTTCATGACGTGAAATTCATCTCCGACTTTGACTACGATGCCAATGTGCCCCCATGCTGCACTGGTGCTCACTGATGTGTGTGTAAACTTCTTGGTCAATCCAGAGTATCCTTGGTCTGAGAAGGATGCAAATTGGCCGGTTGTATTCTGATGAGCGTTGACTTTTGAAGCAACTTGGGCGGTGCGGGAAAAGTCAATTGATTGCAGGGAAGGATTTCCTTTGAGTGCCATGGTGCTTGAGGAGACATCGACGTTGTTTCGTTGTCCGGAGGTGAACGGTGAAGGAGGAGAGCCAGACCAAGCACCGTCTCCCGAGCCCCCATAGTGGGCATTGGTGGTGAAGTTGGTGTACGAGGTTGAACTTGCTTCACCGAGAAGTCTAAACTCCGCACTCGTCACTTCTGCACCAAACGGGATTGTAAGGTGGCCTGCGGTTCCATTCCCCGTTCCCGTGAAGGTCTGAGTGTAGGATGTCGAACCGTTATTGAACTGGGTTTCCACTGTCGCAGAAGCGGCTAGAGGTGTGAATAATGATACGGTGAACAGAAGTGTCAAAAAAATAGCCTTGCGCATCAAAATCACCATTTCCCAACCATGGGCCTTTGGCCCACAGCAGGCAAAGCATTTGAACTTCGCCCCATCGTGTCATTTTTCATCCGATAGAGAAAAGAGGGCCGGCGTGTCTGCGTTATACAGGGGAGCATACTATGGGCATCATTTCGAACTGGTGGGCAAAACAGCACGGACGACAACTTGGTATTGCCGCAACAGCCTCTGGAGCGATCGGAATCTTGCTTTTTGTCGCAGTGTATCAATTGCTTTTTCTCCAAAATCACGTTACTTGGGGCGATTACACTGGGCAAGCCATCGGAATGGCCGTTTTTTCGATGATTGGTCTTTTGGTTGTCTTGCCAGAATTTCTAACACTTCGTGGCTATGTGAACACCTTGGATGAATTACGCTCCATTGAATCGACTTCTGAATTACGACGTCGAAAAGCCGACGGTAACGAAGCTGCAGAAGCACTAGGTGCGGGGCATGAAGCCTCATGGACAGCATTCCTTGAAAGCAAAGGACTTCGTCGTTGAACTCAATGGGAGGCCAGGAAGGGCAAAGCGACCCGCTAAAATTGCTGGTTCGCGAATTGCTGTTGGCAGTGGGGATGATTGGTCTTCTCATTTTGGGATTGTACGCCCACACTGGTTCAATGCCTCCTTTGGTTGTCGTTGAATCATCTTCTATGATTCACGATTCAAACGGTGAGGTAGGAAGCATTGACGCTGGCGATTTGGTCTTGGTTCACAACCGTCATTACGATTCTGTGGTCACATTCGCAGAGGCAACAGATGAGAACAATCCACACTTTGGCTACACCCAGCATGGCCTTGAAGGCGATGTCATCATCTACAAGAAAAACGGTGAAGATGGGACTCCCATTATTCACCGGGCAATCTTGGAAGTCGTTCCGAATCAAATCTCAGCGCCTGATCGAAGCGCTTCCAATGACGCTACCGATGCTGAACGGTGTCCAAACGGTGGCACATACGACTCAGAATGGAAGGATGGAAACGGCACGAAAGGAGTCTGTGTACTGACATGGGATGTTCCAGGTACGAGCGTCATTGACAGTGAAACCGTTTCCGTCTCTTTTGACGGCGTTCAAGCTGGCTATTACGATTGTAAGCGACCTGCACACGCCAATGTTGAATCACACCTTGTGGTATGGGAGTGGCAACCTCGACATGCAGGCCTTTTGACGCTCGGTGACAACAACAAATGTTCCGTAGACCAAGGTTCTCAAGCCGTAAACGGCTCTTCAGGAGTACACAGTGCAACCGGTACAGTCGGTCCAATTCGTGGCTCTTGGCTAATTGGCGTTGGAGGTGGAGAGATTCCTTGGCTTGGCACCGTGAAACTCATGGTTGGCGGTGCAGGTACACCGGGGACAACCTATGTTCCAAACTCCTCATTTTTCATGCTGTTCTCATTGATTGCAGCAGTTTTGGTTCTTCCAATGGTGTTTGATCCGCTTTCGAAAAAACTCATGAAGCGTTCTCCAGAGTATCGCTTGGCTCAAAATGAACTGCAAAAATACGGTCACGAGGAAGAATAGTCCTCCTTAATCGCTTGTTCAAGACTGCATTTCCCAGTCGCTACATCATACGCCATTTCAGTCGAAATCGTCTTTCGACCGTTGCTGTGTTTTCGACTTTGGCGTTGAATCTCTCTCAAATCTCCTTCTGTTGGTTGTACTGTACGGAATTCAAGAACACGCTGACCGGAAAGCAGGGCGATTCGAATCGCTGAAACAACATGGTTATGGCGCAATAACCCACGTGAAGTCTTCGATTCGTTGACTTGCTCAAGTTCAATTGAATGCGTTAGGCAGTCGTTGATGATTCGGTCACGAATAAGAGGCGCCCCATCTCCAATTCGCACGACCATCTGGTTAAATTCAAGCGAAGCAGCAATGGCTGAGATATGCCCTGCGACATGTTCTATGTTTTCCAGTTGAGACACGCCAAGAACAGCTCCATCGGCAAGCCATGCAATGCCGGGTCTCGGGCCAGGGTCGATGCCAAAACAGAGGCGGTGAACTTGATTGATGCCTTTGAGGAGTCGGACGGCTTTATCGACCGCTTCTTTGACGTTCTCTATTGAGACTGCAATTGCTTGACCTTCATCTCGGAACCTCGCAGTCTCAACTTCACTGCCAAACCAAATCATGTCCCTGTCTGGTAAAACCGCATCGTGTTCAAGCAAAAGAAATCTCAGTTTCCTGCTTTTGAGTTCATTCATCAAACGGTATGCCAACTTGAAGTCAATCGTGCGAACAGCAAGACGAGACACAATATGTTGTTGTTTTCCGAGATTAACTAATGTTCCGGCTTTGCGGTTGTTACCGCTCTTGTCGAAACCAAGAACGAATCTCTACGAATGACCGAAGTCATCAAGAACGATTGACAAAGATGGATGCCTGTGTCGAGCCAATACGAGCGGGAGCTGAGACAGGTTCTTGCAGGCGTTCCAAAGGGCGTTGAATCGGTTATCCGTTCATGCAGCCCATTGGAAAAAGAAAGGATGCGGCAAGTGGTCTATCGACCGTTTCTTGTCGTTCGTGCCGCAGGCTCCGGCATGGAAGGCACCGGTGATTTACTGGCATTGCGTGGGGACATGTGCTTTCCAATTGAAGTCAAGTCAACACGCGCAGACAAATTGTATCTCTCAGGAAGAACAAAAGATCAGTATGCGGCAATGGTTGACGAGGGTGAGCGATGTAAATTGATGCCACTGTATGCCCACAGACGGAAGGGCGTACGTGGAGATTCATGGCGGATTTTCCGTGTTGAAACCAGTAATCTCACCGGTCGGTTGCGTCTTTTGGAAAAATCCATTCCCCCTTTTCCAACAAATCGCAATGGCTCAGTCTATCTTAATTGGGAAGACGGTATGCCGTTGAACGAATTCATTTCCTTGGTATGTTCACCTGCAGGTTCAGAAATGGCCGCTCTCCACAGTTTGGAGGCACGGGCAATAAAGGCAAACATTTCTCAATCAACATTGCCATCAACTTCACTGGAAGAACTCAAGCCAGCCCAAAGTATTCCTCACAAACCACTTGATGTTCTCGCAGAACTTCGTCGTCGTCGTTCGTGATCAGAAATACGGTACGAGGAGTACGAAAAGCAACATCATCAACAAGGCAACCGACGAAAGGCTTGATGCTTTGTTCGAAATATGGTCGACCCACATAGGGTGTATTTTCCATAATTTTGTTTTCTTTCCAACCCGTTGAAGGCGATTGAGCGTACCCCGTAACCAGTCTTTGAATAAGTGTCCTCCATCAAATGGAACCATGGGGATAAGGTTGGTGAAGCCAAGCAAAATGTTGACCCACATCAGCCAGAAGAAGAAGTTGACCATGAAGAGTAATCCGCCAATACCCAATGTATCTCCAAGGAAATTATCCGATGGAGAGAGCATGGCTTCTTCCATTGGGTGCATGGATACGCCTTGGAGTTCAAAGGGTACAATCATCATGTTGAGAATGTGGAACGGTGTGTAAAGGACACGCATTCCAACGCCTCCGTCAAACCGTGGACCAAGTGGCCCTGCTAAGCGGTCAATACCTTGAGTTCCCTCACTTATTCCGACCACGCCGACGAAGGCGTCGCCTTCCTGGATGTCTTGAGCCTCGAGAATTTCTTCATTCCATCCAAGTTCGATGTAATATTGGTATTTATCGGTAAGGAGAATCTCAATGGTCTCCTCATCTCCGTTTTCGTGCAGTACATCGACGAGAATAGTATCGTTGGCTGAGTAACCGGCCATAATCGTTTGGAACCCTTCAATACCGCTTATCTCTACGTCATCAATTCGTAGAATGGTGTCCCATGGTTGCAGACCAGCTTGATCTGCACCAGAATCTTTCACAATACCCTGAACATGAGGATTCATGTTCGCTGAAGTTAGATTTCCAGCAAGACCGCCCAGCAATATCAAACAAACGAAAGCAGCAAACAAATTGGTTGCTGGTCCAGCAGCAAACATTCGCATCCTCTCCTTTCGGGGGGCTTTGTGGAGTTCTTGATACTGAGGTTCCGCAAAGGCACCGAGAGGCAGCGGGCCGAGTTGCAGCAGACCGAAAGCACGGATTCTCATGCCGTGTGCTCGGGCTAAGAGGCCGTGGCCGAATTCATGAATGACCAGAGCGATGATGAACGCCATAGCACCCCAACCCAATGGAATCATTGGATTAAGCCCCGGAATGGCAACGAGTTCACTCGCAGTCGGAGGCGCAGCAGTAGGTGGATTGAGGACTGATGTAATGAACGCCAAGAGCATGCCAATGGCAACGAAAAACATAGAGAACAGGCAGACCCAGAGCGCCACTTCACCGTAAATTCTCCAAAATCTGCGGGGTTTGGCAATTTTGTCGAGCGTATTCAAGCCGCGGTTGCTACGAACCATAAGTACGACTCCGAACACACGTGATGCATCCCAACGGTCGAGCGTTCCGTTTTTCTCCCATATGCGGAGCAGGATATACCATGCGAGAATCAGTGCAACGACGACCTTCCAGTCTGCTTCGACTGAACCCCATGCACCATCCATGTACAACCCAAACGCTCCTTCTCCTTGAATCTTGACAGATTTTCTCAACAAACTTGATGATGGTTCGCCAAGAGCGTTTCACATGGAGTCGTACAGGCCTGCACTTGAAAGATGGTGTGAACACGAGTGGGGGCAACTGCCACAAGCAATTTCTGAATGGCATGCGGATGAGGATATGGCCCAGGTTTTCATGCGACTCAACCGGAGTGTCTTGATTGCAGATTTTGACGTAAATAGCGACGGTTCGCTTGAATGTAAGGAGCACCTACAGATTCCGCTTGATCGTTGGAATCCAGGCTCAATACAAGCGTTTCGGACTGCAGATGGGCGAGTTCGTTTCCGTCATCGCCAATTGGAAATTCACTTGGCAGCTCGTTTGCGAGCACCAGAATGGGGTCAAGCGCTTTTGGAAGAATGGCTCATGAGCCAGCGAGGAGATGTACTACGGCCGAAAGATAGAACTCAACGAATTGCTTCAATAAATCGGACAAAGATGAGTATCGAGCGCAACCTTAACCACTCTAATCTCGATGCTGTACGGATGGATTTCTTAGCGACCAGTGCCAGTTTAGGCTCAGTTGAACGTAACCTTAATTCCCGTGTTCGTACCGATGAATCCGAGTAATCAATTCAACTTGACCCGGTACCGGTTTCGGCCGTTTGCATACATCGTGATTGAACCAGAGGATGAGACACACACTGCGATTCCTTCAACCAACTGTGATATCGCTCGTGCGGCTAAATGGCGCCCGCCTTCTCCAGGCTTCGGCGTAATGCCTGCTGGAACCTGAATGTAACGACCAGCGTCACTTGCAATCCCTTCGCGGTTGAACAGGATGGCTCCATCGAGCCATGCGAATTCTGCAAGGGTCTCGTGATTTGATTCATCGATAATACTTCTTTTTTCAGGGGGATGGCCTTTGAACGGATTGAGAACCAGCGCAGTTGTGTGTTTTCGTAGAGCCGGTAACGGTCCAAGGGCGAACAAGGCGCCAATTGCATGGCCTTCACGCCCCCTTGAGCCGATATGACGAGCTAAATGCATCATTTTGGTGAGGACCTCCAAGTCAATGCTGTAATCTTGGGCTATGGTTGCGAATCTGTTTGCGTTGAGGTTCGAGGTATCGACGACTATGACACCGTCAAGAGGTTCTGCTAAGACCACCAGCAAACGCTCTCCGCTGGCGAGGTTGCCTTCTCCAATCGCTTGAAGAACTAAATCGTGCATGTGATTGAGAACGCCGAGGCCTTGTGAACTCAAACTCTCTTCAAGCAGTGAACTTTCGATACCAGCTTCGTGGAGGGCTTCAACAACACGGTTTTGGCTAGAAAGTACCTTCAAATCAAGTTCTTTCGGCAGGACTTCAGCAACCAATTTCACCTTTCGAACACTGTTTGCGAGCATAAGAACCGACTGGAATGAGCGGCGTTCGCTGCTGAGCGTGCTGGTGACCATCGCTGCGAGGTCGACCATTGCCTTCACCTCAAGCAGATGTCGTATCGTAACCAGGGAGTTGGTCTTCTGTTTCTCTGTAGACAGTTCGCATGTTGCTGATGAAATTTCTTTCTTTTACGACGATGGTATACTCTGAAATCCCGGGATCTTCTTCACCGTCAAGGACGCCAAGAAGGATTTCCAAAGTCAGTCGTGCACCTTCTCGGTGTGGATATGCGAAGATACCCATGGAAAGAGGAGGTGCGACAATTGTGTTTACGTCATCCATTTCGGCGAGTGTGGCAAACAGGTTTTCGTAGGTTTCTGGGAGAAGAGTTCGCCGTGCTTCGTCTTGGTTTGGTCTTCGGCAGTCCGGCCCGACGACATGTATGATGTGCTTGTAGTTGGATGAGAGCGCGTAAGGTTCGGTAACAACGTTTTGAGTTACAGCGCACGGTGGAGCGTTTATTTTACGCATTTCCAAGCAAATATTGCGTGTTACTTGCGTGAGTTCTTCGCCTGCTTTTGCGTGGATTTGGGCATCAAGTCCCTCTCTGCCAGAGAGTCTGTTGTTCGCAGGTGTAATCAATACATCACCGCTGTGGTTCCATACATCTCCACCAACAACGCGAAGAATTCCCCATTTGCATGTCCGAGCCATGTAGAGTTCTGCCATCATCCAAGCAAGAGAGGCCACCTTACTTATCAAGTTCGCAGTTTTCTCATGAAAACCTTTGATTTTGAGATTTTTACGATTGCCGAATCTCAACATTTTTCTTTGACGCAGTGACTTAATGGCGGCATTTCTAAACGCTATTACTCGTACACCGTGGCATGGACAGGAGGTTTTCGAGTCTTCTGATGACTTTTCTGTTCATGATTGGCGGCGTTTCTTCGCCTATACTGGCGCATTCCACAGGTGGTGATTCAGCGGTTGATTCTAACCCATCTCGGTCACTCAATGATGCATTTACTGGCTTTTTTAGTGACTCAAATGACGATGTTTGGAACCAAACTCCCTGGAACGACATTGCCCAGCCAGAAGGATTTGACTTTCTCACCGTCTATGATTACTCTGATGTGGGCGTTCTCATCAACAACAACTCAGAAGCTAGTCGAACGATAGGCTGGGCTTTTATTCATGCTCGCAATATTCCCGAAGAGAACATATTCATTTTCAATAATTCGAGTGCACCAACGAAAGAAACCATCAACAGAGACCAGTTTGACCAGTATTTTGCTGCACCTTTTTTGGAAATGCTTGCGAATCGTTCTTCGGAAACCGAACTAAACTACCTTGTTTCCACCAAAGGTACACCTTTACGAATCAGCGGCGGGAACAACAAAGCAAGCTTCGATCAAGAATTTTCATTGTTAGGTGGAAGTCTATCCTCCAGCATTGGCTCAGATTACTGGGTCGAACACGGGTATGGTCCACTGGCAGGAAGTCCGGTGGAGGCGTTTTCGCGTGAACAATACGGTTTTTTCTTGATGACCCGGCTCACGGGATATACCGTTGAAACAGCATTAGGCCTGATTGAAAAAGCAAACAACAGCCTTGGGGAACGAGGTGTATTTGCACTTGACTTGGCAACCAATCGCAACGGTTCAGGTTACAAGTTCTGGAACGATGACCTCTATGCTGCAGATGGGTTATTGAACGGAAGCATGGGCTTGGACACAGTTTTTGATGACACATCTCTGTTTTTGACAAATGTTTCCAATGTGATGGGTTATGCTTCGTGGGGCTCTAACGACGGTAATTGGAATGAAAACAAGTTGCCAAATTCTGGGTTCAACACTGCGGATGCGATGTATTCCAGCGGAGCGCGTTATTGGAATGCAACCGTTCCGACGCTTTCATCAGGTGATACCTTTGAGTGGAGCACGCAATCGGATGTCAAAAGAGACGGTAACAATGCCTTGGAAGCATCAATCTCTGCCGTTTGCACTCAAGAATCTGGGAACGGTACGCAAGGCATACTCGCTGAATTGTTCGACAACAACGGTGTCAGTTTCAGCACTTCCTCTATGCCGACGCTTATCGACCGTGTACCTGACCATGTACGGCTCGAGTCATCGTTGCAATATTCCTCTTCATCGCAGGCTTATACAGGCCTCGATAATCGGTTTAAAAACGACTGGGGCGCCAGGTTTAGTGGTCTTCTCGATGTGCCGGAAACAGGAAACTGGACCTTCTTTTTGACATCCGATGATGGTTCGGAACTTTGGTTGGATGGACAAAGTTTGGTTACCAATTACGGTTCACACGGTATGAGGGAAATGTCTCAGTACATCCAACTTGATGCAGGAAAGCATGACTTCAGGGTTGAGTTCTTCCAAGGCGGCGGGCCGCACGGATTGCAACTCTCATGGGAAGGCCCGAATCAAAGCAAATCACTTATCCCATCCTCTGCCTTCTCACTTTCAGATTCATACATTCCTTCAGAAGCCAATCTCATCCATCATTGGGATTTTGAAGACGGCAGTGGTAGCCTCGCTCAAGATTCGGTGAACTCCAGTACCCCTTTCACTCTCAAAAACATGGACTCCAGTAACTGGAAAACGTGCGTCGATGGCTCCTGTCTATGGTACGACGGTATCGACGATTACATTGATGTCGATGTCGATGACTGGGTTGGAAATTTCACCGTCAGTCAGTGGGTTTGGGCCAATACTTCGTCCCTGCCGACCTATGCATCTGTTTTTGCCGTAGATAATGCTGCAGGCTCGAACAGTTCGTTCCAACACGCCATTGTAGGCGGTGAATGGAAACTGCATACGAATCAAACGCAAGCTTTTGGTGCTGTTCAAGCACAAGAGTGGACCCACATTGTCACTGTTTTTGAGGGCGCTACGGCTAAACAATACCTCGATGGCGTGTTGGTACGTACAACCACATATCCTTCAGGCGCTCTGAACAATATAGACCTGTACAAACTCGGTGTTAACCGAGCAGGCTCGTCTTTCTTTGAAGGTATGATCGACAACGTCATGGTATGGGATGTGGCGTTGAGAGATGACGAAATCACTACGCTCCATCGCGATATTTATCGCGACTGTTCTGCGTATTCAGGAACCGGCCAATCTGTTGCATCGATAGAACAAACATTCGTGCTGCCGGATGATTTGAAGGATCACGCCTGGCTCATCTCGGTCTATGGGCAACGTACTGGTGATGTCTATGGAGACTTCACAATCGAGGTTGATTCGTTCGATGCAAACGGAACACTTCTCGCCAGTAATCAGTCTCAATCCAAGATTTTTGCTCCAACATGGGAATCGCAAACCATGCGATTCCGCCCGCCTGTCGACACAGTCTCGCTGCGGGTTCGAGTCCCACTTGACATTGTAGCAACATCGACCGACGGTTCCGTCTATCTTGATACGATGAATTTGCATCCAATTCTTCCTCATAATTCTTGGGTTAACGGTTCGATTGCTGAAACGGCAGTTTCGACTGGAGGTCGCTCCTTCAACCCCAATACTGCATACGGGCAGTCACTCGTCGCAGATCTGCTGGAGGATGGAGTCTCTGGTGTGAAGGGTTATGTCTACGAGCCATACTTAACCGCTGTCGGCTCCCCAAGTATACTTCTAAGCATGTATGCTCAAGGGTTTAACTTGGCAGAAGCCCATGCTGCTGCGAACTTACAGACAAGTTGGATGGGGGTTACTGTAGGTGATCCAAAGATGGCACCCTATGCAGACCTCCATCATGACATCAACATCTTTGGTGTTCGACAAATCGGGAACTTCTCATACATGCAACCCTCTCAAATTCAACTTGCTCTTGAGAATCGAGGCATGTCCGCTTCCAATGGTTCGCTTTTGGTACAAGACATCCAAGGAAATATCGAACTCTACAACGGAAACATATCGCTTCCGGCAGGAGATTTGAGCGGGTCAAGGATTCTTTACAACTTGACTGTGGTACCTGAAAAGACGGGGTGGATGGATTTGCGAATACGCTACTCAAATGCCAGCAGCGGTTCCTATGAACGGAATGTGAGCAACAATCTTGCCACTCTTCGAATATGGGTAAACGCCCCTCCAGTCGTCGAGAGCATCTATTGTGATTCACAAGTATATGCGCGTGGTGATAACTTCATCTGTACCATTGAAGCATCCGATGATGTCAATGTTACTTCTGTTGACTTGGAATGGTCTGTAGCCTCGAACGCATCTGATCTTTCCAACCTTGAATGGTTTTCTCAAGCAACTGGGCGTATCGACGCACTCCGTTGGCAGGCTTCGATCACTCTTCCAACATCGCTCGCACTAGGAACTTTGGTTTTGCGGGCAACAGCCCATGATATCAGCATGCAGGAAGGGCTTTTGCTCGATGCGTCGGTGGCAATAATTGTTGATGCACAAGCTCAATGGTTTGGCCCCCACATCAGCGGTGTAGACTCTCCTACTTGGTCGGGAATCAATCAACTCCCCTATCAGCCGTTGGGTCAAATGTATCGCGGAGAAACGGCGAATTGGAAAGTTTGTGCACTTGATGCAGACTTTAATCGAACCACTCAGCAACCGACACTTCGAGTGTCTGCTGGTATTCTTGGCAACATGAGTTACGAGCAACAAGCCGATAACACCCACCATTGCTATGTGGGTGAATACCAGCGAGAAGTCAACACTGCGCTCGATGATGTGACTTTTGAAGTACGTGATTCGTCCGGTTTACTGTTGAACTCGCGAGTCATCTCAGTCGGAGACAGAGCCCCTTCGGCGGTCGTTGAAGTCGTCGACAAGGACGGCATTGCGTTGGACAGTGTTCGTGGAGGAGGGGCAGAATATGCTCACATTGTGTTTACTGATTCCGACGATCCGCTTTCATCCGCCAATGGGGATTTACATATCGATTGGCCAGGGGCTGAACGAACAACAATCCCAGTTGGTGCTTCTGATATTCGTAATCCGGTTTTGATTGAACTTCCATCAGTGTCTGTGCCTTTGGAATCTGGGGAACTGAGCTTGACTCTGGACATGACCGGTCGGCATGGTTCTACGTTCACCCAACAGTTTGATTTGCCGTTGCTTCTGACAACACCAATCGTTGTCGCTGCACATCTATGCGACGAGTCAGGAACCATCGATTCATTACGATTTGGACAGACCGGCTACATGCTGGTTCACTTGCAGTCGGAACGCCCAATCGACAGAATGCAAGCGACATTATCCCAACTTGGATGGTCGGTTGATGCACCCACTCTCGGATCTGTCTCTCCGAACAGTACCTCAATCTCATCCTGTGCTTCGTTCCCCGATTTCCAAGAATCCGACACTCTTTACAAATTCCGTTTACGGCTTGATGGGACATTCATTGATGGCGAAGGACAGGTCCTGTTCACAGCGCGTGACATCGACGGCCTCGTTCGTTCCTTCAATCTTGAAGTACCGTTTTATCATGCAATGCCACAAACGACGGTCGAGGTTTTGGCAAACAAATCTGCTGGGGAACTCCTCTCCATTACGGGTACAGTTGTTGACCAAGATGGTACGGATGATATTGAATGCACAGCCCAGATATCTCAAAACAATACTATACTCGCAGAATTGCAGGTTTCTTTGGTCCCCCAGTCTCCTACTTCTGCATCAATTCAATTCCAGTATCCAACCACTGGAGCACTCAGTAATGCTACGCTGCTCGTATCTGCAACATGCACCGATTCATGGGCACAATCGAATACTTCTGAATTTAGCATAACGCTCCAACCTGAACCACCTTGCTTCGATTGTAATCAAACCGTGGCTGCCAACGAATCAGAAGCTGTAAGTTCGTTGTCTACGCCGTTGTTGTTCGGAGGGGCAGCTGCGCTGGCCGTCCTAGCTATCACCGCTCTACGGCGACGAAAGATGAAAGGAGAAGTTACGCCCTTGTGGCAAGTTGAAACCGAGGAACAAACACAGGTGTCTCAAGATCAACAATCCGACGGTTCTCCAACTCTTCAATTGCCTGCAGGTTGGAGCCACGAACAATACCGAGTTTGGCTTGAGGGTGAAATGCCGAGTGGCTGGACGCTGCTCCAATGGATGCAATTCACTGATGAACAACTGGACCTTCTTGACTTACAGCAATGATACGGAGAAGAGTTGATGTGCTTTGAGCATCTGGTAGGCACGATTGCAATGGCAGTAGGATATGTCCTGATTAACGTCGCACCTGGTAAAGAGCACGAAGTTTACTTGGCGGTGAAAGATATGCCGAATGTTGATGATGCCACGCTCTTGTTTGGAGATCATGACCTTATCGTCAAACTCGTTGCTGAGAGTCTTGCAGTCATTGCTCAATCTGTTGTTGAATCTATACGTCAAATCCCAGGTATTATCGATACCAAAACTCTAGCCGGGGCTGAGTTGTAATCTTCGAATCTCCCAACTTCATTTTACGGCTTCCCCAACCGCTGTACTGAGGCTCCATGGCGCGAAAAATCGTTCCGGAATGGGGTACTGCGTTACTTATATGGCGCAGTATACCGTTTTAACGGGATAAATACTATATACTCTACTTGACTGTCCAATACCGGAGGAAATCCAAATGTCTGATAAAAAATACTTTGTTCTCATGGAGAACGGAAAAGATACGAGCCAGGTTTTTGCTAGCAAACAACCACGCGGTGCAGCCCTCAAAGCTGCAACCCGCGGACACACGAACATACGCCTACGTGAGCGTGGCACCAAGCGTGTCCACGTCTTCACCGGCAGTATTAGCATGGTTGACAAGCCAGCTAATGGACCAGCTTGGCTTCCTGACAAGATCAAGAAGGCCAACGTCAAGAAGTCCGGAATCGAACACCTTTGAGTTCTGATTTAACTTCTGTATGTTTTCCAAACTTGCTGATGCAAGTTTGTTCCCGCAAGGGTCGCCGCTTCTTTTCCCTCTTCGGAGGGATTAGAAGCCATTCACTCTTTCTTTATCTTCCACTCTGAAATCCAGAGCGCAAGCCCAATCATTCCGATTTGAGCCGTGGCGCGTGCAATATGGGCAGGTGTTGAAAACGTAGTACCATCGATTGGAATGTCGTTCACCCACATGTTCAGGTTTGCCCAATAGACGACAACCAAGAATGCAGCAGTTGCTATCCCCCCTCGTGGTCTTGTTCGAGGATGGATCATGCTCATTCCGAGAAGTATTTCCGCTGCTCCACTAACATAGACCCAAAACTCAGGTGCGCCAAGGATTTCTGGAACGATCGGTACAAAGAAACCTACATTGGTGAAGTGTTGAATCCCAATCCATACGAAGGCTACGCCAAAGCCGATGGCTGAAATTTGCCGGACTTTCTCTGTTGCATTCGACAATTGATCGCCTCAATAGCGAACCTTTTGCCGAGTGAGCGTTCGCCAAATACGTTGCAATGGATCATAATAACGGTCGACAACTCGTTCCTTGAGCTGTATGATTGCGTCATCAGTGATCTGTATGCCTGCTGGACAAACTTCAGTGCAGCAGCGGGTAATGTTGCAGTATTCGATTCCGAATTCCTTCTTAATCTCTGGAACACGGTCTTCAGTGTCAAGCGGGTGCATCTCATACTGTGCAAGTCGAACCAAGTTTCGAGGTCCTGCGAAGTCATCGAACAGGGCGTGATCTCTCAAGACGTGGCAGGTGTTGACGCAAAGGAAACATTCGATGCATTCACGGAATTGCTGCACTCTATCTGCTTCCATTTGGTTGAACTCCCAGTTCATTTCTTCAGGTCCATTGATTGGTTTGATTTTTTGAGCAATCTCATAGTTCCAAGAAACATCAGTAACCAAGTCTTTGACGTGGGGGAATGCCTTCATTGGACGAATCTCAATGGGCTTACCTGCTGGGGTTTCAGCAACCACATCACTCATTCTGGTCATGCACATCAAGCGTGGCCGGCCGTTAATTTCAGCAGAACAGGAACCACACTTTCCAGCTTTACAGTTCCAGCGAACTGCTAAGTCAGGTTGCTGTTCGTGTTGGATTCGGTGGACACAGTCTAGAACGACCATTCCTTCATCGAGTTCGATACTGAACTCTTCCAGTGTTGATTCTTCGCCTTCGCCTCGGAGGATTGTGAAATCTTGCTTCTTTCCTTTCAGTGACATTACTCATCGCCTCCTGCTTGTTCTGCAGCTCGTTCCGCAATCATCGCCTTCACTTCAGTAAGGGCGTCTTTCAAGTCGCTGCGCATCTCTTCAACGGGTTCTTGTCGAACCTTGATTTCCCCGTTTTCCATGTAGATGATATTGAGAATCTTCCCCCATTCTTCGATTTCTCCAGGGAAGTCGTCTCTTGTGTGGCCACCTCTGCTTTCTTCGCGTGTGAGAGCAGCGAGGGTGGCTGCAGTTGATACATCGACCATGTTCTTGAGGTCGAGTGCTTGGTGCCATCCCGAATTGTATTTGCGAGATGAGCCAGGGAAACATGTAGCTTGTCGTTGATCGAACGCTTTCAAGTCGTCCATTGCTTCTTCCATTTCTTCCTTGGTACGAATGATTCCAACTTTTGCCTGCATCATGTCACGCATTTCATCGTAAATTATACCAGGATTTTCACCTTCGCCTCTTTGCAGTGGTGCGAGCATAACTTCGATGGCCGATTGGACCTGTCCATCATCGATGGTAGGTTGTGCCAAATCTTTTGAGCGCTTTGCAGCATGTTCTCCGGCTCTCTTGCCAAAGGTGATGAGGTCAGACAATGAGTTTCCTCCAAGTCTGTTTGCTCCGTGGAGTCCAGAGGCAACTTCGCCGCAGGCATAGAGTCCCGGAACATTGCTTTCTTGGGTTTCAGCGTTCACTCGAACACCGCCCATCACATAGTGTGCAGTCGGTCCAACTTCCATCGGTTCTTTCGAAATATCAACACCTGCTAATTCCTTGAATTGGTGGTGCATGGATGGTAATTTCTTCAAAATTGCTTCTTCTCCACGGTGTGAAATGTTGAGGAATGCACCGCCGTGCGGAGATCCTCTACCTGCTTTCACTTCGGAATTGATTGCCTTTGCGACAACGTCACGAGTAAGCAATTCTGGAGGTCTTCGGACGGTAGCGAGTTTTCCAGAAACCACCTCTTCGACCCACTGGTCAGATTCTTCGATGGTTTCTGCGTGGTCGCCGGCAAACATTTCTGGAACATAATTGAACATGAATCGCTCTCCTTCTGAATTGGTCAAACGACCACCTTCGCCTCGGACACCTTCGGTAACAAGGATGCCTCGGACCGATGGAGGCCATACCATTCCAGTTGGATGGAATTGCACGAACTCCATATCACGGAGTTCAGCACCAGCCCAAAGGGCAAGAGCGTGTCCATCACCGGTATACTCCCAAGAGCCTGAACAAACTGACCAGCAACGTGTTATTCCACCGGTCGCAAGGACGACTGACTTGGCAGAGAAGGCATGGAAGTCACCGTCAACGCGAGTGTAAGCCACGCATCCAGTAACTCTGTCTCCTTCTTTGAGAAGGTGCCGAACAGTGTATTCCATGAAGATATCAATACCTTCGTGGATTCCACGCTCCTGGAGGGTGCGGATGAGTTCGAGACCCGTAGCGTCACCGACGTGGGCGAGGCGAGGGAAGGTATGCCCACCGAAATTTCGTTGATTGATGGTGTTCTGTGGGGTTCGGTCAAAGACTGCGCCCCATTGTTCGAGCTCTCGAACACGGTCTGGTGCTTCTTTTGCATGGAATTCAGCCATTCTCCAATCGGCAAGCCATTTGCTTCCCTTCATGGTGTCGTGGAAGTGAACCTTCCAACCGTCTCTTGGGTCAGCGTTTTGGAGTGCTGCTGCACAACCACCTTCTGCCATGACTGTGTGTGCCTTTCCAAGCAAAGATTTGGTGATGATGGCGGTCTTAGCACCGCTTCGTGCTGCTTCAATCGCTGCACGGAGCCCAGCGCCACCTGCCCCAATGACAATAACATCGTATTCGTACTTCTTGTATTCTTCAGTCATTTTTTCACCTCAAATTACAAACAGCGCCACATCGCTCAAATAGCCTTTACTGACAGCTAAAACCCATAGGTCTCCAAAGAAAACGAAGGTAAGAGAGGTCCAAAACCAAAATCCGTGCGAACGGTTGATGATGCTGATGCGTCCAAACAATTTGCCTCGAATTCGGCTGATACCGGTTGTCCAGCGGTCCAATGCGCCGCCGGCAAGGTGGCGCAGAGCATGGCAAGACGTGACATACATCGTGAGAAGGAATGCTTCGACAGCCATCACCAGTGTGCCCAGCGACATGCCCCATCCTTCACTGAAATGCAGGGTGTGGGTGACATCCCACCACTTGATGACCAGAATAATCATGGCTGCGTAGAGGAAGTAGCGGTGGAGGTTGTTGAAGATGAAAAGACGCTTTTCGCCTTTGTATCCGAGTTTCTTATTGATTTCTGGTTCGTCAACCCAGCACGCAACAGGACTGGCGAAGAACGTCCGATAGTAGACTCTGCGCATGTAGTAGCAGGTTCCTCGGAATCCAAAAGGAATCCACAGCACAAGAACTGCAGCGTTGACCCAAGACGGATGATCCCAGTCTTTGAGACCGAACAACTCCCATTCAAGGACATTTGGTGAGAAGATTGGTGATATGACTTTCGAGCCCTCGAGTTCATACGAGATCGATTCTGGGAAGAGGAACAATCGCCATGCTGTGTAGAGCATTGCAGCGGTGAGGCCCAGCCCCATTGCAATCGGTTTGTTGAGCCAGTTATCGATACGATTTGTTCGACCCAGTCCATTTATGACTGGTAATTTAATGCCTTCACCCATGGTTTTCACCGGCCGCCTTGCAGGCTGCTTAACTCTTGGAGACCCTCGGGGTCTTTGAGGTTCACTCTTCGTTCACCTGTCGTTCAAAGAACGAAAACCCGTCCTCAAAGACGGTTTCATTGGCCCAATAAGTTTTCGATTGCCATGCCAGTACCCCGTTTGGAGCAATAACCTGTAGGGTCGGTGTTCCGGGATTGCCATATGCGGAGTAAATCGAAGCCCCGGTGCTTTGTTCGGTGTTGAAGTCTTCTGCTTGGGTGAGTTCTGATGGCGTGACAATTGTCCAAGGTGTGTAGTGTTCTGATTCGTTCTCAATTCCAAATACCTTTTCGACATCGGACTTCGACTCGAATTCACCCCATCGGTGAACACTTACGATGGTCATGTTAGATTCTTCAAACATGCCTTCATCCACTTTCTCACGAATCATGTCCGTCCAGTCATGGCAACCGGTGCAACCAGCACCGATCCACAGAAGCATTACCGGTCCGTCTTCCAATTGCTCTTTCAAGTCGAATTCAGGGGTGCCGTCTTCTTCTCGGTCGAGTGTGTCAGCCGAGAAGGTGAGTTCAAATGGAATCTGGTTTGAGTTTGAGGATTCATCTTCAATCATCGAATCAGGTTGGACGCATCCAGCAAGGAACATCAATACCGTGAGGCAAGCGAGTAAAGTTTCACGCAGCATGACCGTCACCAGTCGTTCTCTGTGTGGCTTGTGCAGGCTTAGCAGCTGTATTTCCGACCTTAGGTCTGCGAACATCTTGGAACCAAGAGTCGACACCGTTCCAATCAGGGCGCATTCCCAAGTCAGCGAGCAGAAGTTTACTGCTGATACGTGCGCTTTCAAAGATGGTCGGCAATCCGCTGCCGGGGTGTGTTCCTCCGCCAACGATGTAGAGATTGTCCGCTTCTTCAAACCTGTTTTGCGGGCGTCGCCATAGCATTTGCTTGAGGTCGTGCGTGAGGTTGAATACCGCACCACGGTAAATGTCGGATGCGCCCCAGTCGTCGGGGGTGACGACAGTCTCGGAAACGATGTGGTCTGCGATATCGTCGTAGCCCAGCTTGCTTAGTTGCTTGATGACTGTGTCTCGATAGTCAGCCTTGATGTCGTCCCACACGATGGTTTCATGGGTGTTCGGGACTGGAACCAGGACGTAAACTGTGGAATGTCCCTCCGGCGCAAGGCTGTCATCGGTGATACTGGCGTTTTGAACGTAAACTGACGGGTCATCCCAAGTGAGTTTGTGGTTGGTTATGTCATGAAGATTCTTTTCGTATGCAGACGAAGCATAGATCTGGTGGTGAGGGAGATCGTACTGCTTGTCAACACCGAGATAAAGCATGAAGGTTGAACATGAATATCCCTTCTTCTCGAGTTTCTTGTCGGACCATTTCTTACGCTTTTCGTTTGGAACGAGCGTTGTCATGGCGTGAGCGAAGTCTGCGTTAACGACAACTTTGTCGGCCATGATTTCTTCGCCTTCAATTCGGGCGCCTACTACGGTCTTACCTTCGTAGATAAGGGATGTTACGGGAGTGTTGCAACGGATTTTTACACCCATTTCTTCAGCAATTTCACCCATTCGCTTGGTGATGCTGCCGAGGCCGCCTTTAGCGTGGAATATTCCGTGTTCATACTCGAGGAAAGCGAGGATTGTGAACAACGATGGGGCGTGGAAAGGGCTCATGCCGAGGTACTTGGTCTGAAAAGACATGGCGAGTCTTACACGCTCATCGTCGAAGTGTTTGCTCAAATCTCCTGCGACACTTGCCCACGGTTTGAGGATGGTCGCAACTCGCATTGCTCTCTTTGAGAGAATATTGAGAGGGCTGGTCCATGGAGTCTGGAGGCACTGCTTGGAGAATTCGAGTTTCTTTCGGTTTTGAAGAACGTACTTTTCGAATCCTTTAGCGTTCTTGTCACCTGCAAGTTCACGGATTCTTTCGGTCATCTCGTCAAGGTTACTGGTTGCATCGATGTGTCCGCCTGCACCGAAAACGAGGCGATACATTGGGTCAAGCGGCATGAGTCCGAGTTCTTTGTGAGCATCTCGGCCAATGGCTTGAAAAATTTCCTCGATCACTTCAGGATAATGGAAGAAGGTGGGTCCGCGGTCGAAGGTGTAGCCGTCTTTGTGTACGAGCTTGGTACGTCCGCCGACTTGTTCTTCTTTCTCAAGGATGGTTACATCTACTCCCGAATGGGCGAGCAGTAGCGCACTTGCGAGTCCTCCGGGGCCGGAGCCTACAATCAGTGCTGTTGGTTTATTGATTTGAGTCATACAGTCAAGTAAGAGGTTTACCATATAAATGGCCGTTTGCATCCTTGAAAATTGTGAAGGTTTTTGAGGGTCCTGTGACGCCGTGCGAATCGGCATCAACATCGCTCAATAAGCATGATAAGTGTCCCCATTGTGGACCAACTACAGCCTTGGGTTGGTGGGTGATATTATGTCCGATTGGAGCGCAAAGAATCCTTACATGACTGAAATAACCGAGAATTATATTCTCAACGGGGAGGGTTCTCGTAAAGAGACCCGTCACATTGTCTTTGCACTCGGGGACTCTGGCCTTGACTACAAGGTCGGTGATGCCCTCGGTGTCATGTCTGAAAATCCCCCTCACATCGTTGAGGAGATTCTTGAACTTCAAGGCTGGGATAGAGATTACATTGTAGAGACTCACAACGGAGAGCGCGACTTGTACACTGCTCTCAAGAAGGATTTTGAGGTCCACATGGCGAACAAGAAGTTTGTTCAATCCCTTGCCGGAAAAGTCGTCTCATCCGGAATGAAAATTTCTTTGAAAATTGTGGCTCGTAGCCGTTCAAGCGAGGATTGGGAATCTTCTGATTCTTCAGCCACTCCTCCCGGACTTGCCACCAGCAAAGCATCCGACGATCCAGCTGCAAGGGTAGAGGCTCTTCTCGGAGACGAAAAAGAAATTGAAAACTACCTTTGGACCCGTGACTATGTTGACATCATGCGAGAGTTTGGTGTTAAGTACTCTCCCGAGGAGTTCCTCGACTTGGTTGCTCGTCTCAAACCTCGACTCTACTCGATCGCTTCCTCTCACGACGCACACCCTGGATTTGTTGAACTAACCGTAGGTATTGTTCGATTCGAATACCACAATCGCCCTCGCGGTGGTCTTTGCACTCAATATCTGGCCGATGAAATTGATACTACCGGCAAACCAATCGGCGTATTCATGTCTCCTACCAAGTCTTTCATCCTTCCAGAGGACAAAGATGTTGACATCATCATGGTTGGACCTGGAACCGGTATCGCTCCATTTAGAGCGTTCATGGAACAACGGGTTTTTGATGGTGGTAAAGGCCGAAATTGGTTGTTCTTCGGCGACCAATCTGCTAAAACTGAGTTTTACTATAAGGAACAGATTGAAGGATGGATGGACAGTGGAGATTTGTACAAATTCACAACTGCATGGTCACGCGACCAAGAAGAGAAAATCTACGTTCAACACCGCCTCAAAGAACATGGCGCTGACATTTGGGAATGGTTTGAAAACGGTGCTTACTTCTACATCTGTGGCGACAAGACCTACATGGCTAAAGACGTTCATCGAGCACTCATTGAAATCGCCATGGAACACGGTGGAATGTCGGAAGACGACGCAACACACTTCATTGGCACGACCATGATGCGAGAAGAGAAGCGTTACTTGCGCGACGTTTACTGAGAATCACTCCAGTCCTTCAGTTGGCAAGGGTACACTTGTCACTGGAATACCGTTTTCAACGGCTCTTTCCTCCATTCTTTTCGTCCATACTGAATCGGGTCCTGGGAACGAGAGCATGTGCGTGGCTCTGTCGAGCATGGTTTTTGCCAAGGTTGCCACCGCTTCCGGTCGTCCAGAATCATGCGCAGAGTTCGGACGAGGAGCTGTCCATGCTTCGCTAAACACAGCGAGCTGGATGTTGTTGTTGTTCGCCCAGCGCTCTGCTAAGTAATCAACGCCGCTGGCGCCTCCTAAGATGATGAGATCGGGATAGGCGTTTGCTTCTACCCAAACGTCCAATTTATCTTCAAGCCATGCGTAATCGTAAAACTTGGAATTGCCGCAAATGACTAAATTTACGATGCGTCCATCTCTGTTCAAATCCTTTCCTGCTAACTGGTCGAGAGCCTCGGCTCCGGTTCGGGGTTTCTGCGTCATGTGCTCACATCGCAGTCATGTGATATCAATTTTGCGGAGTTTTTTCTTGAAAATATCATAAACATAGATTCCAATGACTGGAATCCGGTCAGTTTCGACATGTGATGGAACTTTTATCGACACAAATGACACTGTGGAAATGGACACTTTTGTATCGACTTTGACCGTTGGCATCATAGAGTAATTGCTCTTCGAGTAACTCATGGCATTCAAGCGTGTACTCATTGCGAACCGCGGTGAAATAGCTCTTCGAATTCTCCGAACTCTACGTGACATGGGCATTGAGGCTGCGATTATTCACGGCCGAGAAGACCGCCTTTCTCTGCCAGTTCGTTTCGCTGATGTGGCGTATGCGAATTACAAGGCGAATCCTTTGGATACTTATCTCGACATCGAATCGGTTATTCATGCCGCAAAAGAGATGGGCTGTGACGCTGTTCACCCTGGATACGGCTTCCTTGCTGAAAACGCTACATTTGTCCGCCGATTGCAAGAAGAGGGTATCACGTTCATCGGTCCGTCGGCTGATGTCATCACGCTTCTTGGCGATAAAATCGAGGCTCGTGCAGCAATGGAGGCTGCAGGCCTTCCAACCGCTAAGGGTTCTTCCGAGCCGATTTCTGATGCAGCTGTGGCATCCGCACTCGCTGAAGACATCGGTTATCCAGTCATTATCAAGGCAGCTGCAGGCGGAGGTGGCATTGGTATGCAAATCGTCGAGAAATCCGACGAGTTTGAAAACGCCCTCAAACTGTGCCAATCCCGTGCACGGTCTGCTTTCGGCGATGAGCGAGTTTTCGTAGAGAAGTACATTCAAGGTGCGCAGCACGTTGAATTCCAAGTCTTAGGTGACGGCAAGAAAGCAATTCATTTCGGAGAACGTTTCTGTTCGATTCAACGCCGCCATCAAAAACTGGTCGAAGAAGGACCTTGGTTGGACGAGGCGAAGCGTGAAGAAATCGGAGCTTTGGTTTGCAAGGGTGCTGAATCGGTGGGTTACAAAGGCTTAGCCACTTTTGAGTTCCTACGTGATTCGAACGGGGATTTTTACTTCTTGGAAGTGAATCCTCGAGTACAGGTGGAACACACCGTTACTGAACTCATCACCGGCCATAATCTTGTGGAACTAGGAATACGCGTTGCTCAAGGCGAAGAACTTCCTCTACAGCAGGAGGAGATTGTATGGCACGGTCACGCGATTCAATGTCGATTGAACGCCGAAGATCCTCGTAAATTTATTCCCAGCCCAGGTCGCCTTTGGGAATGTCATTTCCCATCCGGATATGGAGTTCGTGTCGATACGCACGCTCACCCTGGTTACGAAATGCCAGGTTGCTTTGACTCGCTGTTGGCCAAGCTTTTGGTTTGGGGTCGAGATCGCGATGATGCAGTCAAACGCATGCGAACTGCTCTTGATGAAACGGTTATTTCCGGTGTTGAACACCTGATTCCGCTTCACCGGCGTATAATGGATGAAGAGGACTTCCTCAACCGGGACATCACGATTCAATACATTGACATGCATGAAGAGTTGCTTGGATAAGCACTTGATTGATGCGAAAGGGACAAGTATTCAACGCTTTACGGCAATACATGGATGTACTCATCGTTGGAAGTGTCGCTTACGACAGTGTCGCCTCACCCCTTGGTCACGTCAAAGACGCACTTGGTGGCTCAGCAACATATGCAGGTCTCGCTTGTTCGTTTCATTCGAAGCGACTGTCCCTTGAGAAAGTAGGATTGGTTGGCGTAGTAGGTCAAGATTTTTCAGAAAAAGACCGTATGTTGTTGTCCAGCAGCGGGCTGGATTTGCAGGGTATTGAGACTGCGGAGGGGGATACATTCCGCTGGTCAGGTTCGTACCATGGAACGATGGCAGAAGCACAAACTCATGAAACACATCTCAATGTTTTCGAACACTTTGAGCCAAAGGTTCCAGAAACCCACCGTTCTCCACAGATTACATTCTGCGCTAACCTTCACCCAGCGTTGCAAGCAAGCGTTTTACAACAAGCATCACCACGCCGATTGTCAATGCTTGATTCGATGAATCTTTGGATTGATATCGCAAAGGATTCTCTGCTTGAGGTCATGCAAAGTGTCGATCTTGTCATCATCAACGACGGTGAAGTTCGCATGTTAGCCGACGATGAAAACCTCGTTCGAGCCGCTCGAAAGGTCTTGGAGATGATTGGTGTCAAAACACTGGTCGTCAAGCGAGGTGAACACGGTGTTATCGCTTTTCATGGTGGCGACATCATTTCATTGCCGGCCTATCCGACAGAACATGTTGTTGACCCGACCGGATGTGGGGATACTTTTGCTGGCTCTATTGCTGCCCACCTCGCAACAGGCGAAGGTGAACTTTCACGAGATGAACTACGGCAGGCTTTGCTCTCAGCAACCGTTAGCGCCAGCTTCACTCTCGAATCGTTTGGCACTGAAGCGCTTCAATCGATGAGTTTGGAGGCCTTCAGCCAACGTCTTTCAGACTTTGAACAGATGTTGAACTGATTCACAGGTCTAGTCGAGGTAGACCAGCTTTGCCTGCGTTCTCAGCATGGTGTGTTTTGCTGTCTTTGAGTTCACCAAACGAGACATCATCGAGGTGTGGCAACTGAGCAACTTCTTGCTTTGCTTGTTCATCTTGTTCGATGAAGGTTTGTCTTCGATTCATGTGGGCGAGCATCACCTCTATATCGCTGTCAGGTAAATGGCCACCTCTTTTTATCGAAAGGTTAAGTATCGATTCAATCGATTCAGACTGCAGTGTTTCAGCAGAACGCTGACGCAACTCTCTGGTTGATGATGACTCTTCAGAGGGTTGTTGTTCGTTTCGAGAGTTGAAAAATCGGTTCGCTATTTCGGTTGCATTCCCAATCATTTGAGCAGCAGCAGGCCTCACCATGTTCGAAAACCGATTCACAGATGATGTACGCGAGCGAGATTTCGGCCGTAGACGAGAACCTGGCCGTTGAGCGCTTTTCGGTCTTAGGCGGCTCCCTGGTGTGCGAGGAGCAATCTCCGATACCGAAGGTGTGGGAGTTGCCGTTGCGTTCACCATTCGGGCGCTTTCGATCAAAGAAGTCGATGGCTCGGCTTCGGGTAGCAATGAATCGGGCGAACGAAACGCGCCTTTCGCTTCTGAGATTTCGATATGTGGTTCATGCGCTGGATAACCGGGCACGTGAACACCATTTGGTCCATGGAAGTTCGGAATGAAAGACTTCGGCGCATCCGTGGTATGAACATCATGATGTTCTCGAGGTAGTTCAGCAGTGGTTGATTGGGCAATATGTTGGAAAGAGGAAACTGGCCTGTGGGTTACAGCAGTAGGGAATTGTGCAGTTGGATGGTTGGCGTAGTGGTGTCCGGGTGTTTGTGCAACTCGAGGCAGTGCTCCTCTTCGGTCATGTGCGTTGGCAATACCTCTTGAGAGCAGTCCGTGTTCATTTCGCACCACAGGTTCAGCAATATCTTCACCAGTCATCCATCCATTTGAGAGCGGATTGTTGTCTCCGAAGTCTAGATCTATTTCTTCCTCAAAGAGATCGAAAGAGGACACGGAGGCAGGTATTTCGTCTTCGGGAAGTGCATCTGTTAGGAATGTGCCAATGGATGTGGGTGCTTGTATGTGGACCGGTTGAACGGGAACCTCTTGCAGTTCTCGAATTGCTGTGCGAGGAAATTCTGTGTCTCGGTCGAGAATGTCCAGTCCGATTCGGGCGTCTTCAAGGCTCATCCCACTTTCGAGCCGCTTGAGAAGTGTTGCTAATCGCATTAATGAGGCATCGTTGCCGGTAATAGTGTGGCAATCTCCCACCTCAGTATCGAGTGTGAGCGTTGGCTTTCGCGTACCCAGCCATCCGAGAATCAATACGGCTCCAAAGGCAGCAGTAACCATTTGCAGGGTGTTTGGAATCAGTATTCGTTGTGCGATATAGATGAGACCTGCACCGATGAGAGCGAACGAGAAGGGAACAAGCCGAGTATGGTGGTGATGCACACGGGATATGTTGGATAAACGGAGGTCCAGTCCGTGGCCGCTTCTTGTCTCAAGAGACAGCGTGCGCTCATCCACTGACGCTCGGACTCTCCCCGAGCCTGCCAAGTGCAGTGCTTTGATGATCTCAAAGTCTTCTGCACGTGCAGGACCTTCCTCCTGAACTTTAGTGCGCATCCCAGCGCGCAAACCACATGTGCTGGGTTATCAAACCACCGACCGATGGTCGTAATGTGACGGCGATAATTCGACCGTCGCTCTCTCGCCGAGTGGTTCAGATTAGTGTGAGCACAGCATTCCCCATAATTCGAGGCTTCGAATCGAGCTGAGCAATGAGGGTTGCTTCTGGGTTTTCTCTGCGGATGTACAGAGGTGATTCCCACTTGACATCCATCTCATCGCCGTTTACAGCACTAATACGGCCGACCACAAACTGCAGGTCGACACTTGCGTGAACAACATCACCCTCAGCAAGAACACGCTTTTGGAAGGGCGATCGGTTGAGTTTCATTGATGAGCGTTCGTGAGCAACAACGGCTAACGGAATGCTCGTGTTGGTTTTCTTGTCTTCAACGGCAGGGTGAACCAGTAAAGTACCACTTCCAAGGTGGTCCTCTTTGGCACCTCGAAGGGCAAGTCCGACTCGATCACCTGCAGTTGCAGTGGGTACATCGTCGTCCATTACTTGCAATGATTTGGCGCTTCCTGTGCCGTTTGCGGGGAGTAAGAAAACCTCATCGTGAACGTTGACTGTACCGGATTGAACGTAACCGATGGCGACCAATCCTATGCCTTTGACATTGAAGTGTTGGTCGACCGGAATGACGAGAGGAGCTTTGGCATTTGCGGATAGTTCATCAGCAATATCTTCCATGTATTGATACAATGTATTTCGAAGATCTATACCGTCAGTCGAGCCGAATGACCATTCTCCCAAGCCTGCTTGTTTGAACAGCATTTTCACTTGGTCTTCGTCGACCCACCCGCCGTCTGGAGCGTTGATGATTCCAATTCCTTTCGTAATATTGGCACTCGCAAAAGCGACCAGTGCTTCGCCAAGCGTTGCATCGATTCCTGAGACTTCAATGATTCCAACTCTGGCAGCGGAAAGGGCATTGAGGAAAGGGCGCAGGCGCTCAGGGTATTTTGCCGGTCGTATCAACGATAGAATCCGAGGGCCATCGCTGCCAGATTCTTTGTGAACATAGGTATGAACATCCCTTTGGTCTGTTGGTTTGGCGATCTCTCTTGCCAATTCATCGGAACCAATCATTGCAATGTTGAGGACAGGCATGCTTGCCCCACCAATGTGGGTCACATGAAGGTAGGGGTAGTTTCACTTGTTCCGATTCGCCAACATCTGCTCTCGAATGTTTTTGGCATGTTCCCAATCATCTTGCTCATCGTCTTGTTCTACGACGAATTGAGGGATTGGAATCGGTCGCATCATCGAGTCAATCGCAACGAAAAAGAAGAACCCTTCACAAATTTTCTTTTTCTCCCAAGTTGCTTTGTTGACGGCGACTGCCGTCACTTTGGTGCATGCCGTATGACTGCTTGTGAACACTACTTTTCCGGTAACTTCGAGCAGATCTCCTTGCCGGGCAGGAGCGATAAACGTCAACGCATCGATCGATATCGTGACGAACTCTCTGTGTGCGAATTTAGCACAGGCAATTCCCCCGGCTTTATCCATGAGTGAGAGTAATTTTCCACCAAACAGAGTGTCGTAGGCGTTGGTGTCTCCGGGGAAAACGTGTTCAATCAGCGTAGCGGGCTCCTTTGAGTAAGGTTCCATGGCATCGCCAGTATGTTCTCCCTCAAGAACTCATGCGGCGAAGAAATCCTCTTGAGGTGGTTTCTTGACCTTGAGCGGTTGCCCTCGGTTATGGTCGAGGAGAAAGTGTGTATCGCTTTGGTCTCGGGAGGTATCGATTCACCTGTCGCTGTTGCGCGAATGTTGAGGGAAGGTTGGCACATCTATCCCGTTCACTGTACGCAGGAGCCTGTGACCGGTCCAGAGGCTGAGCAGAAAACGATTGCAGCTCTTCGATTTTTCCTCCAAATGGACGGCCCTATTGGCGAAGCAGCGAGGCGCCAATTATCCACATCATTAACGGTCATTCCCGTTGCAGATCAATTGGCTTTATTCACGAAGAAATGGTGTCATACTGAGTATTTTATCCACATGAAACGCCTGTATAACTGCCTTGCAGATTTAGCAGGTAGAGAGGTAGGAGCAACACATCTTTTGACCGGAGAGAACTTGGGCCAAGTTTCATCACAAACCCTTGGTAATTTAGGGGTCATTGAACGGGTTACTGCGTTGGAAATGCTTCGCCCGTTACTTGGGTTTGATAAGACCGCTATCATGCACATGTCACAAGGGCTTGGGACGTTTGAACTAAGCATCGGTCCTGAGGTTTGTGATGCATTGGGCCCTTCCTTGCCAACCACGATTGCCAACTTAGAATGGTTGGAAAAGAGTGAACAGAGACTCGGCGGCCTCGAAAATCTCACACAGCAGGCTTGGAAAAATCGTAGATTTGTGGAACTTTGAACGATGCAGAGCTTTCGACCCCTCCGTAGGAGGGGATTCCGGGGCAACGTTCCGTTGTGATTATAGGTGAAGGAATCCTCGGAAGAGAACAGGTGAGTCTTTGACGAACGACAATCAACAACTTAAATCAGCATTTTTCCTAGTTTTCTTAATGCTCTTGGCACCGTTTGCTGCAGCAGCAAACGTGTCCACGTTTGGAGGCGGAAACGCAACCGATGAAATCGAATTGAGAGATGGGAGCCCGTTTATTGACGAGGGTTTTGTTCACCTTCCAGCTTCAGAAACAGTGACCAGTGCATCGGTCGATCTTTCGACTTCGATGCTTGAACACTCTGCGCACACACGTATTGACTTGGACACCATGCCTCGTGTATGGAATCCTATGTACAACAATCAACTGACAAAGTTCTCGAACGTCGCTGATTTCGTTTACGAGGACGGTTCAAATGCAGTTCCAGTCGAATTGAAGTCTGAAGGCTTCCTTACCGACTTTGAAGAAACTTCTTCCGGTTTCGTTGACCATCGCGCTTTGACCGGTGATACTCACGGATGGGATCATGGTTCTATTGACCCAACCACTCTTGCGCCGAACATCGATATTCCCGACTGTGCGAGCGGCACATATTGCTGGGGCACTGGGCTCTATGACGATGACTACACCAGTAAGAACGCTGGAGCAAACGGCCGCAAATACATGATGACATCTGAAACAATTTTCATCGACTCTTCACTCAAGAGTTCCCTCGCTTACTTTGACTCATGGCACGACTTGGACCTTGGCACCAGCAGCGGAACCAACCCATCGGTTTACTTCCGTGACTGTGCATACCTCGAAATACGCTCCTCTCAAAACGATGACCTCGATGTCAACGACCCGAACGGATTTGATTACTTGGAAATCAGTCTTTCCAATTCATCATTGAGCTGGGGCACAGGATACTATACCGTATCCACCAACCAAAACACGGCTGGCCAGATTGACTCGAGATGCAATGGCGTAACCCCTGGAGACGGGGCACTTGGCGGCACTTCAACGACTGCTGGTAACCCGAACGGTTGGGCAAACATTGCCGTAGATTTGGGTCCATACACGGGACAATATGTTCAGATACGCTTTGTCATGGAAGACAATGATGTCCTTGGCACCGATGGTGGCAAAGCCGGTTGGTATGTCGATAACTTCCGAGTTGGAGACCCTCTTCCAGCATCTGCAAACATGAGCATTAACGGATTCCTGCCATCAAACTCAGGTGGCCCGAACCAGCCGAACGGATACGGTATTCTAGCACTTGAAACTGAAACAACCAGCACAGCAACGATTTCAGTTGATGTGCTTGACTCGTCTACCGGTTCAATCGTTCATGACCGACAAGGTGATGCAATGACCAACCTTCAAGGAGAAATCATCGAATTGTGGGGCATCAATTCGACCGAACACCCTTCGATCGACTTTAGATTCACATTCAATTCGGGACCCGACCGACTTTCATCTCCGGTGTTCCACGGATTCAGTATTGGTACTCGGGTTGGTACGGGATTGAACGCCTCCTATTACGACGAGATACCGAACATTTTCCAGGGTGTCTGGTCAACAACCGGGGCTGGTGAGTTTTTGACGTATACACCGATTATCAGCGATACATCGTATACGCCAACGCTCCAACGAAGCGATTTCGATCGACCGATTACCCGCATTAAGCCGTATGTCGAGAAAGATTGTACTGAAGCCCCAACGATTGAGGTTTTCTCTCAAGGAGGTGCCTCGTTTTACCAACTCTCCAACGGTGTCGAATATATCTTGGATGAACCAGTGTTCGGTTTCGACTCTATGGTTTCCTTTGAGGACCCATGTAATGTTGGGGGCATTTGGTTTGACCTTACGTTTGGCCACCACCCCGATGATATCCAGTTGGATGTCGCCAATGATGGACACATTGACTGGGGATTCGATGAAGAGGCGTTCGGAGGTTTCGGGCGCCAAACTCAATTCTTGAAGGCTAAGGTTGATGGAGTTAATTACGGTAAGTCATCCTCTGACCTCATCATCGACAGCACTGGTGTTGCCGAAGGTGCAATGTTCATGCTACCAAAGGGGGCAGAAGTTACTTCAGTTGATTTGGTCTTTGACCAAATGGGAATTTTCTCGAATACTGATTCAACCGAAGGGTTCGAATTGTCTCTTCTCTCTGGTACACAGGAAGTTGTTTTGGGCAGTGTCGAGAACACGACGCTTCTGTTGCTCGCTAACGCACCAAACCTTGATTTCAAATCAGCACTGAACTCTTTGCTCGGTAATGCTTTGGTTCCTGTCAGTCATTACGACGCTTACGGTACCGAATGGCAGACCTTCCGATTGAAAGCAGAATCGCCAAACGCTTCAACTTCGTCTCAAGTGACGGTTCGCGACCTCGATATTGTTTACAATTACACCGTTTCACTCGGCACTGCGGACGGCTTTGATCGTGAGTTGAACAAGGGCGTTGCCTTGTGGGACGGTGGCTCTACAGCCGAAGTACCAATGACTTTCACAAGCTCTACAGGTGGAGGCGCAGCATTATCAAATCTCATGGTTTCAACCTCGAGTGGCTACGATAACTCGATTAGTTTGGTTGGAAATCCGGTCGGATTGTATCCAAACGGAGCCATCTACGAAATCACGACTACTCACACTGTGAGCCCTCTGACTGGCTCCACTCTCGTTGAAGCCCGTTTGACCTTCGAATCCGAGACTGGTAATGTTATTCTTGGTTACAGCGATGCTTTGCTGTTCTCTGAGGTTTCCGACATTGGAGATTTGATCACCCTTGAATCTTCGACTGCTACGACAATCGCAGATGGAAAGGAAATCACATGGCGCTTTGTCGTAAATTCTGAGTGGGAGGATACCGATGAAGTTCGAATCTACTCAGGTTCAATTGCGTCCAACGGCGTCAATGGGCTTCCGGATGCAGTCCTTCTAGCTCCTACCGGTGGTAACGCTGTTGAAAACGACGCTGTCGTTACTTCGTTTGAAGTCCTCAACAACATCGGAATTGTCCAAGACCTTGATGACGGAACTTCTGGACAAACGGTCACCCTCAACGGGGCTATCCGACTCCAAGACCTCTCCATTTCACCAGACCCGAGTGGCTATTTCATGGTCCTCGAACAAAAGTATGTCAACAACACCGATGGCAACATCTCGATTGAATGGATTTCTGTTGCGAACCGCTCCGGTCTACCAGGTGGAGATTTCTCTTGGGATGTTGACCTCGGTATGGCTGCTGGTCAAGACACATACAGATTCCGAATCGACGGCTACGAGGGCGGAGAGACGCTCTGTCCTGCGGCTGAATTCCGGCCTGACAGTGAGTGTGCAATCCCGTTCAATCTTTCGATTGACACGCTGGATCCGAATTTGCTTGAGGTCGAAATTTTGAACGGCCAAGTCGACCCAGCGCTTGACAGCAACTGGCGAGTGATGGTTGACGACACATGGGTTGTTCCTTCTGCTACACAACAGATTCGAATGAGTGCCAGTGACCTACCCAACCCCCCAGAATCGCTCGACATCAAGGTTTGGGTTGAGTACGATCACGATGCGAACTCTAACGGACTTGCAGAAGAATCAGAATACATCACAGTAACCGCTTACAGCGATGGTGAGGCTCCGTTTGCGAATTATACTGCGACCTATAACGACTATGCAAACGTTGGACAAGACCCAGTGGGTAAGGTCAGCATTTGGATTGAAGGGTTTGACAAGGCAGGAAACCCAATTGACGGTGGTGCTCCTGGATTCGAGAACGACCATTTCACCTATGTTTCTATGAGTTCGAAATCTCCAGTCATTCGAAACTTCTTTATCGATGATTCACAAGATAATCGCTTCCTCAAATCGAACCAACAGCAATACAACGGCAAGTGGAATCACACCATGTACGCCGGTAACGTGTACCATCTCATCGTGGAGGCAAAGGACGACAACGGATGGAGAGACGTAGATTACTTCCGTGTCGACATGGCTGACGACCGAGACGACATGACAGTCTACTATTACCCCCGTAACAACACGGCATGGACAAACAGTCCATACATCGAAATCATTGCTGAAGACGGTGATGTTGAGGGCCCACGGGTCCTTCGCATGGATGGCGGTGTGTTGATTGATCCGTTCGAAACAGAATTCTATCTTGATCTCCCAATCCGAATGACTTGGGGTTTGCCAGGTGCTACAACCTCGATCAACAACCCAGTTCTCTACATGCAGGACCTTGACAACCCTCGATACAGAATGTTACCAGCTTCCGGACGTCACATTCAAGATTGGTACTACAGCGACGGAATTCAACTTGATTTCCGTGCAGATTCTGCGAATGATTTGATGATTTCACCGGTCTTCAGTGATTTGATGACTCCAATTACTCAAGACGTTCGAAAGGGCTTCGTTTACCCAGGCGATATCATTTCGTTTGAAGGACAATACGCTTACCTTGACGGAATCCTCGACCAAGTCTACATCACTCCAGAGATTGAATTGACGCTTGAATTGACACGGCAGGCTGCTGCTATGGATGGTTCCAAAGGTTACATTGCCTTCCCTGGAGAAGTAACATACCATTCGTTTACCGGAGGTGTCTTTGATATCAATATCACAGCACCACCGGTAACTAATGATTACACCTACACGTTCCGATTGTGTCCTTACGATGCAACTGGTGGTGACGGTGGAGCAAACGGAGAGTGTGGCGGCGGAATCGAAGGCTTACCAATGGGTGCAGTTGATACATCGTCCGCAATTTGTGTTTCAGAAGCATACGGATGTCAAACCTTCAATTTGAGGGTCGATGCTTCTGCACCTCTCGTCGTTTCGAACACATGGACATTGAAAGACGGAAACCAAGAGCCATTGGCGAATGTTCTCCCAACCTCAACATACCACTGTGTCGATGTTGAAGTCGTTATCCAAGAGCAGGAAGCACTGTTCCAAGGAGATGTTTCTGTTGCCTGGAGTTTCTTCTCCGACTCAACAAACAACATCACATGGCCAGTTTACCGAGCAACCTTCGGTGATATGCCGATGACTCAAGAACTCACCCTCAACCCTAGTGGTGGATCGTATTTCGCTTCGGCAGAATGTGTTGATCTTTGGCCAATTACAGAGGGACAGACCGACCCAGATGAAGACCAAATTGACGGTGTCGAAGTTGTTTTCTGGATTGATGCAACCGATTCGGCTGGAACCCAAGCCATGCTTGGTGGCGGTCTTACGGATGAAGGCGGTATTGCTCCAATCTTCTCAAGCAACCCAACTCATAAATCCAGTTATGAGCTGATTTTCGAGGAAGCCTCGTTCGATGTTAAAAATGTCCGAATTAGTCCAGCTAAACCCGAAGTCGGTGAAGACATTGAACTTGAAATTGAAGTTCTCAACACTGGAACGCTTGACGGTTCAACTGTGTTGAACATTCGCTCCGTCATCAACGGCGGAGTCCCTGTACTCGAAGCAAGCATCGACACAGGAGATATCCCGGTTGGTGCATCGCAGTGGGTGAAGGTTGACTTGCAGCAATTCACTTTAGCAACGACTGGAATGTACTATCTCATCTCCGACAATACGACTGGAGAACTGCTGTACAACGGTTCATCCCAGGGTGAATCGTTCAATGTCAAAGTTCAGAGTGATTCGGGTGATTCCGGTGGATTTATGCTTGTTCTTGCTATCTTGGGTATCGCTGTTGCAGTCCTTGGAACACTTGTTGTCGTCTTGATTCGTCGTGGAGGCGATGGTGATATTTACGATGAATACGAAGATGAGGATGACAAAGCGTATGCAGAGTTACCTGGCCAATCGACGCCAGTTTCTGGTCCACCTGCACCCGCAGCGAACGTCTCGCCTGAGATGGCCCGAGCAATGGAACAATTCCCGCAATGGACTCAAGATGAAATCCAAGGTTACTTTGACCAAGGATGGAGCATTGAGGCGCTGCAAGATTGGGTCAACAACCAGTGAGTGTGAACGTCGTGCCCGCTCGACTGGAATGGGGCGACCATACTTGGGAAGACCCCGATGGGGGGAAGATTGTCATTCATTCGGTACTGCCGACGGTCGTCTACCCTCGTTCTATGCGAACACGTGAAGAATGGCATGGCTTGGCTTTGCTTGAATCGCCTGATGTGGTCGATCTATGGGTCCAAGAAGAAAAAGACGAAGCTGAATCCCCGGGAGTAAATCTGTCTCATGGTTTGATTTCAGGAGGTTCTTTCGGGATTTTCTTAGATGAAATTTCGATGGTTGAAGACGTAACGAGTGGACGTTTCCCAGACCCAGAGCCTCGAAGATTGCATCGGAACGCAGTTCGTCACGAACGGCCCGTTTTCTTCATCGAGCCTACAGCAGACGACGAAGAATGGAACAAACACCTCACTCGAGAAGCAAAAGCAGCATCGCACTGGCGTAAGTTGCTCGGAATGATTTCGATTGGTGGTAAATGGCGCAAGCGCGTCAAGAAGAATATTTTCGATGCGCAAAAACCACCGAAAGGTGTGTCCTCAAATTTTGGATCAGCCGCAGTTCTCTCTGCCACATGGTGGGATTTGAGTGAATGGATTGTCTCGCCAGAGGTTGCAGCAGACCGTGACCGACGATACGCTGCCCGACTCCGTGGGGCTTTGGCATCTCTGCGAGCCGAGCATGGTGGCGAAGCTACCCTGCTTTTGGTGATGTACTTGCCTCACCGGAATACGCTTTTGCAAGCACTTCAAACTCTTCCAAACGGAGAGGAGATTAGTTTAATCACGACCTCATCAGGTCAAACAGAGGAGGAATGATTATGCCCGGTGCAGCCATTGAAGTTCGTATTGAAAACCAACTTGTTCGCTTCGTTCCACCCTCCCCTATCAACCAACAGGATGTTGTCTCACAACTCGGTGGGCAGGAGACCGGTGGAGTTGTCATCAAAGTCCTCGACCGTCCACGCGCAACTCTGGTTATCGATCGTGAAGGTCGTGTGACCGTTCACGGGACGCAGCGTGTTGATGCAGCGCGAGCCGCAGCAAAAGAACTCATGCTCCGACTTGGGCTCAGCGACGCAGGACTCGAAACAGAACTCGGCCCAGTGATTGCGTCGTTTGATTTTGGAGTTCCTTTGAACATCACTCAAATTGTTGGTGATATTGGAGCAGGCACCGCAATCTATGACGAAAGACTCGGTTGCAGTGTTCTTGAGGATTCACGGCACAACCTCACACTCAAAGTTTGGCCGAACGGGCGATGCGTTGTTACGAACGCTCGTCACAGCAACATGGTCGCCATGGCAGCAGTCTATTGGAGAGACCAATTCACCGACAAGAATTACTTTGCTGAGCAGGTTTAATCATCCAAACCGTTGTGATTTTCCCATGCGTTGAAATCGCATGATGCTGAGGGCTATTCATGGAGGGGTCGAAACGGTGGGATGGCCCAGTTCTCGACAATCACTTCCATTTGAATCGAAACGGCCGTTACTTGGATGCTGCTCGAGACTTCAAAAACGCAGGTGGTACGGACATTGTCTTGGTACACTGCCCAGACTTTTCTGCCCCGCCTACTGAAAAACAAGGTCACATTGAGACGTATTCGAATACAATTGAGATGGCGGAAGAAGTCCGAAGAAAAGTCGGCCTTGGCGTTCGTGTCGTTCTCGGTCCTCATCCAGCAGCATTCGCCCATCAGTTCGCAGCATGGATGCAGGAATCTGGAGAAAAAGGCGCTGAAAAGGCGGTGGAAAATTATCGCGACAGCATTGATGCTGCACTCGAATTTGTGCATGAAGGCAAGGCCCACGCTGTCGGTGAGGTTGGTAGGCCGCACTGGCCTGTCGATGACACTGTTTGGGAACTCTCCAACACCTTGCTTCTGGAAACAATGCACTTGGCGAAAAAAGAAGGAATTGCTCTGCAACTACACGTCGAAGGTGAACTCGATTCAACATACCGAGACCTCTCTGCAATGGCTGAAAAAGCGGGCCTTTCCCCTCGTCGTTTGGTTCGTCATTATGCTCCTGCAACGATTTCCAAAGAAGTCACACAAGGGCTTACTCCGAGCGTCTTGATTGGAAAGGGTGCGATCTCCGAATTGATGCAAACAGTTGAGTCATCTTCACACGGTTTCTTTCTTGAAACGGATTATATGGATGATGTTCGCCGTCCCGGGGCAGTTTTAGGTCCCAAAACGGTGCCAAAAAGAACGCATCAACTCTTAGAGGCAGGGTTGGATGAAGAATATCTCTGGAAAGCACATCGTGATCTTGGAGAAGAACTCTACGGGCCGAGCATTAGGTAATTCGAGAAGCCTTTTTCTTCGACAAAAAGCCATCACATTCATGTGTGAAAGCATACAGCGATGTTTGGTGGCAACCATGCGAAAGGGTCTGATTCTTTGTCTCGTATTCGGTCTTTTCTTGGCACCTTGTCTTGTTCTACCTGCCTCAGCCCAAGGTTCACCAATACCTGCTGTTGAATTGGATTGCGGCCCATCTGATCCAGTTCTTGATGTTCGTCCAACCTCCGACGCTGAGGTGAAACTCCAGTGCACAGTCACGAATCCAACTTCTGCCAGTGAAGTCATCAGCGTGGAAACGCTTGAATGGGACGGAACTTTGGTCGAATTGGCACTTAGTGAAGATTCATTCACTCTTGCAGCAGGTGAAGAAGACACCTTTGATGTCGTTTTCACTGGACAAACTAAAATCCCCGCTTCTACGGATTATTCCTTTGAACTTGGTGCTAAAGTCGAGTCTTGGAATAATCTTCCTTATGGTCAACTTCCTGACGGCCCCTGGGTCGCTAACACGACATACTCTGGGGATTTGATTATCGAATCGTACGGTATGGTCGAATTGCTTCTTTCCGATGTTTCGACACGGTACATGGATACGAGTGAAGAAGTTGAGTTTTCATTCCAAGTGACCAATAAAGGTAATGACGACGATTTGTTGGAAGTCCTGTTCGTGAATGCTGCTGACCTCGAGGCAGCGCAGTTTACTTTCCCGAGTGGAAAAAAGGTGAATGAGAATGTTCCCTACCAAGGCACATCTGGTGTGAAAACACTGTCTATTCGGGCCCCGTCTTCCGTGAGTGAAGATTTGCGTATGCCTCTTATCATCCGAGCTCAAAGTGGCGATGATGATGATGCTCCATTTAGTGAAATTACAATTCAACTCGATATCACAGCACCATCAAAGAATGCAGGTATTGATGGGCTCGATTCCTTGAATTCCGATAGCACGCTGTTGTACGCTTCGATTGGAGGTGGAGCTATCCTACTTGTCTTGTTCTTGGTCGTTCTCATTCGAGTGGTGACAAAGAAGAAGCCAAATAAAAACAAGATGCCTCAAATTCAACAACCCATTATCCTACCAGAGGAGCCAGTTCAGCAACCATCAGCAGATGATTTCGATGACCTTTTCGACGATCTTGACGAAAGCTCGTCATCAAATGATGAGTTTGATGATTTATTCGATGACCTGTGAGGCCCTTCGGCTCAAAAATTAGGGTCACAGAACCCATGTTTTTACCTACACAACATAGGGAACAGTCATAGGATAGGTGTTACGGCCAACACCTACCCATTGGGTAGGTGCTTTTATGCTACAATTACAGGGAAAAATAGCCTTTGTCTTCGGTGTTGCCAGTGAGGACTCGATTGCATGGGCCATTTGTCAACAACTTGCTGCTGCTGGTGTCACGCTGTACCTCGGTTATCAGAAGCGTTTCATGAGCCGTATTTTCCAACTAAAGGATAAGTTGCCACAGATTGGTGGATTTTATCCGTTGGATGTTGCGGAAGATGCCACAACTCGAGAATTCTTTGAGGCGTTTGAGAAAGACCACCCCGGCAAGAAGGCAGATATTCTGATTCACGCGATTGGCTTTGCTCCTCGTGCATGCTTTGACCGTCCAATTTTGTTTGTAGAGGACAGCGATATTAATACAGCAATGACGATTTCAGCGAATTCATTGCAACGATGTTTGAAGCATGCTCTGCCGTATCTCAATCCAGGATCTTCAACGGTCACGTTGACCTATGCGGCTTCAAACCGTTTCGTTCCAAATTACGGAATAATGTCGATGGCTAAGGCGGCACTGGAATGTTGGACGCGTGAACTTGCATGCCACCTTGGTCCAGAAGGACACCGTGTGAATGCAATTTCTTCAGGCCCTATACGGACTATCGCTGCGAGCGGCGTTCCAGGATTTGACAATATTCTCGACCATGTCGAAGCCAACTCGCCTCTGCGAAGGAACGTCAGCCAAGAGGATGTTGCAGGTGCAACCTTGTGGTTAGCTAGCCCCCTCTCAAGCGGCGTCACTGGGCAATGCATCTATGTTGATGGTGGATATTCGATTACGATGGTGCCGCAGAGCATTATGAACGACTGAGGTGAGATGATATGGTCAAAGATGCCAAAGGAAACGAAGTCCAGGGACTTGAACAAGGGCCGTTTGAACCGATTGCTGTTATTGGGGTTTCAGCACTGATGCCGGATGCACCAGACATCGATTCATTTTGGCAGAATATTCTCGATTCCAAGGTCAGTATTCGTCAAATCCCCGAACACCGATGGATCGGACCTGTAGACCATTTCTTCCGAGACGGCGGTCCAGGAAACATCGAGGAAGGCTACACCTACGCACGTATCGGTGCAGTTGTCGAAGGATATGAGTTCGATTGGCGTCGATGGAAACAACCTCCAGGTACGCTCACTCAAATCGACCTTGCTCAACAATGGGCAGTTACCGTTGCAGCAGCAGCAATTGAGCATGCTGGATACGATGCTGAAAACAAAGACATTGACCGGCTACGTACTGGAGTGGCGTTTGCCAACGCTCTTGGCGGTGAAAACAGAAACCTCTCTAACATTCGAATCTATTCGAACCACACCAAGGAAATAGCCAAGTCGTTTGGGATGCCAACAGCTAACGGAGATGCCTTTGTCGACGCCATCAACACCGGTGCACCCCGTGTCAATGAAGACACGATGCCCGGAGAGTTAGCCAATGTCGTTGCCGGTCGAGTTTCCAACCTTTTGGACTTACAAGGCCCTAATTTCGCAATGGATGCCGCCTGTGCTTCGTCTTTAGCAACCCTCATGGACGCTTGTCGCCTTTTGCAAATGCGTCAAGTGGATGTCATGATTGCTGGAGCTACCGATCGCAGTATGGATGCTCCTACCTTTGCAAAGTTCAGCGCAATCGGTGCTCTTTCTCCCACTCATTCTACACCTTTCGATGCAGGCGCAAACGGATTCGTAATGGGGGAAGGTGCGGGTGCTTTTGTCCTCAAGCGTCTTTCCGATGCCATTCGAGACGGTGACGAGGTTCATGCAGTTATTCGTGGCGTAGGCGGTTCGTCGGACGGACGAGGAAAAGGGATTACTGCTCCAAGTCAACGCGGGCAAATTCAAGCCATTGCTCGTGCATATTCACAGGCGGAGTACGATGTCACGACCGTCGAATTGATTGAAGCCCACGGAACTTCCACCAAAGTCGGAGACGCTACCGAATTGGGCACGCTTTCGTTGCTTTGGGATGGCTCGCCAGCGGGCGACCACGTGGCAGTTGGTTCCATTAAATCTCAAGTAGGACACTTGAAAGCAGCCGCTGGAATTGCGGGGCTAATCAAAGCCGTCATGTCCCTTCATCACCGTACAATCCCGCCTTCAGCAGGATTCAAGACGCCAAATCCGACTGTTGATTGGGATAACAACGCTTTCTTTGTTCCTACAGAAGCACGAGACTGGCCTCGTCCGGTGAATCACCCTCGTCGAGCAGGTGTTTCTGCTTTCGGTTTTGGCGGAACCAATTATCACGTTGCATTGGAAGGTTTTGAACCTGAATACCACGCTGAACTCGCTCAGAAGTGGGACTCCCGCTGGTCCGCTTACGCCCAAGAATCAAAATCATCTTCCGTTCAATCAGATGCTGCATCGGTGTTGGACTCAACTGCACAACCTTCGATGACACATGAACAGATGAAGGCCGTAGAAGGTGGAATTTTGCTGCTTTCTTCTTCTGACCTATCCTCACTTCAAGCCAAGTTAGAAGCGATTGATTTTGCTGGTCTGCATTTCGATGAAGACCCTCGAGGCCTCCGTCTGTCGTCCGCTTTGGATTCAGCATCATCTGATTATGCTGAGTCGGATGCTTTCCGCATGTGTATCGTTGCGACTTCTTGGGCTGAGTTCCATAAGCGTACAGCACTTGCAAGCAAAGCCATGAGTGACCCCGAGAAGTGGGGCTTCCTACAGGCACAAGGCGTCCTGTTGACCAATGACCCAGCTCTTCATCCAAAGGCGAAAGTCGCCCACATGTATCCTGGTCAGGGAAGTCAATACGTTGGCATGACACACGATTTGCATCAACGCTACAGCGCCGTCCAGAAAGTTTGGGAGCAAGCCGATGAGACGATGGTCGATGTCTTGGAGGGCGAAACGCTGTCCAGTTTCGTTTTACGCTCAAACCTGACCAAGGAAGAACGGATTGAAGCTGAACACAAACTGAAACAAACCGAATACACTCAACCCGCAATGCTCACGGCTGATTTGGCCATTGAGCGAGCACTGAACGATCACGGCCAACACCCAGACATGGTCGCAGGACATTCTCTTGGAGAATACGCAGCACTCATGTCTGCAGGTATCTTAGATATGGATGGAGCACTGCGAGCATCTGCAGCACGTGGAACTGAAATGGGCTCCGTTGTCATCGAAGACAAAGGTTTGATGGCGAGCATTATGGCTCCTTACGACGAAGTTGCGTCCGTACTTGATTCGATTGAAGGCTATGTTATTGCAGCCAACAAGAATTCACCCAAAATGACGGTCATTGCTGGAGAGACTGAACCTGTGAAGCAGGCCATGGCTCAATTCGAGGAGAAAGGATTCCAAGCCGTACCTCTTGCAACCTCGCACGCTTTCCATTCCCGCATCGTTGCGCCCGCAAACGAACCTCTGCGCAGATTCCTCGAGAGTCTTGAAATTCGCTGGCCTCGTATTCCAATCACTGCCAATGTCGATGGAACCTTCTATCCAATGGAAGGTGATAATTCGAAGGAAGGGGTTCTTGGAAAACTTGCCCCTCAGATGGCATCAGCCGTTGAGTGGACCACTCAAATTGAAACCATGTATGCTGCAGGTGCACGCGCCTTCCTCGAGGTCGGTCCAAAGCGTGCTCTCACCATGTTTGCCGTACAGATTCTCGAAGACAAACCGCATTTGCCAATAATGTGCAACCATCCAAAGCAAGGTGGCATCGCAACCTTCCTCAGTGCGTTGGGCACACTTGCTCTTGCAGGCCGTAAACCGCAATGGCCTGCTGCAGATTCTCATGTGCTTACTGAAGCGTTTAGAGCTGGACCAATCGAAGCCTATGGTGATTCAAGTGTTCCTTCTTTCAGTACTGCTCAAGCCGATGACTTGCGAACTCGAGCCCGTCCTCTGCCCTCAACAGGCGGCTCCGCGCCGGTTCAGAACATCGTTCAAGTCAATACTGCAGCTCCACGAAACGTCGATCCGGCAGTGGCTGCTGCCAAGGCAATGGATGCTTATCTTGGCGATCGCCTTGCAGCAGTGAGTGGTTATCCTGCTCGTTTCTGTAGCGGTATGGTCAATCTTCGCCTCGGACTTGGTATGAGCGATGCACAAGTGGCATCGGTTCTTCACACCGTTTCATCGGAAGCTGCCGTTGATGCTTCACTCGATACCTCCACGATTACCACGGCTGCAGATCTTGCAAAATGGATTACCGCCCTTCCGACATCATGGAGTCCTCAGACTTCGATGTCGCATGCCCCGACAACCCAATCGAGCCCTCAAACCATGGCTTCTCCGACACATACTGATCGACGAAAGGCAGACCCATATGTGGTAACCGGCGTCTCTCTTGGCCTACCTGGTGGGGAGCGTGTGTTCGAGGAAGATACTTTCGAACGCTTGGTGCGCGGCGAGACATGTATTTCGGAAGTGAGCGATGAATACAAGCAACGTTTACTGGACAAGAACATCGTTCGCCTCATCAAAGGTAGAGATGGTTCTGTCAACATGGAACAAGCCAAGGAGTTTGGCGACATACCTCAACTTGCAGGTGTTAAGTCTGCGTTTGACATTGCAGAAGAGTTTGGCATCGATGCCAAGGTCGTTCTTGCTTGGGACATCACAACCCAACTGGCAGTCGCCTCTGGACTCTTAGCACTTCGAGATGCAGCCATACCCCTCACTCCGGTTGAACAAATCGGCAAAGGTGGTTTGCGATTGATTCGCAATTGGCAAGTTCCTCAACATCAGCGCGAGCGAACCGGAATTGTGTTTGCCTCCTGTTTCCCTGGCCTCCAAATGGCAATGAAACACGCCAAGAGCGATGGTGATGACGGCGAAGGGCGATTTGACCGCCGATACCTCTTCCAAACGCTCAATATGGGTCATTCACAATTCGCACAGTACACAGGGATTCGTGGTCCAAACACGACCATCAACCTCGCCTGTGCATCAACCACTGCAGCGTTTGGCGTTGCTGAAGACTGGTTGAACAGCGACAGAGTCGACCGCGTTGTCATCATTTCTGCTGACGATGTGACTGGCGAAGATCTCTGGGAATGGATTGGGGGAGGCTTTGCTGCCTCCGGTGCAGCGGCTACTGGCAATGTTGTCGAAGAGGCTGCTTTGCCGTTCGACCGCCGCCGAAACGGTTTGGTGCTCGGCATGGGTGCAGCGGCTTTCGTTGTTGAACGCCACTCTGAAGCCATGCAACGTGGTGTCCAACCAATTGCAGAATTGCTCGGTTCCACGACCGCTAACTCTGCATTCCATGGTACAAGACTCGATGTTGAACACGTCGCACAAACGGTTGACTCTTTCATCACTTCTATGGAATCGCAGTGGGGTATTGACCGGCATGCAATGGCTCCGAGTACTGTGTTCTTCTCTCACGAAACCTACACCCCTGCTCGCGGTGGTTCAGCGCAATCTGAAGTCCGAGCTCTGCGCGAAACTTTCGGTGTGAGTACAGACCGTCTGGTTATTGCCAACACCAAAGGATTCACTGGACATCCAATGGGTGTTGGTATTGAAGATGCGAGCATGTTCCACGGTATGAAGACAGGTCGAATACCACCGATAGCCAATCATAAGGAAACCGATCCAGAACTTGGAAATTTGAATCTCTCAACCGGCGGGGATTATCCTGATATCAAGTACGGTTTACGTTTTGCAGCAGGATTTGGCTCACAAATGGCTCTATCACTGGTTCGTAAATGGCCAGTTGTTGGTGAACGAATTGATGGACAAAAGTTCCTTGCATGGACGCGGAGACTTGCTGAAACCGATGATGTCGTTCTCCGAATTCTCGATAACAAACTCGTGGCATATGTCGACGGTGAAGAAAACCTTCACGGCGGTGTGCAAGGCGATGCATGGGATGTTACAGCCGCTTGGGAAGGAAAACCTTCCTCGGTAGCACCGGCACCAGCACAAATTGCATCTCCAGAGCCAGCACCAGCTCCAGTTGCTCCAACGCCAAAGCCAACACCTGTGCCAGCGCCAGTACCTGCCCCAGTTGCTCCAGCAGCTTCAGATCTGACTGCTGTTGTCATCGAAGTGGTTGTGAACCATACCGGTTATCCGGCTGATTTCGTCGAATTGGACCAAGACCTTGAGGGCGAGTTGGGTATTGATACGGTGAAGCAAGCCGAAATCATGGCTGATATTCGTGACCGATTCTCTTTGCCGATTGATGAAGAGTTCGTTCTCTCGGATTATCCTACATTGAATCACATGATTGGTTACATTCAACAGATGTCGACGGGCATTGCAGCGGCGCCTTTGACCGTTCCAGTATCCGCTCCAGCACCGCCGGTCGCAGCACCGACTGTATCAACACCTGCGCCGGTTCCAGCACCGGCCATCGTCACGGATGAATCGCTTACTGAAACGGTCGTCAGCGTTGTCGTCAGCCACACAGGATACCCTGCTGATTTTGTCGAGTTGGACCAAGACCTCGAAGGGGAATTGGGCATTGATACGGTAAAGCAAGCCGAAATCATGGCGGAGATTCGAGACAGATTCTCCTTGCCGATTGATGAAGAGTTCGTTCTGTCAGACTATCCTACATTGAACCACATGATTGGCTACATCCAAAGAATGCAAGGCGGAGCCTCAGTGGCCATGGCCCCAGCAACTCCTGCACCATCGGTAGCCTCTCCTGCACCGGTTCCTGCGCCTGCAATGCCATCAAAGCCAATTTCTGCCCCACTGCGGGTGGACGATTCAGACCTTACCTCGATTGTTGTTGAGGTCGTCGTTCAGCACACTGGCTATCCAAGCGACTTCATTGAGTTGGATCAAGACCTTGAGGGTGAGTTAGGCATTGATACGGTAAAGCAAGCCGAAATCATGGCTGATATTCGCGACCGTTTCTCCTTACCAATCGATGAAGAGTTCGTTCTTTCAGATTATCCTACATTGAATCACATGATTGGTTACATCCAAAGAATGCAAGGTGGTTCGATGGTTTCACTACCGGTCCCGAGTCCAACCTCGACGCCTACAGTCGCTGTTCCTGCGCCAACACCAGCATCCGTCCCACCCGCTCCAACGTTGCCTCCTGTTACCGATTCTTCGATACAAGAACGGCTGATTGAAGTGGTGGTCCGCCATACTGGATACCCTGATGATTTCATTGAAATGGACCAAGACCTTGAGGGTGAACTTGGTATTGATACGGTGAAACAAGCCGAGATTATGGCTGATGTGAGAGATATCTTCGAATTACCAATCGATGAAGAGTTCGTTCTTTCCGACCACCCTACACTGAACCATTTCACCGCTTACATTCAACGCATGAAAGGTGGAGCCGTAGCAGTTGTGACCCCGCCTGTTGTTGAGGCGCCTGTGGTTGTTCCTGCACCAGTTGCTTCACCGGTTCCAGTGCCTGTCGAACGGCAAGAGAACTGCCGTCGATGGCAAGTCGAAGTGGAAGAGTGCGTAGGAAGTAATTCCCCAATTTCTCTCGACGGAACACTGGTTGTTACCGATGACGGCTGGGGCATTGCTGAGGCATTCTGCAAACTGGTTGAAGCGAAAGGAATGAAGGCGGTTCGAGTTGGATTTGAAAGTGAAATCCGCGATATGTCGTCCCATGAAGAGGACGACCGTACCGTTTTCCGAGCAGACCCGGCAAATCCCGAGCATATGGCTGAGGTATGCAAGGAACTTCGCCAGCTGAACGTCGCTGGACTGGTTCACATGGCTCCGCTCAAACTCGCAGGAGCGGCATGGAATGACGACACGCTTCCTTCCTCGCAAATTGCATTGTCTGCTCACGGATATTTCTCATTGCTGCAAGGCCTCGACGCTCAATTTGCAGGACGAGAAGACGGATTGGTTGCATCGGTGACAGCACTAGATGGCCGACATGGTAACATTGGAGAGCGGTTTAATTCCGTACAATGCGCAGCTTCAGGAGTTACAAAGTCCTACTTCTTTGAGCAAACCCACTTGCGAATGCGCGCATTGGATATGCACCCCGAACTGATTCTTGATGCCGAACAAGCAGCACAAACCATCGCTGCAGACTTGTTTGAAATTGGTGGTGAAGTCGAAATCGGAATTGACAGAGACGGTCGTCGTTGGGCATTGGTGGCCTTTGCCGAAGATCTTGAAGCAGAAACTACTCCACTGCAGTCGGACGACACTTGGATTGTATCCGGAGGCGGTTCGGGAGTGACGGCAGCATCGATAATCGGCGTAGCATGTCATTCGCTTAATTCGGGTGCGCACTTTGCTCTGCTCGGTCGCTCCTCGCTTATTGAAGAAACCAAAGACTGGGTCGAATGGTCGGATGCTCAACTTACCGAGCGAAAGAATTCCCTCCGTCAAGAACTGATTGATGCCAGCGAATCTGGAAAAATTACGATGGTACAGTGGAATACTGCATGGCAAAAATTCTCTCGCAGCCGTGATGTTTACATCACCATCAAAACGATTGAAGAAACGGGCAACAACGCATCATACCATTCGGTTGATGTTATGGACGCCGATGGCCTTCGAGAGTTGGGTACTACTCTGGGCCGTCCAATTACTGGAATTGTACATGGAGCAGGGTTGGAAGATTCGAAACTCGTAGCTGCGAAAGATTACAATGTCTTTGACAAGGTTGTACGCGTCAAGGTTGACGGCTGGCAATCGTTGTTGGGGGCCGTTGAATCATCGGGAGGCGAATTACGCTTTGCTTCGTGCTTCACCAGTGTTTCTGGACGGTTTGGAAATAATGGTCAGACAGATTATTCGGCTGCAAACAGCATTTTAGACGCTGAAATGGCTCGCTTAACGGCGAGCGGTACTTGCCGTGCTGTGGCGGTGGCATGGACTGGATGGCGTGATGTCGGAATGGCTACACGTGGTTCATTCCAGGCGGTGTTCGACGCTGCTGGAATCGATACAATATCTGTGGAGAAGGGCGTTGAAATCTTTGTTGGCGAGGCTCTCCAAGGTGGAAAGCGCCGTGTTTTAGGATGTGGCAACCTTGGAACTATGGATGCTTTCGATGCTTTTAGAGAAGCTCCACTTCGTCTCCCTGCAGAAATGGCGAGCATTATTGCGGATCCGTATCGATTCCCATTCATTGACAAAGTTCTCTCTGTCGATGAACGCCAGTCGTTGGTTACTCAATCCACGCTTTCTGTTGCCGATCATCCGTTCTTATCGGACCATTCCATCGAAGGCGTGCCGTATCATCCCGGCGTCATGGCAATGGAAATGTTTGCTGAGAATGCTCTCTTGCTGAGGCCTTCAGCCTGCCTTGCTGGTTTTGAAGAAGTCTCTTTTGGCCTTCCTGTGAAGTTACTGAAAGGTGATTTGACTGTTCGAGTCCATGCTGATTTAATACGTAGCGATGGTGAAATGAGTTGGATTTCTTGCCGTTTAGTCTCTGATTTAAGCAATTCGAAGGGAGAGGTATTCGGGGAACGAGAACACCACAAGGCAGTGGTTCGTGTTGTCGAAAGTCGAGATGATCTTGGACCATTTTTGCAAAAGGAAGTTGAGTCTCTCCCGCAACTTGGAACGCCCGCTCACGGTGAATTGGCGGAGTTACCGTCGTTCATCTATCGGCGCTACTTCCACGGCCCCCGTTTCCAATCTCATGGCGGCGTATTGCGAGGTATCGGTGATGAACAAACTCCTGGTGCTGACGGTATTGCGCTGATGCGTCATCAACTGCCACTGCTTGATCAATTCGCTCTCGAATCTCAGGGCGAAACCGTTCTGCTCGAAGCACTTCCAATGCTTATCGAAGCTGGATTCCAAAATGCAGGCCTTGTTGCTATGGAGTCAGAGGGCTTCTCTTCGCTTCCAGTCGGAATTGAATGGTCTTCCATGCTCCGTGTTCCGGAGCGAGACGAAGTCCTACGAATGCGCAGTCTTCGCATCGCTGTTGAAGACGCTGGCATCACCGTTCACGATGTTGTAATTGTTGGTGATGATGATGCACCGGTTCTCGCACTCAAAGGCCTTCGTTTGAAGAGCATGGCTCCAGTGGCACAGGAAGATGCGTTCACTCTCGACAGGTGATGACATGAGTTCGTTTGAGGAGATTGTTCCTCCGCATCCATTGCCCGTGCGTGCAATGTGTTTTCGTTGTCCAGTTGAGCCGCGTGAATTCGGGGAGGTCACATTGGCTTCTGCTGATGAAGTGGCGACGTTTGCAATCGAAAAGCGACGTGACGAGCATTTAAGCGGCCGTTGGCTGTTGGCGAAAGCCCTCACTTTGTGGGGCTTAGAGCCGTCGATGCTGGAAGTTCGACGAACTGAACATCGAGCTCCAACGCTTGCTTACCTTCCAGGCCTTTGGCTGAACACGGCGTTGCCTTCAATCAGTATTGGGCATTCTGAAGGTTGGGCGTATGTGGCGGTCATCGAACATGGGTGGTCTGTTGGCATTGACGCTGAATCTGCTGTACGCGGTATTGCTGCAAATGCATTTGATATGATGGCGAAGGGCGAGGAATTGGAATGGTTGAACAACCATCCCGAATACGCAATTCGCCTTTGGACTTCGAAGGAATCGGTGCAAAAAGCAATGCAACTTGGTATGCATCTCAATCCTCGAAAAATCGTAATTCCAATTGAAGAATCAATTGTGAATATTTCAATTGGTAATTCAAAAATCCAATTGCAAAATTGGGATTTTCATCTCGTTAATATCTCGCTGGCTTGGCGTCATGAATCCGTCATTATGAGAACGGCAGAGGACGATTTACTTGATGCGACCAGAAAGGCAATGCAAGAGCAGGAGTGGGGCATTGGTTGCAAGACGACGCTTGGCCGTGCTTGACTACTTCCAGAACATGTATGAATCACGGCTCGATTCCCAAGGCAGGCCCACTGCAATACCCAGTTCGGTGAGGAATACATAATTGAACAGCAGGTAGATCACATACGTCGAGGAAAGAACAATCAGTGAAGTATTGATTATTTTACGGCGCTCACGTTTTGCTTGGTCAAGTGTGCATATTCCTTGGTTTCGAAAATAGAACACAAGTCCAGTAACAACGCATGTTAAGGCGATGAGGAGCATTGTTCCTCTAAACCAGCCAAATCCTTCTCCACCCCAATACAGGGTGTCGGACAATGCTGCGCCCGTCGAAACTGTGGCTAACCCGAACATCACCAACACCACAGAAGGTAGGCAGCACAGTGATGCAACAATCGTTGAGCCAGCGATGTACTTCCACAAAACCCTCACTGGGTTTTGCTGTGAAACAGTAGCATCCGCAACCTCAGTCATATCGGTTAGTCATCTTGTTTCCCTTTTGAAAGGGTGTATGATGCCTAAGAGGTTTCAACCTCTACATTATCCCAGAAGTTGTTGCTTTGTTCTTCGACTTCGTTTGTGATTATTGGCTCGGCTCGGTCGGTTGAAGGTGGGGTGACGAAGACAGATTTCTTTTGCGCCATCTCTTTTTCGCGAATCTCGTTCCTCAGCTCTGCCGGTGACTTTGAAGAAAAATAGTCCTTGCTCGAATTTCTTGTACGGGTGTCGTTGCCGAGTATGCTGGACCTACGCATGGCTTTGAGTGCTTTTTCACTGTTTGGAAACAAGGCAAGTTGTAGCGAAACAAAACCGGCATACTGAACTGCTAATCCGGCGATTACAAATGGGATTGTAAAACACAATGCAAATAGGGTTGGGCCTGTACTGTTGTAGGACATAATATCGGGCAAAATGAAGAGCGGTACGAGAGTGAACGGCGTCCCAAAACACATGAGGAATAGGCCAGTGAAACCTGCACCAAATCTTTCCGAAGCAGGAAATGTATGTGCTGGCTCATCGTTTTCCATGCTTTAGGGTCTTTGAGCGTAGATAAAAGCGTACTGCCTTCAAACATCGACGTTTCGGATTTCTGGCGTTTGGTCGGCAATAATGAACTCAAGCATTGCCGCCCACATCACAAATTCAATCGACTTTTCAAGTTCTTCTTGTCCTCCAACCACCTCGACCATGTTGTCGAGTGTGTCGCTGGGTGAATGGTAGGCGCTGTAGTCCTCATCGTACGCACCAAGGTGGAATATTGTTTGAGCCCCTAGATCTCGGAAGGTGACGTGGTCTGAGCGTCCGAAGGTGTCTTCGTGAACATCGAATACTCGGTCCTCATGTTCATCCCAATGTTGGTCACAACCTGCTCCATAGGTGCCGTCAATGCTTAGATTCATTGGAGCCTTGAGTATGTTGCGATGGACATGGTCCATCACGGCAGTAATCTCTACATCGTCGACTTCAGGATCGAAGTCAGGTCCGGACCAAGCATGGTAGGGAAATGGTTCGCCCGTGTCTTTCATTGCGGGCCATGATATTCCCATCATGTCCATGTTGATGTAAAAACGAAGCTCCTTGTCCTTTGGTAGGCAGTAATCACAATCGTTGTTCGCAAAGGCGTTGGAACCACGCAATCCTTCTTCTTCTGAAGACCAAAGAGCAAGGAATGTATCGCATTCAAATTCGATATCGATGAATGCTCGAGCGAACAACATCATTGAAACGGTGCCAGCGTTGTTGTCGTAAGCACCTTCGTATGTACCGCCTCCGGGTGGTCCGCCAGGTGGTGCAATGTCCATGTGTGCCCCCATGCCTTGAACGCAGTCGTTGCTGCGGCCGTCTTTCCACGCAATGATGTTGAGAGATTCGGGTTCTGTGGGGTTGAGATGGTCGGTCACTCGCATGATGTTTGCTTCGTAGCCCAATCCTTCGAAATGCCCATGGAAATAGCTCGCTGCACGCTCAAATGCTGGATTCGGTGACCCCATCCATCGGTTGACATAGCCGCCACACTGACTTGAATCAGAACAAACGGACAGGATGAAATCCATTTTTTGGAACCAGTCTTCCCCATTGACGATCGGAGTCCCGTCCTCGACTTCAAGGTCGATTGTCGATCCCGTTCCATCGGAGTAAACGACTGTAAGCGTGGTCGATGTCACATAAGGTGTTGTGAGGATTTTGCCGTTGAGCATATCTGCATTCTGAACTTGAATCACGCCAAGCGGTACGACACTGTCGTTGACGAAAAGCAACACATCCTCGGGAACGACCAATCGTGTTCCCTCGCCTTCAAGGGTAAAGGTGTGCCACTCACCGCTCCGGAGCGACTTGTCTCCGGCTGGCGCAAAGTCGATGTACAGCACTTCACTTGCGTCTTGTGGTTCAGCTTCGTTTTCTCCAAAGCAACCGGACAACGGTGCCATGAGCATGAGGGCGATGAGTGAAAAAGCGTAGATTGAACGAGACATAGTGACCCTCAGATTATGGGCAACCTTCGCTCTTCTTAGGGCTTCGCCTCACTTTTCCTCCTGGCACTGTGGTACA
>QQRW01000037.1:14460-79755 GCA_003602605.1 Candidatus Poseidoniales archaeon | reverse complement strand
CGGGTGACGCGAGGTAAGGGGTGAGTTCATGAGCGTCCTTGAACTGCACATGGGTATGGAACTCCCAAAACGTCTCGCATCTCAGTTGGCAGGTGGCGAAGGTCCGACCCGTCAGAAAGCGGCTCGATTGGTTGTTGACCTTGCGGGCACTGCTGGAGCAAGTGGCTTTGTTGAAGTCGACCATGCTCATGTTTCCGGCGTTTCAGTCATTACCGGTGGTCATGGACTTCGTCGTTTCTTATCGGATCTTTCAAGTTCAGGTGATGGTAAAGTATCGATTCCTACGACACTCAATTCTGCAGGTTGTGACAAAGAGAAAATGAAGGAAATGGATATTGATTGGCCCGATTTCCTTGAACAGCAATTCGAAATTGTTGAGGCTTATTCCGAACTTGGCATTCAAGCGACGCTTTCGTGCACACCATACGACCGTGGAGTTGACGAAGAGAGCGGCATTGCGTCATGGGCGGAGTCCAATGCAGTATGTTTCTCAAACACGTGGACATCCCTCATCACAAACCGTGAATCCGGCCTTTCGGCTTTAGCGACAGCACTGACAGGATATGCTCCGTGTTGGGGACTTCACCTTCAGGAAAATCGAGTTCCAAATATCCTTGTTCGAATCGATTGTGAACTTGAGACGCTTTCTGATTGGTCGATTCTTGGAGATTGGATTGGAAAGCAAGTTCGACCAGACTGGGATGTGCCATGGGGCCCTATGCCCTTCATCCAAGGACTTCCATCTCGGGCGAGTTTTGCTCGAAAAAAGGCGCTTACTGCGGCAGCAGCCAATTACGGAACTCCAATGTTGTGGGCAGAAGGTCTGTCTGCAGACCCTCCTCTGTTGAAAGATGAACAAGGTAATTGGATGGCTCCAGAAGCTGGTTGGCAAGGTGAATTGGTGTTTACACAAGCCGATCTTGAAGCTCGCTACGCTGATCTTGCTCCCACAGGGCAAGTAGATTTAGTCGTCATAGGCTGTCCTCAAGCAAGTTTAGAGGAAATTCGAATTACAGCAGCAGCAGTTCGCTCCCATGCAGAGATGGGCGCCAAGATTCCCGATCAGCGATTATGGGTCTTTACCAGCGGTGAAAATTACGAACTGGCTTTGGCCGATGGTAGCATTGCCCTTCTCGAAAGTGCGGGTGCTGTTCTTTTGAAAGACACGTGTCCCGAAGTCACACCGTATAACCGAGCACACTACAACCATTTGCTCACCAATTCACTCAAGGCCGAACACTATCTTACCAGCGGACTCAACCGGTTGCCGACAAGCGTGATGTCCATTCATGACTGCGTGTCGCACGCTTTTGATGCATCACTTTCAGCAGGCCCTCAGCCCGTACTGGAAGCGAAATCACAACCCCAACATGCCAGTGCCAAAACCGTTCAAACCGGCGATGCAGTGCTAACGGGCTCTCCGCTCGAGAGTCAAGGAGACTTTTGTTTGAAAGGACCTGCAATGGTAACGGATGTCCCTATTACCTATCTTGGCTATGTACATCGAGATACCGGTGTCATCGAGGAAACCGGTCACCCACTCGACGGACGAGCAATCGAGAATTCGATTCTCATTTACCCTAAGGGCTCGGGCTCAACGGTTGCTCCGTATGTCTTGATGGGTTTATTGTACACCGGGAAAGGTCCGAAGGCCATTGTCAACCGAGATGTATGCCCTCTTACTCTTCCAGCGTGTTCATTGTTGGATCTTCCATACGGCCACGGGTTTGATTCAGACCCTTGCATGGATGTCAACGATGGAGATATTGTCGAATTGAAATCAGAACAAGGTGTCGTGACTCTCACAGTCCTTGAACGCAAAAAATGAGGTGTCGGTATGGCCTTACAACGAATTCTTGTCACCGGAGGTGCCGGTTTCATAGGCTCTTCGTTGTGCGAGAGATTGATTCAAGAGGGCCATACTGTTCTTGCATATGACTCACTTTTCAGAGGACGAAAGTCGAACCTTGCCTCGATTGAAGGCAACGCTCGTTTTCACTTTATGCAAGGTGATGTTCGTGATGTAGACCGCCTTGACGATGCAATGGACGTCTTAGGAGGTGTGGATATTGTGTTTCATTTGGCTGCAGTAAACGGTACCAAATGGTTTCATGAGGCTGCACATTCGGTGATTGATGTGAACATCAATGGAACGCTAAGGACATTGGAACTGGCGATGTCCTACGATGCGCGATACATTCTTGCATCCTCTCCAGAAGCCTTTGGTGAAGCTAAACAACAACCGATTCAAAACGGCAATGAGATGACATTTACCGACCCTTCACTTCATCAAAGGCACTCCTATGGTGCCAGCAAATATCTCGATGAAATTGCTTGTCAACACGCTGCACGGGACGGCTTAGATGTTCGAATTGTTCGGCCGTTTAACGCCTATGGGCCGCGTTTGCTCGGTGACGAATACGGTCAAGTTGTAGCCATGTTTTTCTCTTCTGTCCTAGAGAATACGCCTCTAAAAATGCATAATGGGGGTACACAAACTCGATCGTTCACATGGATTGCGGACACAGTTGACGGTTTTTATCGCGCAGGACTCATGGATACTGCATTGGACGGTACGCCGCTTGCTGGAGCTGCTTTCAACATAGGTTCAACGGAGGAGATCTCTATTCAATCGCTTCAACAGGCGGTTTTTGATGCTGCAGCTGCAGATCCAACTTGGAGTCAGCCAATGCCCGAGGTACATCATGAGGAGGGATATCATGGTGATGTGAGCCGTCGTCTGCCAAATTGCTCTGAGGCAGAATCTCGACTTGGTTGGAGAGCAACGACTTCGCTCAGTCAAGGACTTGCAGAGATGTGGAAATCATTACGATAGTTTGCGTCCACCGTAGTGCTTCAATACCTTCTCTCCCCAATCACTCGGGGCAGGAGAGAGACGGTCGTGACCGTGCTGACACAGTATGTCCAGTCCACTCGGTGGAATTGTGGATTCAGAAGTCCATAGCCCCGTAACTCGCAGTACTGCGAGCCTTGCTACGGCATCCGGGAGTGCCCTATCTTCGATGTATTCGACTTCGAGTGCAGCAACTGCTTCGTTGATGAGCAGTGGGTCAAGAGGACTTTCAGTGAGTCCGGAGAGGTTCCATTCACTTTCACCTTGTGGCAAAGGCGCCGCGGTTTCATCAATCGCTTTCACCATCTCAATGCTGCTCGGCATCAAATGGAGAATGGCACGTTTGGTAGAGCGAAGATTGTGGAGTGTGTCCCGATATCGACCCTCACGGTTGCAACTGAACGAAGCGATAAGCAAAGGTGGACCGGTAGATACTGCCATCACAGAGGTGTAAGGTGCGAGATTCTTGTTACCGTGCTCGTCTTGGGTCGAAGCGAGGACGAGCGGCCGTGGCGAAAGCAGTCCGGACAACCATCCTGCACGTTGCGCATGCTCAATGGCTTCAACGTCCATTCGCCTTGCATGGTCCATGTTGGTCATCGGCATTGGTGAAAACCACTTGTTGAGTGTGCCGTTTTGGATTTCTTCTATGGCGTGGTTGTTGAACTCAATGTAGGATATCCAAGACGCAGTCTCGTCTTCTTCACCACGTTCGAGTTTCCGCGCAATCGATTTTTCTGCGTATGCATTGCATTTCTTTAGATAATCGAGAACTACTGCCTTTCTATCCATTCAATTGCCTCCAGTGCCCAATGAGTGTTTGAGTTGCAGTTGCTTTTCATCGTATGCTTTCCGCATCATGAGGAACGTTGCCGGTTGACCTGCCCATACTTGGTTTTCAGGTAGCTGCTTTGTGAGGGTGGAGCCAGCACCCAGTACAGCACCTTGACCGACATTGCACCCTGGTAAGATCGTTGCACCTCCTCCAATGACGGCATTTTTTCCGACATGAATCGACTGCCATTGTTGTGGATTCTGTGAAGGAGGGTACTTGTCGTTCAACAGAGTTGCATTCGGACCAATGAATGCACCATCGGCGAGTTCGCATCCGTCGGCAATGTAAGCACCCCCTTGAATTCGACATCCGTTTCCTAATGCGACGTTTCGGCCGATATGAGCTAATGAGCCAATTGAGCAGGACACACCTATTACTGTACCCTCGCCGATGTGGCAGGGTGACCAAGCAACTGATCCGCCCCCCAAATCGATTCGAGTCCCGCTCAATGAAGCCTCAGTTGGCATTGAATCCCTCATTCACCGAGTCCGAGTTCCCTCATGAGCATACCAACGTGTCCCTTCGCCTTGACATTGTATCGAAGCCAAGTGAAGTTTCCATCGGGTGAGATTACAAATGTCGACCGAGAACAACCCATGTATTCTCGGCCGTAGTTCTTTTTCAATCGCCATGTTCCGAACTTTTCATGCAGTTCTCCGTCACGATCCATGAGGAGTGGGAAGTTTAGTTCCTGCTTTGCGATGAACTTTTCATGGGAGCCTTCGGAATCTTTTGAGACGCCAAGAACAATGAATCCTTCTGTCGTTAGCCGGGCAAAGTTGTCTCTGAAGTCACAAGCCTGTGTTGTGCATCCGGGGGTTGAATCTCGAGGGTAGAAGTACAGTATGACAGTTTTTCCGTCTGCTTGGTAGGCAGCCGAGCTGTGGACATTGCCACTGGAATCTAGACATTCGAATGCAGGTGCTGAATTGCCGACTTCGTGTGTAATTGCGTCGCTCATGGAGAAGTCGTGCGGCTCACAGGACATGAAACATTGCTTTTCTCCGTGTCCTGGGGCATGCTGATGTCAAATGCCAAAATGTCAATTAGTTGCCCTCAGTGAGTCTTTTATGCGATACGGGTAGATTTTACCGCATATCGGGTTGGCAAGGGTGTGCTGACCGATTCTTTCAATAACCGGCAGGTCACAAGGATAATCATGGTGGCGGTCCGATTGTCTCGTAGAAGCCGCCGATATTCCAAACGAATACAGCGTACCAACACGCGGTTTGACTTGCAAACCATTGCCAGTGCAGTTCAAACCGACTTGGATAAGCGAGACATCACATATGACGAGGCTCTTACCCTCGGCAACCTCATTCAAAATCGTGCGGATCAACTTCCCGGAGACACGATTGTTTACGCAGTTTCTGACCGTGATGCATACCGCCGTACGCTGGAATTGTATCTCAGAGACGCCCTTCTTACCAAGACTGAGCAGATGCTTCTGTGGGAGGAACGCCGCCGCCTTGGCATCTCAGACATCGACCATGAGCGCCTCCTTGAGCAACTCCTTATGCAGTGGCGCCGTCAAGGAAAGAAGGTCACCATCGCTCGTTTCGACTCTCCAGGGGGTGACACTCCTGCGTGAACATGCCAATCGTCAATCTCTGCTGGCAGCACTGCTTGTTGCACTGTTTGTGTTGCCGATGTATCTGCCGTTTGCTGATGCCGAGGAATCCAGCACCTCATCGTCTACCTCCGGACGTGCAACGCTCGACTTTTACTTCCGAAATCCACTGCAACTCAGTAATTCAGGTTCCGCAGTGATTGGTTCAAGCCTTTTCCTTGAACCTGGCGAACACATCGTCACCGCAAACATTTCAGCGGTCGGTTCTGGAAACGACGAGCTTTGGATTGTCTTGCAACACAAAGGCTCGCCATCTCTTGGATTCACGGATGTCGATAGCATCTCGATGGGTAGCGTGAGCGGTGCTTCAGGGCAAGTTGATCTCACGCCGATATCATTCTCATGGATTGCAACGAACGGTGCTGGGCAAGAACTTAGGATAAAATTGGTCTCCACCAAAGAGACAGGAAATGATTTGCTCAACAATATTCAAGATGTTGGCTTTGCTTTCTCTGTAGAAAACAAACATCTTGGAGATGTGATGGGTAATACTTTCCCCGCAGATTCACCTACCACCAACCGAATGGCACTACCAAACGCCATCTCAACCCTCAATACATCGGTTACCAACTCAGGAGTCAAGCCAATCTCCGCTACAATGACAATCGTCCTTACCGATAACTCGACGCCTACTCCGACGGTGATCACCTTCACATCGGGCACAGTTACACTTCAACCAGGTTCATATCCTGCCTCATCAGCAACTCTCCAAGAATCTGGCGTTCTAAGCGCTGATGTAGATGGCTCAGCACTCACGGGCGTTTGGAATATCTCAGCATCGGTCAAGTTCGACGGTACTTCATGGACTGAAACAGTTATTGTTCGAGAATCATGGGTGAAATTTTCTGACTACAATGCAGTCGTTATCGAACCAGCCACGCTTGTTGTCGAGCCGGGTGATACGACTGCTATCACATTCGTTGTCAAAAACACCGGTGTGGAATCCGACCTCTTCACCATCTCGGTCACCCAAAACAAACCATGGGCTGATGTTTCTTCCGCCTCTTTTGGCGCCACGCTTCCCGCTGGCTCCATTCGCCTAGTCACTCTCGATGTCAATGTTCCCGCTAACGCAGTTCGTTCGGAAACGGACAAGATTACTATTACATTCACCTCTGTTAACTCTCCCGACAATTACCAAATCTCGGGAGTAGGTCGTGTGATGGTTGGTGATTTCTTCAAAGGCGATGTTACGCTGATTGAAGACTCTTCAATCAAGACCATCAATCCAGGTGGTCAGGCGCAGTATATTGCCCAAATTACAAACACTGGAAGTGTCACAACGACCTACACTTTGGCGACCGGGTTGTCGGTCGCAACACTCAACTGGACCTGGGAGGTCAGCCCATCGATCACACCTCCTGTTGCATCTGGCGCTACAACCCAAGTTGTCGTGACGCTTACTGCTCCTGCAATCCAAAACCCAATCGTCACCAGCGAATACAATATGGCCGGTGATGAACTCGATGTATGGATTCAATGCCAACCAATAGGTGGAGGCGTACCCTCTCAAGACACAGCTCCAATCAAAGTGTCACCCGTGATCGTTGTTGACCCAGGCTTGGACCCTGAACCACAATACCTCTCTGTCGAAGAAATCGAACAAACACTCACTGGCACTCAACTTGTTCAAAACATCGATTTGAATTTGCGCGTCATCCACAATCTTCCCACGTTGTTAACCGAGACCTTGGACGCTACACTTACGACTTCAAAGTCCTTCACTGCGTTGAATGAGGGTGGTTTTGGAGAGGCCGACCGCTGGTCGGTTTCTGTTTCAAACCCGCTCTACTCCGGACTACAACCCGGCGACAGTATGAACACGACCTTGGACATTATCGGCCCACAAGCCAATCAATATCCTGTCGCAGGTACCTTTGCAGCTTCACTGACCATCACGCCTACACTAAGCGCAGCATTGGTCGGTAGTGGTGTGAACGCAGTTCCTCTTACCCGAAATTACACAATCGTCATTCCTCAAGTCATCGATGGTGATTTCTTAGATAACGGCCCTTACGATGTGCCGGTTGGAGTCGACAGTTCGATTCCTATGCGCTTTGCCAACACAGGCAACGATGTGGGGTCATATCGCTTGCGAATCGTAGACAATCTCCCTGAAAATTGGACTGCCAACTTTTCCGATAACGACCAAAATATTTCCAATTTGACTGCAGATATTGCTGACGGTACGCTCGATGGTTCCTCCGGTAACGCTGCACACATCCAAGTCGTGACGTTTAACATTCGAACTGACCCACTTGCGCCGGCTGGATTGAATCAGCCAATCACGGTTCGAATTGAGGATCCAGTCTCAGGTTTATTGATTGGCAGCGAGCATGTATTCTATGTGGTTGTAGGTCAGATTTTCAACGGCAGCCTTACTCCAACGAATCAGTCGCTTGAACTCGATGTAACAGATTCGACCTTTACTTCCATTGTCATCAAAAACACTGGCAATGCGCCTGCAGACTACGAGATTTGGTTGGATAACTCCTTGGCAGGTGATGTGGATTTCAGCATCGTATCTCCGATAACTTCGAGTGTTTTTATCGCAGCAGGATATGAAGAAACCATCCGAATAGAAATGAATGCCAACGGTGATGCCGACTCTGACGGATTCTACATGACAACAGTTTGGGTTTCAACCAACAACGGTCAAATTCTTCTTTCCTCGAATGTTGTCGCCAATATTACTGAAAACCATTCGATTGGAATTTCTGCTCCTGAACAGAAGGCAGTAACTCCCGGTCAAATGGAACAAGTCGATTTTGACATAATCAACAACGGAAACCTCCAGGAAACAGTCAAGGTTACTTTGGCTGTTGAAGGCAACATTACACTTTCAAAATCGGAACTCACCGAAGTTCTTTCCATCGATCAAACGTACTCAGACAGTGTGAACGTTGCAATCCCAAGCCTTGGTGGTGCTGATACACTGGTACAAGGCTCAGTCTACAATCTGACCATTACTGCCGTCAATTCTACGACTGGAATTGTTTACAGTACGCACACAGTTCAGTTGTTAATTCAGCCACTGTTTATTGTTGAATCTTCTGACTGGCCTGATGTCATGGAGTTCCAACCAAAATCCACTCGCACTTGGGAAGTCACGCTTTTGAACACGGGCAACAAGGATGTCACCGTCAATGCCGTATATGCAATTACTCGCCCTGGCCTCACCAATCTCTCTACAGATTGGGAAATGGTGACTCAACCGTCATTGATTGTTCTGCCAATAAACACGCCTGTTGTACACTCGTTCACGGCGGTTGGAACCGTCGACTTGCCGCTTCTTTCATTGACTGCAGATTTGACCCTTTTCCTCGACCCAACAGAGACTGAAGTGGAAGGCAGTGGTCAGTTCACAACACAACTCGTAATGTCTCGATTCTTTTCCACGGGCGATATTGGCATCGAGCCTGACATTAACAGCGACTTTGTCGATGTATTCCTCCCGTACACAAACATCCCAACAGGGAACGGCAGCGAAGTGGCTTACATGATTGAACTTTGTAACGCTGAACGTCTGTTGAACCTCGAATCGATGGGCCTGTCCGAGTTTGAGTATTCTTGGAACTTCTCTCTTATTGTTGACAAATTTGACGGGACCTCAGATGTCCATCCTCTAAATCTCGACCAAGAATGTGGTGCGACTTCACTTGGCCCCACCTCGAGATACAGTCTGCTTGAGCTTGAAGCATGGAATCCTTCCTCTATTCGGATTGAAGCAGAGACTCCTACGAAAGGATTTATTCTGCCCGGTGACGGTTGGGATTTGACATTCAGGCTCTACCACCCCGATGAAAACAACGGCTACTCAGTCTACGACGAGGAAACGTTCTCACTTGTATTGGCAGTGTTTGCCGATCCGATGATTAAGAGTATCTCTTCAGATGAAGGTCAATTCCAAGAAGGTACACAAAGCACGATTACAGTCGTTGTTCAAAACGTCGGTTCTGCTACGGCCCTTGATGTGGTCGTTGACCTGCAATGTGAGGGTCTCACTGTCTCAACTTTACCTTCTGAGACTCCCGCATTGTTGAATCGTTCAGTCGCTTCGGGGCTCAACTACTCGATGATTCCGTTCTTCTTTGCGACCCAAGAACGAACATTCACATGGGTCGTCACCGCTGATTCAATCGATTGGTGGTCTCAGCGCTCTGAAGTATCATGTGTTGCATCGCTTAACGCCTCGTTCATGGAAAACAATGTTGTTTTGAACGATAAAATGACATTGAAGGAGGACGTTATTTCATGGTCGCCAGGTGTTTCTGTCAGTTTCGTGGCAGCTGTTACCTGCCTGCTGGTATCCATTATTCTCTTCCGCTTAACATCACAAAACGATAATTTCCGACTCTTGGCAATCTATGCAGGTGTTGTTGGTTTCGGTTTCTCCTTCCATATCTTCCAATTCGCTTGGTGGGGCTTTGTTGTGCTCACACTTGCTGCATTGTGGATATGGAGGATGACGTGGAAGAGCACCGACGAATTCCGCCTCCTGCACGAAGACTACCAACGCGCTCGAAGAGGCATTTCGACACTGTATGCAGACCACTTCGAAGAACTTGCCAGTAGCCGCCGCCAACTCCGCACAATTCTTGGCATGCCGGTACTTGGTATGCTTGCCATTATTCTAGGAATTCCACCAATGCTCACCGAGGATCGGACAAATGTCGTTAGTATCGCGACTTATGTCTTCGTAGTGATGGCAGGTGTTTGGTTCCTGATCAACCGTGCGAACAACATGTACGGCGAACTTTACGGACGCCTCACCGACATCGAGGTAAAGGCCATTCGAATCGAGCGTGATTTGAGCGACCCAGCTCGGTTGTTCAACGAACTCGCAGCAGATGGACTCAATCTGGATGACATCTTCGGGTCTGCAGAAGCCTCACAAGCCCTGAATCCCGAGAACTTATTTTCAAACGAGGAGGTGAACGATGATGCCTGATGAAGAACTCGTCGACCCCTCACTTGAGCAGAAAACTCTTGATGAAATGCCTCAGTTTGAGGATGAAGTCTCAAGTGAACCCTCGAATGAGGCATCCGCAGCCATACAGGCTGATGCTGGAGAGGAGATACCTCCTTTCCCACCAATGCCTTCGTCATCGAGTCCAGAACGTCCGCTTCCCCGGGATTTAGAGACGATGGTTCTCGGAATTGCTCAGGACGATACAAATTCCCTTGCCGGTACTGAACTTGAAATCAGTGAAGCAAAGAGTTTCTTGCAAACGCACAAACTTCGCCGTGCTCTGTCTAGCGTCGACAAGGCGGAGTCATCGCTTGCCGTTCTCGAAGAAGACGTGCTGTATTTACGCAGAAACATTGCTATGCTCCACCGTCTGCTCAATGAAAAGAAAATCAGCGAGAACGATATTGAAACGATTCTCCTTCGTTTGAGGAGTGCGACAGGAGCAGCTGAAATCGGAGATGTAGGTGGAGCTGCAGGTGAAGTTGAATTCCTTGTCGACGATTTAATCGGTGGAAACACATCGACGCTTAATCCGTTCTTGTTCCGACATTTCTGGATGGGCCTTGAAACACGCTGGCCTGCTGGAGGGGATGAAGGCGTGTTGGTCGTTCGAATTATCAATGACGGGCCTGTTGCAATGCCTCCAATGCGCCTCTCGCCGCCGGTGCCCGAGGGCTGGGTATCTACGCCTTCATCGGTCGACCTGCCAACAATCGCTCCGGGAGGAAATTTACCAGTTCGATTCAATGTGTCAGCCAACCGGCGTTACGGTGCAGACGAAATACCGTTGTCGCGTAAACTCGCGATTACGACAGGTTATGAAATCCGTACTGGCGAAGTTTTTGTCACCATACGTGCACAAAACCGCTCGATGGAGCCCCTTGCTGATATCCTTCTCTCGCCTTGGTTCCCACCAGGCTACACCGCTGATGCAGTTCCATTTGTGGAACGCCTCGCTCCTGACGAAGTGGCAATTATTCGAATTCCACTTCGAATCACAATGAGTTCTGGAGGTTCTTCTTAACTCAATCCTTTTCCACCCTACATGGGGGATATAAAATTAAAAAATGGTGAAAAATATGAAAGAAAATAAGAACGAAAATAGCGATAATGTCGCTGCTATTGGTATTGGTGCAATGATTGTGTTCATTGCACTGATTCTGGTTGCAGCGGTTGCAGCAGCGGTCATTATTCAGACTGCTGAAAAGTTGCAACAGAATGCACAAACAACCGGTGAAGAAACGACTTCTTTGCTGTCCTCGAAAGTGGTCATCAAGAACGTCATGATTCCTAATGCTGGTGAATTGTACATTACCTACGAACTTGCTCCAGGATCAGATGCAATCAACCCAGCAAATATTGACTGGAACATTGTCTGTACTGCTGGTGTAGATGCTGGAGACTTTACGTCTTCTAGCCTCGTTGGAGTGGCTGCTCTGAGTGCCACTCTGGTTCCAGGATCGACCTACGACATTACACTTCAAACTGCAACACTCAATGACTGTGCTCCTGCGGAAAACGCAGACCACACATTGATTATCCAATCTGGCGCTGGAGGTTTCACATATGAAACCTTGAATTATGGTGCTGACATTACAGCGGGGGCGAAAGTAATATGAAGCCAAATACTCGTAACGATATTCAAGAAGACAAAATCGCTGCTATCGGTATCGGTGCAATGATTGTCTTTATTGCTTTGATTTTGGTTGCTGCAGTCGCTGCAGCAGTCATCATTCAAACTGCTGAAAAACTCCAACAAAATGCTCAAACTACTGGTGATGACACTGCCGACAACATGGCAGGTAAGGTCCTCATTTCAGCTGGTTTTGTCGCTAACGGCGATGCCGGAAATGACGTTGGTAATGGTTTCTCGAGTACTGAAGCATACATGTTCCATGTTCGTCTCGCTCCTGGTAGCGAACCTGCACCTCTCGACGAAATTTCGTTCCAGTTCTTCTGTGACGACGGCGTTGTTGAAGGATTCATTGGAGACCCTGATGGTGCTGGAGTTGCGTTCACCGCAGGCGGTGCTGTTGCTGAAATGGGCGAAGATGAGCCAGATAACAATGCTTTAGATTCCGCAACTGGAATCATGAATCCAGGGACTGGATACGCTATGTGGATCGATGCTAACGACAACGGAAACGGTGTAGATTGCAGTGCTGCAGGCGGAGACAACAAGGTTGAACTTTACCTTCACGTCGGTAGCGGCGGTACAACTTTCCAAACCTTGGACATCGGAAGCACAGATGCTGGATCACTTGTCATCTGATTGCATCTAAGGGCACCAATGCCAAAAGGCATTACAGCCCTTGGGAGGATTTATCATGGCATGGCCATTTAGCGGTAACGCAGATAAAAACAGAGATGCAGATGCAGACCTTACGGAGGAACGACTGAAAATTATGGCGAATATCGCCATTGAACAAGTCCCTCTTCCTGAAGAAGGAGAACTCAGCGAAGACGATGCATGGACGATCAGTCCTAGTCCGACACGAGCTCGTATGAACAGCGTTGGAAGTGTTCCAACAGTAGCGGCAACTCTTGCCCCTTCGACACCTGTTCCTGCGAGCACAACCGTCGACACATCTGGATTGGAGCGCCTCATCAGCAGTCGCCTCGACATGGTCGAGGATGTTTTGAGGATGGTGGAAGTTCGGTTGGATACCCCGCAAGCAGCCCCTACTGTGGATGCTGAAGGGAATCTAACCGCTTCGTCTGAATCTGTCGGAGAAGAATCCATGATGAGCGGAGACACCATTGTCACTGCAAGTGGCGAAGTCATCTCTGCGGCAGGCATGGACCGTCTGAAAAGCGTTGATGAAGCTCCACTGGTCGAATTGTATGAAGCACAAGCACTCGCTGCGAATCCATTCTTGCATGCGCCTTCAACGGGTGCGACTGCAAATGCGAATCAGGTAGGTGCGCCAACCGTTTCAGCCTTACTTCTTGACAGCATGTCTGGAATGGCTGCGGTTAGTTTTGCTCAGAAAGCAATGTCCTCGGGTATGTTGTCAGAACAGGAAGGACGTGCAGTCCTTGCAATTGTTCAATTGGCAGCCCCTGGTGAATCAGAAGCAGCATTAGACGATCATTTGTCGCACAAAGAATTACTGGTCTTTTCGTCATTGATTAGTTCATGGCGTCAAGTTCAGTCGCTTCGAGGTGAACTCTGATATGGGCGCTTCGGTCGGAATTGGAGGTCTCATTGTTGGGATCTCAATGCTTGTGGTCTTTTCAATGGCCATTTCAGCTTTGGACGCACAGGTTGCAACCGGTTTGGATGCAATCGAAAGCGCCTCAGTTCCGGACCCGAGTTTTACCATTGACGATGTGAACGTTGCTCAGCATGTCATACACGAAGTGTCAATGTCAGCAGGTAATCAAGGAACAGGATACTTTGATGGGATTTTGAAAGCAAATGTTGGTTCGGATGAATGCGGCGGATTTTCTGCTACATTCACAACAACAGGTGGAGAGATTGATGTAGGAAACGTGGTTATCACCAACCACGGTTTCTGCCCAAGTTCTGCAACCCCAACATGGACTATATACAATATGTCGAATGTGATTCAATCTCCGACAAGTCCTGCTACATTTGATGCACCTGTCTTTCATCAGTACATTTACGCAAACATAACCAACCAAGGCCCTGATACGCTGAAAAGCGATGAAGTTTGGGTGTTCTATGACGGCGAAGAGCCAGAGACACTAACTGAATCACAAGATTCTTTGCAATCAGCTCTCGCTGGGGCCAGTACCAATTGGTATTCTGGTGAAACATTGCAGTTGTTTTGGAACGATGAACTCAGCACGAATACTGAATACGAACGTTTGGCAATGACAGTTGGCCCCACGACTATGGTGCGGTCGGCATCATGAGGTGTTACTATGGCTGACGGAGGTGCTTCAACATACATCATGCTCATCAGCGCATTGCTGATCTCCAGTTCCGCCAGTGCAGTTTTGATTCAAGAATGGTCATCCACTTCTCAAGTCATTCAAAAACAACAAAGGGGCTTACAACTTTCAGAGGAAGTTGCTATTGATTTTGCTGGTGACCCCATGAACGTCAACATTGACCGGTCTGGAGCGGACCATCAAATCACCTTCTACATCCTCAATACCGGAGAACACCCAATGGATGAAACCCAAATGCAAGTCCTCATTGATGGCCTCTCAGTTCCCGCTGTGGGTGTAACTACCTCGTTTTTGGGAACTCCCACGCCTACGGTTTGGAATCCCAATGTCTTGCTTGAAGTGACTGTATCGAACAACACGTTCAATTCGTATACCGACAACACCGACATTAGTATATTCGTGACTGTGGCCTCAGAATTCGTCTCCGGAATTTCTTCCAGTGCAAGTTTCAATCAAGAGGTGCGCATTAATGGATGAACATGTCAAGGAAGACCCTTTCACCACGGCTCACAAGCCTAAGGAAGACGGATTCCCATACGAACTGGAAACGGACTCTCTTGCCGACTCGATGGGACTCCGAATGCCGAATCGCTCTCTGTACGTGCTACAGGGTACAGTAGGTGGTGGAAAATCCCTCATTTCCCAACGTCTAGCTTACGGGCTTGCTGAAAATGGTGTCAAAGTTCTTGTCATCACGACTGAATTGACAACTCGCGGATGGGTAGAGCAAATGGAATCACTTGGTTATGGAGTCACTGACGCCATCCGAGAAGGACGCCTCTTGGTGTTCAGCCGATTTGGAACCATCGCAGAATCATTGCCGAACGTCGGACTCGAAGAAGTTCTTCAATCCGAAGCCATTGAACTCGCAGATGTCGTCATCATTGATTCTGCCAGTTCGATTATGCCGAGTGATCTTAATGATACGAGTCGATTCCAACTCATGCAACGATTACGCCAAGTGTGTTCACAGGGTCGTTCGTTGATGCTTTGTGTGGATCCTGAAGAAATGGACCACAAACTCATGCACACATTACGTGCATCCGCTGAAGTCGTTCTTGATTTGCAAACGGCAATGATTGGTGGCGAGATTAAGCGCAACATCGTCATCACACGTTTCTTGCGAGCTGCTGGTCCTATTCAAACATCCATTGGATGGCGTGTCGAGCCTGGAATGGGCTTCATCGTTGATATTACGGCGGTTAGCTGATGAGGTGTTATGATGGTCGAAGATGAGCCCCGATTTGCCAAAGGTGACCTCAACTCGGTCATGAGTGCGCACCCGCACGTCGCAGAATGGGTTCGAGATTTCGAATCGAGCCATGGTTCACGTCCTATCTACTACGGTGAGTTGGATCGTGACGCAAAGAAAGAAAGACCTTACAACCTCATTTACATTACAAAAGAACCAATTTTTGTTCACATTTACGAACCTCCGGCTGATGAAGAGGGGGGAGGACAGATTCTTTGGTTTGGCCTCGAACCTCAACTTTCTGAAGAAGAGGAAAATATCCGTCGCGGTCTCATAGAAACACTTCTGCAAGAGGCTCCAACAGCGCCATCATTCACCACGGATGACGAATTTGAAAACATTCTCTCACAGATGATTGAGCGTTACACACTCCTCGATACTGAAGCACTCACGAACGTACGCCGTCAAGGGCGCTTCTGGGAAATGTTGGGTATGGACGACAAGCGTCTTATTGTCACTGAAGCCCAGAGAGAACGACTACGCTACATTGTTGTTCGGGACTTAATTCGTAACGGTCCACTGGAGCCACTTCTCTCCGATGAAATGCTGGAAGATATTCACTCGATAGGATTGAAACACGTACATATGGACCACAAAGTGTTTGGAATGGTTACATCCAACATTCGGTTCCGTGATAGAGAACTCCTTTCGCGCTTCTTACGAGCAATGTCAGAGCGAATTGGACGACCAGTTTCTGACAATAAACCGATTATTGACGGTGCACTGCTCGATGGTTCACGTATCAACATTATTTTCTCAGACGACGTTTCAATGCTTGGACCGTCGTTTACCATCCGTAAATTCGCAGAGGAAACCATCTCGATTACGCAACTCATTGCTTGGGGCACAATTTCGTCACAGGTTGCTGCTTACATTTGGATTTGCCTTGAATACGGTATGTCCGTTCTTGTTTCTGGAGAAACTGCATCGGGTAAAACCACGACACTCAATGCTATCTTGCCGTTCATTGACCACAACGTTAAGATTTACTCAGCGGAGGATACCCCGGAAGTGAAGGTGCGCCACAAGATTTGGCAGCGGCTCGTTACTCGTTCCTCGAAGAACGAAGAATCTCGGGTCGAGATGTTCGACTTGCTTAAGGCAGCTCTTCGTAGCCGTCCTCGCTACATTATCATCGGTGAAATTCGCGGTATTGAAGGGGCTACTGCATTTCAGGCTATGCAAACTGGTCACCCGGTTATTGCTACATTCCACGCATCGTCCATCGTTAAAATGATTCAAAGATTTACGGGTGACCCAATTAATGTTCCAATTCGCTTTTTTGACAACTTGAATTTCGCAATTTTCCAAGAAGTGGTTGAAGCACCCGGTGGCGGAATTGCTCGACGTGTAACAGGAATCGACGAAGTTATCGGATACAACAAGCACAGCGACGGAGTACTCACTCGTGGAATGTTCGAATGGGACCCTGTCAAAGATAAGCACTATTTCCGTGGAATGTTCCAAAGCCATTTGTTGGAAAACAAGATTGCAGCGATGGCCGGATTCTCCAATAAGCGTGATATTTACGATGAAATGCTGAGGAGGGCCGCTGCACTTGACCGAATGGTGGAGAGAGAATTAACCCACTATGACGATGTTTTCGACTTGATCGGCATCTATTACAACAACGGATGGGAACACTTCGATAAAGCCGTGGATACATGGACTGGAGTAAACCATACGTGAGGTGATGTCGAATGCAGCGAATGTCTTACTGGCAAATCGCCTTGCGTCGCGTTGAGATTCCAGTTGGGCAATTTCTCCTTTTTTATGTCGGTGGCGCTGCAATCGTAGGATTCCTGTTTTCTTTACTTCTCATTTTCCTCACTGGTGGCCTCGCTGAAGGTGCACTGTTCTCAGGTGCAGCTGGTATTCTTCTGATTATCCTTTTACCCATCTTGGCAGGAGGTGCGGCAGCTGCGTATCCATTGCTCGATGTTCAACGGTCGGCAACCATGATTGAGAAAGAGATGCACATGTTCATTACTCGAATGGGTATTTTATCTCTTGGCGAAGTAGGTGCTCAATCCATTTTCGATATTCTCAAACAAATGAGTGATTACGGTGAGTTGGCGAATGAGGTCAAACGAATTGAAACACTTGTTGACAAATGGCACACATCCCTTCCAGAGGCATCTCGTATTGTGGCACAACAAAGCCCGAGTCCGCTTTGGGCAGATTTCCTCGATCGAATGGCGTTTTCCATCGAAGCAGGCCAAGCCATCGACGAGTTCATGCGTTCTGAACAAGAGACGGTTGCCGAACAATACACGACTCTCTACGATACTCGTCTTGAATCAGTCGATACGATGAAAGAAATCTATGTCTCTTTGGTCTCAGCCGGATTGTTCGGTCTTGTTATTGCTGGAATCCATTTGGTTCTGTTCGAAGTCGGTTCAGCTACCGATACACCAATTATGGTGGCCAGCCGATTGCGATTCATTCTTTTGGCATCGCTTGTATTCACTATAATCCAAATCGCTGCAGTCTTTGCGTTTAGGGCGACGGTCCCCGAAGACCCAACTTTTGCTCGTGATGAGATGGATACACCATTCCGACTTAATTTCTTCCGAGCACTTGTCGGAGCGGGTATTCTCACCAGTTTCCTAACCGTGATCATGGTCATCCTACTCGCAGCATCTTGGGAAGCAGTTACCAATCAATGGGACCGATACGGTCTCATTTTCATTGCTGCACCCCTTTCACCCATGCTTATTCCAGCAATTATGATCGGAAGAGAAGAACGCCAAGTTCTGCGAAGAGACGAGACTTATCCCGATTTTATTCGAGCCTTGGGTGGTACTGCACAGGCTCGTTCAGCTGAACCATCAGCCACCATCAAAGCCTTGCGAGGGATTGACTTCGGTATGCTCGATCGTTCTATCGATCGATTGGAAAAGCGACTGTCCACTCGTATTGATTCCGATCGAGCTTGGGACTACTTCAACGCAGATACCAATTCAGCTGTGATATCACGTTACACACGCATCTACATCGAAGGTTCACAATCTTCAGGTAAGCCAGCAGACACAGCTGAGATGGTTTCTCGGTCGGTAGGAAGTTTACTTTCGTTGCGAAGAAGGAGATCTCTCTCGGCCAATACCATGCGTGGTGTCGCTCTCGGTCTGCTTATTGCTTCGGTGACCAGTCTCAACGTTACCATTGCAATTGTCCTCAAGCTTGGCGATTCTATTGCAGGTGTGGCTGAAAACTTCACCAATACGGATGTCAGTGCTTTGGCTGAATTCGGCGCAGGATTGGCCCTTCCAGTCATGGAAGATGCTTCAGGAGTTGGGGAGAATATACGAATGTTCAAAATTATTGTTTCAATTCTCATCCTCTTCCAAGTTATTGCAGTCTCAATCATATCGAACAGGTTGCGAGGTGGTATATGGACAACTGCTATGGGTCAAGGAATTCAACTGCTTTGGGTTGCAGGCATCACTTCATACATCACTTCGTTGGTATTGGAAGCTGCATCTGCTGTGTTTGGCGTTTAACGACCCAACAATCATAATCCCAGTCAGTGATTGGTTGCCATGCAAGCCCCACCACCACCTGCTGCATCCGCTGCCCAAAACCCTCCTGCACCCTCGCCTTACCTACCTGCTGCGGGATTTCAAACCTCACCGCTGAGTTATTCCTTCCATCGATGGTTGATGCTCGGCGTTATTCTGATACTTGCATCGGTTGTTTTTGTAGAAGTTGTCGAAATGTTCGGTCCGCCATCGGTGGTCGATTATGACCTTGAAGCGGAAGGCGTTACCGAAAAAATAGCCGAAGACACAGAAGCGCACAATGACCTCAATCGTGTTATCGGTTCAGTCGGAACCATTCTTCAGTCCCTAGGATTAGGGTTGATCGGTTATGCTTTGCTGCGTGAATCGTACGATGAAAAATACGAACATACTGCACTCCGAGTGACTGCGGTAATCATCGGTGTACTCGTACTGCTAAATATCGCATCTCGAAGCATCTCAATCGTTTGATTTCAGCGTTTTTTTTCTTGAGCAATACGTTTCTTCGTAGCTGCCCAAGAACAGATTGGGCATTGTTCAAGGTCATGGTTGCGTGCAGGACAGAATTCTCTTCCAAAGAAGATGATTTGCAAGTGTAACTTGTTCCACAATTTTTTCGGGAATATGGCTTTCAAATCACGCTCAGTTCGCTGAACAGTGGTGTCATTGGACAGGCCCCACCGAGCGGCAAGTCGATGTATGTGGGTGTCAATTGGAAATGCGGGTACGCCAAAGCATTGTGCCATCACCACTCCAGCAGTTTTGTGGCCTACGCCAGGTAGCGCTTCAAGTTCCTCAAACGTTTGAGGTATTGTTCCTCCATGACGTTCCATTACGAGTTCGGAGAGTCGATGTATGTTCTTTGCCTTCGTAGGAGCTAATCCAACTTGCCGGATATCATTGAGAATGGTTTCGACAGTCAGTTGAACCATGGCTTCAGCAGTTGGAGCTTTGGCAAACAATGCCGGTGTGACTTCATTCACTTTGAGGTCTGTCGTTTGAGCGCTCATGAGGACAGCGACGAGTAATTGAAAGTCGTTTTCATGGTCGAGAGGCACTGGAGTTTCAGGATAGAATTCCTCAAGCATGGCGGCAATTTTTATTGCCTTGTCTTTACGTTTCATTCATCTCTCCTCCGTCAAGATTAGTTGGGTTGGAATTCGGTAGATGTATTCAAGACCCTGGCCAACAAAGGTGACGCGATGAGGTTCGGTTTGAAAATCCACCATTTCTACCTTTGACTCAATACCGTGAAGCGGCATGTTTGCACCAAATGTACCGTCTCGAAACAAGTGGAGGCTGGTTTCGACCATAGTGGGTGGCGAGCTGAATCGAATGCTGTCTACTGTTTGCTCGACGTTACCAGACACATGACTGAAAAAGGAGGTGAAGAATGTCTTCAACTCATCCCACTGTTTCACTTTGAAATGGGTCATGCAACCGCCTCACGACTCCATTTTGACAGAATAAGCTTCTCCAGTAACCCAACCGAAGAACAGTCCGAATGAAACTGAAAGCAGAGGTATGCCGTTACAAATCAACGATTCCATCGGTTCTGTTGTTGGTTGGCCCATGATGTACCAAATGATCATCGCCAACAACAGTCCGGGAATCAGCATGACTCCTCCCATAATCATCGTTCGAAGTAGACGCATGGTAAACGGAGTGGGGGGGATGTCATGAATGTGTGGTTTGCTCACGCTTACGAAAGACGGCGTTGAAGTTCTTCACCACTGAGCGAGTTGAGAACATCATGTGGCTCAATCCAACCTTTGCGTGCAGCCATGACCCCATAACTGATATCGGCAAGTCCTCGAATTGAGTGGGCGTCTGGATTGATGATGACTGGAACGCCCAGACCTTTCGCATGTTTACACAATCTCCAGTCGAGGTCGAGTCTGTAGGGGCTTGCATTCAACTCGACCGCTTTCAGTCGCCCCTCCTCGTTGTGTTCTGCCATGTGTTCAAGTACAGCGAACAAGTCTACTTCGTATCCATCCCTTCCTTGCAAAATACGGCCGGTAGGATGACCGAGAACGGTTGTTGATGGATGGTCTATGCATTGCATCAATTCCTCGGTGTTTTGCAGTTCATCACGAGCTTTCCATTTGGAGAGGGCGTGCACCGAAGCTACAGTGTAATCAAGCTGGGACAATACATCGTCGGGGTGGTCGAGTTTACCACCTTCGAGAATATCTGATTCGACACCGTGGAAGAGTCGGAAATCTGTACCTTCTTTCGCCCATGCTGCATTGTAGCGTTGAATTGTTTCTCCCTGTTCCAATAAATCTTCAGCACTTGCTCCATTTGCGATTTTGAGCGTGGGTGAATGGTCTGCGATTCCCAACCAATTCCAACCCATTTTTCGTGCAGTGTCAGCCATCTCTTCCAGCGTTGCTTCGCCATCGGAAAGTGTGGTGTGGTTGTGCAGTGCGCCTCGTATGTCCTGCCCCGAAAGTAATTGTGGGAGGTTGGATGTCTCCGCAGCAACGATTTCACCGGTGTCTTCACGCAGTTCTGGAGAAACCCAATCCAGTTCTAAGTGGCGGTAGATGTCCTCTTCTGTGGATGCTTTAAGAGAAAACTTGGCTGCAGCCATACCTTTCAAATCGCCAGCCTTGGCATCGGGGATGAGTCCGAACTCGTTCAACTTCAACCCACGATCAATGGCTCGTTGTCGCATGGCAATGTTGTGCTCCTTACTTCCGGTGAAGTAGGCTAAGGTGAACGGGAATACTTCTGGAGTAACAAGCCGTACTTGTGCATCGATTGTTCCCCCACTCTCAAGTTGCTCGTAGTCATCTCCACCGATGGCATCCAATACGTTTGGGTCAATGTGACCTACGGTAAATCCACCGTCGAATATGCTTGTGTCAAGAATAAGGCTAATCTTTGAATCTCCAGCACCTTTCACATCAGCGATTCCAGGTAGCGATAGAATTGCTTCTGCCACGTTCTCGTGGTGCTCATCTTCAACAGCAACAACGACATCTAAGTCGCCTATGGTTTCTTTTCGACGGCGAGCACTTCCGGCCAATTGAGCCTTGATTACACCCTCAATGGATGCTATTTTTGATTGGAATGCTTCTCCGTACATTAAGCCAACATCCAATCTCCGACGAGCCCTGAACCGTGCCAACAGTTCGATTCCATCGAGCATTCGTTGTTGAGATTTCTTGCCAAATCCTTTCATTGGTGCAATCAATCCATCTGTAGCCGCTTCCTTTAGAGACGCAACAGAATCAACTCCGAGTTCTTCGTTCATCAGCTTGATACGCTTCGGCCCGAGTCCGGGGATTCCGAGCATCTCAATGAGTCCTTGAGGTGTCGAATTGTGCAATTCCACCCAATCGCTCGGCCATTCACCTTCCATGATGGCTTGAGTAAGTGCTGATCCCAATCCTTTACCAATTCCTTTCATCTCAAAAAGCCGGCCGGTAGAAACCAATTCTCCGAGGTCTTCCGTCAAGCCGCCGAGCATTCGACTGGCGTTTTGATACGAACGGACACGAAACACATTGGCGCCGTTCAGTTCCAGGAGAACTGCCACTTGGTGCATGACTGAAGCGATTTGGTTGCGAGAGAAATACGGTGGGCCGCTCGGCCGTGCCTTAGGTAGTGTGAATCCTCCGCCTGCCATGGTTCGTGTTGTCGGCGACCCTTCTCAAACGTTGCTCTTTCTCTCACTTGTCGAACTTCATGTTGAAGAACCACGGCCTGCAGCACTGTTCATGGTCAGCGTGATCTTCATCGAACATCTCGCCGAAGCCTTGTGCGGTATTTCGGCTGTGTTGTTCACTTTTATTGCGACCTTTTCCCGCTCACCTCGGGCTGAACACATCGTTCAGAACATTATTGCCATCGTCTTGATCGCAGCCGCAGGCGTACTTTGGTGGCTTTCGCTATCAGGTGGGATGCTTTGGGGATCGAATTACCTTCCAAAACCTCTCTCCTTGGTTTGTATCGTTATTGCTATCGCAGCTCGGATGAACATCAAGGGCGAAAATGTTTCATTTGGAGCAAATCCTCATACGATTGGTAAGGATGAAAAAGAATGATTAGACAATCTCGCCACGAGGTTGACTTGTCTCTTCTGCTCCAGAAGAAGGTTGACTCGCTTCCTTTGCCATTTTTTGGTCAATGAATGTACGCATGTATTCCGGAAGTTCGCCGTTCACGAAAATGACATCGTTGATGTGGTCGAGTTTTTTGAGGGAATAGTAAATCTGCATAGCAGTCATTGGTGTAGATGAGCAACCATTGCATCCGCCGTCAAGTGAGAGCATGATGTTGCCGTCTGTAGTGTCAAGGACATTCACGACCCCATCGTGTTCATCCAGTATCTCTTGAACTGGTCCAATCTCAGCCAAGATCTCCTCGGCGGTGATGCTCATGCTACTACCCTGCAGGCCTCTCCTCTTTCAACAATTGCTTGAACAGTTGCACGGATGAAACCGGGTTGAATACCGTTCAGTTCTCATTAAAGGCCATTAAGGGGTGTTTTTTAGAGGGAACTACTTATGAGGGGTTCTTAGGTCGCCGGAATAACAAGGTGTTCTATGATGCTGGATAATATACCAATGATTGCCGCAGGTGCGGGTCTTTTCGGACTTGCTGTTGCGTTTATGCTGTACCAACAAGTAAACAAAGTGAAAATTGACAACGAGAAAGTTGCTAGCATCACTGAAGAAATTCAAAAAGGTGCCATGGCCTTCCTTTTTGCAGAATATCGAGTTCTCGCAATATTCGTGGTTGTTGTTGGCGTTGCGCTTACACAACTCAACGACATGAATACTGCAATTGCTTTCTTTGCAGGTGCACTTGCATCTGTTGCAGCAGGATTCTCTGGAATGCGTGCTGCAACCTCGGCCAACGGCCGAACTACCATGGCTGCTAAGAACGACGGTAAGGCCGGCGCTCTTTCTGTTTCATACAACGGTGGTGCAGTCATGGGCCTTTCCGTTGGCGGACTTGGTCTTCTCGGTATCTCTCTTGTTGCATACTGGCTAGGAGCAGGCGATGCAAACCCAGACCTTTCTGCTGCTGCAGGATTCGGTATGGGTGCATCTTCGATTGCTCTCTTCGCTCGTGTTGGTGGCGGTATCTACACCAAGGCTGCGGACGTCGGTGCTGATCTTGTCGGTAAAGTCGAAGCAGGTATTCCAGAGGACGACCCTCGCAATCCGGGTGTCATCGCTGATAACGTCGGAGACAATGTCGGTGACGTTGCCGGAATGGGAGCAGACATCTTCGAATCCTTCGTGGGTTCAATCATTGCAGCAATGATCATCGCAAGTTCAGATGACTTTGGCCCAAGTGGTTTTGATGGCGCTACTGATTACATCATGATGCCAATTCTCCTCGGCCTTATCGGCTATGTTGCATCCATCATCGGTGTGTTCTCAATGTATGTTCTTAAGAACGGCAAAGATGCAGCAGCAGCACTACGCAACACCACATTCATTGCAGCAATTCTGTTTTGGGCAGGTGGTTACATCTCCATCAACCAAGGACTTATCGATGTTGAAATTGGAGTTATGCATTCTGTAGTTTTGGGCAGTGTTGTCGGAATCGCAATTGGCCTCATTACTGAATACTATACTGGTATTGAACCTGTATTTGGAATCCCAACTAAAGCAATTCCTCACATTGGCGAAATGTCCAAGACAGGACCAGCTACCAACGCTATTGCTGGTCTTTCTGTCGGAATGATGTCGACGTTCATTCCGATTCTTTTGATCGCTGCAGGTATCTTTGGAGCGAACCACTTTGGCGGCAGTGACTACGGTCTCTATTGTATCGCAATGGCTGCAATGGGTATGCTTGCTACCGTTGGCGTAACCATGACCGTCGATGCATACGGGCCAGTTGCAGATAATGCAGGTGGAGTTGCTGAGATGAGTGGTCTTGGCTCTGATGTTCGAGCAATTACCGACGAACTCGATTCAATTGGTAACACGACTGCAGCAGTCGGCAAAGGATTCGCTATTGGTTCAGCAGCATTGACTGCTCTGGCACTGTTCGCAGCCTACACTGCGGCAGTCGGCCCGGACAACCTCGACCTCACTTTGACCAACCCAATGGTTGTGATTGGACTTCTCATCGGTGGCGGACTGCCTTTCGTTGTTGCTGCTATGACTATGACTTCAGTCGGTAAGGCTGCAGGTGACATGGTTGTTGAAATTCGCCGCCAATTCGCTATTATGCGAGAGAGTTTGTCGAATGACTCCTCCTTTGATGGTGACCTTGAAGACGCTACAACGTGGCCTGAAAAAGTCGTTGCTGGTGATATGACCTACCCCGATTCTCAAACCTGTGTTGATATTTCCACGAAGGCAGCTCTTCGTGAGATGGTGGGTCCCGGTGTTGTCGCAGTAGTGGCGCCTGTTGTTGTTGGATTGGCGCTTGATGCTGATGCACTTGGCGGACTTCTTGCAGGTTCTCTTGTGACCGGTGTTCTCATGGCGTTGTTCATGGCTAATGCTGGTGGTGCTTGGGACAATGCCAAGAAAGCCATCGAGCAAGACCATATCGCAGGCGCTAAGAAAGGTGACGATGCTCACGAAGCAGCCGTCATTGGTGACACGATTGGAGACCCGTTCAAGGACACATCCGGCCCTTCACTCAACATTCTGATCAAGTTGATGTCGATTGTTGCAGTTGTTTTGGCTGGAACAGGGCAACTTGTCTGAACCGTTTCGATGCGTTAGGCTCTTGAACAGAGCCATGCTGGGTTATTGCCATGAGCAGTGGGTTGAAAGCCGGTGTTATGCTGTTGCTGTTGCTTTGCACCAGTATTCTGGCAGGGTGTACAACCAGTTCAATAGATTCGAGCGATTCTGATTCAACCACAGTTGAACAGACCTTACTCCCAGAATGGGAAGTCGGAGATCAGTGGCTTTACACATTCATAACGCCGCAATTTGGCGAAGACAGTGCTCGTTTGGTCGTTGCTGAAATTGACAACGAGGACGGGGTTTACCAGGTTGGTATCTCTTCTGAACGTGAAGCACAGCGTCACGCAGTCATCAATCACAATCCATTCCTCGGTCGAATGACTCTTGATGGGTTGTCGGTATATGAAAACGGAGAACCACAATCCGTGTTTTCATTCCCGTGGACGGTTGGTGACACTTGGACTTTCACTTTGTTTGGGCAAGATTGGACTGCGACCACCGACTCCATCAACAATGGAAACGCTCGTGTTTCGGCTACTTCTGCTGAAGGGCATGAGATATCCTACACCTTCAGCGGTGACAAAGAATTTATGGAAAATTTTGTGTGGCGTGATGATGAAGGCGTACGACAGTTACGAATGGATCTTAACTCAGCCCGTGACGGTTATTCAGGAGATGTCTTCTTCTATCGAGCACGTGATTTACTCGATAACCGCTACGAGAACAGTGACCAAGAAATGTACGACACTTTCCTCGATGAAGGGCATCCATCAGAGGGCGATTGGAATACCCTCGTTTGGTATCTTGATGTCGAGATTAGCCAAGGCGGTTCAGGTTCTCTCACAATGAAAGACCATGCAGGGGCCTCCCCGCTCACTCGTGCGTGGGGTTCAGGTGCAACCGAAAAAGGAGCGATTGGAACCATTCCCTCGAATTCCGGCGAATATTCTTTGACGGCTACTGTTCAAGGTTCGGGTTCTTTCATTCACTTGAGGGTTGCCGGAGCACTCGTATTCCAGTGGGAATTGTGAGGGATTTCTTTGCCTACTCTCATCATGATGCATGGCATGACTGGCGATGCCAGTATGATGCGTCCTTTTGCTGAAAAGATATTACCTGAGGGATGGACGCTCATCGTGCCTGAGGCTCGCTATGCGCATCCTCGACGTGGACGTACATGGTGGAGATACGAGGATGAAGATGCTGATGCTACTCGTCGAATGACGCTTTCACGAAGGGAACTCATCGATGTCGACTCTTCTCTTTCGCAACTCGAACAACTTATTTCTGAGCAAGCGCCACTTGGACCGCTTGTTGTTGGGGGGTTTTCACAAGGTGGCGCAATGGCCCAAGAGATGCTACAGCTTCCACTCGCTGATAGAATCGTAGGTGTTGTGGCTATGGGGACACGACTGGTTCGTGAGATGGAACTACGTCTTCGTCTGGCAGAGTTAGAGCCAAAGCATCTTTTTTGGATGCATGGAATTAGAGATTTGAGAGTTTCCATCCAGGATGGTTGGGCTGTAGCTCATGTTTTTGAGTCGGCAGGTTGGGCATTGGAACTGATTGAACATCCGAAGGGACACATGATCCCGATGGAGCATCACGACTCGTTGAAAGAGTGGTTAACTGCTTTGTCGAAGATAGGGTTGTAGTTGGTCAAAGCCACCAACGAAGACGGGTTGCTCACCTCTGATGTCGAGAATAACTGGCACAGTTCGGTGTCCAGTTGCTTCAACAACAGGGTTTCTCAAATCGGGTTGCTCGTCAAAGCTGATTTCAGTGAAAGTAAATTCCTTGCTGTTGAGTAATCGCTTGGCTGCGGAACAGTAACCGCAAAACCGGCCAGTGTACATGAGAAAATCGGTGTCGTGAGAATTTGCGTGTTCAACGAGGATTTCTTCGGACATAGAGTAAACTCTGCAGCGACCTACTTGAACCTATATGTCAAGCCGTAACACCTGATACAATTCCTTGGAGTTCAGTGTTTTTATGGCATGTTGAGCGGCGTTACATACCTCTTCATCAGATGTTCCAGTGTGTTTCACAATCCGAGTGATGGCGCCATTCTTTGCAGCAAGACGGCCTAACACTTCAACGGTGAGAGTGCCAAATCCGTGAACGCCATTCGGTCTTGTCCCATGTTCCTGGCCAGCCGGTACATTGGGTCGTGTTCTACCGTTTTCTGCAGACTGGTCTGTAAGAGCAACGAACGATTTTACATTTCCTGTTTCGACTAAGTCCAATGCAGTCCTCATGAGTGCGATGGTTCCTTCGAGTCGCTGGAGGTGTTCTGCGCTTTGGTTGTCAAATGTGTCGACAATGATCACATCCACTTCTTCGTCGTCTTCAGCGATGTCCCACCCCAATGTACCTACGAACTGTGAAACAATATGATTACGGCCGAAGTACCGCAGTTTGGCCATGTAACTCCCAGGTGATTCATCACCATCTTCTTTCCCCCTGCTCACACTGGGCAATCTGTCAATAGAATTATTTGATAAAAGGTCCAAAACCGAAGCATGGGCTTCGATTTGGAAGATTTTGGACGGAAGGATAAAAAGTCCGGAGGTGTACACCAATCCATGCTAGCGGAGCGTATGAGCAGATTCGGCGCGTTTGCGGCGCTGTTGATGTTTTTTTTCGCTTCAGTATCTACTTCTCAACTTATGTTCTTGGAACTTGAGAGCAACAGTGAATTTTCAGCACTGTATTCATCTTCACGTTCGATAGATTCCGACTCAGATGGAATACTCGATCCAGATGATGAATGTGAAAATGGTAACACTGGATGGACATCCAATTCGTCCACCGATCATGACTCCGATGGCTGTCAGGATTCGAACGAAGATACCGATGACGACAACGACACAATTGCTGATAACTTTGACGATTGTCCCACCGGAGAAATAGGGTGGACTCCTACGGCGATCAATGATTACGATTCGGATGGATGCCTCGATTCAGCCGAAGACGATGACGATGACAACGATGGTGTCATTGATACACTGGATGAATGTCAATTGGGCGATAAGGGCTGGACTTCAACAAGTCTCAACGACCATGACTCGGACGGTTGCCAAGATATTTCCGAAGATTTGGACGACGATAACGATTCAATCCCTGATGTCACAGATTCATGTCAATTTGGGGATTTAGGTTGGACTTCATCTGCGGTTAATGACGTCGATAGCGATGGATGTCGAGATTCAACAGAAGACGATGATGATGATGGTGACGGAATAGAGGATAATGATGATGACTGTCCAACGGGCAACACTGGATGGACCTCTTCCTCATCTACCGACCATGATTCAGATGGTTGTCAAGATGCCTCAAGCGAAGATACCGATGACGATAACGATGGCATTACCGATTCTGCCGATTCTTGCCGAGATGGCAACATGGGATGGACTCCAGACTCATCCACGGATTATGATTCAGACGGCTGCCAAGATTCTACTGAAGATTTTGATGACGATAATGATCTCATCCTTGATACCTCGGATGACTGCCATTTAGGTAATCTTGGCTGGACCTCAACTTCCCTTACTGACCACGATTCAGACGGCTGCCAGGATGCTTCAAGCGAAGACACGGATGATGATAACGACGGCGTTTCGGATACACTTGATGATTGTTCAACTGGCGATCTTGGTTGGACTTCCTCAGCTATTTCAACCGATTATGATTCTGATGGTTGTCAAGATTCTCTAGAAGACCTCGATGATGATAACGATGGAGTAGCCGACTTGGCGCCTGACCTTTGTCAAACGGGTGATCTGGGTTGGACTTCTTCGCCATCTACTGACTTTGATGGAGACGGTTGCCGCGATTCAACAGAAGACTTTGACACTGATAATGATGGCATTCTCGATGTTAATGATGATTGTGAAAATGGTAACACTGGCTGGCTTTCGAGTTCCAGCACAGACCATGATACTGATGGTTGTCAAGATGCATCAACCGAAGACACCGACGATGACAACGACGGTATCAGTGACGCTCTTGATACCTGTCAAATAGGAATTATTGGTTGGTCTCCAACCTCAGTCACCGATTATGATTCCGATGGATGTCGTGATTCAGACGAAGATTTGGATGATGACAATGACGGAGTCAACGATGTATCTGATTTCTGCAAAACCGGCGACTTAGGCTGGATTTCTAGTTCCAGTAACGATTACGACAGCGACGGTTGTAAGGATTCGACTGAAGACTCAGACCGAGATAATGACCTCGTTCTCGACGGATCAGATGCCTGCCCTCAAGGCGACCTTGGGTGGACTTCTGGCGCCTCGACAGACCATGACTCCGACGGGTGTCAAGATTCTCTCGAAGATCCTGACGATGACAACGATGGAGTTTCAGATGTACCAGATTTGTGTCAAACAGGTGCTCTAGGTTGGACTTCTTCATCAGCAACTGACCGTGATGGAGATGGTTGTAGAGATTCAGATGAGGACCCTGATGATGACAACGACGGTGTTGTTGATTCTATCGACTCGTGTCAGAATGGGGATATGGGTTGGACCTCCTCTTCAACAACCGACCATGATTCTGACGGTTGTAGAGATGCATCTTCGGAAGATACCGATGACGACAACGATTCGGTCCTCGATGCCACAGATACATGCCAGTTTGGCGTGATCGGTTGGACGCCCACTACACTGACAGACTACGATTCTGATGGCTGTAAAGACGATGTTGAAGACAACGATGATGACAACGACGGCATTATCGATTCCAATGACGCCTGTGCCACAGGTGATTTAGGATGGACTTCTACCATCATTAACGACAACGACCAGGACGGTTGTCGGGACGCAACCGAAGATTTTGATTCGGACAACGACGGAGTCTCTGATGACCTTGACTCATGCCCGCAAGGCATCACTGGCTGGTCATCTTCTTCCTCTACAGACTATGACAGCGACGGTTGCAAGGACGTATCGGCCGAAGACCTCGATGATGACAACGATGGAATTAACGATGGAAACGATTTGTGCCCTACTGGCACAATTGGCTGGACTCCGAATGCAAACAATGACTATGATTCAGACGGATGTAAAGACGATACTACTTTTGACCTCGACGATGACAACGATGGCGTAGCTGATGCTTTTGATGATTGCCAAACTGGAGACCTTAATTGGACTTCCAGTACCAGCACAGACCACGATAATGATGGCTGTCAAGATTCCCTTGAAGACCTGGACGATGATAACGATTCAGTAACTGATTTGCATCCTGATGCATGCCAATTTGGTATAACAGGTTGGACCTCGACTCCTGCCACGGATTCAGATAACGATGGCTGTAAGGATGATTCCTCTGAAGATTTGGACGATGATAACGATGGAGTCGCAGATAGTCTTGATGACTGTCAGTTTGGCGAAAGCGCATGGACACCGTCACCCTCTACCGACTATGACTCGGACGGTTGCCGTGATGCGACTGAAGATCTTGACGACGACAACGATGGAGTCGAGGATTTAGAACCCGATCTGTGTCAGTTCGGTAACCTCGGTTGGACTTCAACCAGTTTAACAGACAACGATGGAGACGGCTGTCAGGACAGTTCAACCGAAGACCCAGATGATGACAACGATGGAATCATGGACGGTCTTGACGATTGTCAGACAGGAGATGTGGGTTGGTCTCCATCTCCATCAACCGATTACGACTCTGACGGCTGTCAGGATTCGGGTGAAGACCTTGATGACGACAATGACGGCGTTAACGACAACCATCCGGATGTATGTGATAAAGGCGATTTGGGCTGGATTTCAACTCCATCAAACGATTATGATGGCGATGGTTGCCGAGACTCGACCGAAGATTCGGATACCGATAACGATGGTATCAACGATGCATCTGACGATTGTAATTTCATGGAGACAGGATGGATTTCATCCTCCACAACCGACCATGATTCTGATGGTTGCAAGGACGATTCTACCGAAGACCTTGACGATGATAACGACGGAATTCCCGATTTAGCCCCTGACCAATGCCAAACGGGGATTATTGGTTGGACACCCACATCAGTGAATGATTACGATTCTGACGGTTGCCGTGATGCTGACGAGGATATTGACGATGATAACGACGGTGTTGTCGATTCAAGTGATACCTGCGATACAGGTAATCTCGGTTGGATTTCCGACAGCACAACAGACTTTGATGGCGATGGCTGTCGTGATTCAACTGAAGACATCGATGATGATAACGACGGAATAACCGATACCTCGGACAATTGCCAACTTACAGTGAATACTGGTCAAGAAAATCACGATTCAGATTCAGAAGGCGATGCTTGCGATGACGATGACGATAACGACGGCATCAATGATGATGCACCGGATAATTGTATCCGTGGCGTTGTTGGCTGGACATCCACGTTGGCGAACGACATCGATGCTGACGGTTGCAGAGATGCGGATGAAGACAGTGATGACGACGGAGATGGAATTTCTGACACATCAGACGATTGTACGCCGGGCCAGACTGGCTGGATATCGAACGGTTTCACCGACCACGATGGTGATGGTTGCCAAGATAGCCTGCCTTCTCCGGGAGTAGGAGAGGACCTCGACGATGATAACGACGGTCTTGCCGACAGTGCACCAGATTTCTGCCGAACTGGCGATTTAGGATGGATTTCATCACCGACGACCGACTATGATGGCGACGGTTGCCGTGATGCCGGAGAAGATAACGACGATGATGGAGATACCGTCGCAGATTCAGCTGACAGTTGCCTAACAAGCACGGTAGGCTGGATTTCTAATCCTACGACCGATAATGATGGCGATGGTTGTGAAGATGGTGTGAACGATCCTGACGATGATAACGATGGGGTTGCAGATGGCGTTGATAATTGTCAATTTACTCCGAATGCGGACCAGGCCAACTATGATGGTGACTCTGAAGGTGATGTCTGTGATGACGATGACGATAATGACGGCATTGACGACCCGCTTGACAGTTGCGCACAGGGTGACACAGGTTGGATTTCAACGATCTTCACAGACTACGACGACGATGGCTGTCAAGATTCTACTTCGGAGGACCTTGATGATGATAACGACACAGTGCCTGATGTTGATGACAGCTGCCATCTCGGCCTCCCTAATTGGATTTCAAACTCTACTTCGGATTATGATGGTGATGGTTGCCATGATTTCGTAGAAGACCTCGACGATGATAACGATGGTGTCCCGGATGTCAATGATCTTTGTCAGACTGGGGAGATGGGCTGGAATCCGACTCTTGTATCAGACTACGATTCCGATGGTTGCCGGGACATTTCTGAAGATCTCGATGATGACAACGACGGGATCCTTGATACGAACGATGTCGTCTGCCAAAGAGGCGACCTTGGTTGGATTTCAGGCCCCGCAACAGATCATGACGCCGATGGTTGCCGTGATGCAGGTGAAGACCTTGATGACGATAACGACACAAAAGCAGACGTGAGTGACGACTGTAGACTCGGCGAACTTGGTTGGATTTCAAACGCAACGACCGATTATGATTCCGATGGATGTCGTGACATAACCGAAGACCCTGATGACGACAATGACCTCATTTTGGATGATGACGATCAATGTTGGCCTGCAGACTTAGGTTGGACCTCAAATTCCACAACCGATTGGGATGCAGATGGCTGCAACGATTTTTCGGAAGACAATGACGATGACAACGACGGCTTACCCGACAGTCTTGATGCATGTCCTACTGGCGATGTGGGTTGGATTTCGAGGTTCACTTCAACCGGGGATCAATCTTTGATAACTGACTGGGACGGTGACGGCTGCCGGGATGTTGGCGAGGACTTTGATGATGATAACGACGGTGTCCATGACGGTTCTGATTCATGTCCGAAGTACGACCATCACTGGAACTGGTCATCGGCAAACTTTGGCGACCATGATGGGGATGGTTGCATGGACGATTTCTACAACAATGGATTCTTTAGTCTCGAGGAAGATTTGGACGACGACAATGATGGTGTTTTAGACGTGGATGATGATTGCCAAAAAGGCGACCTCGGTTGGATTTCAGGACCATTAACAGATAACGACGGTGACGGTTGCAGAGATTTGAACGAAGATTCCGATGATGATAACGATGGTATTGAAGATCTTGAGGATAATTGCCCAAGTGGAGAGTCTGGCTGGATTCCCTCCAACCTAACAGATTACGACAGCGATGGTTGCCTCGATGTGTCCGAGGATTTGGACGATGATAACGACGGAGTGATTGACTTTGCCGATTTATGCCAGACTGGAGAACTTGGGTGGACATCCTCTGGCTCAGAAGATTACGACAGCGATGGTTGCCGAGACTCTACGGAAGATGATGATGACGACAACGACAACGTACTCGACGATGTCGATAACTGCTCCACTGGGCGCATGGGGTGGAGCGCGCCATCTGAAAACATCGACTATGATTTTGATGGGTGCTATGACGGGACTGAAGATAAGGATGACGATAATGATGGAGTGCTGGATGTTCAAGATATCTGCAACCGTGGAACTCGTAACTGGACATCACTTCCATCAAACGATTATGATTCCGATGGCTGTCAGGATTCAAACGAGGACAGTGATGACGACAACGATAAGATTAGCGATTGGCAAGACACTTGTCCTGTTGGCGAATTAAGTTGGTTTTCCAGCGTGCTAACGGACTACGATGGCGATGGTTGCCGTGATTCTACAGAAGATGATGACGACGATAACGATAACCGAATCGACACCGCTGATGACTGTCCTCTCGGAGAATCGAATTGGGATTCTACCAATCCACTGCAAGATCTCGATGAAAACGGTTGTAAAGATTTCACATCCGAAGACAACGATTCTGATGGTGATGGAATTGTGGACGCTGAAGATTCGTGTGCCGTAGGGGCAACAGGCTGGACTTCGAGTTCATCGACTGATTATGACGCTGACGGCTGCCAAGACAGCTCCGAGGACCTCGATGATGACAACGATAGGGTTTTGGATGTAGACGATGAATGTTCGACAGGTGAGCTCTTATGGTCTTCCACGAAATCCGAAGATCACGATACTGACGGCTGCCGCGATTCTTCCGAAGACGAAGACGATGACAACGATGGCGTGAAAGACATTGATGACTTGTGTTCAACCGGTGAACTGGATTGGCTGACTTCCCCATCAACTGATTATGACGGAGATGGCTGCAGAGATGAGTCAAGCGAAGACCCTGACGATGATAACGATGGCCTTCTTGACGGCGCTGATGATTGTAATCGTGGCCTTCTCGATTGGATTTCGGATGAAGTGAATGATTACGACCAAGATGGTTGTCTTGATTCCGGCGAAGACCTTGATGATGATGATGACGGTGTGAGTGATCTTCTCGACACTTGTCCGCTCGGTGAGAAACATTGGACTTCTGCTCCAAATACAGACTCAGATGCCGACGGTTGCCGAGATGGTTACGAAGATACAGACTACATTCCTGTTGAGGATGATGACGCCGATACAGATGATGGTTCCATATGCAACCCATTGCTGCAAAATTGTTCGAATGAAGAAGAAGAAGACAAAGTCAACACAGTTGATGCACAATCTGAGACCGAGGTCAAACAATTGTTGATGACAATTCTTGCTTTGGCAATTATTCCAACAGTCATTGGTGTGCTTTACATAGCGTATCGGATGAAATGGTAGTCTCTATGGAGATACTCATAGGTTGAAATGTGATGCCTTCCTCATCGGTGCATGTCAAGTGTTCTTATTCTCTCAGCATCAACTGGAAAAAATCTCCAACTTGCGGAATCGTTCAAGCAGTCACTCGAGGATTTAGGTCACAAAGGTACAGTTCTAGACCTGTGCTCTCTCAACGCCCCAATGTATACTCCACAAGCTGAGAAAGAATTGACTGACCCTTCTCTAATCGAAGGGGTAGTGGAACTTTTTCTTGAAAGCGAGGCATTGATTGTCTGCGCACCGGAATACAATGGCTTAATCCCACCAGTGCTCAACAACATCATTGCATGGATGTCGGTGCAATCAAAAGATTTCCGGTTACTCTTCAATCAAAAGAAAATTGGTCTTGCATCCGTGAGTGGGGGCGGTGGCCAACATGCTGTTATGAGCATGCGAATGCAATTTTCTTACCTCGGATCAAATGTCATTGGTCGACCTGTCATCATCAACAAGTCGAAACCATTCAATCAATCTTCGATCGATATTCTCATTCAGCAGGTGGTACAATGAGGCAGGAACGAACTTTGAAAATGACGGCTCCAACTCACACAGTACTCGAAGGAGGAGGTTTTCCAGTACGCCGGCCTTCCGCTATGGGTACCCTGATGAGCCCATTTTTGCTTCTCGACGAAATGGGTCCTGTCCATTGGGACCCTGGACAAGCGATTGGGGCGCCAGCTCATCCGCACCGAGGATTTGAAACAGTGACCTACATGATTCAAGGAGCAATGCAACACGAAGACAGTGCCGGCAACAAAGGCGACTTGAATCCAGGAGACGTACAATGGATGACTGCAGGGAGAGGTATCATACATTCAGAACTTCCTCAAGAGGAGTTCTTGAAAACCGGTGGAGTCTCCCACGGATTCCAAATCTGGGTAAACCTCCCGGCTAAAGACAAAATGATGGAACCCCGATACCAGGACATCGATTCCTCCAAAATCCCGAAAGTCACCTCCGAGGATGGTAAAGTTTGGGCGAACGTCATCGCAGGGTCTACTCTGGGTGTTAATGCCGTAATCGATACTGTGATACCGATCACCTATATTCATATGAAAATTCAAAAGGGTGGCGTTCACAAGCAATCGATTGAATCCGGTCTCAATGGAATGGTCTACGTCTTTGGTGGGACACTCCATCTTGGTGGGAAACCTATTCATGATGGGCAATTGGGACTCATGAACGATGGCGATGAGGTCGTTTTGGAAGCAATTGAAGAGGATGCAGAGTTTTTGATTTTAGCTGGTCCTGAATTGAACGAGCCAATTGCACGATATGGGCCGTTTGTGATGAATACACGAGAAGAAATCCATCAAGCACTCCTCGACTATCAAAACGGTACGCTTGCTTGATTGTTAACCAAATAGTGCCCGTAGAGCAAACTTGTGTTTTTTGCTCGCTCAGCGGAAAGATGAGTCCGTGGCTTGCTTGGACCATGAATTGATGATGGAACCTTCTGCCGATTGAAGGTGCTCGGCGACGGTCCCTTGACGGATTCCAAGCGTGTCTGCAATATCTCGCTGAGTGCATCCTCGAGGGGTAGAGTAATACCCCAATTCAACGGCAGTTTTCATCACTTCGTGCCGGCGTGGAGGAAGTCGAGGTGCGCTAATCCAATCTGATGCCACAGTTTTACTAATGCGCATCTTCAAATCACCAGGTACGATTTGCACGAGTAAATCACGTGCTTCTTTAAGACCGATAGGGGTTCCCTGAACCGTCCATAATAAACCATTTTCGAGGGATAAGGAAGTCGGTGCTGTAAACCAACAACCTTTGACACCTTGAACCAATGAACCCAACGGACCCGGCAATTTAGCGACAATATATGCATATGATTCATCTTGGAACAAAATTTCCTCGATTTGAAAACTCAAATCAAGGTTCACTCCATTATCAAATACGGCCGGATTATTAAACTCTACAAGGAATACATAGCTTGCTGGTATTTTGGTTGTGTTCACCGTGCTAATATATTCCACTTTGGTGAAGTAATTCATGATACTTGCGCCAGGGAGATGGGACCCTTTTTCAACCGGCATTTGGAGTTGAAAATACTTCAATCCGTCCATCATGAGCACCCCGTTATAACAGGCCTCAATGTGCGAAGATATAGTTTATACCATTCTTGATAGTACTTAGGTGATTTATCATGGGGTAGTTTTGTAAAGGGCACGCCAGCCAACGAACTGAACGACATGTCTACCATTGACGAGTATCTCGAGCAGATTGATGCATTAGATACGCTTCCAAAAATCGGCATCTGCATAGGCTTGATGTTTTTTGCACTTGCTTTTTGCAAGTACTTGATCGTACGACCGTTCCGTAATCTCGTTACTCGTTCGAAAGCACAATGGGATGATGCCCTCATTCAACCGTTGTCCAATAGACTCTACTTTTTCGTCGTCGTTGCGGGGATTCAGCTTTCCGGAGTTTGGGTAACTGATTCTAATTCAGAATTACTCGAGTCAATGTATCCGTATTTCAGCGTCATTTATATTATGACGACAACTTCAATTTTGAGCACTGGGATTAAACACCTCGTGCCAGTCATTCTCGGACGCTTTACAGCTAAGTCAAGCGTTACAGTATCCGGAGGTAATCCTCTCATTGTGTTCCTCTTGCGTGCAGTTACTTACTTCATAGGACTAAATTTAGCGCTGAATGAACTCAACATTGAACTGCTCGGACTTTTTGCCTCATTGGCGGTTTTCTCTCTCATTATCGGATTGGCAGTTCAACAAACACTTGGTAATATTGTCAATTCTTTCATGCTTGCAGTTGATCGGCCGTTTGAGGTTGGAGACCGTATTGAAGTGGAGGGAATGATTGGAACAGTTATCTCAATGGGTATACTTTCAACGAAGATTTTGGATCGGGATGAAAAACTCGTGGTTATTCCAAACAATTCACTTATCTCCTCTACCTTAGTGAACCACGCTCGTGGCGGCGGGGATGGAATTGCGAGAAGAATTTCAGTGGTTGTTGACATCGGAGTTGATTACCGCGAAAGTATTGACCACGTCAAAGTCACAATGCTCAAATTAGCTCGAGACTGTCCTTACACCATTGAGTCACCAGAACCTCGTGTCCTTCTTGTTGAACTTGGCGACTTCGCAAAAGTTCTGCGCTTGTACACTTGGGTTGCAGATTACAGTGATGAGTGGGTTACTCGTGATTGGCTGTTGAAGTCGTTGGATGAACGATTTGAACAAGAACACATTCGTATACCGTTCCCAACAGCGGTCGAACTCTCTGGCGAAGATGATGAGATGCTCTCCGGCGATGCGCGCTCCAAGGAGAGCCGTCAGCTAGCAGCCAAGCGTCAGATGACTCGCGAAGACAGGAACCTTCGTAAGCAACGTGATGATGCTCGAGAGGAACTTGAACAGATTCAAGAGTCGCTACGAGATACTGGACTTAGCAAAGATGAGCGTGCGGATTTGGATAACCGAGCAATTGAGTTATCAAAGACCCTTACAATGTTCGACACCGATGATGATTGAGCAAATTCGTAATGGCGTTGCTCTGCACTCTGGTACCCTTTACTTCAGTTCTATGTGCCGTGCATTAGCTGTGCATTGATCTTCATGTGTATCGGCTGAGCAATGTTATTTCTCTTCCTTACAATCGAGTTTTTGGGGGCTCGAACCCGGGTGCAAACACTTTCCGATTTGGTAGTGTCAGACATCATGACCATCCAATTCTAATGATTGAACGGTGAGATTCCATCTCATGCGAGTAAGCAAAAAAGCATTACTGCGGCGCAGAAATTCTGTTGAGTGCTCGTGCCGGGATTCGAACCCGGGTCGGCGGGATGAAAACCCACTATGATGGACCTAGCTACACCACACGAGCGACAGCCAGTCCACCGACCACCCCTTGATAATGATTCGCACCATGAAATGTGGCGATGTATCACTCCACGGAGTCAGTATCTTTGCGAATTGCTTCGAGTTGGATTCCCGACCACCATTTCCAGATGTACCAGGTCGGTATTGCAGCAAGTATCATCCCTACTCCGAGAACAATTTCGTTATCGAGAAACCAATTGATAGAATCAATGGCGGTATTGCCGTAGATTCCAATCAAGATCGCCTCAAGTCCAAAACGAAGTCCTCTCCCAAACAATCCGGCGATGATGAAAGGCTTCTTTTCCATTTCACCCATCCCAGCAAACCAACCAAACACCTTGTATGGTATCGGTGAAAAGGCTGCTATGAATATTCCAAATGTTCCGTAACGTATGGTGAGTGCCTCAATTTTATCGAGGTGAGACTGTTTTGAGAACTTCCCTATGAATGAGCGCCCCCATCGCTTCCCAACCCAGTAACCAACAAGCGAGCCCGCGACTGATGAAACAGTGACGGTGAGCCACAACCAAACGACAAGTGGTGTGTTTCCAATGGCATCTGCCAACATTGGAATATACAACAAATCAGGGGGGATTGGTTGAATTATGGATTCGGTAAATGAGAGTACAGCCAAACTCGCAGGGCCAAAGATGTCGAAGAAGTCGAGTATTGACTGCTTCCATGACATGTTGCCCCCTTCATACTCATAGCCATGAAGGTGTGGGTGTGCGGTGACTTCAAGGAGTACATTCGTCGGTATCTGCCTTGATGCGAGTACTCGACACAGCCGCTTTATTGCACTGGCCGGCTGATGAATTGAACGGCAACATTTGTTCGGTTGCTCAACAGGCCGAACTGGAACGTGTAAGCCCCCAACGGTGGATGTTGGTTCAAGCCTTAGATATCGATTGGCGCATCGCTGATGCAACTTGGATGGCCCATGCTAAGGAATGCGCAGCTCAAAGCGGTGACCTTCCCCGGCTTTCGGATGTCGATTTAGAAGTCTTAGCTTTGGCACTTGGACTTGAGTTGCCGCTCGTTACGGATGATTATCGCCTTCAGAACACAATGAAATTCTCTGGGCATGAATCCAGTTCAGTCGACACTAAAGGGGCGCAACAGGTATGGACTTGGATTCGACGATGTACCGGTTGCAGGCACACGACAGAAGTTCCAGAAGATGTTGCTCGTTCAAAAAAGGGTGATGTGGGTGACTGCGACCGATGTGGTGCGGCGCTTGTTCTCAAGAGAAAGCGCTGATTATTCTTCACCGCTGGAGTTGAGATTCTCCAATGCACTAGTCTTGCGTTCCAGTTCATCAATATCCATTCCTGCTGGGTCAATGCCAACTGCGCGAGCCCTTTCGCTGAGTATCTGGTTTGGAGTTTTACCGCCCGCTTCCAAATCGGTAATTGTTCGAGATGTGTCGGTAAGTCCTTTTTGGAACTCACCCTTGGAGCGCCCGAGTGCATTAGCCATTTTCGGCAATCGTTCTGCACCAAACAGTACGAAGAATAAGCCGACCAATATCGTGAGTTCAAGTGGTCCCAAGCCGCCAATCATGCTTCTTCCTCGGTATGTGCACTGCGGGGGTAGTGTTGAACTCTTCGGCCAAACATTCCCGTTTTTTTCCAATTATCCACCAGATACGGGCGGGAGCAATGCTAATTCATCTCCAGGCTGTAGTTTTACATCGCTCTTACATTGTGAGCCATTCACGGCAAAGAGAAGCCCTTTCTGCTGATTCAAAGTAAGCCCGATCGATTCGACCACATCAGAAATCGATGTGTTCTGTCGAATCAAGTGTTCCTTTCTTTTCCAACCGAGTTTTTCTGCAAGCGGGCCGAAGGTGAGAACGATGATGCTGTGTGGCTCTCCATCGTTCATGTTGATGCTTTGAAGCGGTAGTTTATCAACGCATTCGGCTGTCCTCATTGTATGGGCCCCGTGATGAAAGCGACAGGTGTTTGGAAAATCTACCCATCGGGGGAATCTACTGTTCAGGCAGTCAAAGGTGTCGATGTAAGTATTGATGCAGGCGAGATGGTTGCAATCATGGGTCCTTCGGGATGCGGGAAAACAACTCTTCTCAACATTCTTTCCGGAATCGATGAGCCTAATTCTGGTGATGTACAGGTTAACGGAGAACCACTGTTTGGAATTTCTGATAACAAACGTACTCGCATGCGTGCAGAATATCTAGGATTCATTTTTCAGGACTTCAATTTGCTCCCAGTACTCTCCGCTGTTGAAAATGTAGAGTTACCACTCCTCTTGCTCGGAAGGTCTGCTTCTGAAGCGCGTAAAGGAGCTCTAGAGGCACTCCAATCGGTTGGTCTATCCGAAAGATCTGAGCACCTCCCTTCGGAACTGTCAGGCGGTCAACAACAACGAGTTGCGGTAGCACGTGCACTTGTACACAATCCAGCGGTTATTCTCTGTGATGAGCCGACAGGTAACCTTGACTCCGTAACCTCATTTGAAGTTCTTGAGTTGCTTCACAAATTGAATCATGAACGCAACACGACTTTCCTCATCGTGACCCACGATGCGATGATTGCTGAGCGATGTACTCGGACATTGCAGATGTTGGATGGAACGATCGTCGAAGATCGTCGTAATGAGGAGGAATGAGACTGTTTCTTGAAATGCTTTCACTTTTTATCATGGTTGGACTGTTGAGCGCAGTATCGACTTTTGGTATTGGAAGGTGGAAGCAACTTGGAGCATTGAGAATTTTTCTGCTGATTTTCGCACCGGTTGTCGATGCCTACATCGCCTACTTTTTCCTTAACTGGATTTCTGTTTCAGGTGCCACTCTATGGGCGGGGTCGTTCGCACTTGGTGTGATGAGTCATATCTTGCTTCAACCTATGCTGGTCCCTCAAAGGTTGGTGGTTTGGAGGTTGGCAACCAAGAACATTGTTCGTCGCAAACGCCAAGCAGCATTACTGATGGTTGGATTAATTGTCGCCTCGGCGATCATAACTTCATCGATGATTGTTGGTGATTCACTGGATGCTACTGTACGAAACGAGGTTGAAGGCGCATGGGGTGAAACGGACATAACCGTTTCAGGTTTTGACCTTTCAAAAGGTGAGAGAGTCACGCTCACTGAAGTATTGGCGAATGAGGTTTGGCAAGGGGTGCAATCGAACAGTATTCTAGCTTCATCAATCCAGGCTCAGCAACAAGGAATTGTCGCCTCAGTAAGTACTTCGTCAAATGCGTCATCACTTACCGGAGTTACTTGGATGGCGATGAACAGTTCGATAGATTCACTCGAGCATTGGCCTAAGATTGGCACATCCGGCGATGGCATTCGATATTCAACTCTCAATGAAGCGAACTTTTTCTCCCAACAGTACCAAGTCGCTGTCAATCAAGTTCTGGCAGATGAATTGAATCTAGTGGAGGGTGATCGTTTTGATTTAGGATGGTATGTGACTGACGACGGGCAACGGAAACGTATTGAAGCACAAGTTGAAGTCCATTCAGTCGTCGCTAATCAAGGCCAAGGGGCATCTGCAGGAACGCAAGCCCCCGCTCTTTTTACCGACTTAAAAACAGCTCAATCCATGCAGAAAATGGTCGGAAAAATCAACACTTTATACTATGCTGTTGATGACAAACACGAACAGGCAGAGCAGATTCAACCTGTACTTGATGAATTGCAAACAGTACTTGACCAGTACATTCGCGCCGAGGATGTAGGCCTCTCTCTTGACATTGATACTTCCACGAATTCGATGACGCTTTCATCTTCACAAGGGTTAGGACGGCTTTCAGGTGAATTGGTCCGAGGTCTCCGTGAGAACATGACTGTTCTTTCACCGGACGCATCGATGATGGAGGTCCTTCAAGTGCCAATGGTTGAAATGGAGTACGAAAATCAGCAAATTCTTACCCTTGCCGATTCCGAGATCACTGAACTTTGGGCTGGGCAACGTGGACTTTGGCATTTCACTCCAAGCGGGGCTGGTTTTCAAATTGAAGGTGATGGTGCAGCTTGGGTTTGGAGGGTCACAGATTCTGGAATTGTCAACGATTTCACCCTCGATGGTTCAGGCCAATACGGACTCATTGCGACCGACGGAGAACTCATTGTTGGTTACGAAGGTGAACTTGATGACGATACATGGGCATCCTATTCATCAACAGGTAATTTTCGTTCTGTTGCTCAAGCCAGCAATGGTTGGTGGGCCTTAGAAGAACACAATGCCAGCCTCATCCTCCACTCTTTCAATCTTGATTTGAGTCACCATGACAGCATCGTGCTCGATATTGATCTTCCCTCAACGATTCTTTCAACTCATCTTCTTAGCGACGATTCTTTGTTTCTTGAAGTCGAAGGTTTGCTTTCATCCTCTCGATACACTTCTTCGATTTCAACCATTCAATTTACTGAAATCGGTTCGAATTCATCATGGCCTGAAGTTACCCTTCCTGGTGCAGATGCTGATTTACATCCAATGTGCAACGGCGAGGCATCATTGACCCTTTTTTCTCCGTCTGAACACTGGTGCTCCGTTTCAGAGGGACTCATCCGATGGGACTCCACGAATGACAAAGTTCTCTCATTACGCATCCCTGTGGTCTCTACTGCAGGTGGTTTTGGCGTACTCCCTCAGTTGTATCTCGCCTTTGGTGGCGGCAATTCGCCTTTAATGGTTGAACCGGGTGAGGTTTTACTCAGTCAAAGATTAACGGCGTTATCTCTTGAGGCGAATGAAAGTGAGTTTTGGGTGAAGGGGCTCATTCCATACGCATTTGGCGATGATACAGCCCACCAACTCACCTATGCCGGCTCGTATGCTGACATCGCTGGATTTGAGACTCTTTCTGAACTAGATTCAGTTGTCCTTGGCCTTGTTTCACTCGACGACGGTGAAATGCTTGCTTCTGGTGGCGAGGATGAACGTTCTCTCGTCGTATTCTCCCTTAACGGGAGTTTGAACGAATCCTCGGAGAACATCATTCAATGGCTCGATCATTATGCAAACTCAACCGGCGCAAACCTCGATATTCGGGCAGTTAAGGTGGAAGCGGCAGCGATTGCTGAGGAGTCATCGGGGGTTTTAGCTGCCATGTTCTTGGTGTTCGGAACGTTTACGATTGTTGCAGGTATTCTCCTCGTATTGACCATTGTAATGATGCTCGCAGAATCACGTCGAGCAGAACTCGGAACCATGCGTGCACTCGGTGTATCTCAATCCGATGCGAGAGCGCTCGCTGTGCAAGAAGGTGTTCTTCTATCAGCACTCGCCAGCGCAGTTGGAAGTTTGGTTGGGATTGCTTTGGCGTGGTTCATCAGCATTGGCTTCAAGAACATGTTTGCGTCAGTTGGTTCGAACCAATTCAGTTTCGCATGGGAATGGAATTCTTTGTTTTCAGGCGCAGTGTGGGGATTCCTTTTGGCTTTGACAACACTGTGGTTCTCCGCCCTTTGGACATCACGATTGAATATCCTTCTTGCACTTAAGGGTGGTAAAGTTCCCCGCAGTGATGGAATACCGATGTTCCTCGTTCTGATTCAAATTCTTGCACTTGGTGGAGGTTTGCTCACCCTTTCTCTGTTGGTGATTTTTGGTTTTAATTCTTCAATGTCGTACTTCCTTTGGATGCTCACAGGAGTATTTGGAATCGTATCGGCTGTTCCAATTTTAACATGGGAATTACCAGTTTTCTTCCGTGATAAAAATAGATTATGGCAAGGCTTTTGGAGGCACGCAAACCGAAATACACTGGCTTGGCTAGGAATCTCGCTGTTGATTTGGACAGTTGGGCTTGCAAGTATTGACCCGGTACGGAAAGGTATGGAGCCTGATGAGATCTCTTTCATCGCTTTGGGATTGGTCGAAGTCTTTGCAGGTGTGCTTTTGCTGACCAGTGCAGCACCTATGATTGTTCGAAGGTTGGGTAAATCAAAATTCCTCACCAAAAGATGGGGTCCAGTGCTCCCGGTTTCGCTCGCTTATCCTCTTGCGACTCCAGTTCGAACTGCTGTAGTCATGGGTATGTTCTCAATCACGGTCTTCTCCGTGATTGTTCTTGGTGGGTATGCTGAACAATTTGATAACTATACAAGTTCGTTTGTTGAAGAAGCAGAAGGCGAGTATGAATTGCTGCTCACTGGCTCACGCTCAAGTCCAATCGTTCTTTCAGAGGATATAACTGAATGGAATCTTTCATCCAATCTTGAGTCTCAGATTGATTCAGTGGCACGTGTTCATCGAGGAGAAGTCTTCCTTGAGGACGGGTCTGGTGAGCGAATGCCATATGTTGTTCGTGGATTTGACGAAGCCTTCTCATCACACGGTGGATTACCGCTTTATCTTTGGGATTCTTCATTGGGTTCGAGTGAAACAGAAGTGTGGGCGACGGTTGGAAGTCGCGATGATTTGGTTATTCTCGATGCATCATTTGGGCTTGAATCGATTGCCGATGGCAGCGGTATTTCGACGCTAAGTTTTTCAATTGGAGATTCGATTTCGCTAATTGATATTTCCAACCCTGGAAACACTCGAAATGTCCAAGTTGCAGGATTCCTTGAACAATCTTCATATTTGTTCTCCGCAGGTGTTTGGATGAACGATGATGTAGTGATCGAACAATTCGATGGGAGACTCACTCGGATGTATGTTAGCGTCACCGATAATGCTCAACCATCAACTCAATTTAATGACGACAACATCGCAGATTTCTCGCCCGCTGGCAAGAGCCGGGATGTACGTCTAACTGCAGCTGAAATGGAATCGGAATTGACACCCATCTTAAACGGAAAGGGCGTTCAGGTTTCTGTCATTTCAGACGAAGTATTGATACTCCAGTCACTGGTTCTGGCATTGTTGGGGATTTTCGAAGGTTATCTCGCGCTCGGACTCATCGTCGGAATTGCAGGAATCGGAGTGGTTACGGTGCGCTCCGTTTCAGAACGAAGCACATCGATTGGAATACTTAGGGCTCTAGGTTACCGAAAAAGCATGGTGTTCCTGTCGTTCTTCATTGAAGTCTCCTGGGTGAGTGTGCTTGGCATGGCCAATGGAATTCTTGTAGCGATTGGATTCCATCGCGCCCTGTATACGGCGTTTTGGAAGGATCAGGGTGCCAGTTTTACTTTACCAGTCGAATCAATTCTCATGGTCTTCATTGGCGGATGGATTTTGGTTCTCTTGGCTACATATATGCCGATACGTAAGGCTTCCAATGTACCGGCTTCCGCATCTTTACGGGCGGTGTAGATTATAACATATGTTCGAACAGGTGTTTGAGATGTTCGTTTTTAGCCTAAAAATGGCAGTTCTACAAACAACACACTCCAGTTAATTCTAATTCGGGTCACTGCGAGGCTTCGAATCCAAAATTGTGTGCGTTTCTTTATAAATATCTCATGCTTTGGTTCTCATATAGTATAAATACGACGCTTTCCGTGGGGAGTATTACCGAACCATCGGAGGTATAGATATGCGAAAAATAACCCCTATGATTCTCGTCATGTTGATGCTTGTGAGTGCTCTCTCAAGTTTTGACTTCGCCGAGTTAGAAGATAATGAAGTAATTGAAGACACAGGCGCCCGTTCTGGCGCTGATGCAGACTTGGTTGCTATCACCACACCAAAAGAAACTGTTTGCCCACTTGGGGCAGAATGCCGAAATGTATTGAAAGTAGGCGATGATACAACATTCTCCGCTTACATCAAGAACAGCGGTGATGCAGACATCACCGAGATGGCCTACACCGTAAATGTATGGCTTTCTGATGCGAATGGTAACCCAAGCATCCTTGCTAAGGACGCCTCTGGTAACGATCTCACATGGACGAACAATGATGTCATGTGCGCTTCAGTCTCTGTCTGTGACTTCCAATCTCTTTCAGCTGGAGCCATCCTTGGTGGCGGAAAGCACACCATGTCTGTTGCAGGAAACCCGATTACATGGACGCCTGTTAAGGGACTTTACGTTGTTGAAATGATTCTCAACGCAAACCCGGATGACGACGTTGGAAACGATGTCCAACAAGTATTCGTGTCAGTCGAAGACTGGTACGACATTGGCGTTGAACTCACTTGGGACAGTGGCAACGAAATGGAAAGTGGATCTGGAACAAAGGACTGGACACTCACCGTTAACGCTACAGGCTCGGATACTTTCGACCCGCGTGATGTTCGAATTCGCGTTCAAACAACTGGTGAAGTAAGTGCAGCTCAAACCACTGACGGTACTACTATCGACAGTTCCGGTACAAACATCTTTACCGCAGGAACATCAACAACCGTGGATGTTTACGAAAATCTTTCATCTGAACCTTCTACTATTACAACCGACACTCGTAGTGTACTCACCACATGGACGCTTTCCGGCAGTCTCACAGTGGATGTCGACAATGTTGACTCAGCGTCTTACGGCCTGAAAGCCTCCATCGTTGATTACATTCAATACGACCAGTGGACAAGTTGTGTTTACGTTGATGCTGACAACAACTCTTTCGACAACTTCTGCGAGGAAACATTCACTCGGGACGCATACCCTGCGACTGATTCCAGCACCATTGACGGATTTGCGAGCATCTTTAACGACATTCGAATTTCTCAATTGACCGTAGTTCAAGGCTACAATGCTGACGGTACCGGACAAGGTACAACTTTCTTCACGAACGCTGACAGTGGCGACTTGAACGTTGGTACCTCATACCTCCACGTCGAAGTAGAGCATCGTGGGAGCGAGGCTGAATCGACATACAATTGGTCTGTGAACTTCCAGATTACCGATCCTCTCGATGGAGTCGTTGATGTCATTGATTCAACCACGTGTGAAGCAGTTGAACCTGCATACCCAGTCTATGCCCCTCTTGGAATTGGACAAGGAATGTCAATGACAGGTTATGCATGCACAATGGTTTCATTGTCCATGGACGGTGAATACACATTCGCTGCCGAGCTTATCCCAGATACGAAGATGACCGATGCAAAACCATCGAACAATGATATGAGTATGAGCCTATATGTTCGTAACAATGCTCCACTCATTATCGCATTGGACTTGTTGAACGAAGATGACCTGTATATGGGTCAGGACGACCTCATTTCGATGGCTGTTCAAGTCTTCGATGTTGACGACCCAAGTTCTTCAAACATCGAAATTGAATGGATGTTCAACGGCGTTGCGCTTCCAGGTTGCGAGCGTACAACAATGCTCACAGTCTGCTCGGTACTCATACAGGGAGATTATGTGACCAACTTCCCGGTCTCTGTCAACGTTTACGACCCTAACGGCGGCGAAGCATCGAAGGAATTGATGCTTCAAGTTTGGAACGATGGAAGTAATTTCGCTTCGACCACAAGCGGACTTGGACTCAATTATGACCTGCTTTACTGGGGAACAACCCCATTCACCGTTACCGCTACAGACGGAGACGCTTTGACAAATCTTGAACTTCCAGGTTTCACTGGACGATACGACTCAGTAGGTGTCATTGACTATTCTCCTTCGACGACTTACTCTGCAAACGATGTATTGCAACAATCAATGAGTATTCAATACGATAAGAGTTTAGGTGCAACATCACTGTGGTATGTGAACGGTGCATCTTGGACAATGCTCAGTGATGCTCCAACCGATGTTGATGCAACTACAGGGCAATTTTCCTACACTTTCCCAGCGAACTCGCCGGTTCTATCGAACGGACAACTTGTGCTCATGGGTGGATCTCTCGCTCAAGCAGAGGTACCGTCTGCAAGTATCACTGGATTCAACGCAGCAGCCGCAAAGGGTGGAGCAATTCAGATCAACTGGGACGTCGACGGAACCATGCTCTCAGGAGACAGTATCGATGTCACTGTTTGTGAAACCGTAGACTGTACCACAGCATTCGAGATTTCTCTTGGAGCAGGTAACACCTCTTATCCATACTCTGGACAATCGACGACCCACGGTGTAGAGTACACCGTTACCGTTGCCGTTTGTAATGAAGTCGGATGCAGCAGCCCAGTCGGAACTGGCACAGTCGTTGCAGACAGTGCAGTTGATGGTGGAGCAGCAGCAACAGACCTCACAATTGCAGCAGTTGAGAACACATGGACCGTTTCATGGACCGCAGCAGGTGCACAAGACGATGTCGCATCTTGGAAGGTTTGCTACCAACGTGGCACCTTTGATGCTGCAAACATGCCTGAGACATGTCTTGATGCAGCTGGTACCACGCTCGATGTCGACATCTCGACATGGTCTGCAGGTACGTACACGTATCATTTCACCGCAGTACCAGTGGATGCCCTAGGCAACTCAATGGCAGCAGGTACGATGAACAGTATCGATTACCAACGAGATTCTGACAACACCAACACCGATGACGGTACTACAATCATTGGAGATGATGTTGAAGGTGGAGTCCCGACTTGGACATGGGGCGTCATAGGTGGCGTCGTCGTGGTCGCATTCATCGTTGGTGCATTCATCCTCTCCCGTGGTGGAGAAGGCGACGAAGGCAAAGACTGGGATTACTGATTCTTCCTTTGCTGATGAATGAAACATCCCTCTCACGGGAGGGAAGAGCCGCTGAGAGGGCCGTTTCGACGGCCCTCTCGGCCTCCTTTTACTCTTTTGAACACCGTTCGAACTTCAGGTCTAGTGTTCATGAAGTTCCGAATATTGTTTTGATCTTCTAGCTAATTGTTTGGATAATCTTCTAGCTAATTGTTTGGATAATCCAGGTATGTTCTTTGCAAGAATTCCGAACTGTTACTTTTACAAATCGATTGTACCATTCAACTTGGATAAACTCATTCAGTACTCGATACGCACAGCATTTTCAACTGTGGAAATCAAACATTTTGCACCCCAACTCCTATAAGGGGAGCAAGGCGTGGGATGCTTTGCATACAATCCGTATAGGTGAATGACATGTTGGGAATAAAGAATACCAAGAAAACATCTGTCTTTAACGGAATTGGCATAGCACTGTTGTTGTGTGCATTGATGGCCCTCATGCCTATGGCTGGGTTCGTCGATAACAACGCAGGCGATGTGGAGTTTGTTGCTATAAACGACACAACAGGGGAAGACCTCCTCGCTTTGCCAACTTCGAAAGAGACAGGAATTGAATACGAATACGAACCATCCGATGAACTCATCGGCATGAGAGACCAAACGAGCAAGACCTTCGTCCTTGAGGACGGCAAATTCGTGCAGCTTCTGCACGATTCGCCAGTTCACTTTGTGGGCGAGAATGGAGAATGGGCAGACATCGATCTCAATGTAGTCGCTACTGCCAATGGTTGGGAAGTGACTGAAAACTCATTCACGACCTACTTCGCTCCTGAAACAGCTAACGGTGTTGCTATTCAAGTCAATCCATCGGTTGATCCAATCGTCATGGGAATTAATCCTATGTTGATTACTCTTGATGAAACGATGACGACACCTGAGATCTACGACGCTGCTCCATCAACCGATGAAGTGCAAGTAGGCGGTAACATGGTTCGCTATCCTGTCGCTGAAGGATTTTCACTCGACTACACTGTTCAGAGCAACCAACTCAAGCAGAACCTAATCGTCAATGAGCGTCCAATCCTCAAAGAATCCGATGCATGGTTTGGATTCTCGGAAATGCTGCAACTTCCGTCCGGATTTGCTCTTTTCCTTGGAGAAACGATGCTTGGGGAAGAAATGACCCAAACTCAAGAACCTCTTGACATCCGAAACACAGAGACCGGAAAATTACTCGCACAAATTCCAGTTCCAGTTGTTGTCGAAGAAGGCAATCCTGCTGAACCATACACGGCAACATACTTCATTCAAGTCATAGATTCGCAGATTATCATCTCCACTCTCGTTGAGTCGGAATGGATCATGGCCGATGAACGCGTATTCCCGCTGGCCATCGACCCAACCATCCAAGTATCCAATGTAAACAGTGGTTACTGTTACAAGGTGCTAAACCGATGTTACATGGCTCGAACGACCACCTACCTGCAAAAGGGACAGTATTCCTGGTCGAGCACGAACGCGAACGTAAACTACTACTTGCCATTCAACTCGTTTACATTTACCACATCCAACCAATTACCTAACCAAGCAGTTGTTGAATCGATTTCGCATTACCAGAGGTGGACTTACCAGACCGGTTCTACTGCGACAAACTCAGTTGCTGCAACAGTCCTGGAAGACTGTGGCTCTCCGACCTCCTCCAGCATGCCATACGGCAGTTGGACTATGCCGGCAGCTCCTACCAACGGTTGTTCGAACACTCTCGCCTCGAGTGCTTACGCGTCTACCAGTACAATGTACAACAACGGTAACGCACGAAAACTCATCGCTTCGATGTGGAACAGTGATTCCTTTGATACTGTGACTCCAGTGTACTACTCGTCAACGACTGCTGACATTTGTTCGACGAGCGCAACCTGTGCAACAAGCACTCAAGCAAGTTACATCACCGATGCTCAGAACACCAGTTCAACCGTTGCTATTGGATACAAAGTACCGGGTAACACTGGTTACACTCGCGCTTACCACTCCAACGGGGGAAGTTCGAACTCTTACCTAAGTATCACATACTCTGGTGGAATTGACGCTGATGCGCCTGCCTCAGACTTCGTCCCATACCACGATGTCACCTCATATGTTGAAGGTTCACGAACCTTCTTCACAACATTGTCTGACCTCTCGAACATCGACACGACTGCAAACAACAAGCCTACGCTCAACTACGCTCTCAACAACGGTTCATTCACGAGCGTAAGCGCAACGAGCATCGGAACATGTTCAACAACTGACGCTACATGTCAGTTCCGAGCATCAACTCCAACAATCTCCGCAGGAGACTATGTTGAATACTACTGGAAGTTCCAAGATCTCAACTCCAACCCTAACGTTGGATACGATCCGGCATTGAGCGGTGCACAAACGGTCCCAACACCGTACAACTTCACCGTTGCAGCTGTCGAGGATGCGGGAGATGACAAGAAACTTACAGTGCTCATGACTGATGTGCACGCAAGCAGTTCCTCCAGCCCAAGAGCAAGTCAACTCATTGATCGGCAATTCACACACTTTGATGGCAACGATGAATTCTACTTTGAATTCGATGTCTCTTCTTGTGGAACTGGTTCCAACCAGTGTTTCTTCACTGGTACAAGTTATGACGCACCAAACTACTACTTCTACAACAACTGGATGGGCCAACACGCAACTGTTGCAGGTTCTGGGTCGAACGGAATGGGTTCATCTTCAACACGTTCGAACACCTTTGAACACATGACAAACGACGGCGGATACCTTACAATCAGCGCTGACAAAGGCCCTGGAATGAATTTGCTATACCTGTTTGACTCCGGCAAGAATGCATTTGCAATGGTTGGTATCGGAAGTTCACCTTCTATCGATAGCAAATTGTCAGGTGGAAGCCAAATGGATGCAAGTTACGCTTATGGTAACTCTCCTGCATACAAGATCACTCTGGGTTCAGACTCAGCAATGAGTGCTGCAGGCCAAGAAACCTACGGTGGACAAATGGGTCTATTTTCGTTCGGTAACGCTACTGGCGGATCAGGTATCAACGCAAACCGATTGTGCGTAACAACAAACGGTTTCGTTCACTTCTTCCGAAGTCCATTCGCAAGCCGTGACCAATGTTCAGGAGCTTACTACTACGCTGGATCTTACCTCAGCGGTGGCAGTCTAGCCGACGAACGAGCCCTTCCATCATACGTTTGGTCGGGATGGGCACACGCAATGGGATACTACGGTTCCCAGGCTGCAAGCGGTACGCAAACATACAAGATTGGCGGCGTTGCCCCAGTCCCTGACACCTTTGCTCCAATCGCAGATCACTCAGCACTTTCGGATTCCCACAGCAAGGACCGAACCATTTCAGTGGTTTTGTCTGATGGTGGAGACCCACCGAGTGGATTAAACGTCAGCACAACTGCTGGCGTTGGACCAACTCTGTATTACCGAATCACAAGTACAGACGGTACTACAGGTTCATGGACCAGCGAACTTTTGACCCCAGAAGGCAGTTCAACTCGAGCACAATGTGCTTTGGCTGCATGTACGTGGTCTGCTGATCTTGAAGACCTTGAACGCGGTGACTCAGTTGAATACTACCTCTATGCTGAGGACACATCTCAAGACACATCAACCGTTAACACCTTGACAACCAGCACTGAAACATTCAGTGTCGGCGATCCTAACAAGATGTTCATTGTTGAATGGAGAGATATGCAATATACCAACAACAACTTCCGTTGTACGTTCCAAGCCGTCTTTTACGACGTCACGAACGAGATTGAATACCACTACGACGATGCATGTAAGAATTCTTACGACGCAACGACAGTCGGATTCATGGACCAAACACGAACACACGGACAGACTATTCGCCACAGCACGAGTACTTCGTACATCAACGGGGCAAACCCACACACCAACAACTACCGAATTACAACGGACAGTACAGATGGTTCTTGGGAATCTTTCGACAGAGGAATGAACCCGATAGTGAACGGTATTGAAACCGATATCATGGGTACCAGCGGTGGAACTCCATCTGGATACTACTGTGCATCGAGTTACTACTTCCGAACTTATGGCTCCCAATGTGCTGATAACATTGCAATGCCAAATGGATTTAATTTCACCTATTTCGGAACTGATTACAACTTCACAGACAGTAACGACCGCATCAACATTGAGCGACACGGAAACATGCACTTCGTTAGCAGCGGTTCAACAGCAAATGTTCGTGCAATGACCACCTGGTACGGCAACATGCCGAAACTCCCATACTCGTCCAACAGTGCTGCACCTGCAGGACTGATTGCACCGTATTGGTCCTACTACGGAACCTACTACTGCTACCAAAACACAGCAGTCGATTGTGGTGTTTACTACCGAACAATGCCTTTCGAAGGTAAGGGCACAGATATCACATCCGACATCACATCCGATACAACATGGGATGTTGAAGACAGTCCAGTCCGAATCAACCCGGCTGGTGACTATTTGAGCATCTCTGCTGACCTTACCATCGAACCTGGTACAGTCATTCAAGTTGGAGCAGGCAAAGGAATTTCCTTTGATGGCGCTTGTGATAAGATGACCATCAACGGTAACAGCACTGACCACGTTCTCTTCGAAGGAATTGGTGGCGCTGATTGGAAGGGCATGGCATTCACTGGCGCTTGTACGACAAGCACAGACAACCGCCACACCTTCTCTTATGTTGACTTCAAGAACACGACCGACGCCGCTATCGCTGCAGGTTCTCGCCACGGCTCGAGCCCAATCAGCAACGCTAACGTTGGAAACTTCACAATGGATCACGTGACCTTCACGGATGTTGGCGCAGCTTTCGTACACGGAAGCGGCCAAGGAACAGTTGTGTCGATGACCGAATTCAGTGTTGACGGAACCGATGATTCATGTTTCGACTTCGCTGAAGACACCGTCGCTTCTCTAACAGAAGGTACCATCGCGAACTGTAACAAAGACGGAGGTGCCAACAACGGCGCAATCGTCAACGTTGCGGGATCAACCGGTGGTTCTCTCTTCTTGGAAAACACGACAATCACCAACGCATATGTGAACTTGATTAGTGTTGATTTGGAAACGGTTACCATTTCCAACGTTACCGCTACAGCATCTACGGCTCAGACCGGTTCAGCACTCAATTCCGATGCTGGCGCAGGTGCAGAAGTTGAACTCTTCAACTTCGATGCCACAAACTATGCATCTGTCTCGATTGATGCAATGGGATCAATCATGATGACCGATGTTGATGTAGGAAGCGCTTCAATGAACTTCTTCCCTGGAGGAAGTACTACTTCATCGACAACGGGTGCCTTCGGAGACAATGCAGTCTTCGATACAGTTACCGCTGGAAACATGATGATGCGTAACTTGCAACCGGGAACCTTTGATGACGTCAGTGTTGATGATTTGAAGATTGAAGGTGATGCCACAAACTCCGACACTGTCATCATCAACAACCTTGATGTTGCACACTTCGAAGTGACTGGATGCAGTGGATGGAATGTTCAACTGAACTCCATGACCGCTGAACGCGTTACCTCAAACGGATGTTCTGCAGCTAAGAACTCGGTTCTTATTGCGGACTCAACAATTGATCACACCTCGGCACTTGACTCTGCAGTTTATGCACGATATTCCGATGTCACTATTGGTGAAACGACCATGACATCCACGACCGCAGGAACCGGCAGCATCTACCTCGCACAAGCGGACACGAACTCAAACATTCGTCTCATCGAAGTCACACAAAACGGTGACGACTGCGCTGATGTTAACGGTGGAACTGGAGACTGTGACGTCGATGTCCCATCTTCATCCTCTGAAATTTGGTACGGTGGATTGGCTACAGTTCGAACTTACCGAATTGCACTTGTCAACAACGTGCAAACTCAGATTTTCAAGTCTGGACACACAGTGACTGCCGCAGTTACGGACAGTTCGAGTTCTGAACTCTTTGAAGTTGGAAGTCACATTACCGACACTGCAACATCCAATCTTGGATCTGCAAGCGTTTGGGTAATCACTGGTGACGAGAGCGGTGGAAATACCTACTCGAACCATAACATTCGAGCATTCGGACCAGCAGGCCAGAACGAAACTATGACTTCGTCTTCTTGGTATCCAACTGCTGGATTCACCATTGGTAGTACAATTGACCTCTTGCTCGAACCTGCTCCTGTAGATTTCGATCAAGCAGGAATGGACTGCGCTTGGATGGATGCTTATGTAGACCCATCCAACGGAGCACAATTGCCAACGAACGGTACAACCGCAAGCGGCCACACCATCTTCGAATTTGACGGGACACCAATGACACTCTCTGCCGACCTAACGCTCGATGGCTGTGTTATGATTCTCAAGGGTTCGTCGCTCAAGGTCAAGAGCACTGCAACAAGCAGCCCGGTCTTGACTTTGACAAACGGTGGGAAGGTCGTCGCAACTGTTTCTTCAGATACAGGAGCAATCGGAGCGATTAGTGCTGTTTCGCCTTCATATGGACTTCACATCGATATTGTTGCAGGAACTCTGGAACTTGATGGCGGAACACTACGTGATGTCGCCCAAGACACTACCACTGACTCTGCATTGTACATCGGTTCCGGGGCTACCCTCAAGATGACGGATGGAGCATCGATTTTCGGTGCATCAGCAAACTCTGACGATATGGCAACTGTGAAAGTCAACGGTGGAACTGTTAACATCGCAGATTCTTCAATCGTAAACACCGGCCAATCAGGAACAGCTCTTTGGGTTGAAGCATCTGGCGGATCCATTGACAACATCGTTGTCAAGAACGCTGCAGTTGGTATCCAATCCTTCAACGGTGCACCACAGGTTGACGGCTTCACATCGACAGACAACACCGTTGGTGTTGATATCTACGGTGGTATGTCCCTTCCTACAATTTACCGTAGCACATTGCTCAGCGGTGAAAGCACTGGATGGACGACCTACAAGATTGACTTGTCGACCTTCCTCGGTGATGATTTCTTGCAAGTCGGTATGAACAGTATCTATGGTGGTGGAAACGCTCACCCAAGATACAATTACGCTACCACGAAGTACTACATGATCACCGACCGATACAACATCGAATTGGAAGACGATAATGGAAACACATGGAATATCACTGAAGCAGATGACCTTGGTTACTACCCAATCAGCGCCGCTGATCCGAAGTCTGGCACGCCTGGTTACGCAACCTATGCGCCTGGTGCTGTCGGTGGGGTTCCAAGTTTGGATTGTAACACCAATGGATACGCTTACGGACCGAATTATCCATCAAACCGGATTGGTTATTATTACCAGATCTGGCAACAATGGGGAGGTTCCAACCCTGGATTCCCTGCTTACTATGAATCCAAGCCTCTTGAGTTTGGTTTCGACTGGGAAAACATCGAAGATGTCTCACCAACAGGTTACTACGCATACTACCCTTACCACTATTGGGGTGCTTACTACACAACTTACCACGCAATGTACAACCCAATCTTCTATCCTCCTGAAGGAATGCAAGGAAGCTACAACATTTGTTACGACCGTGCTTACACCTACTACATGAGTCCCGGACAAGGTGCTCGAATGACTATGCCGACAATCGACATCTCTGCTTCAAACATCAGCAAGGTTTCGTTGTACATGGACGTTCTTCACAACCGTGCAGACAACTACCAAGACCGTTTGGAAATCGTCGCACGCTCGGGTGACAACGCAGCACTACTTGGTGCCTACGCCCGTGAATCCGGAACACCGCTCTTCAAGGACGGCTCGATTACCGGTGCAGACACTGGTGTATCCATTGGTGGCTCATTCGCTGCTGGACACATACAAGACGTAACTGTCACAAACCCAACCGATTCTGGTATGGAAATCACTGGGCAAACTGCGGCAACAAGCGACGGATTGACAGTAACTGGCGGAGATTACGGAATCCTTGTAGGAAACTCAGCATCTGGTTCCATGGACTTCATGAACATTGATTTTGATTCAAATACCAATGCAGGTATCTACTACACCAAGGATCTCGCAGGTGATTTGTCTGGAACAGTTGAAAACAGTGGAACTGCATTCAAGTACGGAACCAACACAGATAATGATGTATCCTTCTCAGGTATTACCATCTCCACCAACGATGTTGGTGTAGAGGCTGCCGGAACTGGTGATTTCACCTTTACCGACGTCACAATGGGCAACACGAAGGATTTCGTAATATCCAGTCAATCAAACATTGATTTCATTGAAGGAACTGTGGATTCGACAACAGTTGAAGTCACAGGTCAAGGTGAGTTCACTCGCAAGCGATCAATGCAAGTCGAGTTGCTCGCAGATACCAACGCCGTTTCTGGCGCAACGGTCACTCTGCTTGACGCCGACGGTGCTGCCGCTGGCTCAGGCACTACGAACGCAAACGGTATTGCAGAAGGATTGAACTTCGTAACCGCTGTCGTAGACAGTAACGGAATGACGGTTCCTTCCCTTGCAGGATACGAAGTGATGAGTGTTGCAGAAATCGACTACTTCTACACAACCTCTACGAACAACAAAGCCGACTTCCGGTATGCTACTCAAGGAGTAACCCTCACTGACACCTCTGGCAACAGCGCAACTGTACCACTTACCACTCAGATTTCTGAGCGTGTATGCTGGTACTCAACCAGTGCGGCTTACACAACCGTGACTCCTTGTGCGGGTTCATTCTTTACAAGAGGAACACGTAGCTACGACGACGGTAACGGTGGAACACTCAATGAATACGCATACGCAAGTTCCTTGACGATTAATCAACAAGGTAATACGATCATGATGGACGTGCCATACATCCAACTGAAGTCAAACACTCCTTACAACTTCAACGGCTCGACAATTCTGTCAACTGGAGCTTGGGACTTCTATGACACACAACGTTGGTACACAAGTTACCCATATGGTGGCGAAGTTTACATGAACGATGCTGCTCTATATGGCGTCACTGTCAACGATGACAACGGCGGCATGTACGGTATCGAACTCGGTTACTATGGCTCCCCTATTACCACACTCGTGGCAAACAACACCATCTTCTCCAACATTGCGAAGATTGAGTCACAGAACGGATACACTTGGGGCTCGAGCACCCAATACCTTTGGGAAATTGAAGAATTCTCTGTCACGAATTCAACAATTACTCACTTCAAGGGCTACACAGATCTCAATCAAGCCATCCAGAACACAGACATGTGTATGGTTCTATCCGGTGGCGAAGGATCAGTTGTTAGTAACAACGTATTCAACGACTGTGGAGTCGGTGTTGAACTAACCCGTTCACCTTATTGGAACCGACACGGATCGAATGTGGGTGTAGACAACATCACAATTTCGAACAACATCTTCAATGATGGTGGTGAAATTGCAGACATTTGGCTCTACAGAGATGGTTCGAGTGAAAACGCATTGATATCAAATAACGTAATGAACAACGGTGGTGCCAAAGTTGCAGCAATCGGAGTTTACGACGGTGGACACACTGGTACAATGATTATTGGAAACACGATCAACACTGTTACCGATGGAATTTATGTCGATAACGCATTGGATTACCGCATAACAGGAAACACGATCAACGGAGCTGGAGACGCTGCATACGCTGCAATCAGTTCCTTGGAAGGCTACGGTGATATTGACAACAATACCATCGTTGATGCAGATGGTGGCATTATCGTCGACAGTACCACATCGCCTCCTGCACCAGTTACTTCGTTGTGCACCATTTCGAGTAGCTCTTACCGTTACTCCGCATCATGCAGTGCAACCCTCGCAGCTGGTAAGACGCTCGATATCAATATCGCAACAGATTCCTGGGGCTATGAAGCTGGTATCCAGATTACCAAGCCAGACGGAACTACCGATTCATTCGGACGTGGTACCAGCTCTACCTTTGCCAGTAACACTCAGTATACGCCTCTTGCAACATACACTGCTCCAGGCCTTTACCTACTCGCTCTGACAGACTCGTACGGTGACGGTGGTACCGATGTATTCATGCTCGAAGGCGGAGCTGCTGCTGGTTACAACGGGCCAACTATTGCGGACAATACGATCAGCACCTCTGCAGGACGCACTGCACCAAGTGCAGTCGGACTTGTACTGGAAGACTGTGATGGAGTAAGTGTCAACACAGCTCGTAACACCATCACATTGTCTGACACGGCAATGGAAATCGACAACTGTGACGTTACCGACATATCCTCTGTGATTACCGGTAGCGGCGATGCATCAACTGTTGGTATTGACGCTGACGATGCAAGCGGAGATTCACTGACCCTCAGTGGTACGACAATCTCCGGATTCGCAACAGGTGTCGAAAAGACCAGTGGAGAACTCACCCTCACCGGTGATGCTTCAATTTCTGGTGACGATTATGGTGCCTTTGTTGACGACGCAACTGTTGTAGCAATTAACGCTGCAGTCGACGGTGGAGCAACCGGAACCGGTCTCTATGTTGTTGACAGTGATGATGTTTGGGTTTACCCAATGAACGCTTCCGGATTGGTCGGAATGTATGTCGAAAACACACCATTCCGTTGGGATGGAGGTACATCGACTGCTTCGACAACTCTCGAAGTCGTTGAATCACAAGGCAGTATTGAAAACATGACTTGGACGACCTCATCGGTTCAGATTGATGCAGGAAGCAACGCCTATGTTACATCGATCGGTAACACAATCGATGAAAACAAGTTGGTCGTAGACTCATCTGCTACAATTGATGAAGCAAACTTGTTCTCGATGGATTCTACCCACTTGAACGCTGCTCCAACCAATGAAGTTGCAATGATGATTAAGTCGACCGACGGTACTCGTGCATCCTATGTTTCGACGACCTTCCAACCTGAGGTCATGAACGTCGATGGTTCAAATGAGGACTGGGTCGGTGGAAACGCCCTCAACCCATCTGGCTATGCAATGCCAGGTCTCATGAGCGGTGATGGAACAAACGACATGCTCGTGACATACATCGAAGGTGATGACCTCTACATCGGTCTTACCGGTGAAGACCTCGCTGCAAGCGATGTTCTCATCTACCTCAGCGTTGATGGCAGCGGAAGCAGCACAGGCTACAACCTCGGTGGATCTCACGAATTGCCGTTCCAAGCTAACTACGTGCTATGGGCAGACAGCGAGACTTCCTATGACCTGTACAGTTACGGTTTCCTAGGATGGGGTGCAACCTCACTCAGCGCTGCTAGCGTTGATATCGCATCCGCATCAGGATTGACTGAAATTTCCATACCGTTCTCACGAATTGGTGGAACCCCAAGTCAAATTGATATCATTGCAATTGTGCAAGGTGAATCGACCGCTGATGTCAGCACTGTCCACCCAACCCAAACGATTGATGCTTTGAACACACTTCAAGACTTCTCAGAATACATCACTGTGGAACTAAACCACGATGATTTGTTGACGGGAGAAATTAACGATGAAGTGCTTGTTTACCGTTCATTCAAGGGTTCAACCACACCGAGTGTTGCTAAGAACTATGATGTTCTCATCAAGACCGAAGCAGACTGTGAATACGATTGGGAAACAGAAACTGACTTGTCTCTTGCTACCAATGTTGCAATCACACTCAACATGGATCGTGCTTGTCCAGAGATTCAATCCTCTCTACAAGACATCACTGTTGCGGAAGATTCCGGCGCTTACACATTCAGCCTAACCAACATGGCTGACGATGTGCAAGACCTCGAAGCAGATCTCACATGGACTTCTGCAGCTGGTAACCTTGTTGCATACGATAATGTGCTTGTTGATTGGAACCAGAACGGACAAACTGTGACCATTACTCCACTTGATGACCAATTCGGTACTCTCGAGTATGAGTTTGAAGTTACTGACAGCAACGGTTTGACAGACAAGAAGAACATCTCCTTCGAAGTCACCAACGTGAACGACGCCCCGGTGATCTGCAACGTTGAAGACGCAGGATGTATGCCTATCTTCTCGACTGACGATAACTTTGACAACATTCTTGCAGAAGGATTCGGAACACACACCAAGGATCTTGGAGAGGTTTCAAACGCTTCCAAGTCTTATATCCGTGACATGGCAAACGAGCAATCACCTGTTCGTCAAGTCTACGATTGGGATGCTTCTGTAGACTCGTCTTGTATTGCGTTTAGTGTTGAAGTGAACACACTCAACTCGCTGATTATTACCGAGAACACTTCCAACGAAAAGGGCGGTTCATGCACAGTAACGCTTGAACTGTCTGATGACGGCAACGAAAACACCGATGCGGTACCGTACACAGTCGACTTCTCAGTCGCTCCAGTGAACGACGCACCTGTGATTACCTTGCAAGATGTCGATGGACAGAACTTGTTGGTCAGCGACGCTGGAAGCCGTGCAAACGGTGAAGGTGAATTCATTACCATGACTGAAGATGACACCAATGTTGACAATCTAACTTGGGACCTTCTACCATTGATGAACGATATCGACCACGATGTACCTGCAGACCTTACTTGGACTGTTGAACCAACTTCACAGTGTGCGTACACCAACTACTTCACGACGGCTATCGTTGGAACTGATTTGGTCTTCACATTGATCCCAGACGCAACCACAAACGGTTACGATTGGGAAGTTGATTACATGAACGACAACGGTATCCACCAACTACGACCAGCTGGCCAGACTTTCTGTGCCATCAACTTGGTTCTCAAGGATACTGCTACTGCACCATCACACACGCCTAACTACGATACGACTGTCCTCAACTCAGCATTCACTGAGCAACTGGCACCGTACGCCCAAGGCCAAGATGATGTTGTGGTCTATGTCACAATTGACCGTGTTGCAGAGAACGTTGCAGACTACTCACTTGACACAACATCCGGAGTGAACTTCAACGGTATTACCAACATCATGACTGGCACCTATGTTCCTGTTTCAGTGAACATCGATGCTGGTGGCGATGAAGGACCATACACGTACGACCACATGTTGGCAGTGACCTTCCATACCGATGGACACACAGAAGAAGAAACCACACGATACTACAATGTTCCAGATTACGGAACAACGTTGACTGTTGAGGAAAACATCTTCATGACAAAGGACACGACCAAGGTAGAAGTTTCAATGGATGTTCTAACTTGTTTGAACAACCCATGTGACCTCACTGTTTCATCCAGCGAGCGATTCCAATCAGATGACCCTGAGTCCCACCGTGCGAACAACGGTGGTTCCCAAGGTGCTCTTTGGTCCGCTCCTGGACAATATGGACAGAATGCATCGCAGACCTCGGAACGCCGACCAATGCTCGAAGACAGTTTCTGGTGTAACAACCGAATGACGACTTTGGATCTTGCTACTGCTGAAGCAAACAACGATTGGGGCAAGTGTAACGAATACGCATCTGGCTCTGGTTCCTTTGGAGCTACTGGACAGAACCTACCGGTTGTCGTCCGAACCATTGGAGCAAGTTCAGTTGCATCGTTCGCACCAAGTATCGTTGTCGTCAGTCTAACTGGTCTGTTTGTCAGCGCTCTTGCCTTCTCCAGCCGCCGTGCTGACGATGAAGAAGAAGTTGTTGAGAACAAACTCGAAGACGACGAAATGGCTGTGAGCCCAGTTATTGCTACTATCCTTATGGTTGCAATCACAGTGGTTCTTTCTGGTGTCATATATGTGTGGGCAAGCAGCCTCGCAGAGACCGATGTCAAGGGTGTACCTCGAGTCACCTTTGCTATTGATGATGTCAACAGCTTCGATGTCGACGAAGGTCACTGGAGAATCACAGTTCAAGCGTCTGAAACTGACTTGGCTACCCAAGCAGTCGAAGTTCGTGTGTTCTATGTTGATGCCAACGGTGAGGCACAAGTCAAGACAACCAATCTAGCAGATACTGCAGGCGTTTACGGGTTCAACCCACAGAACAGTGACTCCATGGTTACATTCGTGGATCAAGTGAACTCTGAAGGTGATGATAAGGTTTCGACCTTCAACACCGGTGACACAATCTTTGTGCGCACGCATGACTCTGACGGAACACCACTCGAAGATGTGACCATCTCCTTGAACTACGCACCTAGTGCTGGTCAAGGTGCACAACTTCGAACATGGTCTGGCTTGTCTTACGACGTCAGCGCTTGAGTTTAATCGCTTTAGTGACGAGAAAATCGGACGCATTGGGGAGGGGATTCATCCCCTCCCCTTTGTCTCCCGCATCCCATGATGGGATGACTACCCATGAGGTAGAGAGCTACACGATCGCAGGGGGTTTCCTAACGGGGCCCCCTGCCTTCGTCTTTTTTTTTTCATTCTTATTCTACGGTTCCGAGCGAACCCTTTCAAATGATTAGTTCATCAGCAACTTGTTACTCATGTCGAATGCCTTAGAAATCCCCCTTACAAAGTGCGTAGTTTTCGATTGTGATGGTGTTCTTGTTGACGCCGTAAGTTCATGGAGAACCCTCCATGACCATTTTGGCACTGATAACTCTCTCCATCTGCAACGTTTCATACGTGGGGAAATCACCGATGTCGAATTTATGCGCTCGGATATCCAGATGTGGAAGGCTGTTCAAGACCCAATTTATCGTGATGAATTGTTTCGTGCCTATTCTGGTGTAAAACTCATGGATGGAGCACGAGAAGTCGTTGAGGAATTGCAGTCAAACGGGGTGTTCGTAGCAATCGTCAGTGCTGGTGTGGATTTATTTGTCTCCTCGATTGCTGCAATGCTCAAAGTCGACGATTGGATTGCGAATGGATTTGTTTTCAATGAGGACGATTCACTTTCAGATGAAGGAGTATGTCGACTACATGCTACTGGAAAGGGGGAGGTTATCCACCGCTTGTTAAAGATGAATGATTTGGACGTCGAATCATGCGTATCAGTTGGCGACTCTGAAATGGATTTGTCGATGCATGTCGATGGCAGCAGATTCATCGGGTTTAATCCTACACGTGATTCCTCTATCGCAGCGTTCAACGATGCGGACATCGATGTAGTGCATGGTAAGGATTTGCGTGCCATTCTTCCGTTCCTCCGTTTGCAATAATCATGCAAACGGTATGGCAGTTGTAGCGTGACTCTTCAGATTCACTATTGTCAGCATACATGGCTTTGGCTGGAATCCTAGCATTCTTTGGTAGGATGTCTGATCCTGCCAAGTGCTTGAACAAATCAAGGTTGTACCTTTGTAATCAATGCAGGCGTGGCCATGAACGTGTCCGGTCACGAATATGTCGGGAACTTCCCGAATTACGAGTCCATCTTCTGGTTCGGGAGAAAGTGGAGTTTTTCCTCCCCATTGGGGGGCTAAGTGCCGACGTCTGAGCATTTGTCGCATTGCTTCCACAGGGTCCGCATACGTGACCGTCCTTAGGCCAGCTACAAAGTCGTCAATCGACTTGCCGTGATAGGACAAGAGACGAACGCCATGGAGAGAGAAATCACAGGGGTTACCAACGAAGGTCGTGGTGTTGTAATCCTGCTGAATGTCTTT
>QQRW01000037.1:0-14438 GCA_003602605.1 Candidatus Poseidoniales archaeon | reverse complement strand
GCAGGGCGAACAGCATCATGGTTTCCAGGAAGCATGACGCATTCCACCCAGTCCGGTAATAATTCCAATAAGCGAGCAAATTCAGTGTATTGGCCGAACAGGTCTGGAATTGACAATTCACTGTCCTGGCCAGGGTAAATGCCGACACCGTCGACACAATCTCCGGAGAGTATCAGATATTTGATCGTCTTAGCTAACGGGTCCGTGTGGAACCATCGAACCATTTTATGCCATTGGGCCTCGAGAAATGTCTTCGAACCAACATGTATGTCTGAGAGAAATGCGACACTAACGCCATGCTCTGCTGATGCCTTTTTGTGGCTTGCTTCCATCGGGAAATGCAAGTCATCCACGTAGAACATATCCCCTGTTTGACTGAAGGTTCCTGAAACACCAAGGACATCGTCCGGCATCAGTCCGGCTTCCAATATCTGCTCTTGAGCTCGATCTCTGTCGTCACCCTTTCTCTTGGTTAGTAGGCAGGTGAGTTCACCTGTTTCGTCTTCAAGATTCCACATGAGGTGGCCGTTTTTCGTGTAGCGAGGTTCATTCACTAGCCCAATCGCTACAGCTTTGTTTTCATATCCCTGATACCGACTGCTTTCTGCATGGAGTCTGGAAATTTCTGTCGGAGTTCGTGGTAATTTTGAATTTTGAATAATCATCTTACGTATACTTTGCAACCGGTCTCCAAAACACGATGTGATGTCTGCCATTTTTCCCTCAGTTACACTGTTGCCTGTGATATCGTAATGAACTAGAATATCGGAAGGAGCATCCGATGCATGTTCACTGAAGTCCGAGGTATTCCAGTCGGGCAAGTTGTTACGAAATTTGATGTCAAGAGGTTCTGGTGCATTGATCGGGGCAATGGTGCGACCGAGTTCAGCTGCAGGCTGCTTCGGAATTGGCTGAGCCACACTCGGTTTCATCAAAGGCTGCTGTGCTTTCTTTTTCCCATTCCATACTTCAAGCATGGCCTCCAAGATTTCTTGAGTAAGATATCCCTTGCTGAATCCGACGATTACTGCACAATCGAGTACACCTTTGAGGTCTTCAAGTTCAAGAAGTTTTGAGCGAACTGAAGCGGCGGGTAGAATTCCCCGGGTACGCAGAAGACCCGTCATCTCCTCCTCAGTGGCACCCATAGTACATGGTGAAGTATTCAGTGCAAAAGCACATCGGCTACTCTGGTTGACTAAAGGTGATGTCTAGTCCCATTCGACCTGTGTATCAAATGTCGATTCTTCAGTTGAAGCGGCTTCTCCATCCCAGGCTTCATCTTGCCAAGGTGCTGATTCACGCGCTGCTTCTTCCCGCTTTTGGCGGTCCAATTCAAATTGCAGTTTGAGCGCTTCTTCATCTGCCAATTGCCGTAATTCTTCTTTGCGTTTTTCCTCAGCCTTCGTCATTGCCTCGTCCCATTTTTTAATGGTTGAAATAAGTGCGAAGTGAACGAATCCGATTTTGTTTTCTGAACGATTTCCTCCAATCTGTGTTGATTCTGCATTGGCCCAATATCGAGACGCAATACCGACATAGACCAGTCCAACCTTCTTGCTTGAACCGTCATTTTTTGGTCCGGCAATTCCAGTGATTGAGATGGCAATGTCCGCATTAGCGTTCTTGAGGGCGCCTTGTGCCATCTGAATGGCAACTTCTGCAGACACAGCACCCTTCTTCTCTAGAGATGCTGGTTTTACCCCGAGCTCCCGAATTTTTGCATCGTTTGAATAGGTGACCCATCCTTGATTATACCAATTTGACGCACCCGCAATGTCGGTAAATGCGCTCGAGAGCAAGCCCCCGGTACATGATTCTGCTACGGTGATGGTGTGACCACCTTCCTTGATGCGTCGAACAAGGCGTGCCGCAGCGGCTTGAACGTCTTCATCCATGCAATTCAATCGCAGAGTTCACCCGCTTTGAGGTTAACGCCTGCATCAATGCCTTCAATAACACCTTCTTACAGGAACGGTTGGGTCTGTGGTCTAGTGGTTATGACACCGCCCTTACACGGCGTTGATCGAGGGTTCAAATCCCTCCAGACCCACTACCAAAGGTAAGAACGAATATCGTCTTCTGCATTCGCAATGACTTTCGTGATTCCAGATTGACGTCGGAACTCCAATGCCTGTTGTTCAGTACCATCAACGAGTATGAGGTGAACGGCCCGTTGCCACAGACCTGGAAGAGGTGTTGAGCCTCTATGGTCGACAGCAACCAATATGTCATCCAACTCGGTGAACATCAGTAAAGGTGTTGATTCTTCGATATCTTTGGCATTAAGGAGCAGCCATCGTGCTCCATGCATTGACGCTCGTACATCGTCTCCCAAATCATTCAGTGTGACGATTCGCATGTTTATCCCTCCATGGTATAGCGCAGCATTGCCATGACCCCGCCAAGTCCCATCAGCTGCTGTCCGCCATCGTGGTCTATTGAGCATTGCACCATCTCTGCACCTATGTCGGCGAGTCCTTTGGTCCATTCCATCCACGTTTTACCGTCAATATGTTCGGTTTCTGAACGTAGTAAGTCTGCTGAAATAAGTAGCGTTTCAATTGCGCCTTCCTCCATAGCACGAACGAGTGCGGCTTCACCGTATGCGACTGCCCCACCAGTTGACAGGCGCTTCCATGCCTCCTCGATCAGAGTGATTTCCTTGGAGATGGCGTATTCACTCAAAAGATTGCCAGCGAGTCCTTCCCGGAGTACTTCGTTCGCCCCTGCGCGTCCTCCCATCGATGTTGCTATGGACTTCATAATTCGAGTTTCACCCGTTGCCTTGAGGTCCGAAAGTAGGGCATCTTTTGCATGTCCAGGTCCACAGACAATCAGCGGAGTGTTGCTGCCAAGAGTGTCCACGAGGGCCTTGATGACATTGGAACGGAATGTGCTTGCAATACTTTCCGAGTGGCGTATTTCACCACGTTTTCCTCCACCCCGCATTGTCCAAGTTGCTCCTTCGCGTAGTCCACGTGCTGTGACGTGGAAGATTACCACTTCATCGGATTCGACGACTGCCAATACCACTTGCGATTGCCCCGACGCTTTTTCCGATTGCAGCAGGAGTTCGACGTCTGCAGGAGTAAACACATTGTGCGATGAAATTTCTACTTCATCCCGAATCTCAACCAAATGCGTGTGATGCATGCCAATGTCAAAGTGCGCTTCTTCAATGGTGCCATGAATGCGCAGATGCTCGCTGAATGTTTGGTATTCGGTTGATTCGACACGAAGGCGAATCCACATTTTCTTTCTTTCAGCAGATTTTGCACGTCCGCCTTCCTCTCCACCAGTCGTTTGGTCACGGCGTTCACCGAGCATGCCAAATTGCATTCCTTTTCGAGTCATACGTGCGAGAGCCCACAAGTCATCATCTGTCTCCAAACGGAGTCGCCAAACTTGTGGTTCACGCCTCAATATTTTCATTCACTTCACCCAAATACGCCGGTGAGTTTTCCATTTTCATCCATGTCCATGTCGAGTGCAGCCGGGCGCTTTGGAAGGCCGGGCATCGTCATCATGTTTCCTAGGACGGCCACGATGAATCCTGCTCCAGCATTCAATCTGAACTCCCGAACAGGTAGTGTAAATCCAACGGGTGCTCCGAGTTGGCCGGGGTCATGGGAGAACGAATACTGAGTTTTGGCCATACAAACTGGCAAGTGACCATATCCCCACGATTGCAACTTGCTCAATTGCTTCATAGCAGCGCTACTTACTTCAATCCCGTCTGCTTTGTAGATGCGTTTTGCAATTGATTCCATTTTCTCTAAAACCGGCGTATCGGTCGTGAAGAGAGGCGTGAAAGGCCGACCGTTTGCAACATGGTCATGTACTGCGGCAACGACTGCTTTCGCCAGTTGTTCACCGCCTTTGCCGCCGTTTGCATGCACTTCAGTAAGCGTGACATCGGCTGCACCACTTTTTCGAGCCGCTGTTCGAAGAGCATCGAGTTCAGCATCGGTATCCGATGCAAACCGGTTAATGGAAACGATGACAGGCATTCCGAATCCGGCCATGTTCTTGATGTGGCGATCGAGATTCCCTTGAGCTCCTCGCATCACAGCCTCTACATCTTCGGTTTCCAGTTCTTCCTTTGTCGGACGATAACCGCCACGGCTGCCAAATGCTCCACCATGGAGTTTCATCGATCGAATTGTCACGTTCATGACTACACAGTCTGGTGCCTTACCAGAATTTGCCGCTTTGATGTGCATGAACTTTTCAGCACCCATGTCCGAGCCAAAGCCAGCCTCGGTGACGACTATATCAGCGGCACCTAATGCGAGGCGGTCAGCGATAATGCTCGAATTTCCGTGGGCAATGTTTGCGAACGGGCCGCCGTGTATAAAGGCCGGATTTCCTTCAAGAGTTTGAACCATATTCGGCAAAAAGGCGTTCCGCAGCAGCAATGCCATGGAACCCGCAGCACCAATGTCTTCTGCTTTGACGGGGTTGCCGGTGATGGATTGACCGACAACAATCTCACCGATTCGCTTTCTCAAGTCTGCATAATCTTTAGCAAGTACCAAAATAGCCATTACTTCACTCGCTGCAGTTATGTCAAATCGATCCTGTCTCGGGTTTCCATTTGCAGGACCTCCGAGTCCGATGACGATGTTGCGCAGCGAGCGGTCGTTCATGTCAATAACACGTGGCCAGAAAACTCGAGTTGGGTCTAACTGTGCTTCATTTCCTTGCTTGATGTGATTGTCAAGAAGGGCAGAGAGGAGGTTATGAGCCGAAGTAACAGCATGAAGGTCGCCAGTGAAATGCAAATTAATGTCTTCCATTGGAATGACTTGAGAATGTCCTCCGCCAGCAGCGCCACCTTTGATTCCAAATACTGGGCCCATTGAAGGTTCACGGATGACGCATGTTGCGCTCTGTCCAATGGCGCACAGTGCTTGCGTAAGTCCAATTGTGGTTACTGTCTTACCTTCTCCAAACGGTGTTGGGTTAACTGATGTGACCAAAACAAGGCTACCTTGTGGTTTGGAAAAACGTTGGCTGAGGGCATCCCAGGTAATTTTCGCCATACCTCTGCCCATTGGCATTAATTCGTGTGATGAAATGCCAAGTTTCCACGCAATGGTCTCAATTGGTTCAAGGGTTGCTTCACGTGCGATATCCAAATCACTTGCCATGAGCATGTATGCGGTACGATATGGCTTTGAAACCCTCGGGTCATGTTTGGTTCGAAACGACTGTTTCTACACCTAGCAAAGTGCGCCGAACGCTTCACTCGTCTTTCATTTCACCAAGATAGGCTGGCAATTCAATTCCGGCCATCTTCGCAACATCGTGGACAGGTGGTAAGCTTTGCATGAGGGAGGAGATGAAGTTTGATGTTGAGCCACCTTCTCCATTGTTTCCGCCGTTGCCTGAATCCCAAACAGTAATCTTGTCGATCTTGAGGTTTGAAATTGCTTCAGTTTGTCGAGAGACCAGTTCCTCAATCTTCTCAACCATCAACAGAGTTGCAGCAGCTTTGGTGTCTCCACCTGCGCTTGCAACGAGTGATTTGTAACCAGCAGCCTTGGCTTCAAGGACGGCTTGTTGACCGACTGCTTCTGCTTGGTAGCGAGCAAGGATTGCGTCTGCTTGACCTTGTGCGATACGACGTTGGCGCTCAGCCTCGGCATCAGCAGAAATCTCGATTTGCTCCTTAGCGACTTTCTCACGTGCAATGTCTGCAGCTCGTAGACGTTCGCTCTCAAGGGAATACTGAGCCTTTTCAATTTCTTCTTGAGCGCGGCGTTGAGCAACTTCAGACCGTTGGCGAGCTTCTGCTTCTTTCTCAGCAAGTGTTGCATTGGAGATAGCGATCGCAGCACGGCTCAAGTTTTCACCTTCAATAGCCAGTTTTTCTTGCTCTTGGACGAAGACTCTTTCCAAACTGATGGCAGATGCCTTACCTTGAGCAGTTGCCGATTTCGCCTCTTGAACCGAAATCTCTTCTGCCTTGATAGCGTTTGCTTGACCAGTCTTTGTTTCAGATTGTTTCTTCTGGACTTCAATGATACGGTTTCGGTCTGCTTCTGCAACACGAATTTGTCCCATTTCGAGAGCCTTTGCACGGTCACCTTCTGCGGATGCAATTGCTTCTGCAGCTGCCTTTGCACCAATCGAGTTGATATATTCAGCCTCGTCAGTGATGTCGGTAATGTTGACGTTGAGAAGAACCAGTCCGAGTTTGTGAAGTTCAGAGTCGACGTTGTTTGAGACCATTCGAAGGAACGCATCACGGTCTTGGTTGATTTGCTCGATTGTGAGCGTAGCAACTGTGAGACGAAGTTGACCGAAGATAATTTCACGGGCCATCTCTTCAATTTGGACATTGGATAGGCCAAGAAGACGCTCGGCAGCGTTTTGCATAATCATAGGGGATGTTGAGATACCAATGACGAACGTCGATGGTACGTTGATACGGATGTTCTGTTGAGATAGAGCATGTTCAAGTTGGATTGGGATGGTCATTGGCTTGAGGTCGAGATAGGCGTAGTGTTGTATGAGAGGCCAAACAATCTTTCCACCTCCGTGGTAACATTTGGCCGCTCCTGCGTCTTTCACGTTACCGTAGACGACTAGGATTTTGTCAGAGGGTGCGAGTTTGTATCTGCTTGTAGCAACATAAATTGTGCCGAAAACTGCGAGGGTAAACAAAAAGAGTCCGATAACTGCGATAGAGGTTCCAGCGTCTGCCATGGTGTAACATACAGGGTGTCCTTTATGAGTGTTCACCCGACCTAAACAGGCCTGATGAGGCTCATTCTTCTTCTGTGGAGTAGGTATTTACAGAAAGGGGTATGACAATCAAAGTCTCGCCAATGGCCTTTACGACTTCAACAAACTTTCCAGTTTTTAGGCTCGCTGTCTCATCTTCAAGAACAGCATCACATGTCCTCATTGCGTTTTGGAATTCGACTTGGACTTGGCCAGTTTCGCCTGCACGAATCTCCATGTACACCTTTCCTTGAGCGCCTACTGCGAGTGAATGCTTGACAGTTCCATCCACTTCGAGAGATTTCATGATCTGGAATACTTTTCCGATAATGTACATCGAGAAAAACCCTGAAACGGCAGCGACAAAGATTGCAATGAGATCTGCCCCTCCGCTTTGCGTTACAGCGAGGCCCGCTATTCCAAACATCATGATGAAACTCAGTATTCCTTGAATTGTTAGCATATGGAATATCCCTTCGGCACCCATATCAAAGTCGCTCTCAAAACCGGCGAATTCAAGGGCCCCATCAGCAACTCCGCCAAGCAGAATAAGTATGAAATAGATAAGGAACAAAAAGGTGCCAACAATCGCCATTACAGCGAACAGAACATCAACGCCGGAGATGGACCCGAGTCCTACAAGGTCAAGAACATTTGAAATCAAGGACATTTTATCACTAATCCATACTGTTGGCTCCTACTCTTCAACCTTCGCCTGTTGTTTGCGTTTAATTGGTCGGATGTAGATGAAGTAATAATGCCCAAAAACAATTGGTCCAAGTGAGAGACCAAACATCAGTCCTACTCCCCATGATGGGAGATTTAGTGCGAGACCTATTGCTACTACGATGAGCAAGCATACGAGCATTGATGCTTTTTCAAGAATGATCAAGATTGGTGCTGAGCCCTCGTTAACTCGGTCTTTCATCGCAAAGACTTCTTTGAGGTTCGGCATCTGAACCCTCACGAGAGGAGGTCTGACCAAGACAACTCGCTCATGATGACAATCATGAGATAGACGAATCCAATGAAAAATGCCGGGTTTCTTCCTTTTTCAATGAGGCTTTCGACTTGGCGAAGTTGTCCATTTTCGTCTCGAATAATTGTCGTTGCTTCAGAGGTGATGTAGTTTCCTCCTTGAGTAAATTCTTTTTCGTTTTTGTTACTTTGGAATACCAAAAATACGAGTGTACCAATGACAACACCCATGCTTGGTCCGAGAAGTCCGCTGAGTGCACTGTTGAACTCTGTCCACATTGCGGCAGTCAGATAAAGGCTCAGTCCTGCTGTCAGCATGGAGATGAGGCCCTTGCCTCGCTTCTGGTCTGACAAATTAAATCCGTCCATGTACAATTGTATAATGTCACCCTTTTTCAATCCTGCCCCGATTCAAGTCGTTCGTCCATGATGTTGAAGAACTACGCCACACAAGACGCTAACATGGCACAGGTCCGGTATGCGATATCGGGCAGTCCAGTTACCCATTCTCTCTCGCCTCTACTTCACAATTTGGTGCTCGCTAATCTTGAAAAATTTGGTGATGATATAGAATTGAAAAGTAAAAAATCATCAGTTCACCTTGTTGATACACGTGCGATTGAGGACGCTTTGGGTTGGGGATATGCTGGGCACGCACCGCATACTCCGGACTGGGAATACACTGCCGCTCCATTCGGAAAGTTCCGCACCGATGCCTTACTGAAGAAGGCGATTGATGCAGCAATGGAAATCGAAGACGCTGAACAGTGCCTTGCTTCAGTTTCTGATTCGAACCCCGTCGTTCCGTTAACATCTGAAAACCGATATCTTGAGGCAGCCGTACGTTGCCAACTCCCTACGCAATGTCTTGAAAATGAAGTTTGGATGAACCTAACCTCGCCGCTCAAACATCAACTCGTAAGCGAAGCGATATCGACAATTGATGACTCGATGAGACTTCAGTCCGTGAATACATTACGATGGGACGGCCAAGCATGGTGGTGTGCAAGTGTTGATGGTTCCGGTGTAGTGGCTTTGGCCCAACATCATGGCGTTGACATCAAATCGGGTGCGGTTCTTGGCATAATCGGCGGTGGAGGCGCCGCTCGATCAACGGCGGATGCTTGGCTCAAGGCGGGTGGGAAAATATCTGCACTTCCCGGACGACGAACACTTGAATTGCCGTATGAATTTGAGTCGCAACCCCCGACCAAATCCATTGATTTCTCAGTGGACTTCGAAGGCAGCGATTCAGATGGCTCACTGTTTCCAAACAGCAACCTGCGGCTAAACCCTGCGTACAGTATTCAAACCGGAGAGCTTGAGACACGATTCTCTTCATTAATCACTCAACCACTCGATGGTCGATGGATGCTCGTCGCTCAGCATTTGGAAGCGTGGAAACGGCTTTGGACTCCTCAGTATGCCAATTTTCTTCCTTCATTGGAACTCCTCCTGACCCAATTGGTACATGCAGAAAATCTCCTCGAAAAATACGCATGAAGCCCAAAGCGATTAGAATGAGGAAGTGAAGGAGCAAACGGTTCACATGGATTTGAGGTTACGCACGATGTGCTTGTTGGTCCTGATTGGACTTTTCCTTCCAAATCTCACTGGACTTGCGTCTGCTAATCATCCTGCTGAAGACCAATCGTTCACTGTACCGCACTCAGGTGTCGATTTCCCAGTGGGTTGGGAAGACCTCACCTACATTATTGGCTCGGGATTCACGTCCGTTCAACGCGATTATCGGCTGCTCTATCCGGCTATGACATCCGGCGAGGGAACAGAAATGGCAGGGAATGGCCCATTTCCAAATGTACAATTTCTCATAGATACCGGTGAGTCTTCTTCTTCCTACATGGATTTCGCATCACGGCTTGTTCATAGAGGCTTCATGGTTGCAGTTCACGATGAAGTTTTGGACTCGACGAACTTTCCTGCTGTCCTTCGGAATATTGCCGGTGTACAAAGTGAACTGGAACAACTGAACAACACCAGTAGCAGTTCGATTGCAGGCACCTTCGGCCAATTTGATTTGAATCATTGGGGTATCGGAGGGCATGGAGTTGGTGCCGCTGCAGCCTACGGTGTCTATCCATATTGGATGAACTCAACACTTGATGGTCAAGTTCAACCACCAAGGGCCATTTTTGGTTTAGGAGCAGATTTTGAAGATTGGGGTGACGACCATTGGGATGATTTAGCACCAGAGGATTGGATCCACTCCCCTGCATCGCCTTCGGCAGGTCTATTCCTCACCGGTTCAGCAGACGAAGTGTTTCCTTCGTCCGAGGTCGAAGACACGTTGTCCGCTGGTAGTGGATTCGGCTGGCAATTGATGGAAGTGCTTGGAGCAGACCATTACCAATATCAGGAATCAACTTCGATTCTTGAAGGATTTAATGACGGTGATGCTTCTATCTCTCAAGATGAACAAAATGGAATTGCAGCTGAACACATCAATGACTATCTCGATCTCACCTTGCGAGGTTCACATGAACATTTCCGTGACGCCTTCAATCGACCGATGGGTCCCCATGTGGTGAGTGATTCAAACGCCTACATCGTTGAAAACCTCCTTGAGAGTGATTTCCTCTTGGTTCATGAAACAAGTCTCGCTCCAAACGGAACAACGACTTTCGGTCCTCAAGATACGGTGAACTTTTTTGCCGAATGGACCATGAGAGACGGACGTAACTACTCTGATTTGCCCAGTGGATGGGATTTGAACATTGACTGCTCAGTGTCTGGCATGGAGAGCACGGAAGGCCAATTCAATTCCAATGGTACGGCAACCTGCTTGTTCCCAATGCAAGATGTTGCGCCTGGGTTTCATACGGCAATAATTCGAATATTCGTCGAAGGTGCGTCATCGACTCTCTCCTTTTCCTTCACTCGAACCGATGCTCCACTGGTTTTGATATCACCGCCGCCAATGATTGATGTTGAGCAACGCAGCAGTGTTCACATCGATGCCGCATCTTACGCTTTCGATCCTGACGGCCAAGAGGTATTTGTTGTATCAGCTGANTTTTCTGCAGGCTCAACTGAAGATTTCACTCTCACCATCGACCAAGATCAAAAAGGAATCCAAATCTATCACAATGTCGCTGGTGAAGAAGTCGATGGCACAGAGATCACCATGGTCTTGAGGGCCGGCGGCGAGGGAGTAATCGATGAAGCAAACACGACAGCAATTGTACGCGTGGTTCCAGTCGATGACCCTGTTAGCAAGATTTCAGATGTACCCATGCAGAATCTGATCGAGGACGGCGCTTCTGTAACGGTCAATCTCTCACAGTATGTGAGTGACCCCGAAGGTGAGGTCTTATTCGGGACAGTCGGAGGTGAAACGGAAGGAGTATACGGTCCAGTAAGTTTCTCGATATCCAACGGTTTGCTGAGTATCTCTCCTGTTCCGAACAATAACGGTGCTACAGTCATGCACTTACTTGTAAGCGATGGGACGACTCTTCCAGTCGAACTTGACGTACCGTTGTATGTCGAGCCTGTCAATGACGACATTACCGTCAATGAATCGAATTGGAACATCACTGTAGCGGAGGATGAAAGTGTTTCAGTCAACCTTTCCGATTTGGCTTGGGATTTGGACGGAGACAACTTGTTTTGGACCATCAACAGTTCATCTCAGTCGGTCAATGTAGTGCGCTCTACCGGACAACTCATCATTACACCAATTCTCGATTACTCTGGTCAAGACGCCCTTACATCGATCAGTGTTACAGATCAGTCGATGACCGTGAACCGAGTACTAACCATCAATGTCACCCCTGTACCCGACGCTCCTGTTTTGTCGCTGCAAGAATTGAACCTCATCGATTCAACTGCAGGCAGTTTACAATGGTGGGTCTACGATGCGGATGGCGTTATCCCTGAACAAACCGAAGTTCAAGTCAACGGAACTGTAATTGAAAATCTCACTCATTCATGTGTCTATGACAGCACAGATTTGACCAACCGATGCCTGTCTATGCTCCCACTCCCAAGCTCCCACAACGGTAGCGTTGAAGTGCGGTTGTCAGTTTACGATGCTGAGATTGGAACCTATACGGTTGCTTACATCACCGTTAACATGACTCCGTCTGCAAATGAACCGGTGGTTCAGGTAGACCCTGAGGAGTCTAATTTGGAAAGTTTGAGTGTCTACATCCTTGGATTCAGCGCCGTGGCCTTTGTGATTCTCATCGTGTTGTTTGTCGTTCTGCGTGAAACTGCTGCATCGTCGAAAATGAGTCCAAAGACGGATGCCGCTCCGGAAGTAGAAATCGAGGAGCCAGCAGCGAGCTCAGTTGGCTTACTCGCACGTGCTAAACAACAACAGTAATGTGGCTCACAGTGGTATGTTACCGTGCTTCTTGGGCGGACTCCATTCACGTTTTGATTGGAGAATGTTGAGGGCACGGCAAAGACGTAGTCGGCTTTCACTCGGTTCGATAACATCATCGAGCCATCCATTACGAGCAGCGACGTATGGGTCGCCGAATTTTGCTTTGTATTCAGAGATGAGTTGCTGGCGAATCTCTTCACGCTTTTCTTCTGGCGCCTTTTTGATTTCTGTCCTGTGAATGACATTCACTGCTCCTTCTGCCCCCATCACCGCCAGCTCTGCGGTTGGCCAAGCGATGTTGTAATCGCTCTGCAAGTGCTTGCATGACATTGCCAAATATGCACCGCCGTAGGCTTTCCGAGTTACAAGAGTAAGTTTAGGGACGGTTGCTTCAGCATAGGCAAACAGTAATTTGGCACCGTGGCGGATGATTCCACCCCATTCCTGAACCACTCCGGGCAGGAATCCGGGTACATCTTCGAATGTGACCAAGGGAATATTGAATGAATCACAGGTCCGGATGAAGCGTGCCGCCTTAATCGAAGCGTCGATATCAAGACAACCTGCCAAAACTTTTGGTTGGTTGCCAACGACGCCAATCGTTTTGCCCTCAAGTCGGGCAAATCCGATGATGATGTTATCTGCATATGATTCAAAGAGTTCCATGAAGATGCCATCGTCGACGATTTCTTCGACCACTTTGACCATGTCGTAAGGCTTGTTTGGGTTGTCAGGGACGAAGGTCTCCAGATCTGGATTCAGTCTGTTCGCTGGATCTGCAGTCTCTTCAAACGGGGCATCCGCCAAATTGTGATCAGGTAGATAGGACAAGATTTCCGTTGCCAAAGTGCAAGCGTCGTCTTCGTCCTCAGCAATGAGGCAAGCAATTCCTGAGCGCGAGGCGTGCAGTGAGGCGCCACCGAGGCCTGCAGCGTCAATTTCCCCTTCGATAACTTCCGGTGTTTCGAGCGGTGATGAAAGGAAGAGTTGGCCGTGGTCTTCGCCGAGGATTGTGAAATCCGCTAGGCTTGCTGCGAGTGCCGAAACGCCCACAACCGGTCCAAGGACCAAACTGATCATTGGTATTCTTCCACTGCACTGGACTAATCTGTCAAGGAGTTCCCCAGTGCCTGCAAGTGCCGAAATGCCGTCATGCGCACGCTGTCCTCCGCCATCCCACATGCCGATGATTGGAGCCTTTGCCCGTTCAGCCATTTCGATGATTTTGGAGATCTTCTTCGCATGCATTTCACCCATGCTTCCTCCATGTACGCTGAAGTCTTGCGCGAAACAGTAGATGCGTCGGCCATTGACAGTGCCGTGTCCCGCAACGACTCCGTCGCCGAGCGTATGGTGGAGGAACATTCCATTATCGGTTGAACGATGGGTGACAAAGGAATCGATTTCGATGAATGAGTTCTCATCGAGCAACATTCCGATTCGGTCACGTGCGGTGCCTCTTCCGCTGCTGCGAATGGCTTCTTGACGCTTCAAGCCGCCACCAAGGCGAGCCTGCTCACGCTTGTACTGGAGTTCCTCGAGACGTTCACTCGAATTGCCTGCCATAACTTCTCCACCACTTCTCGGTTTTTGATTCAAACGCTTAATTCATGAGGAGATTGTTACCTTCTCCACAAAGATTGACTCCGATTGCATCCCTCAGTTTCACATTGTTTGAAAGCGCCCAGTGAACCTTGACAACAACCGTGTCTGGGGCAGCCACACTGCCATGACCGATTATTCCCATCTCGATTTGCTTTCTACCTTTTGAGTAGACGTTCATGTCGACCGGGCCGTGAATGCATTGATTGGTTACAATGATCGGTATTTCTCTGTTTATGCAACGGGTGAGTGCTCTCCATACTTTGGTGTTTTCAGGTGCGTCTTTGCCTGGGTCATCGATTGGCAAATGCCCTAATCCAGTGCCTTGGATCACAATGGCTTGGACGCCCGTTTGAACAATGGCTTCAATTTCTTCTGAGTGAAGCCAAGGGCCAGCAATAAACTGAGCAATTCTAGTACTTTTTTCGTACATTGTAGGTTGGATGCACACAGGGCGAGAGGTGCTGGTGAGGCGAAGTGCCTCGTAATGTTCTGTGTTGGCATGACTTAACTCACCGTTGTCGATGGTGATGTGCGCCAAGGCTTCACAATTCACCGGTTGAAATGCGTCACGTCGGGATGAGTGCAGCTTGCGAACGCCAGTGCCTGGATAGACGGCACATTCTCCATCGTTGTTGGTCGAATGCATGACAAGTACAACTCCGTCACCAGCACCTCCACAAGGCTGAGGCCCATAGGCCGCCCAGTGTACGGCAGAGAGTAGGTTTTCAGCAGCGTCTGAAGAACCTCGGTCGGATGAACGTTGTGAGCC
>QQRW01000036.1 GCA_003602605.1 Candidatus Poseidoniales archaeon | reverse complement strand
TTCATCCCTTCACTGGTCATTAATTCAGTATGCAGGTGTTCATCGCTCCAACCGCAGGTTACGGAGATGATACGGTCATCGTCAGCAGCGCTGTCATGAAGAGTTCGAAGATGCTCAATCTTCGTCTGAAGGTCGGTGTTGCGAACGTCCTTTTTTGGTTTCCAATGTATTTCATCTTCAAAGATTGGAACTTCTGCTAGCTGTACGGGCTTATCTTTCGACGAGCGACGGGCGGCAACCGCTTTTGCCAATCGAACGGTCGACTCAATTTGGGAAGGCAGAGAGACCAAATCAGTGGTCGAATGGACACCCCATGCTCCATCGGCGAGGATTCGGAGGGTTACTCCGACTTCTTGACCTGGTATGGCCCGCTCAAGTTTTGCATCGCGTAGTGCAACACTGGAGTCTGTGATTGCCATAAGTCGAACCTCGGCATAGGACGCTCCGAGATCTTGAGCATGGTCGAGAGCCGACTGGATTTTCGATTGGTTCAGATATCGGCCAGTACTCGGCTTATGCTCATCGTTGGGACTTGCGCTCATCACCATAGTGCAATGCAGTATGCGAGGGTGTTTGAAGTCTACTCCGTTTCGACTTGATTACGAGGTAAATTCGGCTGAAACGATGTGCCCGATGAGAGATGAGTCCGTCAGAGTCTCATGTTCCGATTCAAACTTCATTCCAAGTCGAGATGCACCTTCTTTCGATAGCGTATACTCCATGGTTACCGAATGAAAATCCAGATCAGAAAGGAGGGTTAGAGCAATCGATTCGGAAGCAGTAAAATCAACGTGAATAGCAATGCAATCCGAATGCTCATCGTCAGTGCTTGCGGCTTTAGGAAGGTGGAGAAGATACCCTGAAGTGTCCTTGTCACGAACTCCAGCTCGTTTGAATGCCTCTGATACATGGTGAGTTCCGCTAAGGTAGCGTAAGAACTCGGCATCCATTGATCGTGCAAGTGCTGTAGAGCGCAACCATCTGCGAGAAGCACAATTCCACGCAGTCCACAGTTGGGATTCTGATTGAATACAGTCCTGTCCAATCAAGACCCAATCTGCGTTAGGACGCACTTCAAGAAACCGAGTGAGTACTTCCTTTGCCTGAACTGGTGATTCACTGTTCCATGCAAAGCAAGGGAACGAAGGCTGTGCCATGGTTCTTCCAAGAGGAGATTCTCTTTCAATTATCCGATGAAGATTCATCGAACAGTGGGATGTCATCATCACGCTGTTTTGGAAGACTCCTCTCAGCACTCGCCGCACTTTGTCGACGCAGAACTTTCTCTACTTCGGCGTTGATTTTATCCAAAAGTAACGGTCCCCATCCACGCTTCGCAAGAAGTGCATTGCGTGCTGAACGATTCATCGAAAGAACATCCTTTGGCGTTCGAATTCCCATACCTGCCAGTTCACGGGCTCGTGCACGGCCAACATGCTTGATGTTTACCAGTTGAAGCAAATCTCTCTTGCACCCGTGACGAATACGTTGTTTGAGCATATCGATGGTTGTGGCTATATTGCTGATAACGGGAAGGTGATCTTCTGAAAACACATCATCAGTAAGCAGAACTTGTTGGCCAGCAGCCAGGAGCCAACCCATAAGGTCGACACGGTGATTTACATCGCCCGGACTGACATCGAGCTCACTTTCAATAGAGCGGAGGGTGTCCTCTTGTATCCACATTTCAAGCATCCATGCTGACTTTACCTTTCCAAGCAATCGTTCTTCAAGGGTGTCATCGATAAGAAGTTCATCTTCTACTGAATTGGTTTTGAGCCAAAGCGGTGAACTGCGCTCCATTTCAGAATTCTTAGCCCAGAGGGGGATAAAATCTGGAGTGGAAGAGGCAAGATGCATGAGACCGAAATCCGAAACCTCGCCGGTCTGTCGTACGCTACGTCTTACAGCCCGTCGCAGCCCAGTCCGTAAAATAGAAGCCGAAAGCGGGTCGAGATACAGTTGCGTGATTCGTTCACCCATCAATGTCGCTTCATATTCCATGGATGCATGATCGTTGGCAGTTGGTGCTGACCAACCCCCCACATGCGCCAAATTTGTGGCCGAGGTAAATCCGAGAGATGCCTCTGTGAAGGCAGTTGATGCCCTGGCGTGAGGAGGTACTTCTTGGGGACCTGAACGAATTTGAACACCTCCTGTTGTTTGAGCAATGGTGGCCCAAATTGGCATTTCGTCGTCCCAATCCTCCTCGTCACCTTGGTTTGCCTTTGCGTCTGCTCGTCGCTTTGCATACGCTTCATCAACGCCTTTTTTACGAATAAAACGCTCTTCTACAAGCCAATTCAGCATCTCATCGAGACGCTCATTCAATTGCGTCGACGACATACTCGAACCGAGGAAAGTTGCGGAAAAGAAGTCACCAATCTCGCCTCTGTGGCGGAACCCTCCGGTGGCAATGGATGCAAGTAAGTGCGTGCGAAGAGCAGGCTCACTAGCAAGTTTGGAAGTAATGGATTCGACGGGTCCGAAGAAATATCTCTCACTGACATCATCGGCAATACCCCATCCGTCGGTCCCCTTGCACAATACCCATGCTTCACCAAAACTATCGTACTTTGGCCGTCCAGCACGGCCTAACATTTGACGAACTTCCATCACAGGAAGTGGACGGCTCATCCCGTCATCCCATCGCTTGAGGTCGCGAACAAGAACACGACGGGCTGGTAGATTCACACCTGCTGCAAGCGTTGGCGTAGCGGTCAATCCAACCAAAAGCCCTTCTTTGAACGCACCCTCGATCGCCTTGCGCTGACCGTGAGTGAGTCCAGCATGATGGAAAGCAATACCACCTCGAATGGCTTCTGTTAAACGTTCAGCCATCGCCGTTTGACTCCGTCCTTCAAGTGAACCTGCAAACATCTCCAATCGCTTCAGTCGGTCCGGATCCTCTTTAGCCAAACGCTTTGCAATACGTTTGGAAAGTTTCAGCGCTTCGGATTGAGCACTGCGACGGGTTCCTACAAAAATCAGAACTTGACCGTCCTGATCGATTGCATCGCTGACCACAACCCATGCAGGATGGGATTTGGGGCCCTCTAAGTCTCTGGGAGGCTGCAATACATCGGCTTCAGTCGACATCCCAGATGCTTGAACCAAACGCGGTTCAAGATGCAAGTCATGGAAAGTACTGTACTCCAATGCTACAGGCCTCCATGACGACAGAATGAGGTTAGCATCCAACCATTCTGCGAGTTCATTGCAGTTTCCAACCGTAGCAGAAAGTGCAATGATTTGGGCCTTAGGACGTAAATAACGAAGTCGAGTCAAGTTGATTTCCAAAGTTGGGCCCCGTGTAGAGTCGTTCATCAAGTGGAATTCATCTGCAACAACAATCGACACATTGGCCATGAGTTCGGAACGATTGCGCATGAGTGAGTCAAGCTTTTCTGAAGTGCAAACTAGAATATCGCATTCATCAATTTTCTTCGCTTCACCCGATGCATCTCCAATCCCGAGCCCAACCGTCAATCCTACGGAGCCGCCGAGTGCCACCAAGTCTTCGTGCTTTTCACTCGCCAGCGCTTTGAGGGGAACAATGTAGACTGCTTTGGAACCCGGCTCGTCGATAAGCAACCGGCGGATGATTCCTATGTAAGCAACTAGCGACTTACCGCTTGCAGTCGGTATTGCGAGTAGCGTATTGGAACCGGATAAAACGCTTGGCATTGCTTCATGCTGTGGAGGATGAAGGTTCTCAATACCCCATTTTTGAGTCAAGAATTTGAGGGCATCCAATGGCAAATCCAAGCCCATTACAGCCGGTCCACGCCCCTCCATATTTTGCCAGTCGCGTCAACAGTCCAAAAGGACAACGCTCGTTAGGTTTCAATCCGACACCCATAAGACCCCTCTTCACATGTCCTAAGCATGGCCGATGATGTAGAGTCCATGGTGGAAGAACGACTTTCTGTTTTTGAAGACGAGCCTGATTTGAATGACTGGGTCGAAGTTATGTGCGGTGCAGCCATGGCTGTACTCGGGATTTTCCACCTGGTAGAACCTTGGGATTTCGTTAATCAAGACGTCATGCGTTGGTTTGCGGCTGCAGTGATTGCAGCAGGGGCTGTTTGGGCAGGACACGGCTTGAAAGATATGGCAGTCAAAGAGGTCCGACGCTCAATCGCTATTCTCGATATGGCGCAATCCGATGATGGCCCAAACCACGGCCTTATTCGTGACGTGTTGCTCAACCCGGATGCCTACAAATCCTTCCTCCTCGAATCCTATGAAGCGGCTTGGGAAGACGGTATCATTACAGAGGAAGAACTTGCAGAACTCAAGTCATTCCAAGACGCACTAGGCATTACCGATGAAGAAGCAGCAAAGATGAACGTTGACGCAGCGGTCAAGTCGGCTTCTAAAGACGGCGAAATCTCTGAAGAAGAAGAACAGAGTCTCAAGGAAGCCGCTGAAAAAGCCGGCGTTGACTCGGAAAAGGTCATCAAAGATGCAAAGAGCAAAGCAAAGAAAGGAAAGAAGTGAGTGTCAATCCCACTTTGAATTCTCTTGGAATATCTCCGTAGCGAGTTTCTTTGCTTTCACACGGCGGGAGTATTCACCTCTGCTCGAAACTGCACACAGCATCAATCCAAGCACTCCGACTGGAGTTGCGTAAGGAATGAGCCCAGAAGCATTCTCAATCGTGATAGATGGTGGGACATCGTTCATGTCAAAACCTGGAGAGGAAATAAAGCGGACATCGAGTAAATCCAAATCGCAGTCACACAAACTTACCGAAATCCTCTCCGGGAACAACGCACTTTGAAGGGACAGCCAGTCATACTCGCTAACCGAGGCAGGTCGTGTTCCCCAAGCTGGAACTGAGATGGAGCCAGTTGCAGGAACAGATACCATGTCAAAGTCAACATGGAATACCGAGGATTTTGGTTTTTCATCGACGATCATCATTGCTTCCAGCATTAACATGTCGAGGAGTAAGGAACGCCCCGCTAGGAGAATAAAGCGTACGGTTTGTTGCTCAAGCATGCCTTCATCCGTGGTCTGTGCACCACCGCGACTTACCTGTGAGAATATGGCCTGATCAAGACGCAAATCTTGGAGTTCTGGAACGACGAGTTGCCATCTCCCATCTGGAAGAGGAAGTGCCTCTTCAACTTCAACGCGGAGTTCTAAACGGTCCCCATCAAGCATCCCCCATGTAGAGCCGGTGTGAGAAACAAGAACTTGTTCTGGCACTCCGGGATACGATGCGTCCCACAGTTGTTGCAATCGATTTTCAATTAATTCATCGATTTGGATTTCAGTGTCGGACTGAACTTCATCTGCCAAAGCCCACATTGGATGCAGGATGCCACCAACGAGGAGAAAGAGGACACCGGGGGTGAAGGCTCCAAACCTCAAAAGTGCCGAGGTAGAATTACGAAGACCGTCGAAAGCAAAGCCAGCAAACAACAAAAGCGAAATGAAAAGAAAGCCAGAGGAATGTTTTGAGAGAGATATTGGTGAATCCTCATCCCCTAGAATGGCGCTTCCAACGGGATAATACGCCTTATCATCGAAGTCCGCTGGAGTAACTGGTCCAGCACCTTCAAACGCAAGTTGTCCCGTCCAAGTGTAGGGCTGGAACTTTCCTGCAGTTCCTCCAAAACAGAAGGTGTAATCGCCAACGGGCATTGCTCTCCAACGGTACGTCGTCCGGGTTGAATCGTCGTCTTCGCGAACAATAACTTCAGGTGCGTTTGAAAGTCGTCCCGATGGTTGAATTAGGTCGGGTAGGCCGTGACTCTGTTGAAGTTCGATGGGCACTGATTCCCATTGCAAGTAGATATTGAGAACCTCATGCTGTTCGATTGTGAATGTCCAACAATCTCTATCGTTTTCTAAAAGGGCGCCATAGTGTACGGTCTCAAACTCAGTGGAACGAGGTTCTAGATCGCTGGAAGGTTCATCGGAGTTGCGAGATTCAATGTCTTCGGACCATGGGATTTCGAGCTCCAGATATGAAGATCCACGTAAATGCAATTCCCAAGTTCCGGGCCGGTCCAAGATAAAGGTCATTCGAAGACGAACTGGGTCTCCAGGCCACAACACGCGCTCACCGTTAAGGTTGAGCGATTCGTCTTCGAGCGTGTAGGGACTCGTTGTAGAAACGGAAGGAACAAAATCAGCGTCAAAGTCCCAATCGGTTACCGATGAGCCGAGTATAAGTGAAACATCTAATTCAGGCTTATTGTATCCAGAAAACTCTCCTGTGAAACGCAAATCCAAAACCATTCTATCCAACAGAGTGGGGAGCAGTGCCAGTTCATATTGTTGAGGTTCCATTTCAAATTCAAGCGTAACGGTTTCAGGTTGCGCAGGAGAGGCAAAGACATTGTTGGATACAATTTCTTCACCACTTGCTACCGATGTAAGTTGGCAATCATTATCTTGAATACACGATAGGAAAAGTTTCCCTCCATCTGGAGATTGATTGAGGTTTGCTTGAGACAATGGTGTACAGAATGACAGTAAAAATAGTCCAAGGATGACTGCCATCTGAATGTGGTATGAGCGCTGTACTTGTGAAGAACGGCTCATGATTAACGCAACTCTCCATCGTGTTTCAAATCAGTGGTGTGTTGTTACAACAGAACTGGGTTTTTTTTGTCAATAAGCACGGTGTTGCACTTTCGGCAACTGTATCTTCTTTTCGAGGGTTTTTGCCTAGGGAACTCTTGACCACACGTTGTACAAGACCATAACCAAACCGCCCTTGCTCTGCGCAATTCTTCAGTGAACAATGGCCCTTGACGCCCGGCTGTTCTGCCTGGCCAGGCTGCCTCTAATTGACGGAAGAGCGTGTTGTGCTCTCGTAAACCTAGAGCATGGATGTATTCATGATGCAAAACAAAACCCGAGTATGCCTTCCATCTAGGTTTGAGCATTTCGGGATGAAGGTCAATCACTTCAACATCCTTTGGTTGTAAGGAACGAACATCGACACCTCGCTTCCAACGTGTGACACCGTGCCGCTGTGTAGCGTTTTTCCTTAAAACCCCTAATGGAATACTTCGCAAATCTTCGACCTTCGCATCCGCCCACTCCGGCATGTCAAACATGACTTCAAGAACAAAATCTCGAATCTCCGACAAGAGTAAGATTTGCTCTCTGTTGGGTTTTGCCATTTGAGACTTCAACTCCATCTGTGATAAGCGGGGTGGCCCTCTTTTACTGCAACGAACAATCCGCTGCCAGTGGCACAAACTTTGCCGTTTGCCTCCAACAATAATTCGATTTCAGCACGATCCTCGCTCAACTCTTTGACCTGGCTGGTGACTTTAAGGGGGACGTCCAGAGGAGTTGGTCTTCGAAGTTTAACGCTGTAGGAAGCGGTTACAGTACACGGGGGTTCATCTAAACCCTGAGCATCCATCAATGCCACTGCTGCAGTCCAATTCCCATGGCAATCCAAAAGAGTTCCAATGATCCCGCCATTAATCATACCTGGGAAGGCTTGATGGTGGCTTTCAGGCAAGAAATCAAGAGAGAGACCGTTCTCTATTCGAACGCTGTTGATGCGCAACCCCTTTTCGTTAGCGGGGCCGCAACCAAAGCAAATCGAAGTTGGAGCATATTGCCGTTGGACACCTATCTCTTCCATGTCGTTGGCAAGACATACAAGCACTTGTTTTCTTTGCCTACGGGTGTAAACATATACGCATTCTTATTGAGGTGGTGAGTATGCAGAGACCATGGCAGGTAAGAAGCGCAAGGCGAAAGCCAAGATTCGTGTGGCACATGAACTGCCACGAAGACGCAGAAATGCGATTCAGGAAGCCATGGCTGCTCACAAACTGGAAGACCGACCGGAGTGGGACAGAAGTGCAAAATGGAGTAACACCCGATTCTATCGTAAAATCATCAAACCTGGGACGATGCGAACCGTGCACCTTCCGCTTTTGGAAACCGACCTCGGCGATTCATGGCCGATTCCTGTGACAATCCTCCATGGAAAGCGACCTGGACCGACAATTACCATTCTTGGTGGCGTTCACGGTGATGAGCTCACAGGCCCGTCGACTTGTACCCATCTTCTCTCAAATGCATTCACTGATGAAGGAAAGCCACTTGACCCAACAAAATTGGCAGGCACGATTCGCATTGTTCCGATCGTTAACCTCCCAGGATACAGAGCGAAGTCAAGATACTTCCCCGATGGTCGCGATCTCAACCGTCACTTCCCCGGAGATCCAAAAGGTTCGACGACCAAAAGAGTTGCAGCCCAGACATGGAAATATCTGTTCTCTGATGCTGATGCCATCGTTGATCTACACAGCGCTGGAAAGGGAAGGGCAAACATGCCACAAATTAGAGCGAACCTTGCGCATGCAGGCTCTAACATTCTTGCTAAGGCATTTGGAATTGAAATTATTCTCGATTCAAAACCACCCTCGGGTTCACTGCGAAAAGCAGCCATCGCACAAGACATACCGGTTGTCACCTATGAAGGAGGAGGGGCAAATGTACTCGACCACGAATCTGTAAAAGTTGCAATGCACGGCGTGTTGAATGTCTTGCGCTCGTTCCGGATGATTGATGGAAACCCATTACGGCCTCGCTTCCGCATGCTCGCAAGTGGCTCGCATTGGCTCAGAGCTGGCGAAGGTGGTCTTCTCGACATGTTCGTTTCAGCAGGCTCAGTCATGCGTGAAGGTGAAGTGATTGCTACAATATCAGACCCCGGAACACCCGGCATAACAGTAGATGTCGTCGCACCAGAAGATGGATTACTGATTGGCGCTGCGACCAATCCTTTCACAGCAGCGGGTATGCCGGTTGGCCATTTCTTGCCCATTTCAAAGCACCTTAAATTGCTCAGCGACCAAATCGATTCCAACGGAAGATTCCTAGTGTGTGGTTCTCAAGGTGAAGCGGTTTGGCGCGAAGAACAGGATATTGACGAAGTCGCTGTCGAAGGCGACTGGAGTGGTGGAAGCGTGGACTCTGAATGGACCATAACAAAGGAAATCAACGCCGAACAAGGCGACACATTCACCGACAATGAAGAAGAAGCCGAAGCGTGATCACGCATTGAGGAACGACTCAACGGTATCTTTGACCTCTTGCTGTTCCATATTTCGGCGCTGACTCTTTGCGACTTCAAACACATGTGCGACCAGGTCATCCGATGCTTCATACCCATTTTGTTCGAGCCACCAAATGATGTTAGAACGGCCAGCCATATGCCCGATTCGAATGACTTGCTTTAGGCCGAAATCTCCAGCAGGAACTCCAGAATATACTCGGTCTGCAAGCCAATTATCGCCTTTCTTCATCGCCTTGATAACGGCAGATGCGTGAACACCTGTTCCAGTCTCAAAAGCGTCCATGCCAAACACTGGGTAATTACGAGGTAGTGGAACTTCGATGTATTCGTTTGCTTTCTGCATGTATGCATCAAGTTGAGTCAAGTCGTTGTCAATCACTCCAAGCAATTTCAAATTGACAAGTGTTTGGTCAAGAGGAGCATTACCTGCTCGTTCACCGACGCCAAGAGCGGTACCATGAATGACATCTGCTCCGGCTTCGACTGCAGCAATGTTGTTTGCCACACCAAGGCCTCTGTCTTGGTGGCCGTGCCAGTTGACTTCGATTTCAGATCGCTTGTATCCTGAGTCCTTGATGACTTCTTCATCGATAAATTGGAGCAGTTGTTTAACACCGTTCGGGGTTACGTGTCCACAAGTGTCACATATGCACAAGCGCCGAGCACCGAGTTCCATAGCCCGTTGATAGATGAGTTTGACATCCTCTGGCTTTGAACGAGTGGTATCTTCGGTAACAAACATCACTGGCACATCGTTATCGACAGCGTAAGATACGGCTTTTTCCATAGTTGAAACGAGTTTTTCCATTGTCCACCCTTCAGTGTACTGTCGAATTGGACTTGTTCCGAGGAATGCACTGGCTTGGATAGGGATTCCGTGTTTTGCTTGCAGCTCAACAAGTGGTTCGATATCATTCATGAGAGTGCGAACAGCCGCCCCAGGTCTGATTTGATAATCGTTCTCAGTGATGTGAGATAGCATAGCATCAATATGTTCCAAGTGGAAAGGACCCGCCCCGGGGAGTCCAAGGTCGACTTTTTGGAGACCCAAGGTCTCCATGAAACTCAGCAGCTCAATTTTTTGTTCAATGGTCGGATTGCGGGCACTTGGGCTTTGCAATCCATCTCGTAAAGTCTCGTCATCGAACCATACACCGTGCGGATGATTCGCAGGGTTTCTGTTCAATTCATAGTCTACTGTGTTCCAATCATAAATCAAAGAGCGCTCATCCATGAACATCACCGCAACGGCCGACTTGGGCCGGTGCATGACGAGTCACTATGGAATCATGTTTCAATGCGTCGGCTGAAAGAAAATCACTCTTCTTCAGAAAGAATGGCCTTCAGTGCCTGTGCTGCCTCGAATTCTTCACGGGTGACAATGCCATCATTGTCGGTATCCATCTCTTCAAACTCATCAACCGGTGTTTCAAGCAACTCAGCAGGTAGCCGTGCAGCGAAGATAATGTGATCATCAAAGCCAGTTTTCTTCGCATTTCGGAGTTCCATTACACGCGTTCCTTTGGATTTCTTATTCTTGGTTTCCTTGGTTTGCGCTGCGCTAATTCGAATCATCATACCTTTCTTGGTAAGGAGGAAAAGATTGTCCTCGAGGTTAGGAATTTGACGTGCACTGATGATAAAGTCTCCATTCTCATGGTCAAGATTCATTGTGAACGCACCCTTTGCACCGGGTTTCGTCTTGCGGTACCCATCGGTTCGCATTTTCACTTCACCGGTTTCGGCATCAATCTTCTGATTACCTTCAGCATCCAAATCTGGAATCTTCTCAGATGTTCCAAGACGGCTACGCTTTGCCATTCCGTTACGGGTGATGGTCAAAATCTGTGTATCGGTATTTTCAGTGGCCATCATTGCAACTACATGTCCGCCGTCTGCGTTCTTACGGTTACCGGTTTTGATACCGTACACACCTGCCGAAACTCGGCCAGATGAACGAATATCAGAACAGGCGAAACGACTTGCAAATCCTGTACTTGAGATCATCACAACAGAGGAATCGTTGGTTCCAGTTCGAACGTTGACAAGGCTATCACCTTCAAGTTTGAAACGTAGTGCATATTTCCCGTTGCGGTTAATGCGTACATACTCCTCCAACTTGGTTTTCTTAATCAGTCCTAGACGGGTGGCAAACAACAGGAAGTGACCTTCTGGAGATTCAAGCAGGTCACGCGTGATAGGTAAGATTGTGACGATGTTTTCATCGTCCTGTATCTTCTCAATGACATTGCGGATGTGACTGCCACGGGCATGACGGCTTCCAAGTGGAGTTTCCCAAGCCTTGAGGCCGTAGACTCGCCCCTTATCGGTAAAGATAAGCAACCTGTCCTTGCTAAAACATGTTACAATCAATTGTGGGGTATCCTCATTCTTTGTGGCAACGCCCTTGAGTCCTTTACCACCCCGATTCTGGACACGGAATAATTCCACTGGCATGTGCCGAATGTAGTTGTCTTCGCTCAAAGTGATTGCAATTGCTCTCTCTTCAATCAAGTCTTCCCGGTTCATGGAAAGAGGCATTGGGTCAATGAATGAACGACGTTCGTCGCCGTGCCGTTCTACCATGTCGTCTAACTCACTGAGCAAAATACTCAATCTGCGGGTTCGAGAAGCAATGATTTCTTGGAGATCTGCAATCCGAATTTTCAATTCAGCGTATTCATTCTGAACTTTGTCGACATCAAGTCGACTGAGCTGGTACAAACGACGTTCAGCGATTGCCTTGGCCTGTGCTTCAGTAAAACTAAACGGAGAAATACCTGGCATGGTCTCATTTCCTTGAAGAACGGATTCAAATTGTTCTCGACTGGAACTGGCTTTACCGACTGCAACGACATCGTCAATGCGGTCTTGTGCCATGACAAGGCCTTCTAGAATGTGCGCACGGGCTTGTGCCTTATTCAAGTCAAACTGCGCTCGACGCTCGATGATTGATTCTCGATGTGAAACGTGCGTATGCAACATGACAGGCAGTGTAAGTAGAACAGGTCTTCCGTCCAATATACCCATCATGTTGGCTGAATACGACTCTTGCAAACGGCTGGATTTGAACAGTTGGTTCAATACAGCATGTGGATCAGCGTTGTTCTTGACCTCAATGACGACTCGGATACCTTCCTTTGAGGATTCATCTCGAATGTCACGAATACCGATAATTGTACCCTTTGTAACCAATTCTGCAATGTGAACCAGCATATCTGCCTTTTTCACTTGATACGGGATTTCGTGAATAATAATTCTCTTGCCCTTAGAATCGTCCAGAACATCGCACTTTGAGCGCACATGGAATCGGCCCTTTCCAGAGGAATACATATCATAGATTCCGTCAATACCGTGTATGGATGCACCAGTAGGGAAATCTGGGCCTTTGACGTGCTCCATATATTCTTCTATAGAGATTTGAGGCATGCCCGTGTTGGCGTCGCCTTCCTCAATAATTCGCCCAACATGCAGATGAATAGCACCCGCAATCTCAGTTAAATTGTGAGGTGGAATGCGGGTGGCCATACCGACCGCAATTCCATCGCTTCCGTTGAGCAAAAGGTTTGGCAGACGAGATGGAAGAACAGTAGGTTCTTGCTCAGAATCGTCGAAATTAGGCTGGAAGTCGACAGTCTTCTTATCGATATCTTCAAGCATGTGCTTTGCGATTTTGTCAAGGCGACTTTCCGTGTAACGCATTGCAGCAGGCGGGTCACCGTCAATTGAACCAAAATTGCCTTGTCCATCAACAAGCGGGTAACGAAGTGAAAATTCTTGAGCCATTCGAACCATTGTGTCGTAAATCGATTGATCACCGTGAGGGTGGTACTTACCCATGACTTCACCAACTGAACGAGCAGACTTGCTGAATTTCTTCTCCGATGTATGGCCGCCTTCATGCATTCCGTAGAGTACACGACGGTGGACCGGTTTCAATCCATCTCTCGCATCTGGTAGCGCTCTTCCAATAATAACAGACATAGCGTAATTGATGTACGACGTTTTCATCTCATCATTGAGCGGATGGTTCAGAACATTCTCCGTAGAGATTGCTTGGTCTTCTTGTTGTTCTTCATCAATTTCATCAGATGTCAAGGTTAGTCACCTCCTTTGCGTGGCGCTCGATAAACGCTCTTCTGTCCGGCACATCCTCACCCATGAGAATTTCAAACATTCGATTGGTCTCTTCAGCGTCACGGACGGTAACCTTGAGCATGGTTCGAGTTGCTGGATCCATTGTAGTCTCCCACAGTTGTTCAGGGTTCATTTCACCCAGACCTTTGTAGCGTTGTACACCGATTTTGGTGTTTGGATTGTCGCCACGAAGTTCATCGATAATGGAATCACGTTCTTCATCGGTGAACGCATACTTACTTACCCGTCCTTTAGACAATTGATACAATGGGGGTTGCGCAATGTAAACGTGCCCTCCGGTGATTGCTGGTCGCATGAAACGCCAAAGGAAGGTCAACATCAGTGTTCGAATGTGAGCGCCATCAACATCTGCGTCTGTCAT
>QQRW01000035.1 GCA_003602605.1 Candidatus Poseidoniales archaeon | reverse complement strand
GATTTGAAGCAGCATAAGGCTCCGGTACTGCGTAGATATGATGCCAAGCATGTTCACGGAAAACCAAGAGTTCATCGAGATACTTATCTGCGGATTTAGTCCCAACAGCAGCCGCTTCTCGAGCGACCCTCATCGGTGATAAAAACCCGTAGTGGAATGCATGAGACAACCTCGAGACACCCGTTGAATCTGCAGCGTTGTTTCTTCTACGAGCATAACCGTTGAGTCCTTTGTCGAAAAATTTCTGCCATTTTTGTAAAGCTGCTTTCTCGCCGCCACGAACACCCCAAATCGGCAGAACCGTTGGATCGATGTCGCACTCTTGCAGCAGAGCAATTCTTTCATTTGGATCTTTGACGCGATTCGCAATATCAACCGGTTCAAACGGAAGAGCACCCGTATATGGTTCGGCTTTAATATCGAGAACTGGCCACGATGCTTGCAATCGTTTCTTTCGCATCTTCTTTGTGGCATCCCGGTATTTGTAGGGGCGATCTACGGATTTCCCGAACAACGGCATGGGGACCACGCAATGGCAATCAACATCGAACACCGGCCCTTTGGCTGATGATGAAATGGTCTGAAGCCATTCAGTCCACGGAGGAAGGGGGAACATGTCGGTGACAATGCAACTTGCGGTTTGACTGAATTGTTTCAGTACTGGTTGGCGATGGCCTTCACGTGCGAGGTGGAGCACATAGCGCAGGCCGTTCTTTCGGCAGTTCTCGTCCATATCAATTGCAGCCTCTAAGAGCATGTTGTGATGTCGAAGTGAGGCGTGTGGATAGCGTTCATCGATGCCGTGGTAAATCAAAAGCGGGAGACCGTTTTGTTGAGCGATGGTGGCGCCTACTTCGATGGCGGGGTTCTCATGGACGCGGAATGAAGACTTGAGCCAAACGACGACAGGCCCGTCCCCGTAGAGAGTATCTGTTGCATTGAGTTGACGGGTGCGTTCGGCCAAATGGCTTGGAAGTCGGTCAATCATACCTTACGGTTCGCCTAATGAGATATATACCGCTGTTTAATTCACCATAATTCGAACAAAAAAAACCTAATACATTCAGTTTTAACACCGCATTATGAGTAAGAATATGTTCTTCAAAATTGTGACCGACCCTGAAGTTGACCCTCGAAAGTGTATTGTTGGAATGGCTTGTGCCAATCAAGCCATAAACGACGGCCACAATGTGAATGTCTTCTTTGCCTCATTCGGTGTAAAACTCTTGCAGAGTGACTACATTTCGGAACTTGACGCTCGCGTAGGTACACCCGAAGGTTTCTGCCTTGGAATACTCAAGGAACTTGTAAAGAATGCACAAGGCATCTACTGTTCCACCGGTTCACAAGCGGTTGTCGGTCTTACTCCAGAAAACTCAGACGGTATGTTTGTCGAAGGATTAGACCTCATTTGGAGTGGCCCACCTGGCGTCATCCAACTCGCTGCCAACTCAGAAGTGCAGATGGTTTACTGAAGCCTAACGCCGTTTTCGACTCCCGTGAATCTGGTAAACAAGCAGTGAGCGTTGCTTTGATTCCGGTTTTGATTTCGCGGAATACGATTTGCTGACACCTTCCTTACGTGCCGTTTTCTCATCAACAATTGGGAATGGATAGTCTTCACCGATGAGGCAATTGAATTCCTTTTGCTGCTCGTCACTCATCAACCAAGGTTCGTGGATGTGTTTCTTGGGTACATCTCGCAACTCTTCAACCCAAGTTCGAATGAAATCACCGTCGGGGTCTTGATCAGAGGATTGCTTGAGAACAGAATAGGCTCGTATTGAGTTAATGCCGGTCACACCCGATTGCATGTGTACTTGTGACCAGTGGATGCCCGGTTCATAATCCAAAAAACAACGGGCAAGATGGAGGCCAGTTTCGGTCCAAGGCAGCCACAGCGTGTACGATGCAACCGACTGAAGCATAGCGCGCATTCTGAAATTTATCCAGCCTGTCGCAATCAGTGAACGCATGCAGGCATCAAAGAACGGCCACCCCGTTTTCCCTTGAGACCAAGCTTCGTATCGCTCTGCATCCATTTCTCGCGCCAGATGCCCGTCTAATTCTGGATTCAAGGCGATGACATCCATAGTCGCTTCTGACTCCAACCGTTGGATGAAATGGCAATGCCACGCAAGACGGCTTTGGAACGAGCTCAAACTCGAGGTCCAACCAAGATTTTCTTTCGAACGGGGATTGACCTTGACTTTTTTCTGCTTGCGACGGGTGTGGTGCAGTATTTGTCGAATCGTTATGCAGCCAGCACTGAGGTATGGCGATAGGCGAGAACAAGCATTCCATCCAGTTATCGGACTGGACATGTCTTTGCGATAGGTTCGACCACGTTCATCAAGGAACGAAAAGAGAACGTTAAGAGCTGCTTTTTCCCCAGGCAGCGGACGCTCGACCAGAGGTCGAGACTTGAGACCCAGCCGTCCCATGGAATGGATTTCGTTCGAAGTGAACCCTTTAGGAGATTCCATTGCGACTGGAGTATTGATTTGTTCCGCGCTGACCCGAGCATCGCGATGTTTCTTCCAATGATCACGAGTACCTAGTCGGCGAACCACGCCATTGGTTGGAAATTCAGTGAACTCAACCCCATTAGTGGAACACCATGCGTCAACGGATTTGTCTCTGTCCCACGACCATTGAAGACCCGTTTCCTCGTTGCTGTACAGGTGTTTGATGTCGTAGGTTTCATGGAGCTCAGACAGCTGTTCGGTCACCTGTCCAAAATTGAATTGCAATGCGCCACCAATGGATTCCAAAGATGAACGCAATTCGGCGAGACAATCCAATTCCCATTCGATGTGAATGGGATCTACATCGGCCCTCTCAAGGCGTTCTGGTTCAAGATTGAAAATGCAAATAACAGGATGTGGCCCCTTGATGGCTTCGACCAAAGCAGGGTTGTCGGAGACGCGAAGGTCTCTTTTGAACCAAACTACGGACACCGCCATGGCAATTTTTCTTTCAAGGGTTCTTTTAATTCATGTATTCAAAGAGTTATGAACAAGCCCCATGCTCAAGCATGTTGCTGTAGATCTGGTTCAAGAACGGGTCGCTCCAAGACGGCTGTAGAGCACGGCGAATGCAAAGATTGCATTGTTGACACCAAGAACAAGTGTTGGTAAAAAATCAAGACGTTGGATAACAGCAAGGCTTGCAAATACGATTGACTGCATACCGTACCCGAGCGCTGAAGAACTGGTCAGCTCAACCTTCAAATTCTTCGATCCACGGCCCGTGAGTATGGTAACAATTCGGTCCTGCCAATAGAAGCATACGAGATAGATTGTGTGGAAGATTTTGACGTTTCTTTGCTTCTCCCAAGGATGGGCGTCTGGACATTGACGCTCATCCATTCGACTGGTCGTGTCTCCCGAACCCGATGCGCGCAACCGAATCGAAAAATGATTGAACAACGAGTATTGGAACAAGATGGCGAGAATCATGCCACCGGTGAGAGCCAGTTCCCATTCCAATATGCTTCCAAACGCCAGCATGAGAGCGATCAAGCCAATTGTGTCCGCTACTGTATCCCAAAATCGGCCTACGTGAGACGGACGCTCCCTCATCCGGGCCAATTCACCATCAACCGCATCGACAACTCCTTTGACAATCAAAAGCAAACACGCTACGACCAACTCGTCTTGAAGAATCAACCACGCACAGAACAACGTGAGAAGAAAATGAAGGTTGGTCACTTGTATGACCGAAACAGGTTTGTCCTTCAGAATCCGAGCAAAAACTCGAGCAATTGGTCTGCCCCAATCGGATAAATCGAACGGCTTGTTCGCCCCATATTTCTTCGATGCCAACTGATACGCCCATATGTTGCCCGTGGCTCTTTACAAATAGCCGTTGAGGATTGATTCGCTGCGGAAACACCATTCTGAAACAGACAGATGATGTCGACTTTTGGCTCAAGTACGATACTTTTCATCGCCGAATAAAAGAAACATTTTCGCAAACGAGATACTAAAGCACAATGCATAAATTGGACATCATGGACATGTACGATTACTCCTT
>QQRW01000034.1 GCA_003602605.1 Candidatus Poseidoniales archaeon | reverse complement strand
CCTGCTCAAACCGGTGATACCGATGGCTCAGAAGCCAACTTCACGGCGACCACGATTGGCCTTGCAGTTGGTGCTCTCATCATCATCGTTCTCTTGTCCCTCGTGTTCCTACGAAAGGGCGGTGCCGGTGGCGACGACACCATCAAGGATTTCGCAGCAAGCTCTGCTGGCTATGGATCCGCTCAACTTGACGCTACCGAACAATACGTGCAACAACTCATCGCACAGGGCTACCCTGAGGAGACCGCACGTACCTACGCTCAACAGTACGCAGCCCAAGCGGCAGGAGCAGCAGCTCCAGCAGCAGCGGCTGCACCTGCAGTGGATAATGCGGTGTACCAACAGTACTACCAGCAGTTCGTGAGCCAAGGATATGACGAGGCTACAGCTGCGACGTATGCTCAACAGTATGCTGAGCAGTACGCCCAGTCCCAGCAATAAGCGTGAGCGCCATGCTTGGCGTTGATCCATTGAGCGTAAGCCATGAATCTCTTGTTTCTACAGAGTGAATGTTGATATTCCGATTGGTCTTGTAATGACCATGGGAAAGAGTGTCTTTGTCAAGTTTGTATCCGAGCCAAGAAATGATCCAATGAAATCGGTTGTCGGCCTTGCATGTGCCGCACAAGCGGTGAAAGACGGACACGATGTGAGTGTGTTCTTTGCAGCAGCAGGAACACGATTGCTTGACGCATCTTACCTCAAGGATTTAGATCAGGAAATGGGAGGCGATGAGCAAATGGTAACAGGTTTCGTCAAGGTCTTGATCGAAAAGGCCGAATTGTATTGCTCTTTTGGGTCTGTAAAAGCGGTGCTAGGCCACCAAGAAGGTGACGGGGCTCTCATTGTGCCAGATGATGACATTCAGTGGAGTGGGCCACCTGGCGTCATTGCCTTAGCAACCGCCTCTGAGGTTCAAATCACGTACTGAGAGCTATAGTTATGTGTACACAATCGTGCCTTCAGGGAAGGCACTGACAGGAAATTCTCCTTAGAAATATGGTGTCGGAGAATGCCTTGTTATGCGATACCCCCCTGACGTGTCGAGAGAGTTCAACCCAATGCCTGCATGCATGAATGCTTGTTCGGTTGGAGCAAGGAGGGTGAATGGTCCAGCCCCTTGGAGCGTGGCAAGTAAGTCTGCTTGAACCACTGCGTCCATGAGTTTGTAGTGAATACCTGTTGCTGCTGCGTTCGTTGGGATATTTGGGTCTGCAGGCCTGCTCTATGGCCATGTATTTCATAAGAATGAGCCGGCCAACAGCACAGAATCTGAATGAATGAATTCTTCACTAACAGACCCTCATTCGGTGGGGGCATAGGCGTACATGGGCATTGCAACATTACGGCGAAACCCTCGGGAACATACCGTATTCATTCATACATTTCATACCACTACATTCAACACTTGTAAGAGGTTTTATTTACACTCATGCGATAGAAATTTCATGGCGCTTGACTACTCTGGGATGGAAAAAGAACAACTCATCAAATTGTTGAACAAGTTTGAGACAAGAGCAGGTTACGGAATCCTCTTTGAACCGCAGAAGGAGGAATTTCTCGATGAGATGGAAAATTGCACGCCGCTTTTAAAACAAATCCATGAAAAAAGCATCGAAGGGGAAGGTCCAGAGCATATATTGATTGAGGGTGAAAATTATCACGCCCTTAAGATTCTAAATTACACCCACAAAAGCGCCATTGACCTCATTTACATCGATCCTCCATACAATACCGGCAGTAATGATTTTATGTACAATGACGCCTATGTCGATGCTGAGGATTCATTCCGACACAGCAAATGGCTCTCATTCATGTCACGAAGACTCAAACTGGCAAAAAAACTCTTGAAGAGCAATGGCTCAATCCTCATTTCAATTGATGATAATGAGTTTGCACAGTTGAAACTGCTTTGCGATAACGTGTTCGGCGAAAACAATTTTGTCGACTGCATCCCTTGGAAGAAAAAATCGCCAAAGGGAGTACCTCCAAGAAACATGATGGTCAATACCCACGAATATGTGCTTGTTTATCAGAAATCAAGCGATTTCTCATTCATAGGCGTACCTCGCGACCCGAGCGACTTTCCAAACGATGACAATGACGGGAAAGGCCGCTACGCCAATTCCACTCAGAATATAAGAAGCACAACGAAGAAACCTGATCAGGCCATTACAATCACCGAACCGGCTACAGGCAGGACTTTTACAGACACTTGGGCATACAGCGAGAAAGAACTTAATCGGATGATTAACGAGAACGAGCTCGTCTGGCCAGATGATGATGATGGTCAGGTTCGAGCCAAGGATTACCTCGACGGCAAAAGAAACCAACAAAAAGCTCTCCCATCAGAGTGGATCTCTTCGTATGGAGAGAGAGATGGCTCATTCCCAAACGTTCAAAAAAACACCGAGATGTTCAAATCAATGGTTCCAGATGCTCAATTTCTAAACCCGAAACCAATCAATTTGATGGAATATTTGATCTCAGTCACATGCGGTAAGGATGCCGTGATTCTCGATTTCTTTGCTGGCTCTGGAACAACGGGTCACGCTGTAATGAATCTGAACTCAGCCGACGGGGGGACAAGGCGATGCATCCTGTGCACCAACAATGAAAATGAGATCGCTGAGCGCATCACATACCCACGACTTGTGGCGGCAATAAATGGCTGGCAACAAGAAAGTAAGAAAGGCTCTCCGATTGATGTTCCTGGAACGGGTGCAGCACTGGTCTACTTCAAAATCGATTACCTTCTAAAATTAGAGGTCCAAGACGAAACTTATCGCTCATTACAATATAAAACTGGGGCCCTCACGAGACTCAAAAATCATACTTTCAGGACTATTTATCACGATAGTGATCGCGTCAAAGAAATACGTCCTAATTTTTTGGTTGCGAGTGGAATTACCGAATCCAATGCACCAGTTTACTCCGTGATTGTTTACGATGATGAGTTCATTGAAAAGGCCGTAGAGTGGTGCCACGAGCAAGGAATCACTGAAAACGTGCACTTCTTTGTATTCAGTTACGGAATGTTCGCATTCGAAGATGACTTCCCAGAGACAAAACTCGAGTTTACGGTTGAAGCCCACCCTGATGCGTACCTTGTTTCCCTTGAAGCCGCCGATAAGATAGGAGTTTGATTCCATGTTTAAATTAAAACCATTCCAGGAAACCGCAGTCGAGAATCTTGTGAAAAAAATCAAGAAACTCGTTCACTCAAAACACGAAACAACCCAATTGGTCTTCAAGTCAGGAACAGGCAGTGGAAAGACGATCATGGTGGCCGAGGTCCTCAAGCGTCTCGATTCAGAACCCGTCACGAGCGACTGTGTCTACATCTGGACAAGCGTAGGAGGGTTGCATGAACAAAGCCATCGTAGTCTTTCCAAGTATCTAAAAGGTGCAGGATACAACCTCATTGTCGCTGACAAATACATTGATTACTCAGATGCCGAACTTCCTGCCAAAACCATTCTATTTGTCAACTGGGAAAAGGTCTTCAGCAAAGATTCAGACGGTAATTGGAGCAATATTTTGACTCGGGAAAACGAATCAGGAAAGAATATCTTGAACGTGGTGGAAGCAACACGAACTGCTGGAAGAAACGTTGTTCTCATCGTCGATGAAGCCCACTCAACATATCTTGGACCGAACTCACAGGATCTTGTCCAAAACGAAATCAAGCCAAAGTTAACCATCGAGGTATCGGCTACTCCGCTGCTTTCGCCATCGGCATCGGATATGTCACAAGGAAGGGCTGATTGGGAAGAGGTACCGTTTCGAGAAGTTGCAGCGAGCGGCCTCATCAAGGAACAGACGGTGATCAACCATGGCCTCAGTAATGTTGCACCCGGAGCACCGAACGAAATGATTCTCCAAGCAGCCATTGAACAGCGAGAAACCATGGTCAAGCATTATGCAACTCACTCCAAGAAGGACATCAACCCCCTGGTCTTGATTCAATTACCATCCGATGCGAGGACGCTATCAGAGTTGGACAAAACCACTCGAAAAGAAGTTGAGGACTACCTCGAAACGCAAGGCATTACCTATGACAACGGAAAACTGGGAATATGGCTCGCTGATGCAAAGAGCAAGATCAATCTTGAAGGTATTGAGGACCTTGGGAACGAGGTTGAATTTCTCATCTTCAAACAAGCCATCGCCCTTGGCTGGGACTGCCCCCGGGCATGCATACTTGTGATGTTTAGGGACATCAAATCAAAGTCGTTCAAATTACAAACCGTCGGTCGCATCCTCCGGATGCCTGAGGCGAATCACTACACTGAACCAGAAATGAACCAATCCTATGTGTTCACAAACTTGGATGAAATTACAATCGACCCAGAAGAAAGCGATGCAAAGAGCCACTTCAAGATACAGACTTCGAAATTACGAGCAAGCATCGCAAACATTGAGCTTCCAAATGTGTATTTTCATCGAACAGATTACAACGATCTGACCCGAGAGTTTTCCACCTTACTGAAGGCGAAACTAACTGCCTACTTTGGTATCGACCCATTGGACACAAAACGGAAAGACAAAATTGATGCCAGGCTTGAAACGAAGCTCGATGCATTAACACAGCCCATTCTCACCGAGGTTGTCATCGATAATCTCGACGATTACACAAAGGAAACGGACATTGAAGGAGAGGTGCTTGAGGTTCAGTTGGGCGATGCTGAAGTGGAGAGAATTTTTAATCTCATTCTCCGATCGTGGACGGCTCCGTACAATTACACCCGTTCAGTCGGACGATTGAAGCCATGCCTCTATGCCTGGTTTGGACATGCCGGATTTACTAATCTGGAAGTGCAACGCCTCATAGCTTGCTCAACAAAGAATCAAGATATTCTCGGAGAAATCATTGTTGAGGCGAAAACAGAATTCGAAGAGAAGCGACACGCTACGATCGCAAGCAAACGAAGCCGCACAGACTCGACGTTCAAATTGCCCCACACGGACAGTTTTTCCGATGCCTACAAGCTTGTATCGGCTGAGAAGCATGCTTTGGAGCCCTATTTTGCGGAGAAGAAGCAGCCACAAACCGAAGTCCGCTTTGAAAAATTCCTCGAAAATTGCCAAGAAGTCGTTTGGTGGTACAAAAATGGCGTTAAACAATTACGCTATTTCGCAGTACCCTACATTAAACTTCATGACGGCGGAAGCGAAGCCCCAGCTGGTTTTTACCCAGACTATATCGTTCACTACACCTCAGGAAATTACGGCATTTATGACACAAAGCTCGGAGATACTCTCACTTCAGAGGACACAAAGCGAAAAGCAGAAGCATTACAAGTTTACTTGACAAAAACACTCAAAAATGCAAAATTCCGAGGGGGCATCATTGAAGCCAAAACCAACAACACCTTCCGTCTGAGTACTTCTGACACCTACGATCCAACTGATACCTCTCAATGGTCGGTTTTTGTTCCTTTCTGAGGTTTCAAGCTTCGAAGATACCTTGGTTCTGGAAGTCTTAAGAAATCCATAGAGGACATAGAATCAACTCTATCCCTCCATAAGGATTCGATCGTAGTCGTATGTCTACAAGCGTAGCGATGAAGTCACCGCACCTCATTCCTCTTCAAAATTCCAAAAGGATTCTTT
>QQRW01000033.1 GCA_003602605.1 Candidatus Poseidoniales archaeon | reverse complement strand
AAACGGTCAAGTTGTGCTTCAGGAAGTGGGTATGTACCTTCTTGTTCGACAGGGTTTTGAGTTGCCATAACAATGAACGGAGCTGGGAGTTTGTGAGTCACTGTACCAATAGTAACTTGCTTCTCTTGCATAGCCTCAAGCAAAGCCGCTTGAGTCTTTGGAGGAGCACGGTTAATCTCGTCAGCAAGGAGAAGGTTACAGAACAACGGTCCTGGCTTGAATGTAAATTCACCCTTCTTTGCGTCGTAGATGTTCGTACCTGTGATGTCAGCAGGGAGCAAGTCAGGCGTAAATTGAACACGCTTGAAATCGCAACCAAGCGCATCTGCGAAGGTGTTGGTCATCAGTGTCTTAGCCAGACCTGGGTAATCTTCGAACAGAAGGTTACCGTTGGAAAGGATGTTAATCAAGACGTTATCGATAACGTGTGATTTACCGATAATTACTTTCTGGACTTCGGCGCTGATTGCACTTGCAATCGAACCGACGGCCTTCAACTTCTCTTTGTTTTCTGGGCTGGTTTGGTGCTTCGGTTGGACCGGAGCGGCCGGTGCTGCTGCTACTGGGGCTGGTGCTGGCGCTGCAGGTGCTGCTGGCATTGGCGCTGGTGCTGCTGGCATAGGTGCCGCAGGCATTGGCGCTGCTGGTGCAGGCATTGCAGGTGCTGCTGGGGCCGCAGGAGCTGCTGGCGCTGGCGCGGGCGGGGCTGCTGGGGGGGCGGGGGGTTGCATGTCTATTTTCCTCCAATTATCAATTTCCCCAACGGCGAATTTGTGGGATAATTTCCCTTAATTCTTCGTTGGAGTAGGAACGGTTGGAGCTGATAAGCTCAACCAAACGCGGGTCACGAACCATTTGCATGATCTCCGCAGGTGTCTTGCGCATGAATTCATCACGCGTCAAATCATTAAATTGACGAACTTTCGAAAGCAAAGCTTCTCTGGTTCGCATCTGGTATTGAGATGCATCCAATTTCTTTGGACGTTCTCTAAATCGAGTAAGGTCGAATACGTGGCGCCAATTTTCTTTTTCAGGAACCACCATGATTGCAATGGCAAGCAATGCGAAGAGATTGAGGATAATGAGCCACTTGAGGACAACATCGCTGGTCAAGAGGACCACAGCGCCCATTGCTTCAGTGAATGGAGAAGAAAGAGCGCTCGAAACGTGACGGCTTTCATCAAAGACAACATAATGCTCCGAAGGCGATCGGCGAATGGTGTTGGAAAGCTCAGCGTTATCAAATTCCATCATGTCGTAAATTAGGGCGCTGAAATATTTGCTGTTTCCAGCCCAGCTCGTGTCTCCTTGTGCCGAGGAAAGTCCGTTCGGGTCAGTATCCCAACAATTGTGCCCGTTCTCAACGTATGCAGGTGAAGTGCATTGGAGATAGCCGTTCTCTTGGGCCAAGTCCGCATCCCAAAGGTGGTTTGCTAGAACCGAATGGTCTGAAACGAAGACGATTGAACCAGTGACATCAACTTCTCCAATGTCGTTGTTTGGTAACTTGTCAAGGACATTCTTAACCGGGTAGTCGATTCGAATAATGAGCCCTGTCATTCCTTCACCCAAGGTCGGGTTGAGGTCGCTGTCGATGTTGTCTGGGTACTTTGCAACACGAGCAGATGTTGATGCTGCTGCAAGGATGTTCACTTCACGGTTCGAATCGGTTTGTTCATCGAGAACTTGGATTGCTGTGGGTCGATGGAAGAGAACAGGCATTCGGCAGTTGTCGATTTGTGCGTTTGCCACTGCTTCATCCGAACATGGAATGAGTTTTTCATCCCCCATTTCACTGATGTTTTGATTGACGCTGGCTGCCGACCAAAGGCGACGGTAATCTGCAGGTTGGATGACACCAACAGAATCCTCGACTTCGTAGTATCTCTGGTCGTCATAGACAGGAGCATCGAAATATTTCACGCCAAACTCTTCTGCAACAAGTTGAGCGTTTGTTGAACTTGCAGCCAAGATAACTTTGCCACCTTTTTCGGTGACAAAATCGTGTAGGGCAGATGCTTCTGCTGCATCGAATGGCTTTTCAGGTCCAGCAATAATGAGCATGCTTCGGTGAGGATCGTTCCAGTCATTCACCAACATTGGAGTAGACATGGTGTTCGCAATGCTGTAGTCTTTGCCTTCGAGGACATCTCTCATTTCAGTCAGTTGTTGCATTGAATACTCGTCGGCTGCATTGTTGTAAGGTGACAGAACTGTTGTCTTGTCCCAACTTACCGCTGTAACGACGATGATAGACAAAAACAGGGATGCGACAAAGCCGACTTTGAGCCAAGTTTCAATAGAAATCTTGCCTGAATCTTCTTCTGCCATTTCTATCACTCCTTGTGCGATTGCCGTAGTCTCAACGGTATAAACAACCGTCGGAACCTCGCTCCACACTTAATGCTTGTTCATGCGTGATTTGAAGCCACAGGTTAATAGGAGAGGAAAAAGGGCTCGAACTAGATTACTCTGTTTGGTGAAAATGTGCCAAAAAAGCAGAAAATAACACAAAAACAAGGAAAATACCGTTTTATGATGACTTCCGAAGAACAGAGACGAGACCCAGCAGCATGAGCAACTCTGTGGCGCCAACCCAAGGTACGGAATTGGACTCTTCGCGCAAGAGAACGTCGTCATCGTCCTGGTCGTCGTCGTTTGAAGATGAGTCGTCCTCATCAGCCTGAATTGCCTCGACATCCACATCAAATGTTGAACTTCGAGTTGCTTCATCGCCTTCTGATTCAAGCGATAGCGTCACCTCACACACACGGGTCGGTTGGCTTGTTGAGGCTTCAAGAGTTAGCGTCACAAATGTATCCTTGCCGCTTTGGGCCCCCGTGGGATCAACCACGGTATTAGCAAGTTCTTCAACGCCAATCATCGAGAGGTGAGGGCAACTCCTGAACTGTACCGTTGCTTCTTTAACGGCATCTTTGGTATTGCCATTGTTGATGATTTGAGCCGTGAGTTCAATCGACGAACCCGCAAACAATTGTTCCTCTGGTAGAGTCACAGACGGTCGCAAGTCGAATATTTTCGGAACGCTGACTTCTCCCTCAATTTCTTGCGTACTTGCGGTTGTGTCGCCGACCTTTTCTTCAGCGGTAACCGTCAACGTAGAGATATTGCTTGGATTGTATTCACGTGCTGCTTCATCATCCACAGAATCAAATTTAATGGTGAATGTTTCGTTTCCATTGGCTGCGACTGAAAAAGTCTCAGGACCTGAGAATGTGAACGGCACCCAAGAATCAAATTCATATTCAAGAGTGAGTTCAAGCTGCGTCATTCTGTTGTTTTCAACATACACAGCGATTTCACCTTCAGCATCCCAGTCAATATCCATGTCAACAATGTAAGTTGAATCCATGTCTGTAGCCCATCCCAAAGTCCATGACGGGCCTTCGATTGGTGATTGTGCTTCAACAGAAACCCCACTTATCAAGCACATCCCAAGTAAGAATGACGCTAGCAGGACGGGGATTTTCTGTTGCATAATTCCACCTCATTCAAGCATTTTTTCGACAGCTCGCTTGGTCAGCACTCGAACCATTGATTTACGGTAACGAGGTGGAAGTGAGGTGTTGTTTACTGGTTTAACACTCTTTCGAACAGCTGCAGCAAGAGCCTTGACGGAGTTCATACCATCCCAATCTGTTTCAAGAACCGCAGCAACTTCGTCGGGGTGGCATCGAGGGATCGATTCGAGTGCAGTCGTTGCTATTTTGAGTGAAGTGGCATCGCCCGAAATCCAGGATGCGGCGACTCCAGCCTCGGGGAAATCCCAAGTATCACGAACTCTAAGTTTCTGGTAAGAGCCTGTTCTGGCTGCAGACGCTTCAGAAATTGTGATTTTGAGCAGGAATTCTCCTTTCTCAAGAACGTTCTTTTTCATTCCATCAAGTTGGTAAAACTCTTGCAAAGGCATTGTACGCAGTCCACTTGGACCGATGAGGTGTACATCTGCATCCAGAACCATTAGAGTTGGAGCAATATCACCTTGATAGGTCGCTACGCACAGTGTATTTTGATTCGGAATAACACGGCAATCAGCACCTGTGCCGCAATCTGCCTTATGGCACCAGTCAATAGAACGGCGCCAGTCCTCACCTTGATTGTACCAGAAACAGCGAGTGTCAAGGCATAAGTTGCCGCCCAGTGTAGCATTTCTTCGAATAAGAGAAGAGGCGACTTTACTCGCAGCTTCTACAATCAGTGGATGAATTCCGTTCTCAACGGTAAGATCAGCAAGTCGAGCCATGCATCCGATTTCATGCAACGATAAGGTGTTGACACCCTCGATTCGAGCGAGAGAAATCACATGCGGTTTAGGATTCAAATGCCATTTGTAATTCGGTAGCAAGTCAGTACCACCTGCAACCCAATCGAAATCTTCACCTTTTTCCATCAAAGAGCCAGCAATTGAGCAAGCTTCTTCGACTGTTGTTGGATTGTGCAACACAAACGGTGGCATTAGCATCAGTTTTCACCTCCCATTTCTCGTTGTTCCTTTTTCAGCCAAGCTCGGCCCGCAAGACCAAGTTCAGCCAGTTGCTCTGGATCTGGTTCAGTTGCAGTACGCCATCCCTCAACCTGATCTTCCAATGGAATGGTTGGGTCAAACCCAAACAAGACCCCGTTGACATAAGGGCTGGTGTCTTCGGTACGTTGCCGTGCTTTATCGCGCAATTTGTGTTCTTGAGCACGTGCAACAAGTGTTGGTTGTAAGGAACTGTGTGTTAGCCGAGGACTTGGAAGGTCCAACGGATCATCGATTTTCGAATCTTTGAGGGTCTTTTCGATTCCCTTGAACACAACATCTGGGGTAAGGGGTAGGTCGCGCAAACGAATGCCTATAGCGTCATAGACTGCATTCACAACAGCAGGTAGAATCGGTAGAAGTGGGCCTTCACCTGCTTCTTTCGCGCCGAATGGTCCTTCTGGATCGCAGGATTCAATGATAATCGGTTCGACATGTGGCATTTCATGTACTGAAGGTATCTTGTAATCTAGGAGATTGGCATTCTGCAAGTGTCCAGTGCGGCCATAAACCATCTTCTCGGACAACACCTGTCCTAGCCCCATATGGCATGAACCAATGATTTGCCCTTTCACTGCCATTGGATTGAGTGCCTTACCGCAGTCGTGGGCTGCCCAAACATCGGTACAACGAATCATTCCGGTTTCTACATCCACATCGACTTCAGCCACATAGGCAGAGAAAGAGTACGCAGGAGCAAGTCCGGCAGCAGCACCCTTGTGTACTCCACCCATCGGTGGCGAGCGGTATGCGCCGCTAGCAATCAGTGAGCCTTTGTCTTCCTGTGCTTTGTGCAGTGCTTTGAGATAGGAGACTCCAATTGCTGGGTCGTGCTTGTAGTAGATTCGTCGGTCATTGAGAACCAAATTATCTGGATGGTATCCAAGAATATCCCAAGCTGCATTAAGCAATTGTTCACGAATTTCTAATGCTGCTCGTATGGCAGCATTTGCATTCATGAAGGTGACTCTGCTCGAGTATGAGCCTAAATCCACAGGGGATGTGTCACTTTCATGGCTTCGGACATGAACCATTTCGATGGGTAATGCCAACACTTCGGATACCACTTGGGCGACCGCTGTTGTCGAACCCTGACCGATATCCGCAGCACCAGTATGGACCGTTACACCGCCATCCATATCCACTTGAATGTGTACTGTAGCGTGCGGGAATCGGTTCGGATCCCAGTGTATTGGCAGTCCTGAACCAGAGATGAAGAAACCACAGCCGATTCCGATTCCTTTCCCAAGAGGGAGTTGACGGAACTTCTCATCCCAATTTGAGCCTTCACGGACCTTTTCTAGAGCTTCCCTCATACCATTCGAGGTAATACGGAAACCACTGATGGTTCTGCTGTGTGGTGGCAAAAGGTTGGCAAGTCTCAAATCGATGGGGTCGACTTGCATGGTTTCAGCCATTTCATCGAGTCCAACTTCAACAGCGCATCGTGTGTTGACAGCACCGTGGCCTCGCATAGCACCAGAAGCCGGTTTATTGGTCCAAACACGAGCGCCGGTGTAATGGAATGAACCCAATTCATAAGGTGCTGTCGCCAACACACCGTTGTAATATGAAGTGACATGGCCAAAGGAAGCAAAGCCACCTCCATCGATCAGTGCATCGATATCAAAGCCAGATATTCGGGCTTCTTCATCTGCAGTCATCTTGACTTCGATATGGCTCGGGTGTCGACCTCGGTTAATCCAGTAGACCTCTTCACGGTCAAAGGTGATTCGGACTGGCCTGCCTGCTTTGCGAGCAAGAATTGCTGCGCACATCTCATGAGGGAAAGGGTCTGACTTTCCACCAAATCCTCCGCCAACGAATGTACGAATGACGTTGATTTGATGCATTGGAACATCAAGAACTGTTGACAGTGCTCGATGCGTGTAATGAGGAACTTGTTGTGGCGTGTAGAGTTGAAGTCGCCCATTCGGACCCCAATGGGCAACAACGGCGTGGGGCTCAGTGAAACCGTGATGGACGCCTGCCATGCTCCACTTCCCGTGGGACTCAGCATGCGGTTTATCGACCAAAGAACGATCTCCAAATTCTTGGAATACTCGCTTTTGAACATTGGTCTTCGACAAATGATACTTGCCTCGCCAGTGAATAGGTTCATCTGAGTCTTCGAGACCCTTTTTAGGATCGAAAACTGGTTCAAGAACTTCCCATTCAATATCAAAGAGGTTGAGAGCCTCGAGTGCCGTTGCTTCATCAACAGCGGCAACACAGGCAACAAGGTCACCAACGTGGCGAACTTTCTCAACGGCCATAGCGTGTTCGTCTTTTGTCACAGGCAATACGCCAAATCGGTGAGGAGAATCTTCACCGGTGGCCACAGCCAGAACTCCTGGAAGAGCCTCGACTCGAGAGGTATCAATCGACTTAATTCGAGCATAATGGTGCGGGGAGCGAAGAATCTTCCCAATGATTTCATTTGGCAAACGAACATCGTCACCGTACCAAGCCTGACCAGTGACTTTGGCGTTTGAATCAACGAGTGGGATTTCCTTACCAACGGTTGTACCGGTTCGGGCACGGTCGTGTATGTGGGAGCCGGCTGGTTGTTCCTCTTTTCCACCGACGGATTCCGGAATAAAATCGAGGTCTCGTGGACTCATGTGTGGGCGAGAGCCGCCTGAGCCCGGAGGCGGGAACGATTGCTTACCGGCAACACGCTTGCCATCCTTTCGAGTCGTTTGGCCTGAGCCACCGGGTTGTTGACGATATCCACCAGACATAATGATCACCGAGCGTGGCCTGGAGGCATGTTTGGTTCTTCAGGGCCCTCAGGGTGAGGGTCAGGATGTGGGTTGCTTGCAGGTGCTGCAGCCTCGGCTTCACCTCGGTGAATCGCGGCTGCGCCTTGAATTGAATCGATGATTTGTTGGTACCCAGTGCAGCGGCAAAGGTTGCCTTCAATTGCACACGCAATTTCTTTATCGGTCGGTGAGTCGTTTTCGTTTAACAAGGCCTGAGCAGAAATGAGGAAACCAGGTGTACAAAATCCACACTGCGAACCTCCATGTTCAGCAAAGCACGATTGAATCGGTGCAAGGTGGGCGCCGTCAGCAAGCCCTTCAACCGTAATAATGGCAGAGCCTTCGACCTGTCCGGCAAGACAAAGGCACGACAATCGTGGATTGCCATCCACCATTACGGTGCAACATCCACAGGTTCCAAGGTCACAACCTCGCTTTACGCCAAGCGTTCCGACCTTGTCACGAAGGACATCGAGCAGGACTGCATTGGATGGAACCAACACTTCAACAGGAGTTCCGTTGACCTCTGCCGACCAGACTTTTTTTGCCGGACTTGGTATCATTTCGATATGTTCGCTACCCACCATAATCTGTCGCCAAAGGCGACGTAGTGGCTCCCGCATATCAACATAGGGTATGACCTCGTTGCTGCGATTGCAACTTAGGAATTGACTGCGGGTATTGGAGCGGAGCGTTTCTTGACCGAGACGACATCATCACTGCCAGCTGGAGGGTCGACCCAGTCCGGGTCGCCGGGCAGAACAAGACCTTCGCCTAAACCGACCAAACGCCCTGCTAACTGCCGTTGTTGTTTAACGAGTAAATCCCAATTGTATTCATCGTCCTTCCACGCCTTCCATCTTCTCATCGCCCTTGAACTGACCACCAATCGAGCGTACAATCGCAAGTGCAGTTTTGCAGATGTCGGCCACCACACAAACAGGAGAGAGAACACCAATAGAGATGGTAGGAATGTTAGCAATTCCAACAACCAATGCTTGACAAGAAACTCATTCACAGGACTTGCTGTCGAAAGCAGCATCCACGTGAGTGCTGCAGAGGCTATAATCCACCACAGGGGGAAGAAAATAACAGCAGTCAGCACTTTGAGCGTTCCGATGATGGATTGATCAGCACCGCGTTTCTTCATGATTTTAATCGCCGTAGCATTGCCTCGATAAGGAACAAGATTACCAAAAACCGCACTCCAAGTGATGAGCCCAAGCATCCAAACGCCCGCCCAAAGCCACGAGAACATCACTTTAGCAGAATCCTTACGTGTAAGGTTCTCCGGACGTGCATCGACATCAATTGGAGTAATGTTGCGTTCTTCCAACTGTTCGAAATGTTGTTCACAATCTTCAACTAATTTTTCGGTAAGAGACGGGTCGTGCTCAGCAAGATATTCCCATCCTGCACGAACTCTTCGTGCACCCATTACGGATTCTGCATAACTCGGTTTGACCAATTTTCCACCGCTCTGACGGGCTTTTTCAGCATAAGCCAAACTCCTTCCTTTCCAAATCAACGTACGCTCTCTCCATGTCGTCTTTGACAGGCTAGCGCGGTTCAATTCCACCCCTATCGAACTGGTGACCTCTGTGACCCATTCTCTATCGAGCGCATCCTGTTCATCAGGATCCTCTACCAAAGATGGAATGGGCTCGAACATCATAACACGTTCCACAATGACGGCTGCCCTCTCACGGAAGGTGTGTGATTCCGAGTAATGCAGCCCGATGGGTACCAGTTGAGGTTCGGCTTTACCCTCTTGCAAAGCCTTTCGTCGTGCAGCAAGTAAAATTCGTGCGGCACCAGAACGAGCGCGTTTGACTGAAGATTCTGTATGGGTGGTGCCCTCGGGGAAAATAATCAATCGGCCTCCACCAGCGACCACTGAGGCAACATTGGCCAACTGGTCTCGATTACGGGCTTTGGCACCTTCTGCATCGTCTGAATCCTGCGCCCTTTCAATTGGAACTGCTCCTGCGCCCCGGATAAGGCGTCCAAGGAGCGGGATCTTGAACAGCGTGTGCTTTGCAATCATCGACAGCCGTCCGGGGAGTGACGCATGCATGAGCATAGGGTCAATGAGTCCACTGGGGTGCCAAGCAATGAAAATAATGCCACCTTCTTGGGGAAGATTCTCATCGTCGACAATGTTGATTTCTCGGAACCAGATACTGACAAGTGAACGTGATACGCGCCGAACCCAACGGTAGATTCTGTTGATACGTGGGTGGCCATCACCTCGAGGGTCTTTCGGCCAGCGCATGAGCCAACCACATCGTTCTATCTTTTGAGTTCATCTCCGGATTGACGGAAATTATCGCTATAATGATTTTTCTTCATCATCGACCTGTTGGGAGATGACATCACTCATCTCTTGGTCTCCAAGTGAATTGAAATCAATACCTGCTAGCGTGCCTTCTTCCTTGTTGGTGATGACACTAATCACGAGTAGAACAATGAGGAAAAGAACGATGAATGCACCCAATCCAAGAAGCATGGAGGTACTGGATACACCGCTGTTCTCGGATTGTGTCTCAAACGCAGATGCAGTATCCATGAGCATGATGTTTGCTGTAATCAGTGGAGAGGAGGTATGCCCCCCGGTATCGTTGGCCTTGATCCCACGGATTGAAATCGTATGGTTCCCTTCCAAATCGATTCCAGGGAGATGTTCCAGTTGGTGAATAATATCGATTGCGGTTAATGTTCCTGAAGTATCTCCGTGGTCAAAACTGTGGATATTAGACCAATCATCACGTAAGTGGTTACTGCGCCATTGGACGGTATCAACATCGCCTATTGCAGAGTAGGAAAGGAGTTCGTCAGGGAACATGTGGATTCGGTTATCAGCGCCGATCTCGGTCGAGAGAAGAACTTCCATCGATGAATCGTAGGCATAATCCCGTTCAGCAGCTTCGTAAACTGCTTCAAGTGCACGAACTTCGCCATGGCCGTAAACATTGTTTTGTCGGTTTTTAGTCACCAAATGTTGAGCATCGTTGTCATCGCATCCATCGATTCCGGCTGCGTCTCCCATGTAGGTGCATGCGCGGTATTCAGCAGTTTCCTGCATGATGTTACGGACTTCAAACGGTGTTAAATCAGGGTTCGCTTGAAGCATCAAAGCAGCAACACCTGCTGCACCCGGGGTCGCCATTGAAGTGCCGGACATATCGGTGTACTGGTCTCCAGAATTAAATTGAACAGACATGACATTCGAACCGACATAAGCCAAGTTTGGTTTGACTCGGTTTTCCTCGGTTGGACCTTGGCTCGAATAGATAGCGATACTGGAATCCTTGTCAAGTGCTCCGACGGTAATTGCATCTTCTGCGCTGCCAGGCGTTCCAATTGTTCCACGCCCTGCAGAGTTACCAGCAGCAATGAACAGTGTAATGTCATTGTAGACCATTTCATTGGCCATTCGGTTCACACTGTCCTCTTCAGACGATGTCCATTCGATGAGTCCGAATCCGCCGAGAGACATAGAGGCTGCACGGATGTTATACTCATAACGATGGTCAACCGTCCATTCCATGCCAGCCATTACGGTGGCAAACGAGCCAGAACCTGCTGCATCGAGAACCTTTACGCCCACGAGGAATGCTTGTGGAGCCATGCCTATGTGGTCATAGTTTGGCGCACCCGTTCCCGCAGTGGTACCAGCACAGTGTGAGCCGTGACCTTGATCATCGTACGGGAAAACTTCAGTGCCGTTAACGAGGCTTGGATTGTTTACCGGGTCATAGAAAGCGATGACTTTAGGATCATTGGTGGTAGGATCATCATCCAAATCATCGAGGCTTGTGTGAGCGCCGTCAATGCCGGTGTCAATGATTGCAACTGTAGTACCTGATCCATCGTATCCTGTGTCTGCCCAGACAGTATCTACACCGTGAAGAACTGCAGCATCACCATTGGTAACTGAGAGAAGTCCGTCAAGTTCGAGCATAACAACTCCGGGGAGGATGGATGCGTCAAGGATTCGGTCGACAGGTACTCTTCCTGCCAATGCGTCGATTCGATCGAGAGTCCATTCATGCGTGTATCCGACTTCCCGCTCAAGCATTGCGATCTCTTCACTTCCCGGAGTGTGGTCGAAATCGATGATAAGTGGAAGAGTATTCTCCTCGTCAAGGAAATATGGGCTGTCCTTGTGGACTTCGATCATATCACCGATTCCGTTGCCGTTCCGGTCAACCGTGGTATCGACCCACCAGCCTTCTTCGACGGGTTGTTCAGTTGTTTCGGAAACAGGTACCGCCATAGCCAATGTAGGCAGGACCATGATGCTTAAACAGAGGAAAGTAATTGCTTTTCGAGTCGCAGACATTTCTTCACCGCATCAACCCAAACCTCTTCGACATTTGAACCCATTGAAAGAGAGTGTATTGCACTGGAAACGAAAATCAAGTCATTGAACCTCTATAAAAAACAGAAATACGGGTCAACAATTAAATGAGGTTTGGACAAACATCTTTCGATTGTCATGCCAGCTCCACGACGTTCTGCACCTCGACGTACCGCACCAGCTCCCGCAGTTGGGTTGCTCGAAAAAGCTAGAGTTCCCTCATCAAGCGGGATGATATTCAACGATACTTCGCTCGTTGAGCAACCAATGATTATTCGAAGCCCGGGCAATCCTATTGATTCAGCAAACCGGGACTTAATGAAATTCTCTCAACTTATCATGATGGGTATTGCTCTTGCCGCAATATGGGGTGGATTATTCAGTATAGCCTTTGCCGAAGATGCGTCGAACGACGATTTCCTCATCTTGTTCTTAGGAGGGTTTCTATCGGCAGGAATTGCCATTGGATGGATTGCGGCCCAGAGTAAAAAGAACGACTATGTCCTCTTTGAAGTTCAAGATTACATGCTTGGCATAGGCCTCTTTTTCGCCACCATAGGAACCGTTTGGGGTTCTCGATGGTTGATCGGATTCGTCACTGGGGAAGGATGGACTGAAATCTTTGGTACCGCTGCTGAGTTTAACTCCGGAGTATTGGTTGATGCCACAACTGGAGATGAAGTCGAATGGCATCCGAATGCAAAAGCCATCTATGTGCAAACAGCAGCACTCCTGGCGTTGATCTTCGCTGAACTCCAACTCTTCAAGCGATTTAAGGGAGCCACTGGATTTGGTAGGGCTGTCTCCGCATACGCCCCTATTCTCGTATTGGTCGCTGCTGGAATGGGTCCTTGGATGCGATGGACTAACAATGTCATCTCGTATGAAATGGGAATTTCGCTCATTTTACTCTGTTTTGCTTCAATGGAACTGGCACTCCGTTCCAACAAAGCGCTGAATTTCGTAGTTGTAGCAGTGGTCTCTGGACTTACTCCAATTCTGTTTGAAGTTTTCAACACGAATGCCGAAGTTGGCGGAGAAGGTGGCGCACTGTCTCTTCTCGTGTTCATTATCGCCCTTCAAGGCTACTATGCTTCGCGGCAAGAATTGCGCTCAGAACTAATTCAAAAGGCTTCAATCGTCTTAGTAGGAGAAATTGTTTTTGCAATGTTTATTGCTCGAACTCAAGACCTTAATCTCCACCTCGGCCCGGTCAAATCTACAGAACTTGGCATAGACCACCTCTTTGGTTTGAGTGTCGCCCTGTGGATTGCTGTTCTAGCCTTTTACTTCCCTGCAGTACAGCAACGTAGAGTACCCTGGATGCCAATTGGCCTAGCGGCAGCCTTGGTCGTATTACCAAATGACGGTAGTGTGATACCATGGACCATTTCTTTGTTGATGATTCCTTACATGCTCTTCATAGCAAAAGCAACACGACGATGGGTGGCCGATTATACATTCGCAATGCTCGCAATTGCTTACTTTATGACCGATCTAATAGCGAACATAGAGAACATTCCCCTCTCGGGAACATTTGGATACGATGGAATGCAGGTCATCATACCAGTCGCACTGTTCATCATTTCTGAATACGCACGAAGAACAGATAGAATCTCTTCTTGGACACATCTCATCATGCTTGCTGCTCTTGTCCTCTCAAGAACAATCATACAAGCAGAGGATTGGTTCATGCCCTGGATCTTCATAGGCTATTTGTTGTATCTCGCACGGGATGCGTTCTCGAAATTAACCGAAGAAAGCGAATGGAAAGAGAAGATGCAGGCCACACTCGTCGTGATTATTGCCAATGCTTCGATGATAATGCTCGCCGTTCTCGACCGACTTGACTTACCTCAATTCCTCGACAACGATGTACTACCTGAGCATTTCAATTATCAAATCTTTATTCTAGGAATTGTAGGCTACCTCGCGCTTTACAGGGCCCGAAAGATCGAGTTGGATGCTGGTCTACTGTTTAATTGGACCAAGCGTTTTGCAAGCAAAGCACCGGTTTACAATCCTGAAACAAACACATGGACGACACCTGACCAGGATACTGAACTTGAAGTAGCTAATTGGCAAGAAACGAACAGTTGGAGCCAACTCACCCGTGTATCACTCGTTATTCCGTTCTTTATGATGAGCTTTAGTATCGTCACGATGTCAGACCCATGGAATGGTTTTGATTCCGATGGTTCTCAATCACTGGTTATGTATCCGTGGATATTGATGCTCTTTGCACCTGTTTACGGGTTAGTCCATGAAATTCGTGGAATGGAAATCATCTCTTCCACAGTCCGTTCAGCGGGCGTATGGGTCTTGTTTGCAATAACTGTACCAGTATCAATCAGTTTCAATATTGTCCGAAGTGAGATGCTCCAAATGGAAGAATACGTCGATACTGCAATCATGCCAGTTCCAATACTTCTCGACCTTATCCTACTTAGTGCTCCATTGTATGTGAACAGTCTCATTACAAAACGCGGAATTGACACAGAACACTTGTCGGAAAATGCAGACCGTTGGGCAATGCTCGGTTTGATTGCATTTGCTTGCCTTGACACATCGGGTGGATTGTTGTTGATTTCTATGCTCGGTCTTGTGACCGTGCGAAGTGTCCGACACCGACATGTTTTCCCATTGCTGCTCTCTCCTGCTGTATTTATTCTCCTACAATCAACTTGGTTGAATTACGCAGGAATCGGTCGAACCATGTTTGAATCATTCGATTCTCAATCCTACGACTTCACGGAGGACGGTTTCCTCGGCCTGCCGCGTATTGGAGGCCTCATCATCGCAGGCCAAATGTTGTACGCCATCATTATGGACAACCGTATGGTGAAAAACAGTTCATCGAACCGTGAACCATTACCATGGTACGGTTTGTGGGGATGGGTACTGGTTGGAATTTTAGCCGCTTCATCAAGCATAGGTTGGATACCAGCGATCTTCTTCGCTTATGTCATGATTAACGCATGGCTTTCTGGAACACTCAGTCCGTTGCCTGTGCTTCACTTGGGATTCATGGTCAGCCTTATTGCTGGAATGGCTATTGAAGAGGTCGCTGATACCTGGGCTATGGCCTTCTCTTGGAGCGCTCTAATCACTGGATTTTCAGCACTTGGGTTCAGTGCAATGGGAAGCAATGGAATTCTATTCAAGAACGTTCCAAAAGCTCAAGAAGAGTTCTACAGCGAACAGAAGAAATCTGAGATCATCAATACACTCTATGTCTTCACCTACGTTCTGTTCTTGCTAAGTTACGAGGCATTCAACGGAATTGGAACAATAGTCGGTGCAATCGTCCTTACCCGTGACATCTTTGCCAAGGGTTACACAAACGCAGTCCTCTTTGTCCCAGCAATTCACGCACTTGCTTTGATGAACTTAATCGTTCAGACCGAGTTCGAAATGATTCAAGAAAGCATAGCACTCGGTTCAGTTCTCCTTATTGAAGGATTAATCCTATCTTGGCTTTCCTTGCAAAACGACAGAGTGTACGATTTCAAATTCTTTGAATGGGAAAATGATGATGCTTTCCTCGACTTTATTGACCGACTCGGAATCGCTGGAGTTTTGTTCTCATTGTCTGGGATATTTTTCATATTCGCAGATTTCAATCAAACTACGGTCGGATGGCTGCTTGCAACTGCGGTACTCATGGCAGTCGGTATTCAGGGGTACTCGCCAGAAAATGATGCGCGCTGGCGCCGCATAATCGGCGGCTATGGCTCAATATTTGCTTTCATCGGCTTTAGCAGCGGAATCCAAAGTAACACCATGCAATCCCTCTCGTGGATTGGAGTGGGACTCATTGCGTTAGGTTGGGGATTCATGATGATGCAACGACTCGAAAATGATGAACAAATCTATCACAGTTCAGAAGTTGGAACACCTGAAGTCTTACCATCGAACGAAGCGATTCTCGTTGCAGATGAAGCACTTGAGATACCAGAACCGGTGTTCGAAGAAATGGGGGAAGAATATGAGGATAATGAGCAAGACTTTGATGAATTGCAAGAAGAAGCATCCCCTGAACCGGCGCTCATGAAAACGACTCCAAAGGCGTCATCTAAGCCGGTTGTTGAACAAATCATACTTCCCGCTGCCATCGATACTGGATTAGGATTTGATATTCGATTACCACCTGGAAAACTCGAAGCAATTGTGAAATCGATACAATCGACTCCGCACGAGGGTTACAAACCAATTGTTGGCGTGCATGACAATGGAAAAATCGTCATTGATTGGGTTGAAGTTTAATCACTCCAATCGACGTTCAACACCTTGTGAACCGGTTACGGAGACGACTGTATCGGATTGAGGTGCTGACGGGTAAGCGGACCAATAGGTTTCACGCATTTCCTGATTCGCATTCATACATGCTACCACGTCGCCGGGCCTCTGGGAAAGTTCGTCGGTTTGATTGAGATGAGCTATAATCGGTTCAATGTTGGAGAGGTTCACCAAACCCCATCCGGTTTGGGTGCATGGAGCAACAGGAGAGATGGGCATTGTCCCAGAGGTTGGATCCCAATCAAGCTCAGGATACCATGCTGAACGGTTGAGAGCTTCACGGACTTGGCCATTGGATACCAAGAAAGGATTTCCGTCTTCATCTGAACCGTTCACCAGCATTCCATCTCGCATTTCTGGAGAAGCACCGGAACTGTTGTCATTAAACTCGGCCCGAAGTGATTCCAAAACAAACGATAGGATTCCTGCGGTCCGAGGTGTTGCGAATGAAGTTCCGGACGTCTCATGGTAACCGTCGATGTCATCATGGTTTGGAAGAACTTGAGTCCAGTCTGCTGAAATGTCTGGATAAGACCCGGACATGATTTCTTTTTGGTCATCTCCCTCCTCTGCATAACCTGCAATTCCAATCGACCAAGGTGGCCCAGCTGTGGCATCTTGAATCGCCGGAGATGGACTGTTGTCTGCCGCACCGGCGTGTATTTTTCCTTGCTGAACAACTGCAACTTCTGTGCCTCGTTCAATTCCAGGCACTGGGAGGGAACCCGGTGCTCCGAAAGAAGTAGAGATAATATCGACCAACGGTTGGTTCGCTGCTGCTAGAACTGCTTCTGTGCTGAACCCCTCTACAAAGAAAATGACGGCGTTTGGGTTTGCGTCCAACACTGCGCCAGTAACAGCAGAGCCGTGGCCATCACTCGGGTCGTCCAGAATGAGGATTTCGCTGTCACCGTCGGGTGATGTGCCAATAATTTTGGTGCCGGGGAAGTAGACGATATCGGAAGCACTCAGTGTATCCCAGCATGATTCCTTGTCAGCATCGTAGCGTTCTTGCCATGTGCCATCAAAGGTTAGATCACAGACTTTGTTGACCCCAAGGCCGTCCAATAGCCAATCAGGATAGGTTTCATTTGTTCGAAAGTGCTCATGGTAAACATTGATTCCAGTATCGATTGGAGCCACGACTGAGAAAGCCCTCCAGTCGTCGCTTGAGAGGTCCTCTTCATCCGCCTTGAGGATGTTGCTCTCACTGCTTAGGGACACCGCAAAGAAGGAGAAAATGAGGAGAAGAGTCAGAATACCAACTGCCACCAAAGACTTGGAATCCATTGTGGAAGCCGGTCCAAGTTCAGCAGTGTGAGGGTCCACTCCTTGGGCATCCGTCATACCGTTCCCTCCAACAGGGACTTGAAGAACCCTACGCCCATTTGAAAAACCGGTTCAACTTGGGGTCATCATGGGTGAGGATAATGAGCGCTTGGTTTGGATCGATCTTGAAATGACGGGACTCGATATCACCAAAGAGTCCATCATTGAAATCGCTACGGTTGTTACGGACGGTGAATTGAACATTTTGGCTACAGGACCAAACCTAGCAGTTACGGTCTCAGAAGAACTGCTGGCAGGGATGGATGAGTGGAACACATCTCATCATCATGCTAGTGGACTTGTCGAACGAGTTCGCACCCAGGGCGTATCCTGTTCTGAGGCCGAGATTCAAACGCTTGAGTTCCTCAGAGAATGGGTGCCGCATGGCACTGCTCCATTGTGTGGAAACAGTGTGTGGAACGACAAGAGGTTCATGGAAAAGGAAATGCCTCAACTTGTAGATTATTTGCATTATCGAATGATTGATGTTTCTACGATTAAGGAACTTGCCCGTCGTTGGTATCCAGAAGTTGGCAGATACGAGAAAAAAGGAGCCCACCTAGCGCTTGATGACATCCTTGAATCCATCGAGGAATTACGTTACTTCAGAGAAAAAATATTCATTTCAAAGAACGAATCATAAACGCCAATTCGGAGCATTGGCATCGACGTTCTTGAACGAAGCCATAACTTGCGCTACAACGGCCACAGCAATTTCCTCTGGTGATTCCGCACCAATGTTCAATCCAATAGG
>QQRW01000032.1:5659-23808 GCA_003602605.1 Candidatus Poseidoniales archaeon | reverse complement strand
AAGTAGGTTCTTGCTCTTCTTGCATAGTCTCTGCAATACGGTTCCCAGTTTTTATTGAGGACAACTTTCCCGTCAAGTTCCTTTTCTTGAATTCCATTTGATTCAAGTTCATTGAGTGGCAGATATACTCGATCGCGTTCAATGTCTTCGCCAACATCTCGTAAGACGTTTGTAAGTTGCATGAATATGCCCCATGATTCAGCGAATTTCTTTGCTCGAGGATCTTCGTATCCGTAGATTTCGATACACATAAGTCCAACAACGGACGCAACCCGGTAACAGTAGACGTACAGCTCGTCAAAACTTCGGTATCTGTTGTTGTACAGGTCGTCTTCCATGCCTGAAATCAAATCATCAAACACATCTCTGGGGATTGTGTAGGTATTGACTGTTTCTTTCAGCGCCAAGAACACCGGGTCGGTAGAATATACATCTGAATAACACGTAGAGAGTTTCTTGCGGAAGAAAAACAGTTGTGTAATTTTGTTCAAATATGCTTCAGGGTCAAGTATCGTCCCCTGGTCTTGTAGACTTTCGAGTTGTTCTCTGTAACTTACTGCTTCGGGATCGAGTTCACCCATGCTGCCGGGGAATCTGTCAGCCCAATCGCCATCTGCGATGTCGTCTGCACGGCGGCAAAATGCGTACACAGCACACATGGCTTGCCGTTGTTGGTCTGGTAAATACTTGAATGAGTGATAGAAATTACCAGCCTCTCGCATGGTCAGTTCTTCGCAATAACGGAATGCGAGTTTTGTTAGTTCTTGAGGGGGTCGCTCGGACCAAATTGGTGCATCTAGATGCTCAAATGGGTCGACCAGTTCGTTGGTCTCCCCTACTATTCCAATGAATGTGGCACCTTCTCGAAGTGCTTCCATTGCGGTTAAGCTGACCGCTTTAACCGCATCTCGAGCGAGCATCACACCCGCACGAAGGTGGTCAAGAGTAGACATGTGCTTTGGTTCCGAATCCTCTTCTCTTGTTGTTGCATTCCCTTTCAAAGGGAACAACAATTCAAGCGGTTTCCGGCGTTCCAGCATGATGACCGTCCGGCCCTCGTAGGTTACCCTTTTTGAGTTCTACCCTTAATTGCCCAAATCTTTGATTTGAAAAAACCGATGTTTGGTACGAACAAATTATCAAAATTGCTGCTCTGCTGAATCATATCCAACTTAGGCATCCATCCCACACGCTCAAGAGCAAAGTACGATTCGGATAAGATGCGGGGATAGGATGGCAGTACTCATCAACGAGAAAATAGATCATCTGCTGGAAACGACCTCACGTTCGTTTTACCCAACGCTCAAATATCTGCCAAAGAAGATTCGTGGTCAGATTGGAATGTTGTATCTGCTAGCACGCGTTGCGGATACGATCGCAGATACTAAACACGGGGAAACAGATTTTCTAACTGGCTTGCTCAAAGAGTACAATGAGGTCGCTCAAGGCCGTTCCACAGATTTACCGGATTTTTCTGAACTTGCCAATCTTCAACCGAACGAACATGAAGCAACATTACTGCGAAACGCTCGCGAAGTGGTTGATGGTCTTGAGGTCTATTCCAAAGAAGACCGACAGCGAATGCTTGAATGTCTTGATATCATTGTTGAAGGTCAAGTACTCGATTTAGAACGATTTGGGCCAGCGAACGAAGGTGGCAGTATTTCATCTCTCAATTCGAATGAGGAACTTGACGATTATACTTTCAGAGTAGCTGGGTGTGTTGGCGTGTTTTGGACAAAGATGTCATTGGCACATGTCATTTCCATATCTTCAGATAAACAAGACGAATTTTACGAAAAGGGCATTCGATTCGGCAAGGCCTTGCAAATGATAAATATCCTTCGCGACATACCTGAAGATCTTCGATTTGGCCGTTGTTATTTACCTGGAGAGGAACTGGAAAAGCACGGACTTACTCCAACTGATTTACTGGACAAATCCAATATCGAACAATTCCGGCCATTGTATGATCAATATCTCGACATTACTGACAAGCACCTCGAGGCTGCTGTGGAATACATACGGATGTTGCCTGACGGCCAATTCCGACTCAAAGCATCAACGATGTTGCCTGTGCTCATCGGCCAAAGAACAGTGTCCTTACTCAGAACTGGAAATATTCTTGATTCTGACGAAAAAATCAAGATAACAAGGGATGAGATGAAATCGTACGCTCGTAAACTTCTACGGGCGTTACTTATTCCAGGTGGAGTAAATCGTCTTTTAAGGAAAAATAAGAACGCTTAGTGGAGTCGCATACCGTTGGAAAGGAATACATTGGATGATGTTTTCATCAACGAAGTAAGACAACTTGTGTTACTGAATCTCATTGCCTTATTCCCGGTCATCTGGCGATATTTTTTGGCTTTGATTTCGCTGCTAAGTTCATCATTTCGTCGTAAGACTTTAGGGAGAGTCCCCCGAGCATCAAACCTGCGAGGTGGATGTTGTGGATTGCGGGTCTTGTTCTGAACTCATCCCTGATGACAGTATCTTTTGTCCGGAGTGCGGTGCTCGTCAAGAAGTTTCGCGCGCTGATGGTTTCTCAAATCAAGGTGCGATTGGACTTAGTGGGCAAGAAGTCACCGGGGGTCGTAACTTCGGCGTAGTTTCTGGCGAAGCAGTTCGTCAACAACGGAATATGGTGGGTGGTAACACGAATATTCCCCCTGAAGTTTTGCAACAGATTGCTATGGGTATTCAGCAGCAACCCAATGTCCCTCCAGGTCAATTCCCCCCGCAGCCTCTGCCTCGTAATATCACGCAACAAGGTCAATTCCCTCCACAAGGTCAGTATCCTCCTCAGGGTCAATTCCCCCCTCAAAACCCGGTAGGTCAGAATCAATTCCCCCCAGGTAACATGAATCAACGCCCTGTTCAAGGTAATGTTTTGCCGTCCGCTCAATCCGACCGACCACAACAGGCCCGTGGACCATCGCTTGCTAGCGGAGCGCTACCTCAGAAGAGTCTCAATCCTTCTCCTGCTTTCAATCAGGGTGGGACATTGGTTGCTGACAATCCATCAACATCCCCCACTGACGCAATGGTGAACCGATTGGCGGAAGCTGAACGCGCTATGAAAGACGAACGCCGCAGTCAATGGCTCAACATGAATCAATCTCCTGCGAACAACGTTCTCGCATCGTTAGGGGCGGACTTGCCTGCTCATTTGCGAGGTTCCGAACCCGGTGCTGCAGCGAAGGATGTCGTTGCAGGGGCTCTTGGACAAATTTCTGAAAAAGATACTCCAAACGAAGCATTACTTCGCAGAATGTGTGAGGTTGCAGTCCGTCGAGTCGCCCGCAAGCGAGGTGTTGCTGTTGAAACTCCTCAAGCCAAGATGGATTCTGACATACTCCTGGTGAATGTTACTTATGTCGATGACGGCCGTGTTCTCGACACGCCTGAAGATTTGACGCAAGCATTCCAACATGCAATCGAAACTGAGGTTGCATTGAAGGGCTTTACCATTACTACAGAATTGAAATTATTCCGTTCCAAAGATGGCCAAGTGGAAACTCTTGCTAAGGATGGGGATGATGACGAAGATGTCGAAATGTTTGCCTGCGAGATCTGTGATGGTCTTGTCAAGGAAACGGATAATGAATGCCCGCATTGCGGAGCAATGTTCGAAGACGAAGAAGAGGAGGACGAAGCTCCAGTACGCCGTGCTCCGCCAAAGAGAGGCGGCCCACCCGGNCCTTCGAAAGGAGGCCCACCCAAGAAAAGTGGTCCACCAGGCCCATCCAAAGGCGGTCCTCCAAAGAAGAGCGGCCCTCCGGGTCCATCCAAAGGCGGTCCTTCGAAGAAGAGCGGTCCACCCGGTCCGTCAAGAAGCGGTCCTCCGAAGAAGAGCGGCCCTCCGGGACCATCCAAAGGCGGTCCTCCGAAGAAGAGCGGTCCACCCGGTCCGTCGAGAAGCGGTCCACCCGGTCCTTCTAAGGGCGGTCCTCCGAAGAAGAGCGGTCCACCCGGTCCTTCTAAGGGCGGTCCTCCGAAGAAGAGTGGCCCTCCCGGCCCATCTAAGAAAGGCGGCCCTCCTAAGGGCGGTCCGTCGGGCCCCAAGCGCGGCCCCCCACGTTGAAGTGAAGGGTGTCATGCATGGCAGATTTACCGGATTTTGGCTCAATTAGATTTTCAGGAACTCTTCGTCCCTCACAAACGGCTGCAAGTTCTGTGATTGTTCCGCAGTTGGAAGCTGGCAATAAACGGCTTCACATCGTCGCCCCCCCAGGTTCTGGTAAAACGGTGCTTGGATTGTATGTGTGGGCAGACCTCGTTCGAAAACCAGCACTGGTGCTTTCTCCAAACTCTGCAATACAAGCGCAATGGGCTGCCCGAACTTCACTTTTTGACCTCGATGGTAAAGACGATTTCATCAGCACCGACCCCAAGAAACCGGGTTTACTTACTTCGCTCACTTACCAGTCTGTGACAATGCCAAGAAAAGGTGGAGAAGATCTTGATGCGGTGGCATTGGAGTTGTGGGCTGAAAAACTAATCTCTGACGAAGAGGCTTCAGACCATGAAGAAGCGCTTGCATGGCAAAAAGACCTCCTTGAACGTAATAAAAAATACTACACCAGTCGGCTTTCAACGTATCGGAAAAAGGTGCGAGACGAGTATGCTGAACATGGAAATGCGTTATGGACGCTCCATGAAAGCGCTAAAGAAAATCTCATGTTGCTAAAAGATGCGGGTATCGGTTTGATTATTCTCGACGAGTGTCACCATCTTATGCACCATTGGGGGCGGATCTTGACAGAAGTTCGAGAATTATTCGACGACCCAGTCATCCTCGGCCTCACTGCAACGCCACCGGATGGTTCATCGTTCAAAGAGTCTGATGTAGAACGGTATGACGAGTTTTTCGGGCCGGTAGATTACAGCGTACCTGTGCCAGCATTGGTTCGGGATTCAAACCTTGCTCCATACCAAGACTTGTGTTATTTTGTGCGACCAGCAAGTCATGAATTGCAATACATTGCTGGAATTGATGAGGAGTTCGATCAGTTACTCGCTGAATTACGTACTCCAACGCATGACGGTAAAAAGGATAGAACTCTGTCGCTTGACCTTTGGGTTCGGGACGAACTTGCACAACGTAAATCGCCGACAGGAGACTCTCTTTCTTGGGGAGATTACGAAAGAAAGTTCTCTGCTTTTGCCACAGATGCCCGTCGTTTTCTGCGTATGAATCGGTTGCCACTTCCTTCAGGTGTACCCGATTTTCACTTTGACCCGAACGATCAGTCATTCACTCGGATGAGCGTACTTCGAAGCGTGTTATCGCGTTATGTTCGGCATGGTTTGAGGCGCTCAAAGAGTTCAGAAGACCACGCTCTTTCAGAATCTGTGGTGGCTCGATTACGGATGTTGGGAATACAAATTACGGAAACTGGTTCTCGGCCATGTGCATCCCCAGTAGGGCGAGTCATGGCTTATGCTTCCGCTAAAATTGAAGCAGTGAATGAAATTATCAATGTCGAGATGCAAGCATTGGGCCCTGACATACGGGCTGTCATTGTCACTGACTTTGAGAAAACCTCGGCTACGACACTTGTGGAAGGAGTTCTTGATGATGAAGCCGGGGGAGCAATCTCTGTTTTGAGGACGCTTGTTCATCATCCAGCCGGAGATTACCTTGATCCTATCTTGATGACCGGTAGTACCGTTCTTGTTGACGATGATTTGTATGAAAGATTCATCGTTAAGGCAGAGAAATGGATTGAGGAGCGTTCTCTTGACATCAAACTTGAGGACAAACCTCACCAGGGTTTCCATGAAATTCATGGCAAGGGTAAGGATTGGATTCCACGCTACTATTCGCTTATGATTACTGAGTTTTTCCAAGAAGGATTTACCCGGTGTTTGGTCGGGACTCGCGGTTTGTTGGGTGAAGGATGGGATGCATCAAGAATCAATGTACTCATCGACATGACAACCGTTACGACAAGCATGAGTATCAATCAGCTCCGTGGTCGTTCGATACGCATCGACAAGGAGTGGCCTGAAAAAGTAGCCAATAATTGGGATATTGTTTGCATTGCTGAAGAATTTACCAAAGGTTTTGACGACTATTTACGGTTCAAAGAAAAACATAAACAATTGTACGGTGTATGTGATGACGGGACGATCGAGAAAGGAGTAGGGCATGTCCATGCAGCATTCAATGATGTCAGACCAGAGGGGATAAGCGAGGGCATGGCTTTGTTCAACGACGAAATGCTTCGCAGGGCACGGACAAGAGAGCATACACGTGAATTGTGGGGCATAGGTCAACCTTTTGGAGTCGAATCACGGCCAGCAATTGAGGCGAAAACCCCTCAGGGGTTCTCGAGCGGATTTCGATTTGGTTCTGAAAAGGAGATGTGGACCGATTCGACATTGACACTCGCTATCTCCGAAGCGATTGTTGCAAGCTTGCAGGAATTAGGGGAGATGACTATTCATTGTTCACCAAAAGGTGGTGAGCGAGGTGGGGGGTGGCTTCGATACCACTTGCACAATTCCACTCCGGATGAAGCATTGGCATTCAGTACTTCGTTAGAGGAAGTATTAGGGCCACTGTCAAATCCAAGATACCTCATCAGTCGTAGCTCCCAATTCATGGAAGATACTTGGCTCTCAACGCTCATGCCCGAGGTGATTGCGAAATACCTACGTAAGGAAGTAAGTTCCATTCAAATGTATCACGCTGTGCCTTCAGTTCTCGCTTCAAGTCGAGAGCGAGCAGATGTGTTCCAGAAGCACTGGAACATTCACGTCAGTCCAAGTATACTCACTTATGCTCGTAGTAACGATGGTAAATCTTTGCTACAACACATCCGCCAAAGAGGACTTGCTCCAAATATTGGAATGCACCAAAAAGAAGTCTACCTTTGAGCGTTCACGCACATCCAGAACACTGGAAGGTTGCACCTCTGTGTTCGTCACAAAATCGCTTTCTGCAATCAAAGCATCTGAAATCAAATGATGTAACAGTGCGTGAGCATCCAATCTGGCCACATTTCTCTTGAACACCACTGGATGGGGAAATGGATGATTCCGTTGTGCTCCAAAAATTATTTGCGGGGGTTTCCATGATGATCGAGGCTGGTTTTGGTTGGGGCGAGACATGTTCAAGTCCGAGCGTCTCGATTACGAACTGATTTGCGAAGAATTTGTTTGCCATCTCCGGGGTCAAATTTAGCCAAGCCACCATTTTTTTACGGAGTTTTCTGGGTGGAACGTTTCGCAGTCCAAACCGTTGTATGAGTGAATCATAGTTGCGTTCTCTGCTTCCCAATCTGCGATTTTGAGAAAGTGGTGATGAGTTTGATGGGGCGTATGTACCAGCCATGTATGTGTTATTTCGAGCTTTCTTCACCCAGGAAACCTCTCCGCTTGATGAGTTAAGTAAATTGTTTTCTCGGCGGATTGTAAAGTGGTTTGGACCTTCCATGGTAATGCCGCCTGCTTCAGGGTCTGCGAGGCAGTACCCCTTGGCTTCTTCGAACGTGGTGAATTTTCTGTTACCGTGTCGTGTGTGCCCAGAGAGGAATTTTCCATTGTGTGGGCCTGTGAAATCCGGATCAGAAGTTGCGAGTGCTCCAGCATGTTGTGAGGTTTTTTCATTCCTTCCTTGGAGTCCTCCCGTATTACCACTTCCGTAGGACTGTCCTGCAGCACTTCTGCCACTCAGTCCACCGGTTTTGAACGATCCCTTTTGGGTGGAACCAAGGGTAAATGTCATGATGAGCCCTCCTAAAGCGATTATTGCAAAGATGAATGCACAACACGAATAAAGTGAGGCATTGTCCTGTATGTTTGAGTTCTGGAATACGTAATCTTCTGGAGAATCGCGGTTATAGTAGACTTCGATTTCGTATCCTACAGGGTAATAGTTCTCAATTAAATCGACACACGAATTGCTGCTTTCCATGGTTGCAAAGGTTTCAGCGATGTAGGTTTGAGACGATGAATCAGCGGCGTATTCTACTACAAGATCTGCACGACAGATATAGTATCCGTCAAATCGCTCAGAGTAGGTTGAATCTTCTGTGATTATCCCTAAAGTTTGCACATGTGTGTTCGTCACTTGAATATTCGAAAAGACAAATGCTCCGGAGAAGAGAGTTCCAATGATGAATATGATGATGCCGAATTTGTTCATAGGCTCACCGAGGGTTTGACCGTTGGCGCGGTTTCCAAGCGCCAACGGTCGGTTGTGTCATGGGCACGAGTGCAGCCGTCATTGCCAAAGCTCCGGTGGAAACAGGATACTCTTGTCAAGACACCATATAATCATTTCACGACCTCAGAGCGATTCGAATGGATGGTTCCTCATTCCCTGAACTTTCACCTTCTAAAGCCCCGATTGATAGGCCCATGCGTCTACATAACTCCAGATGAGAACGTGACCACGGCCATGCACATGTTGAGTTGTATTTTTTCCCGAGAACATTTATCGGTATTAATTCCCTTTCCCAGTCGTTTTCCTCGGAGAATTTTCCGGAGATTCGAACCCATGAATGCTCCCTCTCTTTTAGTTCTCGATGAAGGGTATTCATCTTTAACTTCCGAGTTATTTTGATGAGTTGTTCTCTTGGAATCGCTCGAGGCACTACCATCAAGGTCCTAAGGCCATCAGTCCAAAATGCGGTTGCTCCAAAACCGAACACATCGATAGAATCCAGTGCTCGAAGTACGGCCTGTTGTGGCTCCCCCCAGCTGTGAGGCAACCAACAAATCAATGCCGAGCGGTTCTTGGTTCCAGCAACATGTGTGCTTACCTCAATACTCAAACTTTCAACTTGAGTATTCAAAGTAGCTTCTTTTTCGTTGGGTTTGGCATGAACTGTACTTGATTTACCGGGCTTACGGGGCATTTCGACGGCGTTGCTATGTCGTTCAAGTGATTTGTACCATTTCTTGAACGGTTTATACATCGTTTCTATGTCGACAATGCTGCACTTCCAACCTGTTTTACCGTGAACAGTTCCCGGAAGCCGAATGATTCGTCTCGTGTCTGCAGTAATCTTGGTGTCGACGGTATGTCCAGCTGATGTGACGAGGTCGAGCAGCTTTTTGCGTTCGAAACGTACTGTCTGTTCCCTTTCCTTTGGGTCGGGGATTTGGAACTTTTCTCTGGCAAGATCCTGATAGAACAGGTGAAATCCTTTGCTACCGGAAAAGGCCACGTGGCTGAACGCGTAATCTTCTTTGTCCTTCATCCATTCATAGAGGCGAACTGCTGATTTTCTTGCCATTTCCATGCTCGCAATACAAAATGGGGGGACATCAATATCGAACACGACCAGATGGTCGAGTAGAATGGGATAAGCCGCCTCTTGGTCTCTCAATCGCGGTAATTCTATTGGATTAAGCCATGATGCTGTTGAAACATATACATCGGTGGGAGTTGAACTTCGAAAGGCCTTCACTAACGTCGTTCCGTTTCGAACCCTTCGATGTGAAGATTGCCATCGATTCTCAAGGCATCGCCATCGGAATTGGTGCTGTGTAGGCTTTTTCATCCACGACAAATCGATTTCAAAATCCTGAGCATAATACCCCTGCAGTGTGCTTGGGTCGAACTCAGGCTTCTCGGCCATATTTTTGAGAATTGATTTCGGTTTATGGGTTCATCGCAAGCCAGCAGCCTTGAGAGATTCCAGCAAGACTTTACCGAGTTCTGAAGGGTCCATTGCACAAGCAATTCCCGCCGCTCTAAATGCTTCAAACTTCTCCTCAGCAGTCCCTTTTCCACCGGAGATAATTGCGCCTGCGTGCCCCATTCGCTTGCCTGGGGGGGCAGTTGCTCCTGCCACGAAACCTACGATGGGCTTGGTCACGTTTCCAGCAGCCCAAGCAGCAGCTTCTTGTTCAGCATTACCGCCAATCTCGCCGATCATAATGATGGCTTCAGTTTGAGGGTCCGCCTCAAATGCGGCTAGACAGTCGATGAATCCCGTGCCGTTCACAGGGTCTCCGCCAATTCCGATGCAGGTTGACTGACCTTCGTCAATACTCATTGTTTGAGCCACAGCCTCGTAGGTTAATGTTCCAGATTTGCTGACAATCCCGATACGACCTTTAGCGTGAATATGGCCTGGCATGATGCCAATCTTGGCACCCCCCTTTTCTCCGGGTGTGATAATTCCCGGGCAGTTTGGTCCAATAAGTCGAACACCTGGTCGATTTTCGACGTATGCAACCGCCTTCACCATATCTAGAGTTGGGATTCCTTCGGTAATGCAGACGACGACTCCTTCGCCTTTGATGGTGTCAAAGGCATCTGCAGCCTCCATAATTGCCTCCGCAGCAAACGGCGGCGGGACGTAAATGACGGTCGCATCAGCATCAGTTGCTTCGATGGCTTCACTCATGCTGTGCCATACAGGGAATGGTTTTCCTTGAAGTTCTACGGTTTGACCGCCTTTTCCAGGAGTGCATCCACCAACGATATTGGTGCCGTACTCGACCATTTTGTCTGCATGAAACATGCCTTGCTTTCCAGTGATTCCTTGCACCAATACTTTCGCATCTTCTTCAATCCAAATTGACATTATTCATCGCCTCCAATAAGTGCCACAATCTTTTGCGCACCTTCCGCTAAATCATCAGCAGGATGAATATTGAGCGTCGAAGCAGCAAGAATTGCCTTACCTTCATCGACATTTGTTCCAGCAAGTCGAACGACGAGAGGTACTTCGAGCGAAAGCGCTTCAGTTGCAGCAATAACGCCCCTTGCAATGATGTCACAGCGCATAATTCCGCCGAAAATGTTGACTAAAATCCCTTTGACATTCGGGTCTTCAAGAATGATTGAGAATGCAGTTTTGACTTGCTCTTCGTTAGCGCCACCGCCAACATCGAGGAAGTTCGCCGGTTCTCCACCGTAGAGCTTGATGACGTCCATTGTTGCCATGGCGAGACCAGCACCGTTGACCAAGCATCCAATGTTTCCATCGAGTTTGACATAGGAGAGTCCGGTTTCTTTAGCGCGGATTTCCACATCTTCTTCTTCTGACAGATCACGTAGGTCATCCCAATTCTTGTGGCGGAATTCGGCATTTTCATCGAATGAAATTTTCGAGTCCAGTGCAACCATCTCGTCAGCTCCGGTTCGTACCAAGGGGTTGATTTCGACCATGACGCAATCTTCGCGCACAAACATAGTGTACATGTTCGTCAACATCTTGCCGAACGATTTCAGAGCAGCACCAGACAGCCCCAAGGACATTCCAAGATCTCTCTTTTGGAATCCGAGGAGGCCTGCATTCGGGTCGACCACGACTTTGTGAATGAGTTCTGGTGTGTTGTGAGCAACATCCTCGATGTCCATTCCACCCTCTGTTGAAGCCATGATAAGAACAGATTTGTTATCTCTGTCAACAAGAAGTGCCAGATAGTACTCATGAGCGATGTCGCAACCTGCCTCAATGTACAGGTTACTGACAAGTTTCCCTTCATCTCCGGTTTGGATCGTAACTAGGATGTTACCGAGAATATTTGTCGCATAGGATTCCACTTCTTCTCTTGAGAAAGCAATTTTGACACCGCCGTCCATGACATGTTCTCGTGTCTCAGGATGGTAGAGCGTGCCTTTACCTCGTCCACCTGCATGAATTTGTGATTTGACAGCGACAACTTTGCTTCCGAGTGAATCATAGGCGCTTAATGCCTGTTCAACGGTCGTACAGTGTACTCCTTCAAGTACAGCGACGTTGTTTTCTCGCAGCAGGGTTTTTCCTTGATATTCGTGGATATTCATGGTGCTCTCCAATCCTTCCAAAGTAAGGCCGTCTTTGAATACTTTGACGCGGCATTCGGGCCAATTCATCGAACCAGTCTTGCTGATGTGCAGTGTTGAGATGTATTGATAGGTAATCGGTAAGAGGCCCAACCATGCAAGTGGTAGTGTTGGCCGGTGGAGTTGGCTCTCGGTTGCGCCCATGGACCAATACGGTACCTAAGCCCTTGCTTCCAATGTTAGACCTTTCACTTCTCGAACGGGTTGTAGAAGGGGTTCCGAAAGACTTGGTTGACGAAGTTGTCGTTGCAGGAGGGTACAAAGTTGACATGATTGAACAATATTTTGCGAAAGCGGATGTTGATTTTGATGTTCGAATCGTCCCAGAAGACAAACCCCTCGGTACTGGCGGTGCTCTAGGGAATTGTCGCGATGTCATCAGCGGAACATTTGCCTGCTTCAACGGCGACATCGTTTCATCTTTGCAAATCGACCCTCTGCTTGAGTTACATAAGAAAAACGGTGGAATTGGTACACTCGCTTTGTGGGAGGTTGAGGACCCAACACGATTTGGAATCGTTGGTCTTGACGAAGAGTCACGAATCACTCAATTCAAGGAGAAACCAACGCCCGAGGAAGTGTTCTCCAATCTCATCAATGCTGGTTCATACATTCTTGAGGACGATATTTTTGATTTCATGCCTAATGGAAAGCATTCTATAGAAAGGGATGTTTTCCCGCAACTCGCCTCCCAAGGTGCCTTGAACGGGCAGAAATTTGAAGGATATTTTCTCGATGCTGGAACTCCAAGTGCGTGGTCGGATGCTGTGAACCGTTGCATCAAAGAAGGCCGCTTTCGACGAGGCCTCATCAATGGGAGTTCATGGTATGGCTCTCCGGAAACAACCACATCGGACCGAGTTTCCGAATCCATGATTGACTCAGATGTGGTCGTTTCTAACAGTACGATTCACCGTTCAACGCTCTTGTCAGGTGCTATGGTTGGGCATGATTCTGTTGTTGAATCATGTCTTGTTGGCCGTAATGTTCAGATTGGTTCGAACGTTATGCTTCGAAATATGGTGATTGATCATGGGAGTATTATTCCTGATGGTACTTCGTTGAATGACGGCCAGTGGCCTCAAACCGACTGAATCAGTTCGGTTTGACAGAAGGGCTCAAATGCGTTTTGTTGTTGCCTAATACATGAACAAACCATTGATTGTTGTGAATTTCAAGACTTACGCATCTGCCAGCGGAGAGGCTGCTGAGCAATTGGCTTTAGCCATGGAGGCGCATTCAAATGGGCCAGCGCGAATGATAGCTGTAGTATCCGCCTTTGATCTTGAAGCAGTTCGTAGAGTTGCTCCTTCTTTGGAAGTATGGACTCAGCACTTAGATCCTGTCGGGCAAGGTGGATTCACTGGCTGGCTTGAACCTCAAACTGCGATTCATCGTGGCGCTCAAGGAACTATTATCAATCACGCAGAGCACAAAGTTTCGATGGAGCAGGTCGCCGCCTTGAAAGATCAACTCCCTTCTGATTTTCCGATGTGCGGCTGTGCTGCAGACGTCGATGAAGCAAAAAGCCTCGCTGAAATCGGTCCAACATTCATTGCGGTAGAACCTCCTGAGTTGATTGGCGGAGATATTTCAGTTACCACTGCAGACCCTGCAATTGTCAGTGATACTGTGGCAATCGTTCAATCAGTTAATTCCAATGTACGAGTCCTTTGTGGCGCTGGCGTCAAAAACGGTGCTGATGTAGCCAAAGCTGTCGAATTAGGGGCAGAAGGAGTTCTCCTCGCCAGCGGTGTAACCAAAGCGAGTGATGTTCAAGCGGTCCTTGCAGATTTAGTAGCGAGCCTTGAATGAGTTTGCTGACAATTCAAGAAGGGCTTGTTCCTTTTTTGCCAACTCGAGGTTCTCTCCCCCGGGGCAAAACTTACGGAAGAAACAAGAGTTACATGTTCTTTTATTCTTGGCAAGAGGTAAGAGTGCTAAATTTCGTCTTCCACAATGAACAATTTCCTCCATTGCTTTCATGTCATGTTCCAGTAATTGTTGCGACAAACGTAGCGATTGAGAGGTCGGTTGGAAAGCGTCACACTTCCAAAACCCCTGCCTCCATCCAATTGTATGCAGCCGAAACGATTCACAGGGTGCATTGAAACCTTCATGATTGAGTGCCCATAACACCATTGCATTTGCCTCATGCTCATCGTATGGTTTGGTTGAGGACTTTTGCATGTCAAAGCGTACAAGGTGCCAGCGGTTCTGAATTCGGATTGCTAAATCTGGAGAAACGTAGAGTTTACGTATCCCATGCAAAATAGGCACTCCTCTATCGAAAACATACCATTGCGCATGCTTTCTTTTCAGGAGTTGCTGGAGAATTCTCGTTCTCCACAGCAACCGATACCTGCTTCGAGCAAACTTGAGTAAGGCTTCCTTGGTATGTTCGGAGATATGATGTACTGACGTGCTCAATTGATTTTCCAGCGAAGACTTGAGTTGGGAATCTGTCAACATCGCGGACCATTCTTTCCCTTCTTTAACATCTTCAAGTTGATCCAGAAGCGTTTCTTTCATGGCTCTCAGCATTAGATCCCATGGCCGTTGGAACGTTGCCGACCTTCGGTTCGAAGACTTTCTTCTCATTCCATATCTCAAGTACCAGGCACGTGGACATTTGAAGAACAGGCTTTTGCGGGTTCGACTCCATTCCATTTTTGACTCCATGTGTTGAACATTCTGCTCAACGGTTGTCAAAGATTCGGTTGTCAAATGACGCCGATGTTCATCATCGATATGATTGCATTTGCAGTTGTCCAGATCGCCACTGGTAGTATGCACCATCCGGCAAATCGAGTGTAGTCTTCGGTTCCGAGTTCACCAAACATCAGCGTAATCCAGCCTCCGAAAGTACCAACTGTGCGCAGAAGTAGGACGACAGCACCCCCCAATATGATGATGAAAATCAATCCGAATACTCCAAAGAAAATTCCTGAAATTCCGCTCAGTAGTGCAGCCGATATTCCTTGTGGGAACAGCGACGGGAAGGCAAACCAGCCAAACCATCCGAGCCAAACACCAACCGTGACATCTCGTTGCATTTCCTCGACTCCCCTCCAATTCCTGAATTTTTCAGGGTAAAATTTGTGCATGACTTTGGCAACAAAGTCTGCTTCATACGGGCTCCCTCTGCGGGCGGTGACGATGCACATTTCTACGAGCCATACACACATTGCGACATCAACCCAATACAAGGAATTGGTCGGGATTGGTGCTAAGGTGGAAATGAGCAGCGGTAGGTTCACCAAAACGATACCAGCTCCACCTGAACCGACGATTGCTCCCATGTGGAGGCCGAGTGGGAGTGGGTCTTCCAGTGCCTCGTACTCATTACGGGGTAGCGTCAAGAAGAAAAGGAACAATCCTGGCCCGAAAACGAGAGAAAAATAGGACCAAGCACTTGTGCTGCCACCGTTGTTGATGCTCTCAACAGCCTCGATGATGTCTTCTGATGAAGCAGAGGGTGCGCTTGAGAACACAACTCGCATGGTTTTGTCCAAGACGATTATTGAATCGGAAGTTCCATTCGGGGTGCTAGGAGTGAACGATTCATCAAGATCAACATAGCCCGGCCAAGTCATGTTGTAGTTGTTTTTCAAAGCAACAACATCAGCCGTGGTCGCATCCATGCCAGCTAGAATATGGGCAACAGCGATATCGTTGCCAATAAGGTCTACCGTCTTGTTCAATTCAACTGATTGCTCTGCTACATTTTGTGTGCCCGGTAAAGCAACTGCGAGTACAAGTGCATCTTTGCCATTAAACATCTCAGAGATGAGGACCTGTTGCATATTTTCGTCGTACAACTCAGTATCAAACACGAGAGCGTGGTCATCGATCAAGTCGTTTGAACCAAGGTTCGGCTGATCCATCGCAGTTGGGAGGAACACAATTGTCATCAGCAGCAGTGCAATAAGAACCGGAGGTGGTGGCATTTCGCCTTTGCGAATGCAAAGATAGAGGAATCCTAGAAGAGATGAAACGGTGGTCAATGACAAGATAACCGATGAACTAAGTATCCCTTCATCCGCTTTTTCGACTCCAAACCGTATAATTCCAAACGCATGGCAATCGCTGTTGAGATCGCCTGAAACGGTCTGGACGCAAAACTCGAGATTGGCATCTCCAGGTTTCATTGTAGAAATACCAGACCATGCCCACACTGTTTGATTTCCCTCAATCGGACGGTCAATGCGTATTCTACCGGTTGAAGTTTCCATGATAAGGTCTTCATCTTTGACGAATTTTTCATCAGATGCGAGCGGTCCCCAAAGTTCCCATTTTGCAGACTTCACATCATCAACACCCCAGGGGAACAGAGGTTCGAACTCAATGTGAGCTCTTCGTTCAGCGTCGACGACGACACGAGCCTTAGGCTCGTACAGTTGGCCTTCCATGACAATGCCTCCACTGTTTTGTTCAAAGGCGCCCCATTGGACTTGTATGGTGCTTCCAGCACAGTTGTTTTGTGCAGATACAGTAAGTGTGAACACATCTCCAGCCTTCATTGAAAGGAAGACTTCTACTCGTTCCCCTGAGAAGTTCATGGCTGAGTTTGAGGTGTCTGTATTGACCACTTGGTTCACAACGGAGTCATAGACGGGTACACCACCTGCATCGACTGAATATACCATTGTGAAACTGCTGTCAGTGAAAGTTTGACGTTCACAATACTGCGGCCCACCAACTCCGTCAATGTATGCAGACATAAACACCGTCATGTTGACGGTGGCGTTGATTGGATTTTGGAGCGGAGGGCTACTGACTGAGAATATTTGACTCATGCCGCTAAAAGTGTTGACAGCTTGACTTCCTACGGCATTATCTGTGCGTTGTCGTTGCAGCACCGCTTCTTCGGCATCAAGACCTTCGACAAAGAGGCGTTCCAGTGGTTCGATGTTCCATTCGACAAAACCAGGTTCGTAAACCGGATCATTTGCTGCTTTCACCGCTCCAGATGCCATCACTCCGAGTAGGAGTGCCAACATGACCAGTACGAGTTTCCGCTGTCGCATTAACAACACCACATGGTTTTGGTTCATGAAGGCAATGGCGCCGTGAGAACGATGAGTAAACCTCAAACAAGTAATTCCAAGGAGAGAATAGCCCACATTACAAGCATTCCAAAGGTGATTGAAATTCCATTGACTCCACCCTTGGTCAGGTATCCTCGATTCTCAAAAACTGCGCCAAGCAAACTGTCCATTTGACAACCGAGCCATCCAATAGCGGCTACCATCGCGGTTTTCATCAAACCGACCTCTATGCTGTCACCACCGTTGTTGGCTACCATCCATGCGGCGAAGGATAGTGCTGCTATCATGCTTGAGCCAAAAAACGCCGCCTTTTGTCCCGATGGTGAGAAACCACCGTTAAGTCCTGCTTCACAAGGTTTCAGAGTGGTGATCATTCGAACGTTGTCATCGAGACAACCAATTTCGCTGGCAAAGGTGTCGGATGCGGCTACAGCAACAGCAGCGCTAAACATCCAAACTCCATTGTACCAGTCTTCCGTGATGAATGCGAAGATGGCTACGAGGCCAGGTAGTCCTCCATTGGCAATGACGTTTCCATAACTTCGGTGTCCATCTTCAGATTCAGACATTCCCCGTTGCATTTTTTCGTCAAAGCGCCACTTCGTTGCTTTGTGGGATGCGAGAAGGAATCCGAGTAAAATCAGCAACCAAGTCCAGTGACCCATGCCCCCTACAACGAATCCAAGGGCAGCCGCAGCGATGATGCCAGGCTTGTCAAGCATTTTCGCTCGCCCAGAGACCAGAATCAAACCCACGAGAAGGGCTGAAGTCACGAGCAAGTTGCCCTGATTGAGACCTCCGGTAAGCACATCCATGGATATCCCCAAAACTATCGGGTAATCTTCTCCTTGAAAGGTGCTTTCCTTTCACTGTCCGGTAAAACCCGATTCCGGAGAGAGTGCTGTTGGCAATATGTGGCGCGTGAATTGCCACAGTGCCAAGATTAGCACAGACAGCCAAACAACCGATACCGATAGGTCAATCAAAATGTGGGCATCGGTGAGAACAAGAGATAATCCCCAAAGCGAACCGTTCCAGAAGGAATGCAGTAGCATTGCAAGAGCGAGTGCCTTTACTGGCCGTGTTGGCAAAGCAATCGCTTTTTCTGGTGTTGAAGAAAGCCATCTTGGTGGCGTGGATATCTGCATGTGCTCAGTTACTGAGTGTTTCATTATGTGTCCCGCTGAATCGACGAGAACCCAATTATCGTTTGCTGGAGTTGGCTCTGAATGGCTTTGTTGATACCCAGGGACAACCAACGGTTCCTTTCTTTTTTGCAGGTATGTTCCGATAGCGTA
>QQRW01000032.1:0-5505 GCA_003602605.1 Candidatus Poseidoniales archaeon | reverse complement strand
GTAAAACCGATTTGAAAACCCCGACGAGGGCTGTCGATGAATTTGGCAAGGGCCAGAACTGCAGCAGCTTTGCACAGTTCTTCTCCAATTGGCGCTGAAAGCATGAGAATCAAACCAAAGCCAAGACTACTGGCCTCAGATGTTTCAAGTCCTACTCCGTTGAGGATGAGAGGTGAGAGAAAGGAGTTAATCGCAATCGCAGGGAGCGTTGATATCATCCCTGCGATTAGCATCCATTCAGCGAGCCGTCGCGTGGTTGGAAGGCCAAAATAGGAGTTGGAAGTAGACCACCAAGCAAAGACTGGAGTCGAAAAACCGATGATAAAGGCAGGGATGGCTATTAGAGCGAACAGAACACCTGTGAACAAGTTTAGTCCCATGACCAGTAACGGCAGCATGCATACGCTACTGAAGAATACACCTCCGAAGAACAACCACCACAACTGCTTACCACTTGGCATTTCCAAAGGTGTTGTGTCACGTACGAGGTGGTGTTCCACAGTAACTTTGTCAAACGTTTGAACGGCAGTTCGCGGGGCAATCATGTTGAAGGTGTTGCCAAACACAGAACTTTGCGCCCGAATAATGTGCGTAAGTTTGGGCCTTCTGAAAAAAGCAAATCCAGCCACGCATGGAATCAAGCACAACGAGCCGAACAGCGTATACCACGGTTCAGAGGGGCCCAGATCTCCATCAAAGTCACTGTCGAGTAAGCCTCCAAAGATCAGTGATGTGGATACATTGGCTACAATAAAAAGCAATATGACGAAGCCAAGCATCGAGCGAATCGTTTTCCATTTCGAGGATGGATATGCCAAGACCAACCCTGCAGGAGGCGGACTCAACGGAGTGATAGGCAGACCCTGCATGAAATGAACAGCATGGCTGACACCTATCACATTTACGAAGAGGTCCCGCTCAGTTCGCCCATCACTCGTCACTGAAAAAACAGCAGTCGGCTCAAGCACTCATCATTGCGGGATTGGCGCTCACCACTCTTACACATCAATCCACCGGAGTCTAATGGGTTAAACACGCCTTGATAATCTCGCTTTCGAATTTAACGGCATGGGCCTGATGGGATTCTTGTTCGCACCGAGAAAAGATCACAAAGGTTGGTCGACTCCAAGTGAGGCTGCAAGACTGTATTTTTTGTTGGTTCTTGGGGGCAGCGCAGTTTGGGCTTGGCCGCTTACGCAAGGCAATATTTTGCTGTGGCTGGGATTGGTGGCGTTCGTTGCAACTCCACTTTTGACTGTCGGCTGGTGGCTTATTTCTCTGGTGAGCCAACGGTTCGAATCCCGAGTCCTCGTGGACTCTTTGAATCGGATAGACCGGAGCAAGAAAAAATCCATTCATTCCTTCAGGAAGCCGTAACCCCAAGAGTGAGGCGGTGCAAAAGTTTCCTTGATTGACCTTGGAGACACCCATCGCAACAAGTTCAGTGGTGAACCCGCCTTGTCATTCGTTCCACTGCCACGTGCTCCTCCGAACGGTTGTTGTCCAACGACTGCACCGGTTGGTTTGTCGTTGATGTAGAAGTTTCCTGCCGAGTATCGGAGTGCTTTCATTGCGGTGAGAATGTCCTCTCTTTTGGTTGCGAAAATCGAGCCAGTTAGTGCATATTCTGAGGTTTCATCACATGTTTTGAGGACCTTTTCAAATTCATCATCGTTGAAGACATATATGGACAATACAGGTCCAAATATTTCTTCCTCCATAGACTCATAGTTGGGGTCAGAACAAACTATGGTCGTTGGTTCTACAAAATATCCTTTGGAATCATTATAGCCGCCACCGGTTACGATTTCACACCCTGCATCGGCCTTCGCTCGGTCGATGTATCCGGCAATGTTGTCAAAGGATTTTTTATCGATCACTGCAGACATGAAATTGGAAAAGTCACGAGGGTCGCCGAGAGTGATCTTGCCAACTTCTGCAATGTATTCTTCCTTGATGTTGTTCCAAACGGTTTTTGGGATGTAAGCGCGACTTGCAGCACTGCATTTCTGTCCTTGGAACTCAAAAGAGCCACGCAGAAGAGCAACAATTAATGCAGCCTCATCACAATCCGGATGAGCGACAATGAAGTCCTTTCCACCGGTTTCTCCAACCACACGAGGGTAGGATCGATAGTTCTCCAAATTGTTGGCCACATCTCTCCACATCTTGCGGAATACAGAGGTTGAGCCTGTGAAGTGGATTCCAGCCAGCATTGGGTGGGCGAGTACGGTATCTCCAACCATGCTTGCCTTACCAGGAATGAAGTTAATGACGCCTGCAGGAAGGCCAGCATCCATCATCAGTCGCATAAGTAAGTAGTTGGATACATACGAGTTCCGACTGGGTTTCCACACGCCAGTGTTGCCCATAATGGCCATGCTTGATGGCAAGTTTGCGGCGATGCTGGAGAAGTTGAACGGTGTTACAGAGAAGACAAAGCCTTCGAGTGGGCGAACCTCACTGGAGTTCCACATGCTTGATGGAGAAACTGGTGGTTGCATGTCTTCGTAGATTTCACGAGCATAAACGGTATTGAATCTCCAAAAATCAATCAGTTCACATGCCGAATCAATCTCGGCTTGATGGCACGTTTTGGACTGGTTCAACATGGTGCTGGCATTAATTTTAGCTCTGTATTCACCAGCCAGGAGTTCGCTCGCTTTGAGGAATATTGCGGCACGTGCTTCCCAAGGCATGGTGGACCACATGTCGTGAGCGTCAAGTGATGCCTGAATGGCTTCTTCGACGTTGGCTTGGGTAGCCATGTGAACTCGGGCGATGACGTGACTGTGATCGTGCGGCATGACTTGCTCAACGATATCACCAGTGAAGACTTCCTTGCCGTTGATAATGCATGGTATTTCGAGGATTTCGCTTTCTTGACGAGCGATTTCAGCTTTGAGTGCTGCTCGCTCAGGGCTGCCTGGTAGGTAGCCGAGCACGGGTTCGTTAACGGGGGTGGGTGGGCGAGGAACATTGTTCACCATACAACGACGCTGTCACAGACGCCACTTCAATATCACGCTGTGTAAAGATGAGCGTGCTTCGCGCGAACTTTGCGCAGTTTAGGGCCGACGACCGCCATGCAATATCCTTGCCCGGGATTTCGCGCGTAGTAATCGTGATGGTATTCTTCAGCAAGCGTGAAGTGCTTTGCTTCTTCGATGGTCGTAACGATTGGACGGTCGTAATGTGCCTGCATTTTTTCGATAACAATCNGTGCAGTCAACGTTTGTTGCTCGCTTGTAGGCATGATGCAGCTTCGATATTGCGTCCCTATATCGTTACCTTGTCGGTTGAGTTGTGTAGGATCGTGTACAGTGAAGAATATCTCGAGAATGGTCTCAAATGGGATCAAGCTTGGATCGAACACAACTTCGACGATTTCAGCATGACCGGTTGTGCCGGAGCACACAGGCTCATATCTTGGATTTGGGTCATGACCCCCTGCATAGGCAGGGAGTGCAGATTCAACGCCATACAATCCTTTGAACGCACCCTCTGTACACCAAAAGCATCCTCCGCCTAACAGTGCTCGCTCCATGGTGACAAGCCTGAGCACGAGGTTTTCAATCCTCGTATGTTGTCTTAAGATGAACTCTCGGTTTCTTTGAGCCGAGTTGTACCATTGCTACCGCAAGTAGCATTGATGAATACATCAAAGCCCCTACGAGAGAACTTTGTTTCAACATAGGAGGTTCGTATACCGAGACATTTCTCCACCAAGTATCACCCGGCATGTTTTCTCCCAAAAGGAAACTTTCTCCAAGCATTGGCGTGGTAACGGTTAGGTTTCTTCGTTGCCCCTCAATGGTGACTTCTTCGAGGGGTTCGTCCCATCCATGCAGGGCAAGAACGAATTTTGTGTTGTGAATCGGCAAGAGGGTTTCAGCGTTGAGGTCGAATGCAGCTTGAACGGTTTGGTTTGGGAACATGTGAACGTCAGACCATGCTTCATCGTATTGCCCCGCCTCAATGAATGCGATATCGAAAGGCCCGTATTTGTCTCCGATCTCAGAGAATTCACTGAAATACCCGCCATCGCCGCTGAAATACAGGGCATGGTCGTTGATGTAAACGGCCCAAGAACCCCACAGTGTGTTGTCGCTTGAAATACCTCTGCCGCTGAAGTGTTGTGACGGTGTGAACACAATACTCATCTCTTCAGACACGTTTGCTTCTTCATACCAATCAAATTCTTGAATGTTCGAACTTGGAATCCCCCATTCTGTAAGGTGAGCCTCGACTCCTAAAGGGACAATATATTGAGAGGAACTGAGGAATTTGACAGCATCCATGTCGAGGTGGTCGTAGTGATCGTGGGAAATGAACACATAGTCGATGGGCGGTAAGTCCTCAAGTTCGTAATTATGCTCGTATTCAAACGGTGAAGGTCCAAAGAATAACGGATCAGTGTTGTCGTCACCAAACACAGGATCGAAAACAAGTGTGAGGTTTTCTGTCTGAACGAGAATGGAAGAATGTCCGAACCAAGTGATGCCCAATTCATCTCCTGTAAGGTTCATCGGAGCAAATTCTATTGATGGTAGAACTGAACTTGGATACCGACTCCCATCGTCGATTAGGTATTGGAGGGCTGTGCCGAGAAACGAGCCTGTAGTGTTTGAATCCTCAAGGTTGTGAAATGCTCCATCACGGTAATTCTCAGAGTCGTATGGGCCAGGATCTCCACCAACTTGCTGGGAGAATTGAAGAAAAACAGTCCCTGAAACGATAATGAATGTGAGAAGAACGGCAACCAATGTCGAATAGATTTTGGTCCGTCGAACAAGACTTGGTGAATCCTTATCGCTCTCCTTCTTTACGAAGAGTGAGGTTTTGGACACAGCATATTCAGATGCCCGAAAGATGAGCATAACCACGATGAGGTAATTGACAGGGTTCAGATCGTGGCGGTAAAGCCACAACATGAAACACGCAAGGAGAAGCGCTAAGCCGAACCTACGGAGTATGGTAGATTCGGTTGTGCCGTTGTCCCCCTGCTCCATTATCGCTCCTCTCAAATGTGATTTATTATGTTTGCAAAAGAGCAATCAGGTTTCATTAATACACTGCGCAGGGTTGTGGCGATCATGCCGAAGATGTTTCGCAAGTTTGCAAATACCTTGTTTTTAGAATAAGAATGCTCCTTTCTGCAACGCAATAGTCTCTTTTCACGCCTAAATCGTTTCAAATTCTGCAAACGAGATTCAGTGGTTTAACCCGATGCTCTCATATATGGATGGTTGGTCGGAGGCTCGTTCACCATGAAGCGAGGCTCACGTGCTTGGAAAAAAACCGGTAACCAACGGTGGAAGTGGCGTAAGAAGAAGTTGCGCCGTCGAAAGCGTGCTCGTAGACAAGCCAAGTCTTGATTTATGGTGTTTCTACACTTAGGGAGTATAGTATAGCTTGGTAGTATCGCGGGCTCCAGTTGCACAGGAATGACGACGAGTGGGTTTGCTGAAAGTTGATGACCAACTGGAGCGCCGACCTGTTGCA
>QQRW01000031.1 GCA_003602605.1 Candidatus Poseidoniales archaeon | reverse complement strand
TTGTAGACATCCTGAATTGGCAAGCGAAGTGGCTTGTTGATTGGCTTTTCTGGCATGGTGATCTTGTCGATAGCCTCGAAAAGAGTAGGTCCGTTGTACCAAGGGCAGTTGTCAGACTTGTTGAACACGTTGTCGCCGTTCAATGAAGAAGCAGGAATCATTGGGATGTCATCCGGCTTGAAACCAGCCATCTTGAGGAGGTTACCGACTTCAGCGCAAGCAGCCTTGTACTTGTCTTCAGACCATTCAACACCGGAAATATCCATCTTGTTGACGTGAACAATAAGTTGCTTAACACCAAGCACCTTTGCGAGGAAAGCGTGTTCCTTGGTTTGTGCGTTAACACCGTCGTTAGCAGCACAGAGAAGAACTGCTGCGTCAGCTTGTGAAGCACCAGTAATCATGTTCTTAACGAAATCTCGGTGACCTGGAGCGTCAATGACAGTCCAGTAGTAGTTAGGGGTAAAGAATTCCTTGTGAGCAACGTCGATGGTAATACCACGCTCGCGCTCTTCCTTGAGTCCGTCCATGACGTAAGCAAGACCGAATCCAGCCTTACCAGATTCTGCAGCGAGTTTTTCGTTCTTTTCAATAACGTGACCTTCAATGTGACCGGAGTCCAAAAGTAGACGTCCGACAGTTGTTGACTTTCCGTGATCGACGTGTCCGATGAACACGATATTTAGGTGAGGCTTGCTCTTATCTTCCCATTGACTTCCCATGGTAATTACTCCTTAGCGAACCCTCCGAACAACCACCCCTATTTGAAAAGCGCGACGCGCCATTGCATAGAAGAATCTTGATGTATGTCCCGCAGTACCCTCTTTAATGCAACTTTATACCAAAAGATAAGAAAATGCGGCCACTTCTTCACTCTGCACCGTGAATAGAGCCGTCCTCGGCGATTTTGTACAATCGAATGGTACTGGTTGCACCTGAAATCGCCTTGGGACTGCCAGAGATAGCTACGATTCTATCTCCAACGGCAATTGTTCCGAGTTCCATAAGAGTGTGTAGGGAAGATTGCATTGTTTGAGAACCACGGTCAAATTCCTCAACCATGAGTCCTTCCACACCTGGAATGAGTTGCAATCGCCGCATTGCGCGAATACGGTTACTGACTGCTGTAACTGGGATACCTGGGCAGTAACCCGCTACCAATCGGGCTGCGTTACCGTGCTGCGTTGCGACAACAATCCGCTTGGCTTTCGAAATCTTTGCCAACTCGACACCTGCGTGAGCGACAGAGCGCGTTGAAACAAACCGAGCAAGACCACTTGGACGCTGATCGGAAGAATTCAGTCCTTTCTCGCTGGCAACAGCAATTTTCGCCATTGTTTCAACTGCTTCAAGAGGATATTGACCCAAGGCTGTTTCTCCTGAAAGCATGACTGCTGTAGCTCCGTGGCGGATAGCCCCCGAAACATCGCTTACTTCAGCGCGTGTAGGTCGAGGTTGAAGCGTCATCGATTCAAGCATCTGGGTTGCCACGATGACTATTTTTCCTCTGGTTAGTGCACCGTCAATGATTCTTTGCTGCGCTTCAGGCACGTCCTCGAGAGGTATTTCCACACCCAAATCGCCACGGGCAACCATGACCGCATCTGCAGAATCGAGGATTTCCTCGAGATGCTCAAGAGCGACTGGATGTTCGATTTTCGCAATTAATGGCACGTGAAGACCGGCGTCACGAACTGCTTTTTGAGCCGGTTCAAGATCCTTTGCGGTCCGAACATAACTTACCGCAACGTAATCTGCGCCGGCCTTCAAAGCGTGTGCAAGTGCAGCTTCGTCGTTTGGCCCAATTGCAGGCAAGTCGACCATAGTTCCTGGGACATTGACACCTTTGCGCTCGCTCAACACACCACCGTCTTCAACAACACATTCGACAACACTGTTTGGTTCACCCGGTGAATGCACCACCTTGAGTCGAACCAAACCGTCTGCGATGAGAACGGGGTCTCCTTTTTTCAATTCAGCAGATAAGCCAGCGTATTCTACCGGGATATTATTGGCGTCAGCACCTTCCATAAACTGCTGACCGCAATGGAGATTCAGGGTTTGCCCTCGTTCCAATACAACAACGTCGGCAAACCGGCCGAGGCGTAGTTTAGGTCCAGGTAAATCAGCCAGAATACATGTCGGCCTACCGAGTGTGTCTTCGAGCGAACGGATGCGTTCGTACAGCGGTGTTTTGTCTTCAGGTACCCCGTGAGAGTAGTTGAGGCGACAAACATTCACTCCAGCCTGAAGCAGTGAAAGCAGTGTTTCAGCATCGTCGCAAGCAGGCCCTATCGTGGCCACTATTCGTGTTCGTCGCATTCGATTCATCTCCGATGTTCATCAATAGAGAGATCAACGATAATGCAGTCGAATAACAAAGGATTCGACATCTAAGTCATTCACTCTCTCATTACGGATTTGGAAAATCCACTCACCGTCACCGTATGTAGATTCAGTATCGGTGAACATGTAAGAACTCAAAGTAAGGTGGATGCAATCGTTGTTGTCTTCGTCACAATCATCGCCATCTGTTCGCTGGTCTAAGCCTGTATCGGACGTGTTGGTTGCTTCTTCATCCTCTTCATTGATGGCGTAAATATCGAGCTTAGCTCGGCAATTTGAGGCGCCCGGGATATTCGTACAATCACCGTCTTGCTGTGGGTAGGTAAGTTCCCCGACCGCCTTGCGAATCGTATTGCCTTTGTCTTTATCATAAACGATGTTGACATCAAAATCAAGCGTCTGAGCGTTTCCAGAGGTGTTGCCGCCCATCTCGAAATCTGACCATTGCCCGGCATAACTAACGTAAACCTTGATGGAATCAGAATCTGTCATTCCTGCACTGTTTAAGACGTTGAGATTTACTTCGTATTCACCGGGTTCGACATTCGTCCAATCGACCGATTCACCGGTCAAGTCAGCGTCGTTTTCTGAATCGCCATCGTTATCGTTGTCGGTCTCTGAATCAAGGTCCCAATGCCATTCCGTAATGTACTGGCTCGAGTCACCTGCTGTGGAGTCGGAGGCATCCAAGGTAACGGTCGTCGTTGCTGAGACATCTCGGTCCGTCATCGATTTGTCCATTTCACAGATCCACAGCACAATGTGAGTGTTCTCGTCAAGATCATCGTTTGAACAATCTTCAGCATCGGCATATTGAGTGATTTCAGCTTTCGGTGGCTGGGCTGTTGCTTCAACAACTTTGAGCGTTTTTGATTGAGTGGAGGTTTTTGAGCCATCCGAAACAGTGAGTTCAATGGTCTTCTCGCCTGTGGAATCAAAACTCCATTCAGCGGTACGACCGGTGTCGTCGATGGAGCCATCTCCATCAAAATCCCAACGGTAGGTCAAACCGTTGCTCGGCGTCGAACTGGAAGCATCAAAAGACACGACATCACCTGTTCGAATATTATTCGTAGGAGAGAAGGTAAACACAGCGAGCACTTCACCGTCTGAACTGCTCGAAGTGTCTTCAAAAACACAGCCTGCAAGCGTGGAAAGTACCATCACCGAAGAAAGGAGTATTGGCAAAAAGGCCGACTTCATGGTGGGTCTGTGAACGGCCTTCATCAAAAGCCCTTTCTCTCCATTCGTCATCTTAGAAGGAAAACAGCGTGGTTTGCTTGTTGCCGGACACCAGTTCTTTGGCAGTCCAACCAAAGGCCTCAGTGATTCGGCCCAATGCAGCAGCTAAACGTTCGGCATAGAACTGACCGTCGTAGGCACTAATACCTCCATTTTCCTCATTTTCCAACCACGGTTCAACACGCATCGGACGTTGAGATGCGTCAGCAACGATGTAGGAGACCTTCATCCCAGAAGTAAAACCGAGACCTAGCGCAATTCGGGCTTTAGCAACCCGAACTTGCGCCATACTGTCCGGATTGGCGTAATCTTTGGTGAAATCAATGTCGCCGTCTGAAGTGACTCGGCCTTTGCAAGATTTTGCAAGTATCAATTCCGATGCGTCAATCTCAGCGTTTTTCACCGCTTGAACTCTTGCTAAGGCATATTTGACGAGTTCATTACCTTCATCAGCCAAAGCGTGACTGAACATTCGTTTCATTGTCGAAGTGAGATAATTGAACGAATCAGTCCTCTGTGTTTCGTAACCGCGAATCAACATTTCTTCTGATGGCCACACAACTTGCCCTACATACCGTTTCTTGGCACCGTGGCTGAAGAAGACCGAAAGTCCCTTTTCGAACTCGAGAACTGCAGAATCTCGACTGTACCGTTCCGCAATTTCCAGTCCAAAGTCGACCATGGATTGCTTGGCTATGTTCCACTCCTTCATTTTCTCAACAGCATCGGCTTCCCCGTTCTGGGCCGCAAGAATCTCTTCCTCCCTCAACGAAGAAGGGGCGGATTCATCAACCGGTGAACGAACAAAGATGGAATCTGTATCTGAATACACAACACCATGGCCCTCTTCCTCTAACTGTGCTATGATGGCTTTGATGTTGTGGCGAGCCCAAGCAGTGATGGAGGAACCTAAATCTCGGTGTGTAAAACGGTAGAATCCACTTGCAAAGACACCGTAGAAGGTGTTCATGAGGATTTTTACCGCATACTGCATAGCGTCGTGGAACGACTCTTGCTGAATATTTCCTTCCTGTTTAGCGGTTTTGAGTGCAGCTTTGTGAACATCTCGCTGAGCCATAAGGTCTTCGAGCAGACGAGGAACAAGCCCTTTCCGTACAGACTGATGTCGAAAACGTGCTCCGGTGGGTGCAGTGTAAACCGGTTCGCCCTCAGCGGGTTGGTCAGGTTGAGCAGGATCGATTCGAGTGGTATAACAGATGTTCTGACCAATCATGATTGAAGGATACATACTCTTGAAATCCAGTACCGCAATCCACGGGTGGAGGCCTGCGTCCACCTCGTGAACGTATCCTCCAGTAATTTGGCCTTCTTTGGCTTCAGCCGAACCGGTAAGCGGCACAGCGACGTTCTCAGAGTCTGCTAAGCGTATGACAAGCGAGTCAACAAGCTGGCTCGTGCTGCCTATGGCTGCAGTGTCAAAAGTAACCTTAGCCACTGCAGCAACCGCTTCTTTACGACGAATAACTTGCAACGCACTAAGAATGTCAAGTGGAAGGGCTGCATCTCGAATACAGTATTCCATAACTTCCTCGGGGCGATTCGCCCACTCCATGTCCATCTTGGAGGCATCTACATCCATTTTGTGTTTTTCAGCATCCTCGGGAAACAACAGATTGCTAATGAATGAAAGCGTTTCTCTTTGAGGGCGTAAGGCCATCCGAGCCTGCCACCACGCGTCTACAACGCTTCTACCTGCGACATTCCATGCCCGTGTTGATTGTCGTCGAGGAAAGAGTCCTGAACGGTTTCGTTTGGATTCACTTTCGCTTTGCTCAACACGGCCCCATCCGAATAACTGTGCTTTTTTACGCCACTGTTTCGATTTCGTTAGTGCTTGCATGCGATCGTACATTCGCGGCAGGTCGAAGTTGTCGATGTTGTAGCCGGTGATGATATCCGGATCCATGCTCCGAACAATCAATGTGAGGTTTTCCATGATGCTTGCCTCTTCACCTTGGAAGGCGTACGATTGTCGCGTCCCCGTACCCATGTCTTCAACCCAAGCCGCAGCGCAAAGAATCGTTTCATGCTCAATGCTCGTTTCAAGGTCAAACGAGAACACCTTGAAAGGGACTTGAAACGGTTCGCAGTCTTTCAATTGAGATACATTACAAGCGACGGTGACATCGACAGAATACCTTCCCGAGCCACCGGCTTGAACAACAGCGTGTGTTCGCTCAAGATTCTCATTTGGTTCATTGCGTCGGTCGACAACTGTTCCTTCAACAGACAAATGCATCCTCAAGTCGTAGTCGAGGAACAAACGGTTGAGAAAAGGAATGTCACCTGAGTAGATTTGCCACGATTGCTTGGAAAGTGTTTTCCGCAAATTTGGAACCAAAAAGGGTTGACGGACTGTGACTGACCAAATTGGTCGAACGCCGAGGTCGGTCAATTTCATGACTGGGCCTGTCACGCTGACAACATCTTTCATTGCCTCAACTTCTTTGACGCGTTGCAATACAAAATCGCTGACGCCAATATCTTCATTCCAGGCGCTTAATGGCGTGATTTCAAACGATGGATTCAAACCTGATACGAGCAAACATACTGATTCGCCTGATTTACTGCGGCCAAAGAGTTCCAAAACCGTTGATTCCAAGGTTCCGCTTTCGGCATTCGCCTCAACCGAATGGTAACGCCCGCTGATGATGCCGATGTCGTCCTTGTACGTCATCGTCTCACCACATGAAGAAGTACGGCGAGCCACTCTAAGGGAATTGCCATCACCGCCTTATTCCTATTTTTGTAGTGCAGTCCAAAAACCCATGTTTCACTCATCAAATGAAAGAGGAATGATTGAAAGCCGGAGCACCTTGGATGAAACGCTACGGCAGGGTGCGCAGTATGTCCGAAGAAGTTGATTGGGATAGCCTCACGTTTTCGCTCACACCGACCGATACAATGTATTTGACCGAAACCACTGCGACTGAACCATGGATGCCAGGCTCATTGCGCCCCTATGGAGCAATACCAATGTCGCCTGCCGCTGGAGTACTGAATTACGGTCAAGGTCTGTTTGAAGGAATGAAGGCGTTCCGCACTTCGAAAGATAGAGTTGTTTTCTTCCGACCGGAAGAGAATGCTCGGCGAATGCAGAGAGGGGCCGACCGACTCAAAATGCCGCCAGTTCCAGAATCAATTTTCATAGACGCCGTCGAACAATGCGTTCAAGCGAACATCAAATGGGTCCCGCCGACCGGTCGAGGCGCACTGTATGTTAGGCCACTGCTTATGGGATCTGGACCCGTGTTAGGGGTTGCACCAGCGCCGTCGTACACCTACTTGGTCTACGTTACGCCCGTTGGCCCATATTTCAAAGGCGGCGTATCAGCGATTGATCTGCTGATTTCAGAAGATTATCACAGAGCAGCTCCCGGTGGCTCTGGTGGCGTGAAAGCGATTGGAAACTACGCACCGGGTATGATGCCGAGCAAGAAAGCAAAGGCTGCCGGCTTTGCTGAAGTGATTTACTTAGATGCTGAAACCCACAATTACATCGAAGAAGTCGGAGCAGCCAACTTCTTCTGTGTCAAGGACAATACCTTGTACACTCCCGAACTTACAGGAACAATCCTCCCGGGGATTACCCGTCAATCGATTATTGAGTTGGCTAGACACAACGGATACGATGTTGTTGAAACGAAAGTATCTGCTGAATTTGCCATGGGTGCTGATGAAGCGTTTTGCTGCGGCACTGCTGCGGTTATATCGCCAATCGGCTCAATCACGAAAGGTGGGGAGAAAGCAGTATACGGAGATGGAAAGCCTGGACCAATCACAGAACAACTTTACAGCCATCTTGTTGGTATTCAAAACGAAACTGAAGAGGACCTCTTCGGATGGTTGCACGAAATACCACTTTGATCAACGCTTCTTGAAGCCGGATCGCTTCTTGAAACTGGACTTCTTTGCACCAGATGAATCGTTCGAACGCGCCTTACGTTGTGAACGAGCGCGACGGTCCCCGGTTTGTGGTCCGCGAGAGATACGGTCTGCTGTTGCTTCCTTTTGATCGCGTTGCATCTGCCGCCATTCAGCGCCGATGAGTTGCAACAACTCTTCTTTGGATTGTGCCCCAACCGATTGTTTGGAGCCTCCACGTGAGACCCACATCCTGCCCTCCTTCATGTGAGGGCGTGAAGGGTGTGAAGTTCCTTCTTCTCGCTTGATTTTCTTCAATCCTAATTTGCGGGCCGCTAGAAACAAGCCCTCTAAATCAGGTTTAATGACGGAGGAATCCTTTGGGACACGACGGCCGCTGCGTCGAGAAAGACGTGTGTCAAAGTAACCCGGCCATACGCAAATGCGGTCAGGGTTGTGGTCCATCATCAATCACCATTTGCACCGTAGAGCGCGAACGACTTGAATCCTGCGGAGGAATTTCAATCGAGGAGAACGCCGTTGATTACGCCGTCCTTACCTGGGCGGGAAGTGATTCGAACACGACCTTGATCGGTTTCAATAACTGCGCCCTTAACGAGGATATTACGTCGAACATAGTTCGGGTCCGATTCGTTCTCGATAACATTGTGAATTTTGCCGATCTTGGTTGTACCCTTCTTTGGGTTGTTAATTGAGACACGGTTTTCCGCCATAACTCGGACCAAAGTGTTTCCACCGGTTCGGCGGTAAATCTTACGCTTAGGTTCTCCAACGAGAGCCATTTGCTTTTCAGAAGAAATTTCAGTAGAACGCTTACTGCGAGCCTGAACTTTGCGTCCGCCACTTGGTTTACGTCGAGAGATACCGTGCCATTGAGCCATAATGATGCCACCTTGCAGACCAAAGCCACCAACAGGGCATATAAGAAATCAACCCTAATTGCACTGTGCCTCAATTGATGACAAAACGCCACCATCTTGAGACTCGAGCGTGGCTTTTAGGGAATCTCCTGGATGTAACTGCCCAACCCCTGAAGGCGTACCTGTGAACAGATAATCGCCGGCATGAACTGGCGCCCACGTCAACAGTTCTTCCATCTGTGAAGAAGGCGAAATCGTCATTTCCGATAAGAAAGCACTCTGAACCAAGGCATCGTTCACCCAAAGATTCAGCTTGAGACCGTTACTCACATCAACAAGAGATTCGAATGAATCACTCCAGTCGACAAAACCGCCAACATATGCGCTTGCTCGGAAGCATTTCCCTTTGGCCCATGGCAATTGCTCTGAACGGAGTTCTCCTTGTGTTAAACGGTCGGTCAGATCCAACCCAACTGCGATTGCTTCCGGCTGGGCATGCTGGTTCAATCGAACTACGCACTCCACTTCATGGTGGACTTCACCAGGATGCTGAGATACTGCAATGGAACCGTGCCGTTGAATACAGTTGTTGGGCTTGACAAAGAACACCGGTGTAACAGGTTGTTCATTACCCAATTCAGCGGCGTGCTTTGCAAAAGTTCGAATGGTGCACCAAAGGGCCATGCTTCGACCAACCCGTTCACCTTCATCAAACACAGGGTCAAGCCAAGCGTCAAGAAGTGGATTCACCTGTGCAGACCATGACCCGTGATTGGAGCATGCGGAAAAGAAGACCTGTTCGCAGAAAAAAAATAGCTCCTTTGCTTCAAAATTTGGAAGAGGCGTTGAACATCGACTTACAAGTTGATGGGGCATTTCTTGAAATGGCGGAGTTTGGTCCGTGGTCGATGGTTTTAGTCGACAAAGTTGCCAAAGCCATCGAAGTTCAAAACGAAGAACTTGAACGCTTCGTGTTCCTTACCCTGCGTGGATTCATGGAACATGACGATGCTGCAAAATGGGTTGAAGTCGACCACGGTGCGATTCCATTCCTCATGAAAGGGGCAGATTGCATGATTGCCGGAGTTCATGGTGCAGACCCAACTGTTGAAGAAGGGGATTTAGTGTGGATTCGTGACATGAAGCACAAGCGCCCACTCGCCATTGGATGGGCTACAATGAATGCTGAAGAATTGATTAATGGGTCCAAGGGCAAGGGCATCAAGACGCTCCATTGGGTTGGAGATGAACTCTGGGACATGGAACTTTGAATGAGGGATAATTCACCGTAAGCATATATACAACTCCGGAATAGCAATACCGTGCGAATCAAGAGTGTACTCACTGTGCTGATAGTTTCAATTCTCATACCACTCCACGCGGGTGCAACTGATGCAAACCCTGGAACCGATGTGAATCCCGAAGGTGAGGAAATACCATTCTCCGTGCTAGAACGAACAACGCCCTCTGTAGATGGTAATTCGTGGAGTCTTTCAATTGAGATGGACCAAGGCGCATACGACAACGGCACGGTGTTTGAGATTTCAACTCAAGTCTGTACCAACGACGGCGTTTGCGATCCACCCGTACTACGAGATGCAAATGTAGACGAGCGGGTGTACTCGATTTCACTCACTCCACCATCGGATCACACCTATGTAAATTGGAGAGTCAAAGCCACTTACGAAGATGATTCAACGACAAACTTCCCTCAAGGCGACTGGTACAAAACATGGTCATCATGCTATTATCAGCAAGATACAGGTTGGGGCGGGGTTGATTACAACGACGGTGCGTGTGCATCGGATTCTGACAAAACTATTCCAGGTTTCACGGCGATCGTCGCAGTGGTTGGAGTTACATTCGCCGCAGCGTTCACTCGACGTGAGTGAAATACTCTACCAAACGCTCGATGAAACGACGTTGCTCCGCACCCCATTCTACCATGACAACTGATCCTTTCTTGCGGTTGTCATCAAGCATTCCATGCGCAAACCCCGACTGAAGGAGGTCACTTGCTACCAGAGGTAGGTTTGTTCCTTCAAAAGAGATCATACAACCATTGGGTTCACATTTGGCTGTGCCAAAGGAGAACGCGATTGAATCTTTTTTGCGGTTCAGCTTCGTTTGAACCCCTCCTGCTTTGAGGAAACGTTGCAGTGCCGCAAATATTGCGCCTCCATCGCCTTCTGACGACGAGCCTCCATAAGCAGAGAGGAAGCCAAGTTCAGTAGAATTTTGTTCCATCAAGTGGTCCAAATCACGGCCTTTTCCTGGACTGTTGGACATTGCAATCAAATTTGTCAATCGGTGGATGTTCTTTGATGTGCCGGCTTTGTGATGCATTGAAGTTGCATCGAAGCACGACATACACGATTCCGTGTTTGAAAACGGAATCTGCCTAACACTGGGGGTTGAGTGTGAATGCTGTCCCTCGAGCGGTGGCAGGGCGTCGCCCCAACTACCGCCCGAGGGCTCTACGAGGTGCAGTTGTATCACAACCTCGAAAGGTATCGTCTCAGGTAATGTTCAATGCGGTGGCTCCGAATCGTTTACCGAATTCACTCTTTTCTACGTGATGCAACGAATGCTGCACCCACGAGAGCAATAGTGGAGAACACTGCAAGGAATCCTGGCACGGATTCTTCGTCGTCGTCGTCGTCTGATGTATCGACTGGATCAGTTACGACCTCGACACCACCATCACCGACAATTACCTTGCCAAACATATTGGAGGCAAGATGTGGTTCGCAGGCGTAGTAGAAGGTCGTACTGTCCGTGTCAAAGGTGTAACGGAAATCAACAGTTATTGCTGCGTCTCCCGAAGTCACGCCGTTTGCCACGTAAGTTGAGGATTGATCACCATCGACTTGACGGACGTTGTGGGCCATGCTTGAATCGGTCCACTGCCAGCAGACTGTGTCGCCAACGTTGATGTTGACGGTTGCTGGAGAGAATTTAAGCCCGCTTGGAGCAATTCCAACGGTCACATCACAATCTGGAAGAGATACAGGCGGTGTTAGGACCTTGTCAATGACATGAATTACGCCGTTACTTGCAGGAACATCAGCCAATGTGACATTGGCCATCTCGGTACCAACCATTACCGACGAGGCGGTGACATGAATCTGCAAGTCATCACCGTTTGCTGCTGAAACAGTGGTTATACCTTCTGTCAAGTCAGTCGACATGGTCGTTCCTGCGACGACGTGGTAGAGGAGGATGTTAGCGAGTGCCGCAATTTCTTCTGGTGTGTCGAATGCGTCGAGATCAATGCCTGCTGCAGCGAATGCTGCATCTGTTGGTGCGAAGACTGTGTATTCGTCTGTACCGCTCAATGTGGCAACAAGATCTGCAGTTTGGAGTGCTGCAACCAGAGATGCGTGGATGGTAGTAGCACCAGCTGTGGTTGCGATGTTGACTGCTGGTGTCCACATGTATGCACCACAGATTGCTGCACTGACATCGGTAACTGCGTGTGTCACGGTGTTGTAACATCCGGTGATGGTTTGATCGCCCATGGAGTAGTTCTCCACATACATGTAGGAGTTACATTCGACATTGGTTGCACCCGCAACAATGGTATGTGAAACCATGTTGTAGCAAATGTCACCCGGTGGAGGTAGCAAAACTTTGTCAATGATGTGGATGATGCCGTTTGTTGTTTGGACATCTGCAGTGGTGACGTTTGCACCGCCTACGGAGACTGTACCGTCTGCAGCAACTGCGAATGTGGCTTTATCGCCGTTGAGCATGTTGACCGCTAGTCCGTCAGTGACTGCGCTGGACGCTACTGCTCCAGAGTAGACGTGGTAGGTGAGGATGTCTGCAAGTGTTGCGTTTTCTTCTGGGGAGTCAAAGGTGGACAGATCGATGCCTGCTGCTGTGAATGCGGCATCGGTTGGGGCAAACACTGTGAATGGGCCGTCTGCTTGCAGAGCGCCCACGAGGTTCGCCTGTGTGAGTGCTGCAACCAAAGCGGTGTGAACACCGGTGGATTGAGCGGTAGCAGGGATGTCGAGAGTTGGTGCGTCTGCCGGCGGCATCAATACCGCGTCGATGACATGAATAATTCCGTTGCTAGCTTGCACATCTGCAGTTGTAACCTTTGCATCGCCGACGGAGACTGTTCCATCTGCCGCAACGGCGAAAGTTGCGTTATCACCGTTCACCATTTCGACGGTGAGGCCGTCGGTGACATCCGCTGCAGCAACGGAGCCTGAGTAAACATGGTAGAGTAGAATGTCGGTGAGGGTAGCATTTTCCTCGTCCGTGTCGAAATCAGCAAGGTCGATACCTGCTGCAGCGAATGCCGCATCTGTTGGAGCAAAGACCGTGAATGGTCCGGTACCTTGCAGGGTTGCGACGAGGTCGGCATGTGTTAGGGCGGCTACCAGTGAGTCGTGAACTCCAGTTGCTGCGGCGTTCGTGGGTATATCTTCAGTTGCATCCGCTGCAACATTGAGCGGAAGGGCTGTCATCAATAGGCTGGCTAAAATCAAGGATGCTAATGCTCGCTTCATGGGAGAGTTTTTTCACAGCCCCTTCTTAAATTACTGTAAATAAATGCTCTTTTTAGAACGGAGAGCGATATTCGTCAACATCTTCTGCAATTCGCAAGAGTTGATTGTATTTCGCCACTCGATCCGAGCGAGCAGGAGCTCCTGTCTTGATTTGACCGGCTCTTGTTCCGACTGCTAGATCTGCGATGGTTACATCTTCTGTCTCACCGCTTCGATGAGAAATGACATTGTTGTATCCGTTTGAAGTCGCTAAATCCATCGCTTCAAGCGTCTCAGTAACCGTACCAACTTGATTGAGTTTGACGAGCATGGCGTTTGCTGCACCCAACTCGATCCCTTGAGCAAGGCGCTCGGACTGGGTTACAAACAAATCATCGCCAACGGACTGTACTCGATGTCCTTCACGCTTGGTGAACGTTGCCCAGCCACGCCAATCATCTTCATCAAATCCGTCTTCAATAGAAAGGATTGGATATTCATCCAACCAACCGGAGTACACATCAACCAATTCATCGCTTGAGAGAACTTTTCCATCCATGTGGTATCCAGCGTCGGTGTGGAACTCAGTTGCCGCAACGTCCAAAGCGATCCCCATCTCTTCAACTGAATACCCTGCTCCTTCGATGGCTCGGACCATGTATTTCAGGCCCTCTTCATTGGCAGGCAGATTTGGAGCGAAGCCTCCTTCATCACCAACACCGCCGAGCAATCCATCTGCCTTGAGTTCCTTTTTCAGTGCATGATATGTTTCCACACCAGCACGCAAGCCTTCTTCGAAGGTGTCAAATCCGTGAGGCATAACCATGAATTCTTGGACATCAACATTTGAGGCTGCATGGGCTCCACCATTGAGAATGTTGAGCATCGGTACTGGCATGAGCCCACCTGCAACGCCTCCGATGTACTTCCAAAGAGGCAACTCATGAATTGCAGCACCTGCATGAAGGCATGCCATCGATACTCCGAGCATAGCGTTGGCCCCGAGGTTGGCTTTGTTCGGTGTGCCGTCAAGTTCAATCATCAATTCGTCAAGAATACGTTGTTCATCAACAGGCATGCCTAGAAGCGCTTCTTCAATACGCTCGGTGACATTTTCTACCGCTTGAGTAACTCCTTTCCCGAGGTATCGAGAAGCATCTCCGTCTCGCATTTCCAGAGATTCGTAAGCGCCGGTTGAAGCACCGGATGGAACTGCAGCCCTGCCCAAGAGGTTACCATCGACGTAGCAGTCAACTTCCACGGTTGGATTCCCACGGCTATCAAGAATCATTCGAGCATCGAGACCGGTAATATGACCAGACATTGTGTTCCCCGAATCAATCCAGTGGACGGCGGGTTTTGAATCATACGGCATGTGGAATTCTATGTGATAGGTCTTAAAATTAGATTTCATTCCATATTTCGGACATTATGGCTCTTGCAATGCCGGAAAAAGGCATGAAGGTCATTTCATATACTCTAAACCGTAGGGGCGTTTATGCCACGAGTAGCAGAAATCGATCGAGCAATTCTCGCCCAACTTCGAACGAACGGAAGAATGTCATATGTCGAACTGGCAAAGGAAGTTGGAGCCTCGGAACGTACAGTTCGAACCCACGTCCGCAAGATGGAAGAAGACGGAACAATCCGTGGTTACACCGTCCGAGAAGGTGGGGTTGGATTGACTGCACTTGTCAGAATCAAAGTATCACCAGGCGCTGAAATCGGTTCATTCGCTTCAGAGGTGACTGGATGGGATGGCGTTGAAATCATCTATGAAATATCAGGAAGCGCAGACCTTGTCGCCCTTGTTCACGTTGATGACACCATGTCATTGCGAAAGTTACTCGACAAGATGTGGCTCGCCGCACCGAATGAAATTGCTTCTACAACGACCGAACTGGTCCTTGAGCAATACTGATTATTCCTCTTCAGCAGACGGCTTTGACTCTTTCTCTTTGGAAGAGTCATCCGGAATACCATAATCAATACCACAACTTCGACAGACCATGTTTTTGTCCCAGTCACATTGTCGTCGGCATCCGGTCATCACTACACCTCAAGCTTTCCATTTGACAGAGCATCCAATAGAATCGGTTTGGGGTACTGAAGGATCCTCTCCTCGTAACATTGAATCAATAGCATCTCGTAGTTCACTGGTTTGAACCTGTGTAGGGTCTCGTGGTGAATCGTCCATTCGTCCTTTGTAAACAAGTTTCAAATGTGCATCGAATAGAAAGAATTCGGGGGTCCTCTTCGCATCGTACGCATGCGCAACGGATTGAGATTCATCGTGTAAATACGGGTAGCACATGCCATTAGCCCTTTTTTCCATGTGCTCAAATGAGTCGTTTGGATACATTTCAGGGTCGTTCGAATTTATACCAACGAAGCCGATCCCCATCGATTTAGCATCAGTAGCCATCGCCTCGAGGCGTGAAATGCTGGCAATAACATACGGGCAATGGTTGCATTCAAAGACAACGATGAGCCCGTTCTCTCCACGAGACTGCATAAGAGTCATACTCGAACTGCCCACCGATGCGTTGGCGTTCTTCAAATCAAACTCAGGTGCAGTATCGCCAATGTCGAGGCCCATGGCCAGATGAATAGAAGGAGGGTCAAAACCTCTTCGATGAAGTTGTTGATGGATTAAAATACTGTAGAATACC
>QQRW01000030.1:19270-39126 GCA_003602605.1 Candidatus Poseidoniales archaeon | reverse complement strand
CTAAGGGGGAGTTTCCTCGTGCTTTTGCCTACCCATTGGTTCAAAGTTCAAGAATGAAATTAGGATCTTTTGGACTCATCGAATCTACCCAATTAACCAAACTTGTCCTCATTTGTCCAGCATCATGTGAAGTTGAAATCGAGTGCTTACTCGACAAACTATCTCGTTCCAATGATTGATTTGAAATAAATTCAAATTGAACGTTCAAGGGATTAAATATTTTACCAGATTTGGAGACAGCGAGACTCTTAGGAATGCCAACTATTAGTGTGGCTATGAACGCAAAAAAACCAAGAAGCATCAATACGCCTGCTACAATAGAATCATCGTTTTCATATGTGTCACATACGCCGTCTGCGTCATATTCAACACATTCACCTAAGAGACCGCCTCCGCCCCCTAATAATGCTAAAGCGATTACTAACCCAATGGCCCAAACTTTGATTGCAGTTTTTTTATTTCGTTCATGAATGGGCTTTATTTCTTCGTATTGTGGTGAGACTTCATTCCAATTCTCAAACCCTTCAAGCAGATATTCAAGTCTCTCGAGTTCATCTTCTTCCGTCATTACGATTGATTTCATTCGAGCAGCATAATTTTGGCGATCTTGAGAAAGGTTTGACAAAATGAGTATTTTTGTATCATAAATTCTAGTTTGTATTTGGTTAGCTTTTTCCATGTCGGCGACTTCTTCAAATTCTGATGCCGATAGTCCTACGATTTGGTTTTGGTCGTTGACTATATCTAACATCATCCATGCGTATTCTGGAAAATGAGGATGTGTCCTGTCCACTTTATCTAAAAATAGGTGTAGTCTCATCAGCATTTTTCTTTTTTCAATCAAAAGTTCACGATTCATCTGTTCAATTTGCTGCATCAATAATTGTTGCTGCATCATCTGATTCTGCTGTTCTAAAGCACGTGACTGATTTGCTAATTGCCTATTTTGGTACAAATTCGAGCCAACATTTGCAATATCGGCCCAACTTGCTTGAGGTCTGCTCATAGTGATTTTACAGTTCTCTAAGTTATAACTATTTTCAATATTAATCTAAACCCACACTTATGTGTTGTATGTCATGCCCGTTGACATGTCGGTTAGCTTAACTGAACGGATGCCAAAAGGCGAAATCTTCATTTGGACTTGGAATCCAACTCCGTCTGGAAATCTGATCGTTCCGCCAACTCCTGAGAGTATTGTAAGCCCATTCAATTTAAGTTGGCCAATGGTTATTCCATCTTCTGTAGTTGCAGTGTAACTTCTGACTTTCATAACTCCTTGTTGAAAATTTACTAAACGCGTGGCATTAATAGACACGTCAACAAATCTAATTTTAATAAATAAAGACGGCCATATTTTCCTAGAAACAATCTCTATTTGAAAGGACTGGGTAGATGGCTTCATAGACAACGGTTGATGCTGATGTCCTAATTTCTTCACAGTCGTTGGTTCGGCTTTTACATCAAAAATCGAACTACCAGGTTTACTCGGTGGAGGGGTAGGTGTATAACTCAATGAAGATGTAGTTTTTGCAGGGGAGGGGCTCTCGGCAGTATGAGAAACATTCTGATGCTCAATTTGCTGAGGTGGCGCTGGAATCCATTCAGTTCCATTCCACAACCATTTCCCATCAGGCGATAGCGTACCACTCATACGCATATCAATTATTCGAGAGATATTAAATTAACCTTTACGGGAGGTATTCCTGATTTAACCGCAAATTATTGTGATAGCAAGTGGTTTAAACGGTGTTTACACACTAAATTGCTAAAGTTCTGTAATGTCTTCACGATCTGTCGAAATACCGAATTCTTTCTCGGCTTTTTCGTAGGTACTGGCATCGATTGAACCGTCTCTGACGAGAGATGAGAGTGCTGCAAGAGCAACTGCTGCTCCATCAATTTCGAAGAATCGACGGAGTGCCTCTCGAGTATCAGAGCGACCAAAACCATCGGTTCCTAGTACGGTGTAGTGACCGCCAACCCACTGACGAATCATATCTGGTACTGCCGCCATGTTATCGCTTACCGCAATGACCGGGACCGTTCCACTTCCAAGAATTTGCTCAACCCAAGGCTTCTTTGCGGTCATTGTTGGGTGCAAACGGTTCCAACGGTCACATTCCAATCCCTCTCGGCGCATCTCACCGTACGAAGTCGCTGAATAGATTTCAGAACGAACGCCGTAGGCTTCGAGTTTCTCTACTGCATCCAGGACTTGTACCATGATTGGCCCAGAGCCAATGAGTCGGACGATTGGGCCGTCTCCTTTCGGAGCTGCTCGCAAAAGATACATGCCGCGAAGAATGCCAGCATCAACGCCCTTCGGCTTTGGTGGCATTGGGTAATTCTCGTTGTACACGGCAATGTAGTGGATGACGTCTTTGTCTTGTCCGTACATCTCATCAATACCGTGTCGGATGATGGTTGCCAATTCGTATGCGAATGCTGGGTCCCAAGCACGGACTGCTGGATTGGTATGCGCCATGAGGAGTGAATGCCCGTCTTGGTGTTGCAAACCTTCTCCATTGAGTGTGGTTCGTCCAGAAGTCGCACCCATGAGGAAACCACGAGCACGCTGGTCTGCTGCCGACCAGATGAGGTCAGCCACACGCTGGAATCCAAACATCGAGTAGAAGATGTAGAACGGAACGGTAGGGTAGTGGTGGGTGGAAAAAGAAGTTGCTGCAGCGATGAACGTCGAGGTTGCACCGGCTTCATTGATTCCTTCTTCCAGAAGTTGTCCTTTCGCAGATTCCTTATATTTCATAAGCACCTTGTGATCGACCGGTTTGTACAGCTGCCCCTCAGGGTGGTAGATGCCAAACTCAGCGAACAGAGGGTCCATTCCAAAAGTTCGAGCTTCATCAGGGATGATTGGAACAATGCGTTCTCCAAACTCTTTGTTCTTCATGAGTGCGCGAAGAATTCGAACGAATGCCATGGTTGTTGATACTTGCATGTTTCCTTTTGTGCCTTCATCAAAATCGGCGTAGGTCGCCTCATCGGGAAGAGTGAGGTCAAACTTAGGAACGGTTCGAGATGGCATGAAACCGTCCATTGCGGCTCGTCGTTCCTTGGCATAGGCGACAAGTTCGGGGACATCCTCTGGCATGACGTATGGATACTCTTCCAAATCCTCATCAGAGAACTTGAGTCCGAGATCATCGCGCATGTATTGCATACTTTCCATGTCTGCTTTCTTCTTCTGATGGGTCGTGTTTCGACCAGCAAAGGCTGGGCCGAGTCCAAATCCCTTGATGGTGCGCATCAAGACGACCGTGGGCTGGCCTTTGTGAGCTGTAGCCTGAGCATAGGCTGCGTGGAGTTTGACGAAATCATGCCCCCCTACATCTTCACACAAGTCGACCAATTCGCTGTCACTCAGATGTGCCACGAGAGCTTGTAATCCATCGGAATTGAACAAATCTTTGCGGATGGTTGCTCCGTCTGCAGTCATAATGCGCTGTTCATCGCCATCGACCAGTTGATCGAGTCTGGCGGCGAGAAGACCGGCCGTATCACGTGCGAACAAGTCATCCCAACTACTGCCCCAGAGGACTTTGATGACGTTCCAACCAGCGCCACGGAATCGGCCTTCAAGTTCTTGAACAATTTTTGAATTCCCTCGCACAGGCCCATCGAGGCGTTGAAGGTTACAGTTCATTGTCATGACAATGTTGTCAAGTCCTTCTCGACCTGCAAGCGATAACTGTGAGAGCGATTCAGGTTCATCGGATTCTCCATCGCCCATGGTATACCAGACACGAGAGTTGGCGGTTGAGACCAAACCTCGGTCTTCGAGGTAACGGTTGAACCGGGCTTGATGAATTGCAGTCATTGCTCCAAGCCCCATGCTAACGGTAGGGAATTCCCAGAACTCTGGCATCAAGCGAGGATGCGGGTACGAAGAGAGCCCGTTGCCTCCAGTTTCTTGACGGAACGCTTCCATTTGTTCAAGTGTTAAACGGCCTTCGAGCCACGCACGCGCATAGATTCCAGGCGAAGCATGACCTTGCCAGTATAGATGGTCGCCCTGTCCTGCTCCATCCTTCCCTCGGAAAAAGTGGTTGAAACCAATTTCCCATGCGTGCGAAGCTGAAGCGTAAGTGGATATGTGTCCGCCGATCCCTTCGAAGTATTTGTTCGCTCGAGTAACGACCATCATTGCATTCCATCGGATGATGCCGTGCAGGCGTTGTTCCAATTCGAGGTTACCCGGATAGGCGCCTTGAGCGTCGGGGTGAATTGAGTTGAGGTAAGGGGTGTTGACAACATCGATTCCGACACCAGCGTGCCGTGCAGCATCGACTGTTGAGAGTAAAATTCGTCGTGCTTCCTCGTCACCGAGTTGATCACGAACTGCAAGAATTGAATCAACCCACTCCTGCGTAGCAACAGGATCAGGGTCAGGTAAAGTTCCTCGAACACCGAAGCGCATGTCTCTCCTCCTTGTGCTTGCCTCCAACCGTGGGGTTTTCAACCCTCGCTTGAAATTCCGACGCCGGACTCCCTCGTTCTCCGCTCGTTTGGCTTTGATTTTACTGAACGGCGCTCTGTGCATCGTTTTTTGTCGGCTCATTTCATACTTTTCCGGAGCAATCAATAAAAGCCGATTTCACTGCGGGCAGAATATGTCCGTCGAGGCTATGGTTCAAACGATGATTGATGATTTAACTGCCGCTCTTGTTGATGCTGTCAAGCACGACAAGGGTAACGCTGCTGCTGGTACCCGTGTGCGCAAGGCTATGCAACAAGCAAAGTCCGCTGCTCAAGCAGTGCGCACTCAAGTCCAAGCAGACAAGAACGCTTGAGGTTAGGAGCGCGTTAACACGCGCCATTCGCCCTTGCCGTTGAGGAAATCACTTTCTCCTGTTGTTTTAACATCCCACCCATGCGGTGTAAACGTTATCTCTGGTGAAAGAACGATTGTATCCACATCTGCTAGGGTTGAATTCAAATCCTTCTCCCACGCAGTGTTTGTCGATCTCCAATGACCGGTGATGTTGTTTTCCTCCGCATCAAGCGGAGCATAGAACGTGTACAGCCAGTGCATACCAAGAGTATCTTCTGATACGAACAGGAAGTGCTCATCTTTTTCCAGTTCCATTGCGACTGCTGCTTCATCCGTCCACATTGTTTGTCCGTGAAGAGACGCCATCAATGAGAGCGGTATCAGCAGAAGCACGGTTACGAAAACAGCCTTTGCTTTCGATTGTGGCGAATCGAGGGTTGGTACATCTTCGTGCTTGCGCACGAAGTGCATCATCACAATAAACGGTACAAACAACATTGTGATGTAACGGCCGTTGTTACCCATTGTCCAAACCACACCAGGCCATTCAGCTCCCCAGATACTTGCTTCATATGTCCAAAGTGCAGCAACATAGAAAACGACCGCCACAAGTATGCCCGAGATATATCCGGTCATCATGGCAAGCGTTGTATCTTCAACGCGCTTCAAAACGCTCCAAATCGAGCCGATAAACGGCCACAAGACCATTCCAAACAATGTGAAAAGGAAGACGACATCGAAGATTGAGAAAACTACAGCGGAAGCAAACCGTAGGGGCTGTTGGCCGATGATGGCCAGCGTAGCATTGACTTCGAGTAGGCCAAACACGACCATCAAGAAAGCCACCGCCATGCCGACACCGGTTCCGACAGTGTGCGGCCGAGACATCCATGCTGTTCCATTCAGGCCACTTCCCTGAAGCCGTTGCCAAAGCAGAGCAATTGTTCCAGTGACCAAAGCGCCCAACAGCACAGCTTGCGTATCAGCAAATCCCTTTGAATAGGCCATGGACATGAAGAATACTCCTCCGCTGAAACATTGTAAGGGGCGATTTTTACTCGATAGTGCGCCGGTAAAAAGCAGTAAGGCAAGGGCCGAAAAAACAGCAAGGTACACTTCTTCATACCCTCTTCCAACAGAGAAAATCATTGCGGGTGAAAGTGTAAACACTGCCGCAGAACGCACTCCGCTCCATCGATATAGGCATGCTGCAAGTCCGAAGAAGGTGAAGAGTGCAAACGCTTTGATTCCAGTTTCGGAGAGGTCATAAAGCGGTAAAACGACTCGTTCTCCGCCGTCGGTAGCATCACTCTGGCCAGCGATTTCAGGTCGTAGATCCCCCCACGGTAATGCTCCGTCTTCATCGATGGCCATCTTGACGTGTGTATCAAGGCCAAGGTCACTTGTAAAACAGGCAAGAATGTTGAGGAGTACACCTAAAATCAACAGTTTTTGCCAAAAGCGGTCGTCATCGATTCTCAACCGCTCCATAGGCTACGGTTCGGGGGGTGAGGTTCAACCCTTTCGGACACTTCGGGGGTACATGGGCGGAATTCTCAACGGTGTGCGTATTGTCGATGTCTCACGAATTTTAGCAGGACCGTATGCAACGCAGATGCTTTCCGATTTAGGTGCTGAAGTGATCAAAGTCGAAGCACCGTGGGGGGACGATACTCGCAAATGGGGCCCACCTTTTACGACAGGTTTCGATGGAAAACAAGTTGCTGCGTACTTTCTTTCGTGCAACAGAGGCAAGGAGATTGTAACGTTCAATTTGAAACAGCAAGCGGATGAAGTACGCACATTGATTGAGACGGCGGACGTCGTCGTTGAGAATTTCAAGCCCGGGACACTTGAACGGCTTCTTGGTCCGATGCCGAAGGACGTCATTGTGTGCTCAATTTCTGCTTACGGCGCATCAGGCCCTCGCCGTGATGAGCCAGGATACGATGTGGCATTGCAAGCTCGCAGTGGCATTATGGGGATTACTGGCGAGGCGGACGCTTCTCCAGTGAAGGTCGGTGTCGCATGGATTGATGTCATTACAGGACTGAACGCTGGGAACGCAATACTTGCTGCTTTGTACCATAAACAGAAAACCGGCGAATCGATGCGAATCGATATTTCACTATGGGATTGTGCAGTTGCGGCACTGGTCAATCAGGCGCACAACGCCATGGCCAGCGGGAAAAACCCTCAACCTATGGGTTCAGCTCATCCAAATCTCGTTCCTTATCGAGCCTTCAAAGCAAACGATGGTTGGTTTGTAATCGGTGTTGGTTCGGATAACCAGTGGAGCAGCTTAGCATCGCATCTGTCGTTACCTGCTCACGAAGAATGGTCGACCAACGAGGGCCGAGTTCTGAACAGAGCAGCAGTCGAGAAAGCCGTTGCAGATGCCGTTTTATCCATGAGTCGACATGAACTTGAATCGCTGCTTGTTGGTATTCCGTGCGCTCCAGTCAATACTGTTCTTGAAGCACTCAACGACCCACAAAGCGTGTCGAGAGGTGCAGTTACTCAACACCAAGGCGTCGATGTCTTGGCAAGCCCACTGCGTTTCATGCGACCTTCAGAATGAAAACAGAGATGTCTGGCCGCCTTCACGGATGAGCCCAACTTCTCGGAGTTTGTCCAAAGCGTTGTCCATTCGACGCTGGCTGAATTGCCGCTCGACCTGCAAGAATTGCGTCAATCCCTTGACATCGATTTGTCCCGGTTCGAGGTCCTCATCCGCTACTTCGACAGCAGGATGTTCGTGGAAGATTTTTCGGATTTCATCGAGTCGCTCTGGCACTTCCTTACCTTTGACCTGACATATTGCCTCAATCGAGCCGTGCTCTTTGATCAACTTGATTCCAGTTTTAGGGCCGATACCCCGGATTCCAGGATGGAAGTCGGTTCCAATCATGATGGCGAGATCAATCAGCTGAGAGCGAGAAAGGTCGTTTGATTGCAACATTTCTTCCAAATGTATCATCTGCGCTCGAACCGTTCTTCCATGTTGTTTGGAGCCGTCGCTCATCAAGTTTCGAACCAAGCGTGGCGTTCCGTACAGCAGCGCATCCCAGTCTTGGGTAGCGACGACATCGAGTTGGCCCTTTGCTGCCATTACGGCTGCTTGACCTTCGCCTTCTGCCTTGGCGACCACCCATGGCACACCGAGTAAATCCAGCAACTGTTTCGTCTCATCCACCATTTCTTGCGAATAATGCATGATGCGAGGAGCCATTTTCTGAGCGAGAGCGAAATCTCCGACTTCAAGTGCTTCTCTGTGAATGCGTTCAGCCTCTTCCCTACGCGCTCTTCGGCTTGCTAATTCTTCGGCTTTCAAGTCTGGAGATTCCCCATCAAAGATGTACACTGGCCGGATTCCGAGGTTGAGTAGGGTTGCTGTGCGGTTAAGGAAACCCATCAAGTGAGAGACTACTTTCCCATTATCGGCTTTGAGCGGACCCCCATCTCCTTGCGGAGAACGGTCCCTCATCGTTGTAAGAAATTGGAAAGCGGTGAGAAAAGCGTCGATGCCAACTCTCTGACCAGATAGGCTTGCAAGGTCAATGTTTTCTGCAGTTGCCAGGTCTTTCAGATTGCAGCCCATGGTATGAACATAAGTTGACAGTATGTGTATATTGGCATCCGAACCCGTCAAGAAGTCGAGACGTAAGCGCCCACCATGGCGAGCCATGTTGCAAGTTTACGCGGCTGGCATACTGCTTTGGCGCGCGCTGAAATTGCTTCGCTGCTTCCAGAGGCGAAACTCAACCGCCTTTCAGCGCGACGTTTGGTCCAACTTGAAGGAGATATTTCAGCGGAACGCATGCTTGAGGCAGTGGACTGTTCGAGCGGTTGTCAAGCCCTACTTTCTCATGCAGTACTTTGGTCGAGAGACGAAGGTATCGATTCTTTGCTTGAACAGATGGGTGCATACATCAAAGCACATGCTCGAACGGGTTCAGTCGCGGTTCGTTCATGGAAGCATGAAGGGAAAATGGATGGCGTAAGTGCTCGAGAATTAATGAGGAAAATCGGTGGCATGTTGTCCGAGCAAGGTTATCAGATCGACCTTGAGCAACCCGACCATCGCCTCGGGATGGTGCTGGATGCAACAGCGGGCATCGTTGCCTGCGGCTGGATGATTGGTACTGGCGATGATTCCGATGGCATATCTGCTCGTCGGGCAACAGATCGACCTTTCTTCAAGCCGGTGAGTCTTGACCCACGTCTTGCTCGCTTAGCAGTCAACTTGGCCTCAGGCCCTCGGCACAAGGGGGCGACGCTTGACTTGATGACCGGTACTGGCGGTTTTGTTCTCGAAGCAGCGGTCTCGGGAAGAGAGGCATACGGTATTGACCTTGATGCAGAAATGATTGAGGGAGCACAAAGAAATCTTGACTGGGTGGAACAGGCAAGCAGTGCTTGTTTGTTGTTGGGAGATGCAACGCGCTTGACAGAGGTCTTACCCAAAGATGCTCTCCATCGTATCAGTGGGTTTGTTCTCGACCCTCCATACGGTCGAAATTCCCAAGGAACGCTTGAACCGACGGCTTTGATTCGTGCCGTCTTGGAGAGTTCTCATTCTGTTGCAACAACCGATGCCCATTTTGTGTTGATCGTACCTATTCACCCGTTTGGAGAACACGCCGATGAGGCCTTGTCTGAAGACGCAGAAGTCGAGCTGTTGCACGGGCAGTGGGATGAGTTGCTAGCATGCTTTGACCAAACCGGTTGGAGACTGTTAGGTCGATGGGTTGAGCACGTTCATGCCAGTCTAGGACGGCTTATTCTTCATGCAGCAATTGTTCCTCAAGATTGAGCAGAACAATCGAATCATCTTCAGTTGGTTCAGGGAATCTTGCGCGATGAGGACACCCTTCGTCAAGAACAGCCTCGTCTTCATGGTTGAGAACATTCGGGTAGGTTCTGCACCCTTTCGGTCGTACTTCGTATACAGAGCACATCCCCTCTGCGTCGACATCAGCGGAGGAGGTCAATAGAAAGACGCATGCTCGTGTTTTTTCGTCGTTCAGCAGTGTGAGAATGCCGTTGTTTCTCCATGTAAAATCTTCAACGGCCAAACCGGTTCGGCGTGAGAGCAACGAAGCCTCCGCTTTCGTGAGCGGCATGGTCGTCTCTCGACAACAAGCCGAACAACCCATTGGAACACACGGAAGTGAGCGGGCCATATCCGTGCCAAACCATCCGCCTTCTTCAAGAAGGGGGGGCATCTGGGCAGGACAAGGGCGATTAGGGTAGCCTGGATATCCTGACGGGCTTCGAACCCGTCGACGCGGGTTCGAATCCTGCATCGCCCACTTCTCAGTGGCCTTGTTTGGCTATTTTTTTGTTGGTTCGACGACATCATTCAGCAGCAAGAGGAACTCCTAAGAGCACTGGGCATACACATGCAATTGAGGGACAGAAATGAAACTTCGACTTCATCAGTTTCTCTCGAAGACAGGCGATTTTACCTCAAAGGCAGACGTGAAGCAAGCGATTTGGGACGGCAACATCACCGTCAACGGTTCGGTTGTCAAGAACATCGCTTTTGAATTCAATCCGGCCAAGCGAGTTGTCGAATTCCAAGGTCGAGTGCTCAAACTCCCTGTAACCGATTTTTATTTCCTGCTTCACAAGCCGCAGGGCTACATTTGTTCTCGTCTCAATTCGCAGGAACGCGAACTCAACAAGACTTCAGTGTATGAATTGTTTCGTGGAGCAGTTGAGCCTAAAGTATTCGAATCACTCGTTACCGTTGGACGGCTTGATGAAGACACAACCGGTTTTCTACTTGTGACGACGGACGGAAAAATGGTTCATGCCATCACAGATCCAAATCGACACATCAAGAAAACCTACCGTGTAGAGACCGAACATCCAATCTCCCGCCAAGATATCGATGCTATTCGTGAAGGCGTAGATGTCTCGGTTGTCGAATTTGGAACGCTCGAAGAGTTCCGTACCCGTGGTGCTCACGTCTACTTAGAAGACGAACGATGCGCAATTCTTACCATTGACGAAGGGAAAAAAAGACAGATACGCCGTATGTTTGCGACATTAGGAAATAAAGTCGAGCACCTTCACCGTTTGTCAACCGAAGCGATGGTGCTTTCTGAATACGACCTCAAACCTGGCGAATTTTGTCCGGTCAGCCGAGAAGACATCAATCGTGCTCTGTTCTCTTGAGGGAAACCTCGTCCTTAATGCGCCATTTCTGCATTGAACCATAGGTTAGGCTGCGCCAAAGCCATTCCGCTGGGCCAAACGAATAACGCTTGAGCCACCAAGGGCTGAGAGCTAACTGAAGCATCCAGATAAGCAACACAATCACGTAGAGTTCCCACCGTTCAAACACCCCAATGAGTCCAAACCCGGCACCGGTAAACAGTACGAGACAAATGAGGGAATGAAGCAAGTAGTTGCTCAATGCCATTCGACCAACTGCTGCGAGTCGGTTTTTGAGCCCAGACCAAAGATTACCTTGGCAAAACAACATGATTAATCCGAGCCACCCCATCGACATCGCAACTCTTCCAAGTTGGTATGTCCCCTGGAAATACCCCGAAACTACGATGGCATCAAAATCCGAGTCGACGGCTTGAAACAATTCGAAACCGTTGACAGCTAAACCCAAAGCGAACCCTCCTATCGCAAGTTGAAGATAATTTTTCTTTGAACGCTGTGCTGAGAGAACGCCCATGCGGTACAATCCCATGCCGAGCAACATCATCCCAACACAATCCCAGAGCATGTAGACTGGCGTGAAAAACAACAGACTGTCAATCACCTTTTTCGCACTGTAATCGGCAATTTCGAGGTACGAACCTCGCCGGATGTCCAGTTCTTCTTCCATGGCTGATTCGTTGTATGAGAATTGATTCTCAGAATCGGTCCACAACGCCGCAAGTTCACGTTCTTCAGCGGAGTGCTCTGCGGAAGGGTCCGCATCAATCCGAGCGGCCGCATCTCGCCCCTCTTCGACAAGGACCCCAGAGACTGCAAAGAGGATGGAAGTGCAAAGCAGAACAGTGGCTGAAAGAATCAGAAGTGTCTTCGGTCGAGCATTTCGCAGTGGATACAGCAGGGCGCCTGCCATAGCATAGAGGATGAGAATATCACCCGTCCAGAGCAGCACAAAAGAGTCGAACATTCCAAACAAAAGAAGAAAGAAGGTTCTTTTGTAGTGAAGTAGAGCGCCTTTTTCTTTTCCTTTACGCGTTCCAAATCCAGTGGCAAACAGCACGATGCCAGCTCCAAATAACAAGGAGAATAAACCGCGCATTGAGCCTTCAAAAAACAGATTCATTGTGCCCCAAACCGCATAGTTCAACTCAGGGTTTTTTCCAAGCCCAACCAGTGGGTGAAAATACCCCGCAGAAGCCATGCCAAAACCAAGAATGTTGAGCAGAAGAACGCCGAGCAGTGCTACACCGCGGAGAATATCCAACGAGGCGATACGAGCTGAAACAGTTACAGGAGCATCCGTCTGAACCGTGTTCTCCATGATGGTTGCATGGTGGCAGAATGGATAAGGATTCAGCAGGATTCACGCTGTCATTTGTCGGTTAGAAGCCGTTTTCAAGCAACCACCCTGTCACGGGGATATTGTTTGAACGGAGAATGGCAGCGGCCTCTTTCAATAAGTTTTGACGCAGTGGGATGTTCTGCTGTTGCTCGGCAATGGCAGCGAGTTGAACCAAAGCATCGGAGGCACCTTCGTAGTCGTTCGCAGTCTTCGCAAGACGCAAACTTCGTTCAAATTGGCCTTGCGCTGCATCCAAATTGTTTCTGTAGAGATTTGTGTTACCGATGTTGAACAGGGCGATTGCTTCACCTTGTCGATCGCCAAGTTGCTTCATGATGGCCAGTGAATCGTTGAAGTATTGCTCGGCTTCTTCAAAACGGTCCTGTTCTTCATAAAATACGCCAAGAAGGTTCAGTGTGTCGGACTGCCCGCGTAAATCTGACAGCGTTCTCTTCATTTTCAATGCCATTTTGTAGAGGCGTTCTGCTTCGATTAGATCGCCTCTTTGTTTAGCCTGCGAAGCGAGCTGAACATGGGAATAAGCCTCACCCCGACGATCTCCAATTTCACGCTTGATAGCAATGCTTTGATTGGTTAGTCGCTGCGCATCGCTTGGATTACCAAGATGTTCAGCAATGGTTGCTAGATTGGATAGGATGATTGCTTCGCCTTCCAAGTCCTTTTGTTTTCTCTTGATAATGAGCCCTTGCCGATAGTGAGTTTGGGCTGATTGGAACTCTTTCTTGATTTCTAGAATATTCCCTAAACCAATCAGAGCGATGGCAATACCGTTCTCATCGTTGAATTCTTGTTTAATTTTCAGAGCTTCGTTGAACAACTGTTGGGCTTGGTCGTACTCGTTTCCGACGAAAGCCAAATTCGCCATGGCCAGAATGACATCGGCTTCGCCGTTCGGCTCGTTAATTTCGTTCTTCATCCCGCGTGCATTTCTGAAATCAGAATAGGCTTGGGAAAGATCGCCCTGGTTAAGTGCAACGTATCCGATGTTGATGAGTGCATCAGCCTCACCGCTGCGATTTCGTTCCGAACGGAATGTTTCAAGCGCTCGTTCATAGTAGTCCATAGCCGCTTGAAAGCGACCAGTGAGTCGAGCAGCGTTTCCGAGTTTAAGGTCTGTAGAACCTTGTATTTGAACGCCTTGAGATGCCAATTCATCACTTGATTTGAGAAGGTTTTTGACGTTCGCCATCTGTTGCTGAGATGGATTTGAGGACTGGATATTTCCCACAAAGCCGATTTGTTCCAAGGCCAAAACCATCGCCTTAGCAAGGTCTTCAGGGCTGTTTTGGACTATCGTTTGTGAGGTGAGGTTACCCATGATGACGCTGTCCACAATTTTCTGTTGCGTATACACTTGAGCACCGGATGTATGTTGGGTTTGGGTGCCTACTGGAACCCATTCAGACCCCGTCCATTCCGACTTTCCATCAGGGCTTCGTTGAGGCTCCACCATGGAACGAAGACGAGGTAGTCCAGTATCTAAGTATTGCATCCTCGCGTAAAACTTTGGGCATTGCCATGATACTGTTAAATGATACATCTGCGGCTGTAAGTGCAAACAGGGAGGTATCGATGTGGTGAAGATTGCGATTTATGTTGATACATCCGGTTCAATGAACGAACGAATTAAGGGCGAAATGGATGACAATTTTGCGAACGTTCGTCCGTCGATGTTTCGCAGTTTTATGCGTTCAATCGGGATGTCTGGGAAAGTGAAGAAGAGCCGTGTCGCTCAAGCTATGTGGGAGAATCTTGTTCCAACATTCAAAGACCGTCAAACGAAGATTTCGACAATCAACAGCCGTGGTCGTTCAAAGGTTCTCGCACCTCTCGATTTCCGAAGCCAAGAAGAGTTGATGAACATTCAATTTCCAAATCCATACGGCGGGACATACCTCTGGGAGTTTTTGGTTCATGAAGCTAAGGAACTGAGCAAAGACAGCGTTGATTGGCTGTTTTTCCTGATCAGTGATGGCATGGACATGAGTTCGTCGCCGCCGTTCAATGGCATCGACGGATTTCAACCCTGCATCGAGGCTATCAAAGAAATAGGCATCGATGTTGAATTCCATATCATTGGACTCGGACTACCAAGCGACTCCGTCAATGTCTTTCGCCAAGTAAGCGGCGCGAGTGGTGGTTCATTCGTGAACATCGTCGAGGCGGGCGATGATGTTGAGCAGGCCATCGAAGAAGTCGGTGGAGCAGTTGAAGAGTCGTTGAATCCGATTGCTCGCATGGCAAGCCGTCAACGGCGCCAACAAGAATACCTTGAATCTCGGCAAGAAGGAGATCTTGAAATCACGACTCAAGAATTACCTGCGTCGCAACCGTACTCCGGTTATACCTACGGTGAAACCGTTATTGAAGACACAAACCCAGAACAACTATCGCAATGGCAAACCGACCTGGTTCGAATCCGTGGAGATGAGAAAATCGAAAACATTCAAGCCTACGAAAACTGGGTTTCAATGCGTTCAACCCCTCTGTTCTCTGACACTCCGGGCATTCCAGTCGATTCGTGGGCTCTTTCCGCTGACGATGTTTCGATGATTGCCAGCATGAAAATTGACAATTTGTTTACTTTCCTTTCTCAAATTCGCCGTTCAGATGTTCCGATTGAGAACCGTCGAATCATTATCCGAGGTGATAGCGTACCAGAATCATTGCTTGACACACTTGCGAACTCGGGTGCCCGTGTCGTGATTTATCCAGATGAATTACCTCCACCCCCTCCGCCAGAATTGGGCGATGAGAAGTGGGAGCGGAACGAGTACGACTTCAATGATAATCCGACACGCGAATGGGAAATCTATCCGCATCTTGGGCGCAGTAAGGCACGTACTGCAGTTGTTATCGACCCCCCGCTCTACCCAGAATACGTCGAAAAAATTTCGCAAGCCTTCAGTCGAACCAATTTGGTGAACGACCTCCAAAGTAAGATTGGCCCTATCCAACGCTCGTATGCTGAAGCAGTGTTCAAAACATCATGGAGCAAATTCAACTCGAATTGGGTCCCAGACGACTGGCCATCACTCCTTTCACACGATTCTAAAACCATCGGAGAAGCTTTCTGCGAATCATTACGTGTAACATACATTCAAATCGTTCACGAATGGTTGTTTTCCCATGGCTCACGTCCAAAGTTTATTCTCGTCCGTCTCTCCAATGAATCCAAAACACTCGGGTTGCATAAGCACCCTTGTTACCTTGAATTCCAATCACTGTTAGCGGATATGTTCCACTATCAAGGTACAAATCTTCGAATCAAGAAACCTCGTGTTGAATACTGGTGATGATGTCCCTTCGTTCGATTTCGTAGCGGTGTTTAGATATGGAACGAAGACGGTTAGGAATTTTCTTCATGATTCTTTCGTGTATACCGTACGCCACCCTCTTTGCTCTACCATTCACTTCTTTGAGTGCTTCACAAAGTACTGTTGCGGCAACAGTGCTGATTGTTACAGGCGAATCACTGTTTGCCATCGGTGGGCTGATCGCCGGGAAGAGCTTACTGGATAGTTTCCGACGAAAGCTGATTCCAAGTCGATTTCGACGCAAAAAACAGCCTTATGATTCTGAAGAATGAATGCACTGTAGAAGCAAGGTATCAAAGGTCATGCGTTTTTAGGATAATCAATGAACAAGCAATTGACCCTTCTTCTTCTCGGCATTCTGTTGTTCTCAATCCCATCTTACGCAGTTGAATCGAGAGAAACTTCGCCTGTTGAGCAGTTCGGAGAAGTTTTTCGAGAAATCGTCATTGCTGATTCCTCAGACGATCTTGATGACCCACGGGACCTCGAATTTCATCCAGGGCGAGCCAACGAACTTTGGATTGCCAATCGTGCCACTGACAGCATAACAATTGTTCATGACACAGGCCTAGAAGCACAATATTCTGAAAACCGCCGCGACTCTCACAGAAACCATTTCCTCGAAGAAGTGAGTGCTATTGCCTTTGGAGCGTACCATCCTGAATTTGACTGGCAATGGGGATCTGCTCAAGAGACTCGGAACACCTACTGCGGTCAAGGTTCACCGAACAACTTCATGGGTCCGACGCTTTGGCCTTCATCGCTATCTCATTTCGCCATGGAACACCAGTCCGATGGATTGCTAGGTAGTCACATCGACATGAATCATGAATCTCCGTACGGCGTTGGTATTGCTCATGATTCTGACAATGCTTACTGGTACAACGATGGCTACTACGGCGAGTTGGTGTACTACGATTTCCAAGAAGACCATGATACGGGAATGGATGATCACTCGGATGCCATTGTTCGACGCTATGCTGATATCCAACTCACGCATGCATTTGGAATTCCAGGTCACATGATTTTGGATAAAGACTCAGGAATCCTTTACATCGCAGACGCCGGTGCAAACCGAGTTCTCTGGGTGAACACCGACGATACGACCACTTCATCACTGGATATCATGAGCGAGGCATCTCGCCTTGAACCACTTGCCGAGTATTCCGATATTACCGGTATCGAATGGGGCGTTCTTGACACCGGGCTCAATCGGCCAAGCGGTATCGCTCTTGATGGCGACCAATTGTTCGTTTCCACCAACGGCGACGGGAAAATCACTGCTTACGAATTGGATGCTGACGGTAAAGGCGGCATTGAAGCAGATTTCATTCAAACATCGGCATCTTCCATAATGGGGCTTGAAATCGGGCCAAATGGTCTTCTCTATTACGTCGATAACGGTCAAGACGAAGTGGTCATGATCCAACCTGAGGCTGATTCAGACTCTGACGGAGTTGGCGATTCGGTTGACAACTGCCCATTCATTGCCAACGCAGCACAAGCCAATTACGATGGCGATGCATTTGGCGATTCGTGCGATGACGACACCGATAACGACACCGTTCTGAACGATGCTGACGACTGCCAATTTGGCAACCTATCTTGGATTTCATCGTTAGTAACGGACCATGACATGGACGGTTGTGCCGACTTGACCGAAGACGACGATGACGACAACGACTTGGTCAACGACGGAGTGGACCGATGTCCGAAGGGTGATACCGCATGGATTGCGACAGCAGTAACCGACTACGATTCCGATGGATGCCAAGACATCGGCGAAGATCTTGATGATGATGACGACCGGATTTGTGACGGTTTGCAATCCAACGAATTCTGGGCATGCTCACCCTCCTCGACCGGCGTTGATGAATGTCCGAACAGCCCTCCCGGTTTCTTTTCAATTTCATCCAATGATGCAGATCAAGATGGTTGTGAAGACATAACTGAAGATACCGACGATGACAATGATGGCTTTTCCGACGGCGGTGACGATTGTCCACAAACCTACGGGCTGAGTTCCGTTGGTGGCCCACTTGGATGCGAAGATTTTGATGGAGACGGCTACGCTGATTCTGCCGACGAATATCCAATCGATTCAACCCAATGGACCGACACGGATGGCGATGGCTTTGGCGACCAACCCGATGGCACAGACGGAGATGCTTGTCCAACAACAATCGGAACATCTACACTCGATCGCAACGGATGTCTTGATTCCGACGATGACGGATGGTCTGACCCAGATTCAAGCTGGACTGCAACGGATGGTGCTGATGCTTTATCGACGGTGAGAAGTCAACATATTGATGCTGACGGCGATGGCTTTGGAGACTCATTGACTGGATTCCAAGGCGATGAATGCCCGGAAGTTTCGGGCACTTCAACCGAAGATCGATTCGGATGTGTTGATTCAGACGGTGACGGTTGGTCCGATGAAGGTGATGCCTTTGCTGACGATGCGAGTCAACATGCTGACGACGACGCCGACGGATACGGCGATTCTCCCGATGGGAACGCCGCAGATGACTGTCCTGGATTGTTTGGTCTTTCATCGGAAACTCGACTGGGCTGCCCAGACGCTGACGGCGATGGCTGGGACGATTACCTTGACCAATTCCCCGAAAATGTTCTGCTCTGGTCGGATGCTGATGGTGATGGATACGCTGATCAAACCGGCACAGACTCCTCTGACGATTGTCTTGAGACATTCGGTACTTCAACGCTGGATCGAATCGGCTGCCTCGACAGTGATTCTGATGGTTGGTCGGATGAGGCCGACGCATATCCAATGGATTCAAACCGGTACTTAGCAAGTGACTCGACATCAATCTCAACTCCATTGGTTGCCATCTCAGTGGTGATTGTTATGTTGTTAATCGTTGGCTTATTTGCAATGAATCGTCGCCGCTCAGCGATAGGTCAACCACTTCCACTCCCAATTCAGCCACTGCCTGCCAAGAATGCACCATTCGAGTCCCCTGCAGCACCCCCGCTCCCTCCCGAAGGCCTTCCAGCCGGTTGGACCATGGAACAATGGACTTGGTATGGCGAAGACTATCTGAAAAACCGTTGAGTGTGAATACGAGTGAGGTTTTGGGATGGCAGAAAAATTCCCTTCTGTAACGGGAAGGAACCTGAATAAAAAAACGATAACCGTTCCGGACGATTATAACAATCAACCGCTTCTTGTTATCGCAGCGTTCGAACAATGGCAACAGCGAGTTGTGGATGAAGTGATTGCTGCCTTTGATGCGAACAATCTTGGAGAAAAGCATACTATTATCGAGATTCCAGTTATTCAACGCTCGACACGATTTCGCCAAATGCGCCTTGATGCCATTATGCGCGCTGTTATTCGAGACCGCGATGTCCGTCAAAGAACAATCACCGTATACCTTGACAAGAAGGCGTTTCGAGACAGCTTAGATATTCCTAACGATTCCAAAGTCCACTGGTTCTTGATTGACCATGTCAGTAAGGAAATACGTCTGCGCGGACAGAACGTTCCCTCTTCAAAAGAATTGAGTCAGTTGGTTTCTCTATCGTCGTGATGGATTGAACTGCTACCTATCCACATACAAACGAGTTTTCTAATCGCTCGATTGTGTGTTCTACAGCGCTTTGTTTGAATCACCGATGGGTTCATCTGTGTGTTTAACAACCTCGGGTCATGGAACGAGTTTTGTCTTTGATTTGCGTCTTGTTTTTTCTTGCTGGCTGCCTCGGAACCTCTTCAATCGGTTGTGGAGAAGGCTACGATGAAATGCATGCTGGAGACTATTCAATTGATTCCATTACTCTTGATGCCACGACAAATCAACTCAGCGTAGTTGTCAAGAATGAAGGAGGGGCATCGGGTTTCATACGAGAGGTTGAATCTTTAGAGCAAGAGCAAACAATTTGGATAACGGTGCATATTCAGCATAACGGCCAGACCACTTCCATTCGAGGCGAGGATACTGGCCATTCTTGGGCCGTAGATGGAGATTCTAACAACGGTGATTCGTGGGCGAGCACGGTGACATTCACAAGTCCAGATGGTTTTTGTGATTCAGGTTGCGAAGAAATTAGATTTTCTGCCGGTTATTACGATGGAGTATTCTATCATGACGGAACATGTGAAAGTTCGCCTTGGTTTGCGATCTAGATTTAATCGCGCTTTCATCTACATCGAACAGCATTTGCGTTTTGG
>QQRW01000030.1:3562-19219 GCA_003602605.1 Candidatus Poseidoniales archaeon | reverse complement strand
CCAAACGCCCTAAATTTGACGAATAAGCATATAATCTACAAATGTAGTCACCCTACATGGGCAAACTAGGTTGCTGGGCAATAATCGCTGTTTTGATACTTCACATGTCAATTTACAGTATGGACTCTACGAACGAAAATATTGATTTTGACACTGAGGTATCTCAAGACGTTTCTCAAACATCTGCAAGGCAATCCTCAAGCCTGCAAGGCAATGAGACCGGAGGTAATTCGGGATGTAATTTCACAAACATTGCAGACGGCATGGGAGGCCCAATTTGGGAGAGCACCGCATCATACAATTTGCATGATATCGTCGAGTGGCCCGCTGGCTCAGGTCATTTTTGGCAGAGCACTACCGCTGGGCCAACAAGTGAACCTAACTCAACTGGTAAATGGATTGGACCATGTTCATGCGAAGAAATTGCAGAATCCAGTGGAATCCAGTGGAATTCAACAGTTGCCTACAATGCTTGGCAAATTCTAGAATACAACGGCGGAATTTGGTTTGTGCTTGATGCAGGTACGAATGCTGGCGATCTCCCTAACGAAACGCTTGATACCTGGGCTCTTTGTAAAGAGTCATGTGCATCACTCGTCAATGTGTCATCGCCGGTATGGGAAAACTCCACCATTGTAGCCGAAGGAGAAGTATACGAATATCCAGCAAATTCAGGGCATTACTACACAGTTGTTGGAGTAGGAATGAGCAACCAAACCGTTGGTGCGCCGGGTGAAGATCTTGATGCTTGGGGCGCTCCTCTTGAATGCGACTGCAAAGAAATTTGGGCGGACAGTGGGCAACCTCATTGGGATTCTAGCATTCATTACTTCCAGAATGCGGTTGTTGAATGGCCAGCAGGTTCGAATAATTTGTACATCTCAATTGATCATGGAATTGATGTCGAGCCGGGAAGCGCCAATGATTCATACCTTTGGAACCTGTGTTCCGGAAATGGGCCAAGCGGCTACCTTTGTGATGATTTCAATGGAGTAGGAGGTAAGACATGGATGAACTCAACCTATGTTTCGGCAGGGGAAATTTATCAATTCCCAGATAATTCAGGGATGTTTTACATTGTTTCTCCTGGAATAAGTGCTCAAATCGTTGGAGCGCCTGGTACGGACTTCGATGCATGGTCGGAAAAGGCTTGCACTTGTGAGGAAATATGGAAGTCAGGCGGGCAAGTTGTTTGGGATTCGTCCACGACTTACAGTTCAGGAGTTATTGTTGAACATCCAGCAAACTCTGAGGCATATTGGATGGCAATCATGCCATCAACCACCGCTGGTGTTGAGCCGGGAGAACCATGGGCTGATGGCAATGAATGGGAACTTTGTAATTCAGGAGACGAACCCTCCAGTAACACTTGTGCTGGACTGAATGTTGTTGGAGTTTGGGATTCATCGATGAATGTTTCTTCTGGTGAAGTGTACGAATATCCAGCAGGTTCAGAAATGTATTATCAAGTAAATCCAGGAAGTCCTTTTTGGAGCGTTAATGCTCCTGATATGGATATGGATGTTTGGTCGCCAATTGAATGTCCGTGCAAGGAAACTTGGGTTGCAAACGGCCAACCAGTATGGGCCTCAGGCACTGCTTATCCGGGCAACTATGTTGTCGAACACCCTGCAGGCACAGGTAATTTGTACATCCCTCTTGAATCAGGAGGCGTATCGGTAGGTGGTGGAGAACCAGGTATTGATGAGCATTGGGTACTCTGTGAGGGGCAAGGCCCGAGTACGAGCCCTTGTGATGGTCTAAACGTACCGGTTTGGAATGCTTCAACAATGGCGACAGTTGGTGATATTTACGAATATCCTTCAAACTCAGAAGTCTATTATGAAGTCACATTTGTCGATTCAAACGGATTGATAGCAACGGCTCCTGGCGAGGCCCAAGATTATGAATTCTGGGCGCCTTACACCTGCCCATGCAAGGAAACGTGGGTTGCAAACGGCCAACCTGTATGGGCCGCAGGCACTGCTTATCCGGGTAACTATGTTGTCGAACATCCTGCAGGTACAGGTAATTTGTACATCCCTCTTGAATCAGGAGGCGTATCGGTAGGCGGTGGAGAACCGGGTATTGATGTGCATTGGGTACTCTGTGATGGCCAGGGTCCAAGCCCTGGGCCTTGTGAAGGTCTAAGCGTACCGGTTTGGAATGCTTCAACTCCGGCGACTGTTGGTGATATTTACGAATATCCATCGAACTCAGGAATCTACTACGAAGTCACATTTGTCGATTCAAACGGATTGATAGCAACGGCTCCTGGCGAGGCCCAAGATTATGAATTCTGGGCGCCATACATCTGCCCATGCAAGGAAACATGGGTTGCAAACGGCCAACCTGTCTGGAACAATTCAACATCATTCTATGTGGGCAACTATGTCGTTGAATGGCCAGCAGGATCTGGTATGCTCTATCTTGCTGAAGCAGGAGGCATTACCGGTGCAGGGGAACCTGGAATTGATGGTCATTGGATTCCGTGCGAAAGCAACGACCTACAACCAGAGACAGTTCCTGATGCTTCGCTTGATTCGGAAGGCTTGCCAAGCATCGGAGCTCTTGCTACTCTGCTTGGTATTGTTGCAGCGTCAGCCTTTGTTCGTAGAGAATACAACTTCGATTAAATCTTATTGAATCCAGTATGAGCGGGTGTTGAGATAGTCACTTTGTGTTCACCGAAAAGGAGGCTTCCATGCCCCCTTTTCACGAGCGTGATCAAGGAGATGCCAGTACAACGTCGTCACCTCTGCTTTCGATTCAACGACTGTTTGTTCGATTTCATTCGTCGTAATGGAAGGGGGCGCTCTTTTCCAAGTCCATCGAGCTAAAATTGAGAGTGGAAACAGAGAAAGTGCAGGGCCGTTTATGGGTAGGGATAGGCTCGTTTTCCACGGCCGTGAAAGAACATTCGACTCTTCGAGAGCGCGAGCAACATCAGCCCAAGTGTTTCCTTTGCCAGCCTTCCGTTTCACCAACCAAGAAGGATTGATCGAGGAGTCAACCGTGTACCCATGTTCCGCAAGAATGGGGGCCATCCATGGGGCAATGTAACCTCCTGGTGCTCGAAACCACGGGCGGTAGGCATCGCCGGCTTCCGTTTTCAACACGCGAGTTGCTTCACTCAAAGCATTTGAAAAGCCGTCACTGTCTTCTGGCCAAGCAGACCATGACCTGTGGTTCAATCCGTGGCAACCGACGGTCAACCGTTCAGGATACATCTTCAAGAGATGAGAAAACCACAGTCGAAACTCTTCACTCATGAACAGGTCTGCAATTACAAATAAGGTAATTGGGTGAGAATTTTTCCCAAGCCATTTCTCAAATCCTTTCATACCGGATTTGAAGGATTTTGAAAGTTGCTTGTTGAGTTCGGCTTCTTCGATGTGTTCCTGCGCATGCTTGCTACGTGTGGGGTGTCCAGAAAAACGAGGAACATGTCGCTCATCGTCGAAATCTACAGTGAGCCATGTGGCTTTCAAGCCGCTTCACCTCGAGGCAAATCGAGGATATGCAGGCGGTGAGGGACGGTGCGTTGCCCGATTTCGATGCCAATGAATTGTTCCATGAGTTCTCCGCCCCATTCTTCACAAATACGGTTTGCAGTAGCCAGTCCAGGTTCGTTGTGCGGGTGAACGGTGATTTCTATACGGTGAAATTCTTGGTTCTCTCTCGCCTTGTTTTCTAACCATTCAAGGATTGTACGCGTTGCCTCAAGTGCAATCCCTTGACGTTGGAACGATGAACGCACCCAGTATCCAAGGTTGTAGGATGATTGCAACAGTTGTAACTCGTCACCAAGGCCGATGAGGCCAACGAAGCTTCCTTTCTCTTCGGAACGAATCCACCAGAAATGCAATCGATCGACATCCGATTGATTTTCAACATCGAACAGCATGTCACTCAATTGACCCTGTACATTGAATTCGGCATTGAGCCATGGAAGCGCTGTTTGTGCCGCCTTTGGGTCCTCATTGTATGCTTCCAAGAGCAGTGGAAGAATGGATTTGCTGACTGGGACGAGTTTCATGTCAGAGCGAAACTCGAGTTCAGGCGTCATGGCAAAACCTCAGGATAATTGGGCAACGGCAGCCACTACATGTTCATTGTTCGGGTGAACATATTTTGCCATTGCAAGTGTCCACTGTAGGTGTTCTTCTCGATTCAGAGCGCGCATAGCCGAACCAATGTGGAGCAGCATTTCAAAGTTCAAATCCAAGTGTGGACCCAAAGCATCGAGCGTTTCTGCGGCTTTGGGATACTGGCCAGTTTTAATCGCTTCAAGTATCGCTACCACTTCACGGTATACTTCACGTGCACCCCACGCTTCTTGTGCTGGCCAGGGCCAAAATCGAGTAGATGCCTCAGGAGCAGGTGTAGCAGCATCTTGCGGTGCTTCGACCACAGGCGCAGGCTGGGTCTCTGCAGCTTGCCCTACATTAGGAAGGTCCGGTGTGCTCACAGTAGAGGTTGTCGTTTCCGTCTGTGCTGGCTGCGCAACAACTGGAATCTCTGGAGTTTGGACTGCGGCGACCGGTGCTTCGACACCGGCGTTGACAAGTGGTAAGTCTGGGGTTGACGGTAAGGTTACATCGGGCAGTTGCGGGGTAGCCACGACGGTTCCTGCGGCAGCATGCTGTTCAGTTGCTTGGCTGGCCTGAGCAAGGTTGTTGAAGTTGGGGAGTTCAGGTGTCTTCGATGGTTCTGGAGTACTGGGCCCAACCGAACCCATCAAATCCTCATCTTTCTCAGTCTTAACGGAAGGCGAGTACAGACTTCCCATCCCTGAAGGTACCGGTTCGGGAACGTCATCGAGTGGGTCTTGATTACCAAGGTCGAAAACAACCGGGTTCGCAGGAGCATCTGAGGCACTCAGTTCGACCTCTTCCGGTACTTCAAAGTCCACTGTTTGTGCGAGTTCAGGCGTACTGCCGCTTATGAATTGGAACGAATCTTCTTCCCCAGGATTGGTTGTTTCGTACTGGTCAATCTCTACCGACACATCGTCCAGTGATAGCACAGCCTCGACAGCCGCCTCATCTTCTTGGGCTTCATTATCCTCGAGTAAGGTGTTCATCAAGTCAGAACCGGATGTTGAGGGTGTGGCCATTGGCTGGTCGCGTGGTGCTAAGTTGATGGAATAATAGCACTGCGCACAATTCTCTGCACCGTCTTCGTTGACAAATTCGCAGTAAGGGCAAACATTCCCTTCTTCGGACTTGTCTTGTTTACGACGCCGAAACAGCCTGCTCACCAAATGCTCGTCCTTCATTTTGGGTTTAAGTAATGGGGTTTCACGACCTGTGGATACATCATTGTTGAAGGCATACGCTGATGGTGTAGGTGAGTCTCCAAGTGCCATGGAGGAGCGAGGGAAAGTCCGTCGGATGAACAACAGCGCTTCTCAAAGGAAGGCTGACAAGGAGTTGTCCGAAGAAATGCCGCTGAAGTGGCAACGAGGACAAGACCATTTCACACGTTTTACCAAACTCATTCGCCGGGAACTCGATGATGAAACGGCGATGGTCGAAGAGCGTTGGAAAAAATGGAGCAAACAACGACTGTTGGCTGCTGGACTGGCCTTGTTTGATCTTACCGGTCGGACTCAAGGACGTTTCTTTGGCGATCCAATACTTGTTTTTGAGAATAAATCAAGATCGAGGTTACCGATTCATCGGTTTGGACACGGCGACATAGTCCTGTTGTCCCGAGCCCGCCCATGGGGCGAAAAAGTCGTTGAAGGTATCGTCCTTGACCGCGGGCCAACTCGGATTCGAATTGTTGTGGCCGACAAGCCGAGCGACATCAAGAAAGGAACTTGGCGACTTGACCGAGGTGCAAACCGCGTTGCTCACGACCGTATGCATGAGGCACTAACGACATTCCATTCGATGGAAAGCGATAGCGGAACCGTACTTCGAGATGTTCTCCTCGGTTCGCTCCACGACATCTCAGCATCCGCTCAACGACCACCTGAAATCCGTGGCCAGAAACGTCATGGCCCTTTGGGAATCGGAAAAATGGAACTCAATGATTCCCAGCGAACCGCTATTGAAGCGGCCATTGAGCAGCGGCTTACACTCATTCAAGGCCCGCCAGGAACGGGGAAAACCCACACCGCCATTCGTTTGTTGGCGGCGTTTGTACGTATGGGCCGTGGCCCAATTTTAGCAACAGCCGAATCGAATGTAGCCGTCGATAATTTACTGGAAGGCCTGCTTGAATTGAACATCAATGCAGTTCGTATTGGACGACCGGTGAAGGTTCGAGAACATCTTCGCAACGCGACGCTCGACGCACAAATCGAAAACCATCCACTGCAAGAAGAAATCCGCTTCATCCGTGAACAAAACGATGATCTGCGCCGAACTCTCTCCAGTCTTAAAGGGAAAGAGAAAGGCATGGCGCACAGAGATGTGAATCGTAATTTCAAAGAAATCCGACAGCTTGAGGGCAACATGATTTCTGCAGTTCTTGATGGCGCTGAGGTGATTTGTGCGACCACCATCGGTGTTGGACACAGCCTTTTGGGCGAACGTCGGTTTCCAGTTGTTTTGATGGACGAAGCAACCCAAGCAAGTGAACCGAGCGCGTTGGTCCCGATTACACGCGGTTGTCGCCAACTGGTTTTGGTTGGCGATCACAAGCAATTGCCTCCAACGGTGATCAGCAAAGTGGCTGAAGACGGTGGACTTGGACGCTCATTGTTTGAACGCCTTATTGAATGCGGCTTGGAGGCTCATATGCTTACCACGCAATACAGAATGCACCCGACGATTCGAGAATATCCGAGCGCTCGTTTCTATGATGGTCGGCTTGACGATGGTTGCAGTTCCGAACAGCGTCCTCCTGCTGCCGGCTTCCTATGGCCTGATTGGGATCATCCGGTAGCATTTGTTCCGATTGATGGCTCCGAGATTGTCGATGAAGAAAGCAGCAGCAAGTCCAATCTTGATGAAGCAGCTAAGGTTCTCTCGATTGTCAATGACTTGCTGGCAGCAGGAGATTTGACACCATCTGATATCGGAGTAATTACTCCATACAACGGCCAAGTACGATTACTCGTCGATTTGTTTGAACAAGCAGGCGGCAGAGACGAAGGTGGGCCGTATGAGGGCCTTGAAATCAAGAGCGTAGACGGATACCAAGGCCGTGAAAAAGAAATCATTGTGTTCTCAGCTGTCCGCGCCAACGATGCTGGCGAGATTGGTTTCTTGAAGGACCGCAGGCGGCTTAATGTGGCACTGACGCGTGCTAAGCGAGGGCTCATTGTCCTCGGTAACGCCAAAACATTGCGCCAAGATAGCACATGGCGTGCATGGTTGGACTGGGCTGAGGAGCGAAACCTGTTTGCTTGGCATGTTACTCACGGCTGAATTGTAAAGCCAACACTTGACAAAGGGCACCCGCTACCACACAACATGGCAGACAGCCCGGTTAGTGTCCATCAGGGCAGTGGAACGCTTGCCCAAGCAGTACTTTCCTCGGCTCCCGAAGGCATGCTCATCGCTCCGGCTTGGAAACGCTCAGCCGCATATATGCTTGATGTTGTTCTTTTGACATTGGTACTGCATTTTCTAACCGGCCAGAACCTCCTCTACTTCCTCATGAGTTATTCTTTGGTCGCAGAAGGTGGAAGATATTTGGCCGGATTTGTTGTTAATTGGGTCCTATTTTTCAGTGCGCATTACCTGTATTTCAAGTACACAGGCCGTGCGTTTGGACGTTCGTTCGCTCAACGTGGATTTCGAATTGCAGTGGTCCACGATAACGGTACGCTGCTGGAGAAACATCACTGGGGTCCACGAGCCTTTGGAAAACTCATCTACCTTATTCCAGTGGTTGGTGTATTGTGGTTCGGTATGCGGGATTTCCTACGTGGCCGTTCCAAAACAGCCGAATACCGGACCTCTTTGGATGTTCGAAACCATACCGTGGCTGCAGTCGACTGGTCCTTGCCCTCTGAGACTCGACTACGCCTTCGTTGAGTGAGAAGCCTTGCATTGATTTGAAGTAGGACTTTGTAGAGAGACCTCTACGGTGGCACATATGAGCGACGACCATTCAGTTCGGACAGCATCTCTTGAAGCACGTTTGTCCTCGGTTGAAATGGACATAGACGACGATGATGAAGACGTCGTTTTGGTCACCGTTGACATGACCAATGAAGCTGCAATCCCACTCGGCGGCCTTGAGATTCACATCATTACAAGCGACGGCCTGAAAGTTGAATCGCAATCAGGGATTACTTCCTTGGGCCCAGGCCTTACTCGGAATTTCACCTTTGAATTCCCTCTTGAAAACGGTACATGGACATTCAGTGTTTCGGGTGGTGGGCAATCGCTCACGCTCGGCCCATATGATGCAGCGTTTACCTATGTTGCAGAACAAGGCCGTGCCTTTGGTAATTCGATTGGCTCCAGCCTTTTCAGCGGCGCTTTCAACACACACTTGGATTCATTCGGAAAGGTCGACGAACGTGAAATTATCGACCCTAGCCAAATGGTTATGACCTCGTATACCGGAGAAAATGCAGCTGGGGGCTTAACCAAAATCGTACCCGGAGGTTCACAAAACAACGAAGATGATGAGGACGCTCCTCGCACTCCTCCATGGCAAAAATCCAACCTAGAGCCGACAACGGCTGCCCCATCCGACGACCTCCTCGAGCAAGCAGCAGCGAACTCTGCATCTACTCCATCTCAAAGCACCCCTCCAACCGGAGATCTTCTTCTGCAAGCAGCAGGACTTCACAAAACTCCTCCTGTCGAGTCAGAGCCGGCACCTGAACAACCAGAAACACCTCAGCCAGAGACCGCACCTACTCCTCCGCAGGTGCCAACACCACCTTCTGGGGGTCCACCGAGTGGCCCGCCATCCGGCCCACCCTCTGGCCCTCCGTCTGGTCCACCATCCGGTCCACCTTCTGGCCCTCCGTCTGGTCCACCATCCGGTCCACCTTCTGGCCCTCCGTCTGGTCCACCATCCGGTCCACCGAGCGGCCCACCTTCTGGTCCACCATCCGGCCCACCTTCTGGTCCACCATCCGGCCCACCATCCGGTCCACCATCCGGTCCACCGAGCGGCCCACCTTCTGGCCCTCCATCCGGCCCCCCGAGCGGCCCACCTTCTGGCCCTCCATCCGGCCCCCCGAGCGGCCCACCTTCCGAGTTGAAACCTTCTCGCCCTGACGATCTGTGAAGTGAGCTTATGAGTGACGGATTCGCTATGGAATTATGCGGCAATAAAGCCGCTTGGCAAATTGTCCCAGAGGGTGTTACATCCATCAATCTTGAAAAAGTTGGACAAATCATACAAGATGCTGGGTATACAGTTGGAATACAAACCCGTCTATGTTGGACTTTTTCAGGCCCGTGCGATCTTACATTGTATCCCAGTGGAAAGCTTCTGGTCAAAACGGAAGACAAGGAACTGGCCGCTACCGTGGCAGAACAGCATGTTTCGACATGGGCCCTTGCGTGAGGTGTACAAATGGGCGAAATTCCCACTACTGCCCTTGAAATTCTCCGGGCTGGAGGAGTTGTAGCTTATCCAACCTCAACTTTGCCTGGATTAGCCACTTTACCTACTTCAGAAGCACTCGACCGTTTGTTCGCACTTAAAGAACGTCAAGCGGATCAGCCAGTTAGCCTGGGGGTTGCGTCACTTGAACAAGCTCAAGCGCTTGTTGATGTCCCAGAGTTCGCTTACCGTTTACTCGAAGGCTTCGAACGAGGTGCGTTGACCCTTATTCTTGATGCTCACACCCCTCTTGATACTCGACTCGGTGGGAAACGCGTTGCCGTGCGCGTGTTTGCCCATCCAACGGCAATCGCACTTGCGGCTGCAGTTGGCCCAGTAACCGCAACCAGCGCGAATGTAGCAGGCGTTGCCCCCTTGCATGAATCTCAAGCCGCTGGAATTCAACTCGGTTTACCTGATTCGGCAATCTTACCCGGAGCATGTCCAGGGGGATTGGGTAGCACTTTGGTATCCGTCGAGAAATCGTTGCAAAAACCGTCCGGTTTTTCGGTAAGCATTATGAGAGAGGGCGTAATACCTACTAACGACGTGGACGCATGGATGTTGAAGAATCACTGAAGTATTGGCGTGATGCAGGGCATGTTGCGCGTCGTACATTGGAAGCGATGAAACTCGAGTTACAACCGGGTAAGACATATCACGAAGTGATTGAATCCGCAGAACGATTCATACATCGTCACGGCGGTAAGCCTGCTTTCCCAGCAACAATCCACTCAAACGATCTTGCAGCTCATTTCACAACCAATCATTTGGTTCAAGGTCCCGAAGGCTGGGAAGGGGACATGGTTTTGGAAAAAGGAGACTGTGTCAAAATAGATTACGGCGTACACATTAAAGGCCATATTGGAGATAATGCCCTCACCTTTGAGGTCGGTAATACCAACAACCACACAGAGCAAATTAAAGCAGCGAAAGAAGCTCGAGATGCAGCAATAGAAGTGATGCACCCAGGTACGCCATGGTACAAAGTCGGCGCAGCCGCAGCCCAGCCGTCAATCGATGCAGGATTCCAACCCATTCGAAACTTGTGTGGACATCAACTCAAGCCTTGGGAACTGCATGCAGGTGTTTCGATCCCTTCGTATGCCTGTGGCCCGGATAATCGCGGATTCAAAGGCGTCGTCGAAGAAGGCAGTGTCTATGCCGTTGAACCGTTCAACACGACTGGGAAGTCTGGACTCATTGAAAATATTGGCTCACCCAGTTCATCCAACATCTATCGAGTAACCGGACTTACAACATCACGTAAAGCTCGAGCAAAGGGTCAGCTAAAGCCACTCGGGGCCCAACTCGCTCGTAATCTCGAAGAACGCTATTCTACGCTACCGTTCGCTGAGCGATGGGCCTACCCAATGCTTGAGAAACCGTTCCCTGATGCAGACGAAGCCAGTTTGCAGAGCAAGTGGAATGCCCTTGTGAAGAAACTCATCAGTATTCGTTTCCTTGAGACGTACCATGCTTTACGCTGCATGGATGGGGGCAACATTTGCCAATTTGAACACACTGTTTACATCACTGATGGTGGTCCAGAAATCCTCACAGTTGAGTGATTTTGCGCGTGTAGGAACGCTAAATGTCCGTTTTTTCTTTGAAAACCAATATAAACCGTAAATGCGTGGACTGAACTGAACAGGGCTGCTGAAGTTCTTGTTGAGTGCATCCCATCCCCTCCGCATTACTCTCACCCTGTTCACCTTTATTCTCATAGCCTTGGGGCTGAAAAAATAACATTTGACTTTCTTTAGGAAAATGTTGTTTTGTCGCGCAGTTCGCGCTTACAAAACATATGCTCTACTCTCTGCGGCAGGGATCTTCAAATTTTAACTATGAATTAAAATGCCCCATTTTCGGCTGTTACGACGGATTCTGTGAAGATTAAAGGGAGCAGGGTTAAATATCACGGAGTAGGTGGGCAAACTACCCCCGATTTCGGGAAGGAGGACAAAAATATGAAAAACGAAAATAGAAACGAAGAAGCTGTTAGCCCAGTTATCGCTACCATTCTAATGGTCGCAATTACTGTGGTTCTTGCTGGTGTACTGTACGTCTGGGCTAGTTCCCTCGCAGAAGGAAACACTGGCGACTCTGCAGTCTTTTATGACTTTGCAGCAGACGGAGCAATTGAAGGAGAACCTTCAGTTAACACCGACGACAGCCTCGTTCGAATAACAATGAACCAAGGACAAGAAATCAACTGGGCAGCTGTTTCAGTGAAGATCTCCATCGATGATGGTGCTCCACTAACCTGCGACAAGGATTCCGGCGACGGATCCTGCTCCTTTGTTGAGTTCGGTACCACCGACGACCAAGTTTGGGGAGTCGGAGATGGAATTACCATCTACGAGCAAGGACAAGATCTTTGTGATGGAACCACAACCTGTAAGGTCGACATTACCATTACCGACACTCAAGCCGGTAAGACCATCGACACTTCCAGTGCAGTTTCTTCGTGATTTCTTTTAGAGAAATTAAGTAGATTCAGCGAATAAATCACGTGTTCCACTGGAACACGAGAGCCGCCCCTCCGTGGACTTCGGTCTACGGGGGGGCCTTTTTTTTTTAATTCAAATCTGATTCAGAGAGTGCAATACGCGTATCGCTGTGTTGTTCCCACATGTGGAGCGATTTCCCCCGTAGAGAATACCAGTGTCCAATCATGAGGTGTTCCATACCAGAAAAGACACTCCCAACGGTCTCTAAGAGCGGTACGCGAATGCCTTGCCTGTTGAGTATCCATGCTGTTAGACAAAACAATTCGATACATGCGAGGCTCCCGTGCATCGCAGCCAATGTACCGTTTGGCATTCCTGCGATTGTGATGATTCCCCATCGAATTACAGCCGCCATTCCTGCGCCAAAGAACAACAGCGGTGCAATCAAATGAAAATGAGCCTCGCGGCGCAATATGCTTGCAAATGTTCCGAGACGCTTGTCAAACCAAGACTTACGGTGACTCATGAGGAGCCGTTGAAGCCCTTGTCCACGGCGAATTTTTTGTCTGCGTTGTCCTTCAGGAGTCGTAGGTGCCATATCTTCAAAATGAACATTTGAGTCATACAGGCTTCGATAACCATTGAGCCTTACACCAGTGGCAATCTGCGCATCGTCTGCGTTCGACTGTGTATTGAGCTGACTTGAATTGAATGCTGTACGTTTCCACATCATGCACGATCCTTCAAGGAAAGGCGTTGAATCGCGAGCAGATTCTCCTTCTCGAAGCAGTTCAAACATGGTTCTGTGTGAGCGTTCGCTGGAAAGACTCCCATGCCGACGGGCACGGGCGCCGACTGCCCCGACACTCGGGTCAACGAACCACCCTTGCAGCCGTTGCAGTGCATCCGGGGGAAGCAGTGCATCGGCATCCGTCATGCAGATGCAACCGTCAAAACCGTTCTTTTCCATCTCTTCAATCGCTTGCCGAACAGCCTCAGTTTTGCCCAATCTTTGTTTCATCGTAAGGAGACTGAAATTATCGAACACCTTGGGATGCGATTGAATCCATGCATTGATTTTGCTTACCGTTTCATCGGTAGAAGCGGAATCAATGACGAGAAGCGAACAGCGGATGTTTTGCTGGGCGAGATTGTCAAGTTTCTTTTCGATGATGAGCTGTTCATTCCATACAGGGAGTAAGACCGTAACGTCTGGTCGTTTACGATCGTTCACTGGGTATTCAATTCCTTGTTTTCTCCACTTACCAACCGAGAGTCGATGGACCATAAACGGTGTCAAGGCTGCAATTCCGAGTCCTACTTCGACCAGGGCAGGAATCCACACCATGGATGTTTCAAATGCCCTCTCCCCTTGAGTTCTCCTCTCGCAAAGTCCATCACAAGGCCACTTTCACCCCGTAACCTCTTCATCCAATGGCGTTGACGGCTTCATATGCCAAAGGTGCTTCACATTGGACCGTGTGATTCACCAGGTGGCATGGCAAACGTCATGCGTATCCTTGCTGAACATCCACCTGAGGGATGGAATGCTGAGCTTCTCTCGTCTCATGTCGAAGGTTCCCCATGGGCCAAGTGGCGGGCGTATCGACGGGCTCGAGCCGCTCTTTCCAAATTGCTGAATGATGAAAACCGTCGCCCAGATATTGTTCATCTGCACACTGCTGCCGATTGGTCATGGTGGAGAAAACGCCGTTTTGCTCAAATGGCNCATAAGGCAGGTGTGCCGAACATTGTTCACATTCACTCAGGACAGTTCGATACATGGCTCGGCGCTCCTGAATCCAGTCGCTCACGTGCAATGAGTGCTGATCTTTTGAAATTCGAAAGTTCTACCGTGGTTTTGAGCGAATACTGGAAGTTAGAATTAGAACCTCGAATTGGTAAGGTTCAGATTATCAACAATCCCGTCTCTCCAATGATACAGGCTGTGGACACTCAACGAGACAGCTCACATCTTCTCTTACTCGGGAGAAACGACTCGGTCAAAGGTCATGGATTTGCAATTCAAGTTTGTGAACAAGTGCGAAAATCCATTCCAAACTTGCGTGTTACTATGAGTGGTATCCAATACAGCCCTCACGATTGGATTTCTTGCGTTGGATGGGTTGATGAATCTGAAAAATTACGCTTGCTTCAAACAGCTTCACTGCTTTTGGTACCTTCTGAATTTGAAGGACAACCGCTAGTTGTACTTGAAGCGCTGACATGTGGTCTGCAGGTATTGGCCTCTGATCGAGTTATTTCGGTCCCAGAATCGGTTGTTCAAGTCCCGTATCAGAATATGGATGAGTGGGTCATCAATGTTCAAGACATGCTCGCTACTCCCAAACCATCATCGATTTTGAGGGAGCAAGCAGATTCCTTTTCGATCGAAAATACCACTAAAAAATGGTTGAATCATTACTCGTCGTTGCTGATGGAGCACGAATGAATGACATCTTCAAGAACATCAACTGTATGTTTCCAAGATAGATTTTCTTCAGCAAATCTTCGAGCCTCAAGTCCAAGTTTTACTAGACGCTCTGAATCCAAGGTTTGAATCCATTTGACGCCTTCATCGTGGAAATCATGCTGTTTTACAAGCCTCATCCATTCCAATTTTTCTTGGTTTTCGAAGAGATGACCATTATGATCAATGCCATAAATCAGTAAACCACTCGCTGCATATTCGCTTCGTTTAAGCGGACTCGCCATTCTCCAAATTTTTTGATCGGGCATCGGTAATAGTCCGATGTGGCATTTTGATAATATTTCAGAAAGGTCTGATTGAGGCATGGATGGGTGAACCTCAATGTTTTCATCTCCGAGGGAAATTGTATTCAATTGGTCAAAACAATCTCCATTGCCGATAATGATTAGTCGAGCCTTAAGACCAATATTATTCATTTTTTGAAGAAACATGGGCAAAGCTAAAATTCCACGATTCCTGTCGACTTTTCCATGATAAACGAGGGTAAGAATTTGTTTTTTCTCAGAGGTGTGAAACAGTTCGAGATCAACTCCCGCTGGCAATATCGATATGGAATCCCTATGAAGACCAATTTTATTTTGAACAAATTGTTGATGTTCTAATGAGACGACGCATCCTTTAGCACCCTTTTTACGTACACTTCTCCAACTCTTCCGCCATGATGGCCACTGGAGGAATGAAAGGAGTCCACTGTCGGCAGGTGGGCTACGATCAATGAGAATCCAAGAGATGTTTAGCTGTTCAAGGTAATGTATCAGATAATTCGCAATGCGCCAATCCAGTAAGCAAACGCTGCCTCGGGTCAAGTCGTTTTTTTTACACCAGTTTAACATCTCTTTTCCAAGCGCTCTTGAACGAAAACCCGGGCGGGCATTTATCGATACAGATACATGACTCCATGACCGCGACCTATGCGCTCCCTGCTTATCCGGATTGATCATCGTTAAGTCAATCCCACGTTCGATCAAGCCCGAAGCCAGTGAGGTTTGAGTGGTGGAGCACAAATCACTCAATGAACGGCCTGTAAACCAGAAAACCCTCAACATATCACCTGTTTGCTTTTCTCGAATGAATCATGTCTTCAAGACCTCTTTGGAGATCTACTTTTGGTTTCCAGTTGAATGTATTTTTCATACGTTGAATGTCTGCTAATGAATGTTGGATGTCTCCTTTTCGTGAAGG
>QQRW01000030.1:0-3510 GCA_003602605.1 Candidatus Poseidoniales archaeon | reverse complement strand
TGGTTAATTGTATCTATCAAATCCAGTAGGGATATTTTCGTTTGTGTCGCTACGTTGAATACATGATGTTCAACTGCTTTCCAATCACCTTCGATCAATGATAAAACAGCAGTACAAACATCTTCAACATGTATAAAATCACGAGTCTGCAATCCATCTCCGTTTACAATTGGCGTTTTTCCGTCCAACATTAAATCAATAAATTTTGGAATGACTGCTGAGTAAGCACCATCGGACTTTTGCCCATTACCATAGACGTTAAAGAATCGCAAAGCTGCTGCGTTTAGGCCTTCTTGCCGAGCATCAAGAATTTGTTTTTCATTCATCCATTTCGATTCAGCGTAAGGAGAAAGCGTCATTCCAGCGTCATCTTCATTCAAGGGAAAGTTTTCGGAATTTCCGTACACTGCAGCGCTTGAAGCCATAACCATCCGTTCAACTCCATTCGATAGGCAAAGTTCGAGAACTTGCGCAGTACCGTTCACATTTACATCCATGGTCTCTTGGGGATTGTTCATCGAATGTGGCACGGATACTTGTGCCGCTAAATGGGCCACTGCACTGCATCCTGAAATGGCTTCATGAAGTGTTTCAGAATCCCGTATATCGCCTACAATGATTTTAACTCCTGCATCTTCAAGTTCAACTAGTGTTTTGTCTCGACCGTTTGGAACAGTGTCGTAAATACGAACTTTCCAGCCACTTTCAAGAGATTTCTTTGCTAGAGAACTACCAATAAAACCGGCACCACCAGTAATCAGCAGTTCCCCCATGGAGGTTATTGGGAGTGTGGCAGTTACATATCCTTCGGTAATGCACTGCTTCAGTTGAGGATATGAGCGCAAATTGATAATCTCCATGTGCATCCAGTACTATGATTCGACGAACCTTGATGCGTCGAGCGTACAATGCAGGTAACTATTCTAAAGCCCTCCATCATGCAGAAAAACTCGTAGACATTCCTCGAGAACAGAAACTTGCTAGAAGTGTTATTATTCGTTCATATTGGAATCAGCAGCAGTATGAAGAAATAGTTCAGCTACTTCAACAATGGAAAGATTCAGAACTACTGCCTTACCTTCAAAAATCGATAGATCAATTGCTAGTGTTGGAAGCTAGAGGTGAAGAAGTGTCGATTTCACTCAGAGGTTTCCAATCGAAGAGACATGCGTCGTTACAGAAAAACCAACCCATTCCGGTTAGTGAGAGAGAATGGAATAAAGAAAAAATAATCGAAAATTTCTTCCAAGAAAATCAGCGAATTTGGTTTCGATTTCCCCAAAACTATTGTTATTGGGATATGCCTGAAGACTTCAATATAGAACAAGTTCATCCAAGTTTGCTCGGTTTAGTCGCTGAGTTACTGCTTTCTCCGTGGCATAAAGAGGCCAAACTTCAAATTCAATCTCCGCGAAAAAAAGGGTCTCATCTAGGCCTTTCCTTCTCAGCTGGTACGGATTCAACAGCAGCCTATCTTGTGTTACCAGATGATACGATTCTTGGGTATCATGAACGCTCTTTCGAGTCACAATTGAAGCATGATAATGCTAAAAAATTAATCAATCATTTAATTGATGTTCATGATCGGAAAGTTCTCTCAATCCCTTCGAACCATGAGATTATTCGTACATACCATGACCAAAGTATAGGATTTTCCACGGATCTTGCATGTGCTTCACATTTGATTTTACTCGCAGACCACCTCGATTTAGGGGGCATAGCATTTGGAATGCCTGTAGACAACTCATGGCTTTGGAAAGGCCGAGTCTTTCGCAACTTTGAGAACACACCTTATTTCCAGTATTGGACAAAAAGATTCTCACACGCAGGTCTTGACCTCACTCTTCCCATTGCTGGGGTTTCTGAAGCTGGAGCTATGAAAATCTGTCAACAATCTGAACTATTGCCGTATCTAAATTCATGCATGAGAAAAAATGGTAATGGAGGGTGTGGAGAGTGTTGGAAGTGTTTTCATAAAAATGGACCATTGGGTAGACCTTTCAATTTTAATGCGAAAGAAATTCAAGTGTTTTTGAATCGGAAAATAATTCCTACGGCCATGCATGCGCTTTGGGCTATCGATATAATGGGGTTGAAAAATCAAGCCCCATTATCGATACAAGAACTTCTAGAGAACGATTTTTCTTGGTGGGATAAAGTGTACCCGCCCTCCAAAGAAATTATTCCAAGTCAATGGCGTGAGCATGTTTGGGAACGAATTTCCACCTATCTCGAGATGATGGAAGCGCCGTATCCATTGGAGATGGTAAATCTCTACAACGAGATATTGGAATAACACCGCCAATACGAGATTTTACCCCTGATTATTGCGAACTGTCAAGAACTAAAGTGGCTACCATGTGACATGGAGGATTTTGAAGAAACAGCCGAACTTGAAGAAGTTCGAAGAATTCGTAAAATTTCTTCACTCAAAAGGGAGAACCGTAGGCTGAGACATTCCGTTTCTTTTCAATTAGGCCTCCATATTACCGATGCCGTTCGAAAACCATGGAAATTGCTGTTCCTCCCTCTCACTTTTCCTCTCCTTTGTCTCCGAATTGGTATGACTCGTCTCGGAAAAACGTCTGCTTCAACCGATGGTCTTAAGCTCGATTACGAGGTACAGCCTCGAAAAAATGCTATTGTATTGTTTCCTACTAACGGCGTTGGATTCGGTCATTTTACCCGCATGTATTCTGTAGCACGTGAAATGCGTAGGCAAGACCCTAAAATGGAAATCATCTTTTTCACAACAATGCCGACGTTGCATATACCGTATGTTGATGACTTTGCCACCTATCATCTGGCGGGTAAATACAAACACAGCGATATGGATTCATCGACTTGGAACATGTTGGTTGAAGAAATGCTGACACTTGTCTTGGAAACTCATAATCCCAAATTTTTCATGTTTGATGGTGCTTTTCCTTATCGCGGCATGTTAAATTCGATTTATGGAAGGGAAGAAATAACACGGATTTGGATGCGTCGAGGAATGTTCCGTAAAGGTTCTTCAATTCCAGTTGATAGTATCGAATATTTTGATCTGATTGTCCATCCTGGGGATGCAGTGAATGTACCACAATCTGATTCTATTCACTCCGTTGAGACATTGCATATTCCTCCAATCACATTGCTAAGTAAAGATGAAATGTTGTCACGAGAAAAATCAAGGAGTCGATTGAATCTTCCGATCGATGCTCGAGTAACATATGTTCAATTGGGAGCGGGTCAAATCAATGATATTGATTCTGAGATTCGGCTGACTATTGACGCCTTGCTTCATTATCCGGATATGCATATTGTACTCGGCGAGTCAATGTTAGGTGAGCGATTAGATTTCGATCACGAGAGGGTTCATTTGTTGAGAGATTACCCAAATTCAATGTACTTCAACGCATTTGACTTTGCAGTCCAAGCAGGTGGATACAACTCGTTCCATGAAATGCGGAACATGGGCATTCCAACTCTTTTCTATCCAAATATGAACACAGGAATGGATGACCAACT
>QQRW01000003.1 GCA_003602605.1 Candidatus Poseidoniales archaeon | reverse complement strand
AGTGGGTCGCTGCTAACGCTACCGTTTGCAAAGGCTTCTAGCCAATGCCCCTCTTCCTTTTCAAACACTAATTCGATGAAATATTACCAAGTATCATTCTGGATTGAGGACAGGCGGCTTCCAATCTTGGTGTTCAAGGTACGCTGCTACAGGAGCACGTTGCGAATCCTTGAATTCTTTAATTCGGTCTGCTAGCCAAGTAAACCACTCGAATCGTGTGTTATCAAAACGGTCTCTTTCTCCTTGGATCAAAGGCTGACAATTTTCATGTGTTGAAAGGATCAAACCGGAATACATATCGTAGACAAGATGGAAATCAAGGTCGCCTCGATGGACGAGGGCTCCCATGCTTTCCCAAGTGGTCATGACGGCCATGAGGTCGGGCCATTGCTCGCCATGATATTCCTTGAATTTCTCTAACGAGTCAATGTCCTTCGGTTGGTACACCAATTCAACTACACCAGCCACCCAATTTGGCCTGTGGAAATGTTCTGACAGAATCAAAGCAGCTGCACTGTCTCGACTCGCCTTCATTTCCCGGATTTGGAACCACGAGTAAATGGCGGCGCCAAGAATAGTAACAAGGCCAATAATTTCTGCATACGAAGCCGCAGTATCCAAATCCATTGATGACCCTAACTTTTCGAGGCATTTTGTATTTCGGGTTGCTTTTGCAATATCGTTAACTCCCTGGTATTTAGAAGAGATGTAACATGCAGTGGGTCTTGTCATAGCCTACCCGCGTGACATTAGTAAACCACTTCTTTGATTCAATAGTTCAACCAAGCCAAGAGAATTCAGGGTGGCCATTGAAGTTAGTTCTTTTGTGACAGTGAATACCTAAAACGGGTATCACCTTATGTAGAACATTCTCTGGTAATCCATCTCATGGCTGTCATTCAGTGTCCTGATTGCAACTTTGGGAGGGCATTGGATGATGGGGAATTTGGACTCTTTGAATGCCCGAATTGTGGAACAGAATTGGGAGAAATGGATGGCGAGAGTGATGGGGAATGGTTCGTTCCTTGGTTCCTTTCTGTGTCTTTTCTTGGGGTTATTATTTTTGATTCTTTGATGGACCCTGATATGTTTACAGAGGATGAATCCTTTCGGGAATTTCTAATCGGGTTCTTGTTTATTGACGGGTCTTTTGGATATTGGGACTTCATCCTAATAGTCATCTTCTTCACCATTGTTCTCCTTGTGGGGGCGTTCCTAGCGTTGCTAGAATTCTTCGATGACGATGAACCGGAGGATGGAATGGAGCTTGGTGATGCTGTGAAACACACAGACATAGAAACTCGGGATAGGGATGAGGAATTACCTGAGGAAATTGATCATAGCAGACCAACTTGGTTAGACTGGGCAGCATCAAAAATCTACCTGCAAGTTGGGATTTTGATATATTTCTACCCAGTGACGTTGTTGTTTCCTAACTTCCTCGGCATATTTTTTGTATGTTTGCCTGTACCTCTCATAAGTTGGGAACACCAACACCGGAGTCGATACTGGAAAGAACGAAAGGAGCAAGCTCGGCGAGTATTGGCAAGTGTCGGTCTTGACGGAGATGGCGATGCAGTATCGTCGCCTTCAAAAAATTCCGAGGGGGTTGCAACGCTTGTCAATCACAAATTCCATGATTGGAATTTCCCCCCTGGAATACTGCTGCTTGGCTCATTGATCTTCATCTACTTCGGTATGTTGACGAACGACAGTGCGGGAAGTAACCTTTCAACTCTGGAGTTTGCTTTATTTTGGGTGGTCAGTCTTTCCGTGCTTTTGATTACAACATTTATCGATATAACCCATCTTATCCACTGGCTTTGGCCTTCGATACACATCGACGATTCCTGGCTTAGGCCTTGGGAATGGTTCCGTCCTGACCAAGATGTTCATGATTCTGTTGTGAGAGTAAGGATTGGTATTGCAGCAGGAATAGCATTAATTGCAGTAATCTCCTTTGGTTGGCCCGCTTTGCTTGTTGTAGGAATAGTGTTGATGATCTATGCAGCAACAAGATGGGCGAATGAATCCGAATAGGAGAAGGCGAATGTTAGGCTTTGCTTCACGGTATAAACCCGAGCTATAGACTCTCCATGGCGCTTGTATCAGCCGACGAAATCCCCTTTGTATCGGAAAACCAAATACAAACGAGTCTCAGACAACTGCTCTGAACCTATCGTAAGGCAATTATGATGGGGAATGGTTTATTTTTCAATTTTCATTCGATAATCCATGCGAAGCAAGATATTGTTTGTCTTTCTGTTGATTCTTTTTATGCCTCTGTCAGGATGCATCGGTACGGATGAATCCGATGAAGAGGACAGTGTCGCACCATCCACAATGGAAAAAATACCTGATTTGACCGCACCCAACCAGCATGGAGATAATGTAACACTCTCTGACATGGAGGGAACAATGCTCGTTGTCCTTCTTAATATGGGTGAATGGTGCTCTTATTGCATTCAGGCAACTGAGAATGCCACGAGCCTCATTCAAGAAATGGAAGACCTTGACGATCGTTACAATGTTAGTTTTGTTGAGATTCTTGGAAGCAATGAAACATGGGAGGCCGCTAACCAAACCTATGCCGTAAATTGGTCGATGGAATACAACACAACACATCCAATCCTTCACTCTCAAGTCGCCGCTGATTACGTATCAGGTAACGTTGATGGAGGATTTCCAACATATTGGATTGTTGACCTTGATGGAGTTTTGAGAGTAAAATCACCGTCTGTAAATTCTATCACTGCTGAAGATGTGCAAGAGCAATACGACATCTATATTTCAGAGAAATAGGCATACCAATTTATTGTAAATCATCTGGCCCTTCAGATGGGGTGCTTACTTGCGGAGTAACGGTTGAACTCTTGATGCAGCACCTATCGTTGTCGAACCAATCATAGTTTACCGTTGTAGATTAGAAAACCAATTCCAAAAACGATGACGGTTGTAAACAGCAACGAGACACCGATGATACCCCCAACAAAGCCAAACACGGTCTTGAGGATTGTGATTATTTTTTCACCCAAAGCGCCGTCGAGGTTTGGCAGTTGAACATTGGTGGATTGGTCGACGTGGGTGTTCTGTGTTGTATTATGTACATCTCCAACATGCACATCGCCGGCAACCGCCGAATCTTGAATCATTGGCGTTGAATCGGACACAGAATGAAATAATGCTCAACACTTATAGATTCGAGTTTGTTTGAAACGGGGTTTCAAATCGTTGCTAAGCTCTTCATCTTCAAGCGATTGAACGAGGTGCTGCAGCGTTCACTTCTGGTGAAACACCAGCCTCGTAGCGAGCGAAATTTTCATTGAACATTGCAGCGAGTTTGTCTGCTGTTGCATCGTATTGTGCGGCATCGGACCACGTGTTGCGAGGCTGCAATACATCTCCGGGAACATTCGGGCATTCAACAGGAACTTCGAAGCCGAAGCGTGGGTCAACTACGAATTCCACATTGTCTAGATCTCCGTCCATTGCAGCGTTCAACATTGCGCGTGTGTATCGAATCTTCATTCGGCTCCCTACGCCGTATGCTCCACCCGACCATCCGGTGTTGATGAGCCATGCTTTTGCACCGTGTTCAGCCATTTTGCTGGAAAGGAGGTCTGCATAAACTCCGGGGTGCATCGGCATAAACGGTTCTCCAAAGCATGCTGAGAACGTTGCTTGAGGTTCTTTGACTCCAATCTCAGTTCCTGCAACTTTAGCTGTGTATCCGGAGATAAAATGGTAGGCTGCTTGAGCAGGCGTGAGTCGAGAGATTGGTGGTAGAACACCGAAAGCGTCACAGGTTAGGAAAATGACATTTTGCGGATGTCCACCCTTTGAATCAAGGGTTCTGTTTTCAATGAATTCAATTGGATAGGAGCCTCGGGTGTTTTGGGTCTTGGTGACATCGGTGAAATCTGGGATTCCAGCATCATCCATAACGATGTTTTCAAGGACGGTTCCGAACTTTCGGGTTGTTCCGAAGATTTCAGGCTCGTCTTCTTCAGACAAGTCAATGAGTTTAGCATAGCATCCGCCTTCAAAGTTGAAGACACCGTTTGCGCCCCAGCCGTGTTCATCGTCGCCGATGAGGGCTCGGTTCGGGTCTGCAGAGAGTGTGGTTTTACCGGTTCCAGAAAGTCCGAAAAAGATGGCAGTATTATCGCCAGTGGTGTTGGCTGAGCAATGCATTGGTAGAATTCCTTTCTTTGGGAGTATAAGATTCATCACAGAGAAAATCGATTTTTTGATTTCACCAGCGTAGCGAGTTCCACCAATGATGACTTCTTTCGCTTGGTAGTTTACAATAACAAAGCAATGGGAGTTGAGACCATCCTGTTCAGCATCTGCTTCAAAGTGTGGAGCATGCATGACGGTGAACTCAGGGGAATGAGAAGCGAGTCTTTCCGCGTCTGGCCGAATAAACATATTTCGTGCAAAGGCATTGTGCCATGCGTTCTGGTTGATGACGCGGATTGGAAGTGCTTCACTGAAATCAGCGCCACAGTACAAATCCTGGACAAACAGTGTGTCTTGTGCGGAGAGGTATTCGACGACTTTCGCTCTCATTTTCGTGAAGGTTTCGAGGTCAGTTGATACGTTGACATCGCCCCAGTTGATGTCTTCTGTGGTCGTTGCTTCGTCTACGATGAATTTGTCGTTCGGGGAACGGCCGGTACGTTCTCCAGTCTCAGTGACAAGAGCTCGATGGGCACTGAAAACACCTTCTTTTCGACTGACTGCCAACTCGATCAGAGTTGAAGCATCTTGGTTCCAGTAGACATCTCCAGAGGGAGTAATTCCGTGCGCGTTTAGGTCTCCGGTCGGAGTCCCATGGGTGGCCGCCATGTCACCTCCTTCCGCGGGCCCTCTTTGTCCCTTTTGGCTGTCCCATTTCTTTTGATTCGAATTCCCTTCTTCAAAAACGAGGTATTGCGCCGCATAGGATATTTCTTTGGCGTTTTTTCAACTCTTTGGGAAAACACCGCCGAAACCAGCATCCGGCGAAAGCATTGAAGGGGACTTCTTGGAAGAGCAAGTCATGACAGATGAGTCGAAGGGGCGCCGTTCTACACCGCCCCCCACCTCATCTCGCGACGAGATGGTCCGCAAACGCGCCTTTCAACGGGCGAAAGGAGTTGATATCAAATCCTTCATGGTTGATATGGAGGAGGAAAAAGATGCCCCTCCTGTTGCACCAGAATCTAATATTGAGGACATAGCAGTTGGTGAAATTTCTCCTTTGTTCACTTCCGTTGATGAGGAATCAGGTGGTGCCGGAGCTGTACAGAGCGATGGAACCGTAGAGAAGGCACCAGATATGGACAGCGTTACTGATTTGGCTGTTCACGGTGAAAAGCGTTTGAGTCTCGGCCTATTGGTGGCTATGGTCTTCATTTGGTCTGCTATCGGAGCAATGGTTGGAACCGTTTTACCAGAACTTCTCAGCGGCGCAGGGTTGCTTTTCATGGGTATTTTGGGCTTATATCTCGGAGAGCGATGGATTCCAAATCCAAACATGAGGCTTCTTGGCGTAACGTGGGTCATTATTTCGATGAAATTATTCTACGGACTTGCTCTCGATGCATGGCATTGGGGCTGGTTTGATGCTTCTCCTATTGGAGCAAGTGAGACACTTGGTATCAGCCTCATTGGCGTAGTTTCGATGAATGTATTCATCGCTCAACGTCATGATGAAGATGCAATTGCAGCGCAGGCAACCCTCATTCTACTCTTGGTTGGCAGTGCAGCTGGAGCCTTGTATGGAGAAGTTGGAATCGCCGCCATGATCGCCTTAGGGACGCTCCTCATGCACGGTTTGGCTGTATATCGCAGTTCAGGTAATTTGGCGAGTCTCGGAATCGCCTCTTCATACCTCTGGGTAGGCGTCCATGCTCTTTCGAACAATTGGGAATTGTTTGGTCTTGAACTCGTTTCTTTTGAAGACGACTTGCTGCTTTTCTTACTCATGGCCTTTGTTACGGCAACAAATGCTACGATTGCTGCACGGTTCGTACGCGCAGAAAACTGGTTTTCAAAGGCATTCGAAGGCATGGGTCTCGGAAATCCTTCACTGTGGGCAGTATCTGTCGGTCTCGGAATGATCGGGGCGTTGTTGGCAATTGCCGCTCACCGTTTGGAAACAGGTTATGCACTTGCTCAACTGATGCTGTTAATTGGTGCTTTTTCAGGATCATATCTCATCGTACGCGGCGTTCACTTCAAGGATATTGCACCTTTTTTGATTGTACCAATGCCGTTCCTCTTGGCCGGACTTGCAGTATACAGTTCCGGTATACTTCCAGCATCTCTCCCTCTCGGCCTTGATGGATACAGTGTCTATGCAGCACTGACTTCATTGTTCACGGCTCTGACCCTCTTGCGTAACCAAACAGCCGTCTCCGACCACGTCATTTGGCTCGGAGGTTTGGCAGTCGTCGGACTCCTAACACTTCTGATTCCTGCTGGCGAACTGGATAACGGAGCCAGGACACTTATCGTCACTCAAGCCTTCATTTGGCTGGGCCTGTCAGGATTAGCCGTTGTTCGATCCTCTCCTTCAATTGCTGGAACTGCAGTCATCGGGCCGTGGGTTTGGCTTCTGTTCTTCGCCACAGATGCCGACTCACGCCTTATTTCCGTGGATATCCTTCCTATTGTCATCGATGAATTCGACTTGTTTCTTTGGATGAGTGTGCTTGTTGTGCAACAAATATGGGTGAACATTCGGCACGGTGAAGTCGGACTTAATTTGGCATCAAGACTTGCTGGATTTTCAGAAATTGGCGCTCGATTGCGCGATTCTGGTTTTGCGAAATTATGGAATTTGAGTTTTCTCCTGACATTGGTTGTAACTTGGGCTGTAACACGACCAGGCGCTCTGCCGATTTACGGTCTCCTTGGTGTGCTGGGGGGCCTTCTCATTGGGCATTCGTTAATGGTATATTTTGAGCGACATCGCGGCAAACCCCAGTCCTTGATGGGTGTTTGGGGAATTTTTGCTCTTTTGTTCTCGTGGAATTATGGACAGTCGTCCATATGGGCGCTTTCTCTCGTATCATCTTCTGCCATCATGCTCAAGGCTTCAGAGAGGAGTAGAGCACGCGGAGCAACCGAGTTTGATTTAGAAAATATGGAAGCCTTGCCCGGAAAACTTCTGACGATGATGATGGGATTCCTCACCGTGTTTTTCATTATGATCGCGTTGAATCCGCTGAATACTGTTCCATTAACAGGCTCAGAATACCTGTTTGATCAAGAGACGAACCTACTGGTTTTGATGCTTGTTGGCTTGGTGTCTTTGGTGCTCTACTTGGTACGAGCTGCCACTTTGGAAAAACTCCTTCCGCCAGCAGTTACAGCTATCGGCCTCATCATTTCAATGGCTCTCGCCGGGCAATCGATTGCAGTTGAATCGGTTGTGTTAGCTTCGCTCATCGCCTTCGTACTGTCTGGAGCGTACTTGGCAATTCAAGGTGAATTCCGTTCAGGTATTCGAGCGCTTGCCAAGAAAGAAAACAGAGTTCAACGCCTCCAAGAGAAACAGGACAGAATCCAAGCCTTCCTTGAATCTGCAGGAATGGAAGATACGGAGGTTGTTGAACTTGGTAAACAATACGAAGCCGGTGAAACGGCTGCGACACCAAAGAGTAATTTACGCCTCATCGATTCTGAATTATTGAATCTGGCAGAAAAACAAAGGAAGCGTCAAAAAAGAGCCGGCTCGACTGGACAAATGGACCTTTATGTCGGTGATATTCATCACCAACCAACGATTGTGCTGCTCTTTTTGTCTACCACTATTCTCGCCACCACCTATCTTTCATTCACCACTGGCGCCACGCTTCTTGCGCTTCTGTTCAGTGTTCTGATTTCCGTACTCTTTGTCGGACTGTCCCGTCTCCGGGCAAACCAAATCGGTTTACGTTTGCCTGATATCATGGGTATTGAAGCCCCAATCTCTCTTGCAATGCTCGGCCTGGTACTGGTTCACGTCGCTGGCCGAGCCTCAAATTCTGTTGTTGAACTTGATGATGCGACACATTTGCTGGTCTTCTTCGGCGGGCTGGTTGCTCTTGCAGGCCTCGGTCTTCTTGGCCGGAACGACCTCGGATATCGAATCCCGAATGCGCTTGAAGGTGTCGTGTATCTCGCAGCACTTGATAGAGCATTGTGTGTTGTTGTTGGGGGGGAAGTCCCCATACCGTTCAACCTTGACCCATTCTTTTCTGACTACTCGCTGATGACATGGACGGTGCCGTTTTTGATGATTGAGGCGTTCTTAATTGCAGGCGTTTTCGGCTTCGATTGGGTTGAAAGCAAACGCATTCAACACAACATGGACGATCACCGGGGAGCAGGAGGGCGTTCAGTCTGGATTCTCTTTATTGCAATGATTTCATTCGGCCCTGCAGCCTTTGTTGCACTTGTTGTCGGCGCACGGCGTGGGGTTTGGTGGGCCCAGCCGGCAGTCGTACTCACTGCTTGGCTGTTGGTACCAATGGCTTATCTTTCCACAAGTGCATGGCTTTCTGAACTTGTTACCATTCCCTCACTTTCCATCCTTACCACTGCACAAGGCTTCGNCACCATCGTTTTCGTGGCATGGGTGGTAGAGAAACGCCAAGGGTTATGGCTTCCAGCGGCCCTTTGGGCTATGCATATCCTGTTGATTGGTTCGAGTTTTGGATACGGGAATCTCCTTATTCCTGTTCTTCTCCTTTTGGCGTCATCGACCGTCTCCTGGGTTTCAGGCATTCTCACTCTTCGCAAATCTTGGCGCATCATCGGTGCCCTCGATTTGGTACTTGCATGGATTGTTGCCTCAGTCGTCATCATTCAAGGGGCTGCAGTTTCGATCTTACTTGCTATACTCGTTGCCTCGGCCATACTGCTCGGTTTGGTGACTTTCCTTACGCAAACATACGAAGGCGAAATGGCAAACGAGTGATTGAAAGTTGGTCTGACGGGGAAAGCAGTAAATACTCGTCGCTAAAGTAGGTACCATGAGCCAACTCTTTGAAATGGATAACTACGTCATCAGAACCAAACTCCTCAGGATTTTCGGTGGTGCATTTTACTTCGAAGATTTGGAAGGTAACGTCGTTGCTTACTCAAAGCAAAAGCGCTTCAAATTAAAGGAAGACATCGTCTTGTATTCCGACGAGTCTTGCACAGTCCCATTGGTACAAATCAAGGCTCGATCCGTGTTCGACCTTGCAACTACCTACGACATTTTCAACCCTCAAGACGGTACAAACCTTGGCTCTGCTAAGCGCCAAGCACTGAAGTCCATTCTCAAAGATTCCTGGGTTATCAATGACCCTGCTGGAAACCCTTACGCATCTTTTGTTGAAGACAGCATTGCCATACTACGACGTTTCATCCCTTTAATCCCGGCAAAGTATCACTTTGAGGTCGCTGGACAGCCAGAAATTCTCATGCAGCAGAGATTCAATCCTTTGATTAAGAGAACGCAGGTATCAATCCCACCTGGCCATCCATTGGACCGCCGTGTTATCGCTGCAGTGGCCTTGTTGAGTTCTGCAATCGAAGGCCGTCAAGGATGATTACGCATTGCTTCAGCAAGATGCTGGGTAAGGAATGGAAGAACCTCGGACACTTTTTCGTGTTCCATCCCAGCTTCGAGGCGCAATGACACGCTTATCTTGGCTTGAGTCCCACTGTTGCGGATTCCAAGCGACAGCAACTGGTCATCGATACGTGCTTCGATTAGCATAAGATTTGCTTCACCTTCAAGCCTTTTCCTCTGCCATTGTGTAACTCGACCACATGATTCAAAATGAGTTCTAGCGAAGTGTTCGACTTCGTCTGAGAGTTGATTCATTCCATCCCAAAGAGCGCGGTTGACATCTTTCACTGATTCACGCTGCTTCCATCCACGCTTCATGAGTGATTTTTCATCTGCAACGCTGCGCGCCAAGAGATACGAAACCAGTGTGCCCGCCCCGTCTCCAACCAAACTCCAATTGCCGCTTGAATTGGGGTGAGGTGACGGCAATACAGCGTGCCCAGAATCCTCGACTCCGATCATCGCAGGCATGTTCTGCGCTGCAGAAAGATGTCCACGCAAAGCATGAGAGAGCCATCGATCGCCGACCGCTGTTTCAATCGTTTTGGTTGTGGGGGAAAGTCGATTCATCGATGATAGAAGTGCCAAATCCGATTCAATACTTGCCGCTACTATCCATTCGTCTGTTTGACGGTGGCCCGCGACTGCAATGGTGTCCGCCATAGCATCCCCATCAATGATTTTGTAACCATGTTCAGTCGCTTCAACGATCAAACACCTATCTCCATCCCCATCGAGTGCAGCACCAACAATCGTCCCCGGTGCTGCTGGTTTGAGCCGTTTGAGTAAGAGGTGGTCAGACTGTGCCGCCTGTTCAAAGGTCCACGTAGCAGTTGGAGAGAAGTCGCCAGCTCCGCAATTCATGTTTAATTCCACAGCATCGTGACTGATTTCCACAGCAGCGATTCCATTTTCTGAAAGCCAACTTGCCAGCCATGTACTGGCTGAACCTTTCGAAGAGTCAAGCATCAGTGGTTGTTGTAAAAAGGGATAAACTTCTTCATCGACACCGAACAACCTCTTGAGTAAACCAAATCGAGTCGTTAACCATTCAGGATGATGCTTTTCTGCCCAGTTTTCGATGGCAACATGATTGGGCTGTGAGAGTTCATGGATGTCAATTTGGTCGACTTCCCGTTCTTCTTCACTCAGTGCATAAGCGATTGATGAGATTTCATCTTCGATGGAGGGAGATGTCTTGAAGCCGTTTGAATCAAAGACTTTGATTCCTGAATCTGTAGCTGGATTATGGCTTGCAGTCATCATGCAACCCATACGGGCTTTGTGCCACAAAACAGCATAATGCAGTGCAGGAGTTGCACATACGCCGATGTGCGTTACCTCACACCCTGCCAACCTCAATCCCAATGTGATCCCTTCGACCAATTCTTTGTTGCCGGGTCGTTGATCCCAACCAATAACGACGTGTTCTCCTTCTCCTGGCAGCGTGTCGATGAGATGGCCTAATGCTTCACCGACAAGCCGCATGAGGGTCGGACATACACTTCTCATCTCATGCAATGCAGTAAGCGCCGCTTTCTCGTTTGTCGCAGCAGGTGCTATTTTTCCGCGAATCCCATCGGTACCGAACAAACGTTCAACCATTTGCTCACCCGTGTCGAGAATCGGCTGGATGGACTCCAGTAACTGTTGAATTTGGGTGAACTTGGGAATTGCAGCCGAGTATGACGCCAGGGTTTGTGACGCTGTTGCATCCGAGTTGACAACGTTCACCGAGTATGGCTCCGAATTTTCTCAATCCACTTCCAATTCGGGTTCCGTCCATTCGAAGATGGACTTCTCCGCCATCGTTCCGCAAATTGCTGATTTTTGTTCCAGCTCCAAGGTTCACACCAGTCCCGAGAACTGAATCGCCGACATAATTGAAGTGCGGCGCTTTAGCACCCGGTAGAAGAATGGAATGCTTGGTTTCTGATGCATGACCGACCACAGCTTTAGAACAAATCCAAGAAAATTGGCGCACATAGGCTGCATGCCGTATTTCGGCATGATTGCCAACATAACAGGGGCCGATAAGATGCGAACCAGGCTCAATACGCGCACTTTGTTCAACGATGACTGGCCCGTCGGTTTCGTCGATTGTAGCTCCACTCAGGGTTGGATTTTGGGGGGAGGCAGCGAAAGACGCAACCAGCTCCTTCAGTTGAACGCGTAAACCATTCGGGTGGTTAGGGTCCAAGATTGAAAAAACCGCGTCAGTGGTTGGAAGGGCTGGGTAGGGGCCTTCAGGAGCAACATCATGAAACATTGTCGGAAAGAGTTCCATTGCCGAGGGTAGCGCATCAGGCCATTCCATGGTTGATGCAGTTAACTCCCTCGCATGAACTTAGTGATGGTATTAAGCCGCAAGATGGTAAAGTCGCTTACCTGTAGAGTGGTCGAGCGTGAAACCGATCATCTCTGAGAGATATCTCGGTATGAAGAAACCAACCTTGCGTGCAGTAAGGCCGTGGTTTCGCATTTTTCGCTCATTTGAAAGATGGTCAACTATATCTGCAGCTGAACACTGTGGTTGAGATGATACATATTCAACAATCTCATTTTTCAATCTGTTAAGCCGTGCTTGTTTTTGTACGCCATTTCCTTTCATAATTCCCATGTACTATTTGTTCCCCACGATATAACAATGCGGCGTGGGAGTGCCATGGGGGCCCATCCAGAGTGGTATTTGCTCAACAAATATCGAGAATATCATTCCACTTTTTGGAAGACCCACGGCGGAACATGTTGTCATGAAAATCTCGCTGGCCAATGTGGGCGCATCGTGCGAGCCTTCCACGGTTATCGTAGCAGCCGTAATTCGTGTGTACGGGAGTCATGACCGTTTTCAAGTCGATTTGAGGTCCAGTGATTTCTGGAGGTGTTGATTCAACAACCTCTCTGTGGCCGTCCCATTGAATTTCATCAACGCCCGGAGGGTTGATTTGTTGTGGTTCGAAATAAAGACCACCTTCTGCTGGACGAACGGGCTTCCAAGTCCCTTTTCGCCCTTGATCTAGCCAAGCGACCATGTGCTTCATCTGCTCAACGGTTGCCATTCCTATGTGGGACCTTTCCCACCATCCTTCTGTTCGAGCGAGTGTGATGTGATGCACGCCTGGTACGACTTCTCTGTTGTCAAGTGCATCAGCATATGTGCGGCATAAATCGGTCATTCGAACAGTAAAGATCGGCATTGGGCCGACCCCAATGTCTTGTAGACGGTAGGGGTTCGCAAGTTCTCCAAGCAGCAAAAATGGCCGACGTTGGGTCATAGGGGGGCTTTCATGAAGCGATAACAATTCATCAACAGTGCCTTTGTCAGATACGAAGGAGGCGCAATAATCCTGCAGATTTTTTCCAGATAAGACCTCTTCTGGAGTGTTGTGTGGAACCTGCAGAGTGAGCAATTCGCTGGAATTGAAAAACAGGGGGTCTTTTGGTAGAGCAACCGGTGAATTGGATGGAGTATATGTCCAAAGTCGAGGCGAAGCGTTCTCCATGACCGGCCCAACCAACTCTTCTTCATCAATTCAGCGATTAAGCGCCGAATACCGTTTCTTGTAGACATTGCGGACAGATGACTTTGATTGGTCGTACATCTGGAATTCCCAGCGCAGCTCCGCATCCAGGACAAGCAATCGCTTGAGCAATTGAGGCGCGACGCTGAGCAGCCTCTTGAGATGGGTCGTATTCAAACCGTAGTTTTGATTTATCTAAAACTGCAACCGGCGGCGGTAGTGTTGGCGCTTCTTTGACTCCAGGCACAAATGGTGCTGATGGATTGTAGGGCTGAGCTTGGCCCGGGGATGGTGCAGTTCCGCTACCGTTTGGTTGTAACAATGCCAATAATTCGGCTTCGCTGACGCCGAATTGCCCCATTATTCGGTCCATTTCCAACATTTGCTCGTAGCCTGAGAGTGCGCGAAGCGCGGCGAGAACATGCTCCGGAACACCTGCCATGCTCACCACATGAACGCATGTGTTTTGATTGTTCACTTATATTGTGTCGGCCAGTTTCGCCGGATGCCGGTAAGTCTAGACTTGGATGTGGAAGATAACATGTCGTCGAAACCCTTGAAAGTGAAGCGCGAGCGCCGGCGGATAAGGGGAGCCTTGAAGATGCCACAATCTAAACCGCGAAAGTTTACCCGTGATGTTCTATCTCGAATGACTGCAAGCGAGCGTTCAGCAACCGCCCGTTCAATTACGTGCGGCGAGACAATGTCTCAACCGCATTGGATTTGGGACGACAGTTCAATGGTCGAAGTAATCGATAGCCTCACAGAAAACAACTGGGACCACATCTTCGTGATTGACAGCGAAGGAGCGCCTCAAGGTAGAATCCATGCCGTCGATGTTTTGAAAATAATCGCGCGAAAAACGGTCAATCGAGATATCGCATGGATGCACGGCATTCCAGCACAACAACTGGTCAACCAACCTCCAATTACAGTTAACGAAAGTACCCCCCTGCTCAAAGCAGGTGCCCTGATGCTTGCTCACGATTTGAATCAAATCGGTGTAGTCAATGCAAAGGGAGCGCTGATTGGCGTTGTAGGTCACAATACAATGGCTCGAAAGATGCCGAAGTTCATTCTGTGATTCAGATTCCCCAGTAGCGCTCAGTCTGCGCTTGGCGGGTTCTAAGTGAACGAACAATGGTCATTGCCATCCACAGAACGACAACCCAAATCATCGGGTACTGCAGATCATCAATGATGACTGAGACGCTGAATTCATAGGATTCGCCAAGCAAAACACGGATTGCGATGTCCAAGGCGGTGTCAACGAATGAGTAAACGACCATGCCAAAGATACCGAGTACCAACAGTCGGCCAGAAAACGAACCTCGCTTCAATCGCAACAACATGAATCCAGCAGTTGAAGTCAAGAAGGCGATAACGATCCATGCGAGGGCAGAATGCACGACTTCAAGCCAAACAACGGATGAACTCTCAGAAAGAACTTGAGCACTGTATTCACGGTAGCCTTCTGCTACGGCGAAAATAGCGCTAAACAAGGTTGCAGTCCACAAAAGCGAAGAGAACATTGCAGCATCAGCATTGTCTCGCATTTCTTGAATCACCTTGTTAACGGTCGTTTCGATTCCCGCGCCCTTACTTAGTAAGTACAATCCAGTAACAAGTGGCAGTCCACCGATAACAATGCCTCCTATTTCATTCGGCAACATAATTCCAAGTCCAAACAGAGCCATTACAAGCCCAACTGGAATCATAATCTTCGCTCGCCACTTAGGATCCTCAAGGGCTTTCACGATGTAATAGTAGGTTCCTTCGATACCCTTTGATTGCTTGACAATGATTTTCTCAACGTGGTCTATGCGAACTTGAGATTGTATGATTGGAAGAACTGATTCATCTTCTGCGCCGTCCGTAACTAGGATTGCTTTGTCTGGCTGGAATGCTGCTACGACTTCTTCCAATTGAGCTGCAACCGCTCGGTCAGAGCGAATGCCAACTTTTTCATCCCCTGTAAGGATTGCAATTTCCACTTCTTCGTCTTCTGCATTGTTTTCAGCGAGGTTGTCGTGCTGAGAAAGCGCTCCAAGAATTGCATTTGTATCGCTTTCTTCAGGATCTGCAATTCCAAGCTTAAGGGCCGCAGCCATTACTTGACGGCGACCGACAACCGGTCCACGAATACCAGTCTTAACGCCGAGGTCATTGTCTCGGTCGACGGTTAAAACAAGTGTTCGAGTCATTGACATTCACCGGTGGTTGGTAGATGCTAACCACTCACATGTTTCAAAGTCTTCGCGCGAATGCCCATCATTCAGACGAATCTTCAGCTTCTTCTTTTGACTCAGTTTGATTGCTGACAAGCGCTATGGCTTGCGCCTCAGCCTGCTGATTTTTGGCTTTCCATCGCTGAGTTGCCCTGATGTACTTGAGAGGGTGGTCGAGCCAAGGCTGGTCGCACAACCGGTCGTCTCCAGGGAGTACTGGACAGTTGTGATTTATCTTGAGTTTACCACACCCAGAAGGGGTGTATGCGTGTTGATAGACATGGTCGACTTGGTATGATGTTGTACTTTCACTGAAGTCGGGAGCGCCCCTGAAGAAGTCTACGCATGATTCTTTCGGAAGCGCAAGAGTCGCAGCCATTGAAGCAAGGAAGAGGCGTCCGAAATGGTTCAAGTTGACCCCGTTCGCTAGCTCCGCCACTGCTTTCCGCATGCATGGCGGCCAATCGTTTTCATCTGCGCCAACCAATGCAATTGCTTCTGTTGCCTTGTTTGCCATTAAATTACGAACCATACCAACCGGTTCAGCCAGACGAACTGCTAAATCCATTGTGATTTCACCCATTTTTTCTAGCGCTTCTTGCTCAACTCCCGCCTTTATTCGTTCGCGTAGCAAACGAGAAAGTTTCGCAGAAGAGCCGTACTGCGGCTCTTCGAAAAGAGTGACCCATCCATCTCGGACATCGCAGTTTGGGAGCCTCCAACGAGAACCTGTAATCTTGGGACAGATTTCGATAAAATCACTCAATCCAATTTTCCATAGCGGCCCTGAGGAAGAACGACGTTGTTGTTGTAATGCTCCACCATAGTTTTGTGAAGGCCCAACACTTGCTGATGGACTTCGTGCTTCTGTTTGTTGGATGTTGGTGATGTATGTTCGGGCGATAACATCGAGATTTTTGTGGTCTTTGATGAGCACCTGTTCGGCACGTGCTGCCTCGGCTTGCGCCCACCTTGCAATCAAACGCTCGTCTTCAGAAGCACAAACCACCAATCGTGCGTAATAGAACGAGAACGCTTCGATGATTCGCCCTTCTTCAGTGAATAGGTCTCCGCCTACGACCTCAACACCTTCCTTTGACTGGATGGAATCGATAAGGCGTATTCGCGCACGAGAACGGGCTTTTTCCATCCATGCACCATCGAGCAATTCATCTAAATCGATGCCGTGTTGAACGGCCATTCCTCTTATCCAATCGCTTGCTTGCGGGAGGAAAGGGTAGCGTGCAAACGTCACTTCGTCCACGAGCACAGGGAGCGTACTTGGGACGGGCATGACCATCCGAAGCGCTTCGACTGCATAAGAACTTCAACAAACCGAACGGATGGTTCATGTGGGCGTAGCCATTGCACAGTACATGCACCTGGCTCCCATACCGAGTGTGTTTTCAGTACAGTCTGAAGTGCGGGAAGCATTTGGGTGGTCTGAAGAAGATGATATTGAGAGCGCTGAACTTTTGCAACAATCGTTGGTAAAACATTCGCTCTGGTCTCCCTCAATGAGAGAGTTGACGCTTACACGGCTCCGCAGTGAACTAGTTAACGCCGAGCGCGTTGTTCTTCTTGGAGCAGCAGTTGAGCCTTCTGAATTGGAGAGATTTGAAGGCACACAAGCTGTATTTGTCGCAGCAGATGGAGCAGTGGGTGTGCTTGAGACCTACGATCGACTCGCATGTGTGGTATCGGACTTTGATGGTGCCGAACACCTTGACAGAGCCGCCGAAGCAGGCCAGACTATCGTGGCTCACGCTCATGGAGATAATACAAAACGTTGGAAAGTAATACTCCGGCGATGGGAAGGCCATTCAAACCCCCCTTCACTGATTCTTTCTCATCAAGTTACGAGAGAACTCGACGGAGTGCATAATTTTGGAGGATTTACGGACGGTGATCGAGCATTGTGCTTTGTCTTGTCGTTGGGAGTGGTGCCAGAAAACATCGTATTGATTGGCTTTTCAACGCAGAAGGTAGGGGCTTGGTCTGCAACAACAAAACCTTCAGTCAAGATGCAAAAACTCGAATGGATGAAACGTATCGTAACAGAGTTAGGATTTGGAGATTCAATACGCAGTTGAAAACATACTGCTAAAACCTATTAGTGGAAAGTGCAAACATGGACAGGGCACGTCTTAACACGATTTTGTGGCCTATTGCCCTGCTTCTTATCAACTCACTATGGGGGGGAATCTCTGATAATGCAGCACCGTATGAAATCAATGATTTCGACCGCGTTTCAGAAGACAGAACAGTTACTCTCGGTGGCGTTTTTGGCCAAGACAAGGCCATGCCTTCTACATTTGAGTTCGAATTCGATACACTCTCCGTAGACGAGGGTTCCGTCGGTTGGGAAATCGTCGATAGTCGTGGGCAGATTGTTGCACAATGGACGGGCGAATTGAGCGATCCAACGCCTGATTGGAAAGGTGAACTCATGCCCGGGACTTACATTGTGAAAACGAATGCTGACCCGGGAATTACTACCCAACAAACACTTTACATCCAACCCTTCGCAGCGTATTCATTCGAGGGACATATCCTTCTCTCATCGATGTTGGTGTTGTTTGCAGTCGGTGAAACGATCGTCCGTAAGAAAGGAGGAGAATACTTTGCCAAGAAAAAAGCAAGCACTCCTCAATCCTCCGCACAAGTACCTTTTTCGCGTGTGAGAGTCGGAATGCCTGAAGATGATTTACCGTTGCTTGAAGACTCTCCATGGCGCACTCCTAAAGGGCTATAATCTCTGAAGTATGGCTTTAATGTGGTTTTTATGCACAGGGACATCCGACTTTGAAAGTTAATTTTCCTGTAAACAGAAGTATAAATGGGCAATCATGAATTTTACGGCATGAGCCAGTCATTTCTCATCATAGGCGCTAGCAGCGATATTGCACTCGTACTCGGGCAGAATCTTTTGGATATCGGTCACAACATCACCCTTCTTGCACGTGATGCCGATCGAGTTCAACCTCTCGTTGAACAAGGAGCACATTTGATTCACGGTGATGCGTTGGATAAGGACGCAGTTCAATCGGCAGTCGATAAGGCCAAAGAAGCAGGCGACGGAACAATTGCCGGGGTTGCCCATCTTGTCGGTTCACTTGTGATCCGTCCACCTCATGCCCTCGCTCTCGACGTTTTTGATGAAGTCATTCACACCAATCTCTCAAGTGCCTTTTTGACACTTTCAGTTGTATGTAAAACCATGTTGCGAAGCGGCGGGGGCAGACTTGTCTTCACGTCCAGTGTTGCTGCGACGCTTGGATTGATGAACCATGAAGCCATTGCGGCTGCCAAGGGTGGGATTGAGGCAATGGTGCGTTCCGCAGCCTCTACCTACAGCCAGCGAGGTATTCGTTTGAACGTCGTCGCTCCCGGCCTGACTGAAACGCGGCTTGCAGCAACATTGCTACGCTCAGATGCAATGAGGGAAGCGGCAGTAAGTAAAATCCCTCTGAAGAGAATAAATCAGAAGCAAGAAGTCGCTGCAACGATGCAATGGCTTCTGTGCGATGCACCAGACAACATCACGGGTCAAGTGTTCCATTTGGATGGTGGAATGAGTCAAATCAGTGGGTGAAACGATGGAGTGGAAAAACGCTGTGAAGACGAAGCGATTGAAGCCAGGTAAGACCAAGATGGTAACGTTTGGAGTCAAAACAGTCATGGTCGGACAAATCGGTGACGATTACTTTGCTACTGAAGGGCTGTGCCGACATATGCGTTGGCCTCTAGCATGGGGTGCTAAAATTGAGGACGGCTGCATACGTTGTCCTTTGCATCAAACGACATATCAAATCGATGACGGAGAGGTAACCGAATGGTCTCCATTCCCACTTTTTCCACCGTACGGTAGGTTGGTTGGCAAATTATCCAAACAAAAGGACTTGAAAATCTACGAAACCCGAGTCGAAGGCGACTATGTTCAAATTGAGATTTGAACTCAGACTTTGAGATTCGCTTGCCTTGCAAGCAGTACGATACGCATGCTGTGTTCGAGCATGGCTGCGTTTGCCCATGCTTGGTCAAGATTCGCTCCGACCGCGTAAGCGCCCATTCCACGCACGACAACACAGCGCATACCACCTTGGTACAGCGCTTCAGTAATCTGTTTCAAGAAATCAGCAGGGTCGTCATCGTCAGGGTCGACGATAATGACATTTCCAATCTGTTCTTTTCCAATTTTATCGATTGGTTGGACTAAGACGAGATCTTTTTCACAACTCGCAGCGGTTGTGTAAGGTCCATGTGAGTGAATGACTGCAGCAGGTCCACCGGTTACCGCGCTGCTTGCTAAAGCCAGAATCACTTCCAGTGTCCGCCAGTCTTGTGGTGCGCCTCGGGGGGCCGCTTTTCCAAGGAATCCAGCACACAACCCGCGTTCGTCGAGCCGTGGTAGAAGGACTCTGTTTCGTGTCGAGACCATTATGCCAAGGTTATCCGGGTGCAGCATTGCAATAGTGCCCATTGTTGCTCGAATGAGTTGTTCTCTGTCCAACTGTCGTGCAAGACGTGCAAAGTCACTTACGATGTGAGCGCCGATGATGATATCTTCGATCACTGCGGGAGGCATAGGCGGCGTTTCCAATTCCTCAATGACATCAACAGCTCCAGCCATCGACATTCGTAACCGTTCGACTTCTGCATTAAGCCGTGCAATTTCCATTTCAGCTTGCGCCTGTTGGTCATCATTTAGTTGTACAACAACATCCTGTGTTGGCGCCTCTGCTGCCGGTTCCTCAACGGTCTCAGGTTCGTTTGGGGCCGAGTGATGAGGTTCGACGGCAGGGGTTTCTTCAGTTTCTGAATGTCCTTCATCAACTTGTTCAGTACTCTCTTCTGGAACTTCTTCAAGTGGTTCAGTTTCCTCCATTGCTGGAGCTTTCGATTGTAATATTTTTTCGTCTTCTTTTTCCGAATCTTCAATCACTTCATTTGTCTCGTCAATGGATGCAGGTGGAGGGCCAGATGGTGGGCTAGAGGGAGGGATGGAAGGAGGGCCTGATGGAGGCTTTGGACTG
>QQRW01000029.1:2702-8674 GCA_003602605.1 Candidatus Poseidoniales archaeon | reverse complement strand
AAGTACTGTTACTTCGACCATGGCCACCCCAAAGCGACGAGTATCATCAACCCATCAGTTCATTCACTGGACGTAGACATCTGCCTTTGCCTTGGCTTGTGGGTGTTCTTCTATCGCACAATGCTAAGAATTCAAGAGTATATGCAGGCGCGAAGGAGTCAAACGAGAGGTGCTCGTGGACTGTCCTGAGGGGAATCTATGGCCGGTCCGTCGAAAGTAGAATTTCCCGGTCAAAAAAAGCAGCGTGTAAGGATGCGTGGCACAAAACATGCCAACGAAGCGACTGCAAATAAACTCAAGAGAGAACTTGCAAGTTTACTTGAAAACCCGCGAGCACACCTTCCTGTGATGACTTGGAAAGGCAAACTCAGTTGGGGAAGAACCGATCCCGTCACGAAAACAATGAAGGAATTGGAAAAAATCATCCAGAAGAAGGACAACGTCTCTTGGCTCGGTAAACGCATGATGTCAAAACGGGGCGATCCAGTTGCCAAGGCATTCGCTGGCTCACTTCACGCCGCACATGACGAAGACATCACGATGGTCGGAAACTTCACATCGGGTTCTTTTGGTTCAGCCTCATTCATTCGCAGAGGCGATGGAAAACAAGGCTATCTCGCCGGCCTACAGAATTACTCCAACCTTACCCTACGTATGCTTCCTTGGGAAGATCATGCTAAGAGAGGAATGTATTTCTTCACCTGGAAAGGAGGGTTTGTCTGCACAGGACCCGAGCCAACTCCCCCCGATGAATGGCTTGACGACGTTTTAGGCCGCTCCAGATTTACATTTACTAAAGTAAGCAGCCTGTCCCAGCCCGTTTGGGTTACAGAAGGTATAGATGCACAATCCGTACTCGATTTCAAACCGAGTGGGGATGGATACCTTCGTTTTACACTTAAGCACGGTCCAGTTCTTGCTATCGGTTTTGACGTGCTCTCAAAAACCACCAAGAAAGAGTCTTCGTTTATCCACCATATGGCTCTTTCAATGCTTCCGCCATTTCTACCCTCTATCCTCACCATAGATGCAAACTGGGCGCCAGTAGGTTGGAATGAAGATACTCCACTTCCAGAAGCTGCTGGTGAAGGAATGGACAAAATTATCGATGCGTGGCAAGGGCTAACGATGAATGAAGGCGTTATTTCTTTGGCGCTAAAAAGAGCGGTTCTCGATTCAATCGATTCCGGTTTAGTCGTCGGCGATTCATGGGTTGCGGGCGACAGTCTGGAAGACATCGAAAGCGCTCTTCAAGCACACCCTGGTTCAAACGATGAACGTCACCTAACCGCCCACATGTTGTTTGCCTCAATGGAGGAAGGATCAACCGATGGAGAAGGGCTTCGAATAACCGCAAAGGGTGATGTTTCAGAAAGAAAGGCTGCGGCGCTCGAGGTTATGACCGGTACGAGTTGTGGCAATATTCTCGGCGCCCTCTGGGAGAAATGGGGTATGAAGGGTTTGGAAGGCCTGGGAATTACCGGCATTGAAGCCGAAGAAATTTGGAAAAAGCAACTCAAGAAGCCCAAACCATTCGGAACGTTCCTCAAAGGATTGGACTCGGCGAGAGAAATCGCGCAAAAAATTGCTCGATTCCCAACCAGAGACAGTGGCATTACAGGGGCAACAGGTGCCGTTCACGATCTCATTTTGCAAGGCTTACTCGAAGGTGCTGGCAAAGCTGAACGTACCGCAACACAACGCCATGAATCGATTGATTCTGCTGCTGCTGCATGGGCGTGGTTACTTGCGGCAAACCGTTCAACAGGTCAGGAATGGCATTTTGAAATAAATGCAAGAGACCGAGGTGGAGCATGGATGGGTGCAACAAAGCAACTTTTGGATGTTGGGACCAAACTATTCAATTGTGAACAGAATGATGTTGATGCGCTACAGAGTGAATGGCTTGAAGCGTTTACAGCGCTGAAAACTGTTACCGGAGAAGCCAATTAATCAATGGGGCATTGCAACCCATAGAGCTACCCCGACTAGTGAAATTCCCAATGCAATGTTGAGACGCTTACCGTTTTCTGGAGACGTGAGGAGTCTACTCAAAATCGAGCCAAACATGGACCATGTGAGGACGGCAGGGTAGCCCGCTCCAGCGTTGATTGCGACCAGTAGAGCCTTACTCATGAAGCCGGTTCCAAACAATGTCCCCCACGTGGCCATGAGGACAAGAAAGTGGACCCATGCTTTGCCGTTCACAAGTTGAAGCATTGCCCCAGTGTAGAACCCTAGGCGTTCGGTTTCCGATACTTCCCCCGCCGGTTTAACCGGGCTGCGAGCAAGGGTAATCCCGAGATATCCAATGTAAGCAGCGCCAACATATGTTAAGGCTTCAAAAATCTCGATGTTTGATTCGATCGCTACTGTGGCGTATCCTACTGCAATCCCGAGGGTTGACCAGCCAACCAACATTCCAAGCGTGAGTGGTATCGTTGCTCGAAAGCCGTGCTGTGAGCCGTGAGCTGCACATAGCATGTTATTTGGCCCCGGAGTAAAGCACATTGGTACAATAAAAACAAGCAATGCTACCAAAGCTGTTTCATCCATTGCAACGCCGCCGTAAATCGGTTCAAAGGGTTGAGAGAGCGGTGTTAATATCGTTCCAAAGGTCTTCAAGATCCTCAATACCGATGCTCATACGAACGAAGCCTGGCACCAGACCAGCAGCGTGACGGACTTCTTCAGGTATCATCATGTGGCTGGAATTGAAAGGGCATTCGATAAGTGATTCTACACCACCAAGACTCGTCGCCTCGTAAATGATGTCAAGTCCACGCATGAACTTCAAAGCTGCATCATCTCCACCTTTAACGACAAATGCCACCATTCCAGAGCCACGCGGCATAACACGCTGAGCGACTTCGTAATCATCGTGGGATTCTAGACCCGGGTAGTTTACTTTCTCAATCAGTGGATGTGCTTCAAGGCGCTTGGAAATTTCCATAGCGTTCGCACTCAACAACGGCATACGAACATGAAGGGTTCGCATACCTCGCTCAAGCAAGTAACAATTGTGTGGATCTGGGCTACCGCCAAAATGGATTTTACGAGCGAAAATTTGGGAGATGTGTTCTTTGCCGCCAACAACAGCGCCACCAATGATATCTGAATGACCGCCAAGATATTTTGTCGTTGAATGGATGACTAAATCTACACCCATCGAAAGAGGTTGGCATGCCCAAGGTGATGCGAAGGTATTGTCGATTATACACATGATATTGTGTCGCTTTGCTATATCGACCATGGCTGGTATGTCACAGACTTTGAGTACTGGATTTGTAAGAGTTTCAATATAGATTATCTTGGTGTTCGGTTGAATCGCTGCCTCGTAGGACGCCGGATCGCGCATATCTGCCATGGTGACTTCGATACCAAAACGTGGCAATTCTTCAGTCAAGAGGCCGTATGTGCCGCCGTAAACATCCGGTGAAGCAACGATGTGATCGCCAGCCGAAAGAAACGCAAGGAGTGTTGTTGAGATTGCTGCCATCCCCGAAGCAAAAACTTCTGCGTCCTCGCCATCTTCTAGGGCAATTAACTTCTGTGCTACTGCATCAGAGTTGACGCTGGAAAGACGGCCGTAAAGAAGAGTGTGTTGCGCGCCTGCTGCCCATCCAGCGTAGCGTTCGTCGGTTAATTTGTATGTTGATGATTGAAAAATTGGGGTGTTAACTGCATCACCGATATGGTTGGTTCCGCTGTGAACTGCCTTGCTTCCAAATCCGCTAAGATTGTCTTTTTTGTCGGCTGACATAGTATCCCTCAAAGTAAGCGATGCATCGACCGCCATTTACTCTTCCTCATGGGCAGCCGTGAAAAGTTCAACAATGATATTGCCCAAAAACAAGGCTCCTCCGCCTACGAGAATCCATCCAGTCCATTGATCTAAGCCCAAACCTAACCCGTAAATTGTGGCCCAAACCGGCTCCAGTGCGTAGATAATCGCTGCTTGAATTGGGTTCAGATATCGCTGATAGAGGTTGAGTAAAAGAAGACAAAAGAATGAGCCCCCGATTCCCAAACAAAGGACTTGCAAGAAGACGCCGTCCTGGAAAATTAAACTCCATTGTTCCACGGATCTCCCGCCCCCAAAAGCGAGCAAGAGGAGGATTGAACCTGCAGCAATAACGACGAACGATGTGAGTGTGACTCCTATAGGATCAATCTGTTGGGTGACCTTTTGTGTGTAAATGATATGGAGGGCGAAAAACACAGCGCATACAACAGTGAGAATTTCACCAAGCCCCCATGTTAGATGAGGCGGGCCTTGGATAAATCCAGCTCCAAAAGTGGTAAGGAGAACTCCAAAGAGGAGGATTTTGGTTGGTTTAGATTTCGTGAAGAGTATTGTAATAAGGGCCGTGAAAACCACATAAAGCGAAGTCAAAAAAGCAGATACTGAAGGAGAAATATCGTCGAGTCCAATCATTTGCGTCACAAAGCCAACCAGCATAATACTGCCCAAAAGAAGGCCNCCCTTCCATTGTTCAGATTGATGTAGCGCAGCTCTTGCTTTGGAGAAGGACAAATACATGACAATTGCAGCGATAATGAAACGTGCCGCTACCAGAAGAGCAATGATCTGAAAACGACCTTGCGATTGTATTTCTGGCTCTAGTGTGTTGAGTGCCTGTTTCATCCAAATGAATGTGGCCCCCCATACCGATGTCACGACAAGGAGTGCCAACACTGCCTTTCTTCGTTCAAACGGGGGTAAAGCATTCGAATCGAATGCTGCTGAAGCTATCGAAACTTGTTCCCCCATGCCTGTTGGCAAAAGTTCCGCCAAATGAGTATGACGGAAGAGATGGATGGTTTTCAAGCGCTTGAACACTAAGACTCAAGGGGTGAATGCGGTGTGTGAACATCATGACGGCGAATGGTGTGCAAGATGTGCGCTCATGGGAGCAACCAATTGAAACTGGAAAGATGCCAGAAAGCGGCGCTGAATTCGACGCAATAGTCGTCGGTGGTGGGCCTGGCGGCTCCTCTGCAGCTGGATATCTCGCAAAATCTGGCGCCAAAGTCCTGCTGATCGAAAAAGAAGTCTGGCCCCGAGACAAGATCTGTGGGGATGCAGTAGGAGGAAAATCCCTCTCGCATGTTCAGGAACTCGGAGTGAAGGCGGATTTAGAGGCGACTCCTCACTTTCGTGTAACTGGAATTATGTTCTCCTCCCCAAAAGGAAATTCGGTTCGAGTGCCCTTGCCTGAAGAAGATGTTCAGCGCTTAGAAGCAGGATATGCCTTACCTCGCGCACAGTTCGATTCACTCTTATTCGACCGTTGTCAACAACTCGTCCGAGATGCTGGTGGTTCGGTCATCCAAGGTGGAGAAGTTCGCTCCGTTTTGTTCGATGATGGGAAAGGCGGCGAAGACCCAGGCGAAGGCAGTGGAGACGCACGGCATGCCTCGGGGCTTGTTGTCCGAATCGGCGGCCGCAGTGGCGAAGAACGCACATTCCACTCTCGGGAATTGGTCGGCGCCGGGGGATACAGGTGCCCTGTCGCACGCTCGGTGGTCGAATCCTCGTACGGTGAAGAAATGGTTGACAGAGACCACTATTGTGGCGGATACCGTGAATATTGGAGAAACGTCAAGGGTTGCGAAGAAAGTTCTGGAGATATTGAAATCCACTTTGTTGACACGGTAATTCCTGGTTATTTCTGGCTGTTCCCCGTTTCAGAAAACGTCGTTAATGTCGGCATCGGCATGGTGATGGGATTAATGGATAAACAGAAGAAGAAGCTGAAAGCGCTCCAAGCAGACGTGATTGCTAACCACCCCATGTTCAAAGACCGATTTGCAGACGCCGAAATGGTGCCAGGTTCTGCCAAAGGGTGGCAATTACCGTTCGGCTCCCCCCGCAAGAAAGCAGACCGTCAACCTCGACGCTCAAGTATGAACGGGATTCGATTGGTAGGGGATGCAGCGTCCTTGGTCGACCCGTTTTCAGGAGAAGG
>QQRW01000029.1:0-2632 GCA_003602605.1 Candidatus Poseidoniales archaeon | reverse complement strand
TACCAAGATGAAGTTTGGAGAGTCCTCGGTCCAGAATTGAAAAATTCTTTCCGAATGCAAAAATTAAGTCGTCGTTCATGGCTACTCAACTGGTTTGTCGGGAAAGCAGAAAAGAAGCCTGCTCTACAAGAAATGATGACGGAAATGATTGCAAGTAAAGAGGCGCAAGAAAACCTTCATTCGCCATGGTTCATGATGAAAACACTGCTCTTTTGAGGTGAATTGAATGGATGCGCATCTCAAAGAAATTGACGCTGTATTTCTCGACTTAGACGGAACGATCTATTTGGGTGGCGAACTTATTGACGGGGCACTTGACTTCCTCGCACGCTGCGATGAAAAGGGTGTGAAGCGATACTTTCTTTCCAATAATTCAAGCCGTTCAGTAAAGCAGTATGTGAAAAAATTGCAGGCGTTCGGAATACCTGCGGAAGAAGACGAGGTATTGCTATCAACGCACGACTTACTCTCATGGCTTGCCGCCAAAAACATCACTGAAACATGGTTAATCGGGACAGAAGGCATGAGGGAAATGCTGGAAGAAAATGGGATTGGAACAAAAAGCAAAAGTCCCCAATACGTTGTCCTTGGGTATGATACTGAAATTTCTTACGACAAAATATCTCAAGCCAGTATATTCCTGCACGCTGGCGTTCCCTTGGTTGCAAGCCATCCAGATATGGTGTGCCCCTCTCCTGACGGGGGATTGCCTGATGTTGGGGCTTATTTGGCAATGCTCAAAGTAACGACCGGTGTCGACCCAGAACACATCACAGGAAAGCCGAACGCTGGCATGATTCTACACAAAATCGAAGCCTTAGGCCTCGACCCTGCTCGATGTGCCATGGTTGGTGACCGATTGTATACTGACCTTGCTATGGCGAGCCGTGCAGGTTGTGTTGGCGTCTTGGTACTGTCAGGAGAAGCGACCATGGATGATGTCAACGAGCTTGATGAAGGCGCAGAACAGCAGCCAACTGTGATCGTCAAGAGCGTGGACGAATTGTTGCGGTGATGTGATTTATGTCGTTTAAGGTCCGGTGGAATTGGTGGCGTTCTCGCCGCTTGAAGCACCCTCCCGATGACATTCACCGTGCAGGCGAATTAGCAGAAATGAGATTGTGTAAACTCTCAAGAGCAGCCGGACGGGAAAACGGATGGAAAATCTACGAATCTGTACGGATTCCCGATCCCGATGGCGGTCGACGTGAGATTGACATGGTTGTCATCGGAGGAAACACAATGCTTGTTGTCGAACAAAAGCACTGGGCCGGCTCTTTCGTCATCAATGATGAACACCATTTCATTCAGAACAGAAACAACGGCACTCAACATAACCACGATGGTGTTGCTGACCGAATCGCTCGTAAGGCGAGGATACTCACCGCCCTTCACGACAAACGGCTTGAACCACCTGCTAAATCGCATACTGAAGAGCCGTTGGAGGTGGATGTCATCGTCGCAATGACCCATCAAAGGCTCGAATGGCCTGAAATTCCAGACAGTTTGGCAGCAAAAATGGTCGATGAGGCGGGTTTCATCAAAATTCTAGAAAATACCGCACCAGGAGATATGAATCCAGACTTGGTTGAAACACTTGAAGGATTCAACACTTGGGATGAAGTCCACTTGCATGGTGGCCTCATGCTCAAAGGAGATGTGTATGCGTTGGGCTTGAACGAACAATTGCGCTCATGGTTCGCTACCCGTAATGAAAAGGTAGAAGCGATTGCTACGCATGAGCGTTCATTATTTTCTCTGTTTTCAAATAACCCGAGCCAGGTTACACTGAAGACAGGTGGTAAGAACATTGTCGCCAAAATTCCCTATGGCTTGAAACTCGAAATGCATGTTGTCGGAGAAAAATCTCCGCGCAAAGTGGATTGGGCCAATATTACTCACATCAATGTCTCAAAACCACCTGCATCATGGGCGAAGAACATCTAACTGTATCACGAGGTTTGATGAGGGTTGCTCCTGCGGCAAAGGTCATGGCGGAAGCATGGGTTGAGGCGATAGGCCTTCTGGCCGGAGTCATAGGAATCATCGCATGGATTCCGCAAATTATCCAAGTCTGGGTACACAAAAGGCACGACGGGATTTCATTGGCAACCTTTGGCGTTGTATCTTTTGCACTCGGTCTATGGCTGCTTTACGGCGTCCTAGTAGACTCTTTTGCCATGATTGCTGCAAACATCATGACACTCACTGTTATTGGCGCCGTCATTATCGGCGTCTATCGGGTTCGCAAAAGCGAGGTCGAATCTTAATTGTAGGACGCTTTCGTCGTCGAAATAATCACTGCACCGATCTTGTATGGGTCGCCGTTCGATGCTGGTCTGCGATCTTCTAAGCGCCCCTTCCAGCCATCTTCAATGGTGGTGATTGGGATGCGAATCGATGCTCCGCGGTCAGATACACCGTATGAAAATTGGTCGATTGCTTGGGTTTCGTGAAGACCAGTCAAACGTTGTTCGTTGTGTTCGCCATAGACATCCATGTGCTTCTTGATGTTCTTACCGAATTCTTCACAAATCTTGGTGAAGAGTTCTTCGCCACCTACATCGCGCATTTTACCATCTGAGAAGTTTGCGTGCATGCCAGAACCGTTCCAGTCGCCCTTGACTGGTTT
>QQRW01000028.1:169128-215011 GCA_003602605.1 Candidatus Poseidoniales archaeon | reverse complement strand
TATGTTATCACACACCATATGAGTAACCCTTCGGTATCTAATTCATGCCAATTCGGCTTCTACAGAAAACCGCCTCCTCAGGGACGGTTCTCCTCTGCCCTTCCCCCGATACATGGCATACCAGGGTGCTTAAGCATCCCCCCGACTTACCACCCATATATCAACGAATCGGTTTGGGCCTCGGAGAAATGGCACAAAAATTTCGCAATAGAATGACCCATTGAGCGCCATTTGGCAACACCCAAATTTTGCCAAAAAATTTCAATTTCTCGTGCAGTAAATTCTCCGAGTCGAGTCTATTTTAATGATGAAAATCGAGTCGTTTTCCGAACTTCAAAATCACGAATATGTCAATTTAGCAATGTTTGCGGCGATTGTCGCATCGTGATCGACTGCCTTTAGGACTTCCAGAGCACGACCACTTTCGCCCATACTGACCAAAGTTGCAGCCTCCAAATTAGCACTTTCTGGCGTATTCTCATTGTGCTTTTGATACATGAAAAGCAGGTTCAAAGCCTTCTCCGCACGCCCACTCACCAGCAAAGCGTGCGTGAGGTTTAGAAGAATAGTTCCGTTCGCCGGCGATGATTTTGCAGCTTCACGAAGAGCCAAAATTGCCGACTCAAATTGCGTCGATGAAAGTTGTTGAAGTTCCAAATCACTGCTTTTGGCCATGGCCAATGCACGTTGCAAAAGAGCCAGCCCGTAGTTGTTGAATACTGCTGAATCGCCAGGCATTTTAGCAGCCATTTTCTGGAATGAGATTGCTGCCTGTGCCCAAGATTCTTCGCCAATGGCATAGAATCCTTCAGCAAGCACCTCTTCAAGTTCAGGCATCCCGTTCAAATTAACCCCTAGCGCCTTGGCAGGGTGCAAGTCAAGCGAAATGATACCCGAATCTGGATGCATATCTTCGACACCGGTATCGTGCATGTATGTCTCCTCGACCTCATCCATGGAGTGTACGACTTCTACGACTTGTTCCTCAGCAGCATAAAGTTCTTCCATGTTCACCGGAGAAGCATCAATACGCCACATATCTGGGACTTCTTCAAAGAGAGGTTCATTGGCTTGAGAGGGGGGCGACATCAGTTCCACGGCAGATACCCGGACTTCTTGTGGCTCAATGACATTATGATCCGGAAGAGAGGGTGCAGGCTGGATACGTAGGGGTTCGAGGGAAGGCAATGGTGAGACAACTTGAGGATCGGCGGTAGGAGCAGGAACAGGTTGCGGCGCCGGGGTTTGCGGCGGTATGTATACTGGTTGTGAGACTGTATCTGGCTCGACAGTGGGCAGTGATAGTGGTTCTGGGACAGATCGTACTGGAGCAGTCTCTGGACGAGGAGGCGAAGGTGGAAGGGGTTTTGTTTGGAGTGGAGTTGGAGGTGTTGTTCCGTGTTGAACCTCTGCTGGTGATGTTGTTTGATGGGTTTGTTCACTCACCAATGGAAGCGCCTCATCATCTGCAGCAAAGGGCATTCCAGTAGCGTAACTCCCCACACCAAACGGCAATCTCGAGACATTTGTGTTTGATTCACCGGAGAATCCAAAAGGAAGGGAACCCGTACTTGAAGGCGATTGTGGTGGTTCTTCTTCCGAAGGCGTTGGTTGTTCAATTCCTTCGAGTTCATACCATGAGGCAACAGCATCATCTAATCCAGGAACTTCGGTTGGAAGGGGACTTGAATCGTCGTCTACAAGGGTCAAATCGACCAAAAGTAGACTTCCGCATGCCGGGCAAGCTGTGCCTCCCAAAGAAAGAAGACCACAGACTTTGCACTCAAACATGGAGTTCCCCAGTGCTTACCATGAACCCATGGCACTTCAATTCAACGGAGAAATGTGTTCATCATTCTTCGGAGCTCTTCATTCCCTTGATGACATCGACGGCTCGTTCTGCGATCTCAGTGAATGCATCCAAATCATCGTCCACAAGTGCCTCTGCAAAGTTCTTACCCTTGCCCACACCACGTGAAATTTGCCAGATAATTCCGAACATTGTGATACCGACACAGACGCCCTTCCAGACATTCGCACCACCATCAGCACCGATGACATAGACGAGCACCATGTAGACTGATACAATGGCAGTCGTGAGAATCATAATAGGGAAACCGGCTTTGAAGAACTCATTGAACGAGATTGGGTAGCCCGCTTCCTCAGACATTCCTGCAGTCACTACGTTTGCAGAGGCGCCGATGAGTGTACCGTTGCCACCGAGGCACGCACCAAATGCAAGCGCCCAAATCATAGGATTCAAATCGATGTTTAATTCATAGGCAATTTGCATGACGACTGGAATCATGGTGGCTGTGTAGGGAATATTATCAATGAAGGCAGAGGCAATTGCTGAGACCCAGAGGATAATTAGAACTGCTGCAGCAAGGCGAACTACATCGCCCGCCTCATCGGTACCAAACATAGCAATACCTTTGGTGACATAGTCGCCTATGAAGGAAATTACGCCTAAGTACTGCAATGCATGGACCAAGACAAAGAGCCCAGCGAAAAACAGGAGGGTTGTCCATTCCACATGTTCGAGCGGCTTTTCCAGTTCATGACGATCGGTTGCTAAAAGCATCAAAACTGCACCGACGAGCGCAATCCAGGAGACAGCAATGTGCGTGATCGGATGAAGGAAGAAGTTGAGAACAACAATTGCCAAGATGGTCCCACTTACTTTGAGCATAGCAACATCCTTGATGCCGTATTTGGTTTCAAGTTCAGCAATGTCACGAACTCGGGTCCCTGCGAATTCTTCGCCGTAGAACCACTTAATGAACATAAAGCTAGGAACAATTGTCATCAAAATACCGGGCGCCATTTCGATGATGAAATCGTTGAACGTAACACCAGCACTGACCAAGTCAGGATAACCTGCTTTTTCGATTGCTGCGGGAGATAGGCCAGAGCCAATCATGATGTTCGGTGGGTCGCCTATCATGGTTGCTGCGCCACCGATGTTGGAAAAGAGAACCTCGGAAATGAGGAGCGGAACTGGTTTGAGATCGAGAACCTTCGCCAGTTGAATAGTCACGGGTGTGAGCAACAGCATGGTCGTGACGTTATCGAGGAACGCCGAAAGCACAGCCGTTACAGAACACAGGATGACAACAAGTGTCCAAACAGATCCGCCGCTTTGCTTGTAGGCTTGGACTGCGAACCATTCAAACAAACCTGTGTGAGAGAGAATGCCAACCATGACCATCATACCCAAAAGAAGACCAATCGTCTCCCAGTCAATGAGTGTGGTCACTGCACCTAAACTGAAGGAAACCTCTGCGGACTCAGGCGTGTAATAGCCAAGGGCAAGAATTGCAAGGAGTCCACCAACTGCTGCAGCAAGGGTTCGATGGACATATTCTGTAATAATCAGCGCATAGACTCCAAGGAGAATACCAAGGCCAACCCAGACTGCCTGAGTGTTTTCAATGTCTTGGAAACCTGATGAGCTTGTGGAGCCGCCGCCTGCGATTGAGTGGGAGGTAAACATCATGGTACCAGTAAAAGCCAAAAGTCCTAGGGCAATGTATTGGGAGGGGTGTCTACGACGCATCCGAACCAGTTCGTTTCCGTTCATTGTGAAAATCCAAATGAGGGTGACTATTGAGTATTTCCTACGGAATCAATGCTCAACGCCAAAGAACGCCGACATTTCCACGAGCGAGAACGATTACAGAATGTGTGGATTCGGCAAGATGGGACCAAACGTTTGGAATATCCTTTTTTTCAAAAAGTCCACGATTAATCTTGATTTTAACGAGACTCCTTGTGTTCAACTGAGCATCGATCTCGCTGATCAATGTCTCCGTAATACCCGACTTTCCAATGCGAATCGTAGGTTGGAAATCATGTGATAATGCCTCTCGGCGTATGGACTCAGGAATACGGTCAGCCATGATTCTCATTCATCCGTGGAGCACCTTGTTGAAGAAGTGTGCGACAAAAGCATCTCAGCGATTTTGCTTCTTTCGATGGAATTTCGGGCCACCACCATAACGGCGTATGTTTGCACAGGATAAGCAAGTGACGATGCGTTGCCCAGCTAAAATACGTGTACGGACATTTTTACCATGTACAAAAGGCGTGAGGCATTTTTTGCAATAAAGGTGGCGTACGGATTCTGGGACTGGTAGTCGATGTCGTCTTGAAATTCGGACGAGATGTCGAATACTCGACTGTACGAGTAAGCCGTCATTCTCCTTGCGTCCTACAACGAGTTCAACCAATTTTGACTGACTGTTCAATGCAGCTTGCCGTCGGTCGACTTTGCCTTTGCGACGACGTCTGTTCTGCGAACCCAAAATGCCACCTCAAAGTTTCAAAGCGTTGAGAATATCACCGGTTATTTCGTCGATAGCTCTGTCACCATTTACAGCATGGAATATGCCCTTGGCACGGTACCAATCTGCCAGTGGGGAAGTTTGTTGGTGATAGGCTGACAGCCTTGAACTCACGGTTTCTTCGTTGTCATCAGCCCTACGCTTTTCTTCCCAGTTACCGCATGTACATCCACCTGCAGGTACGGGATTGAAGGTATCATGATAGACACTCCCACAGCCAGCACATGAGTATCGCCCGCAAATGCGCTCGACAATTCGCTCGTCTGGGACTTCAATGGCAATCACATGGGTCACAGCGGTGATTTGTTCCAAAGCCTCGGCCTGTGGAATGGTTCTTGGGAACCCATCAAACATCACTCCATTTTTGGCGTCTGGCTCAAGAATTCGATCCTTGATGAGGTTGATTATTACGGAATCCGGGACAAGTTGCCCTGCTTCCATGAATCCCTTAGCTTCAAGTCCCGTTGGCGTGCCAGCCTTTACTGCAGCCCGTAGCATATCTCCAGTCGAAACTTGTGGAAGGCCAGTTGCCTCCATCATCCTTTCAGCCTGTGTACCTTTTCCAGCACCAGGCGGTCCAAACAAAACTATACTGCTCATGTTGATGGGCTGGAGGCATCTCGTAATAGAGATGATGTCACATTTCACTGCCTGTCTAACCATTGCTGGCCGTAGTGTTGCCATTGTTCCATGGTCCACCCGTTCGGCAAACCGCTCGGTGGTAGTGGAGGGCCAGTCGCAGGTATGGGGGTTGCAGGGGCAGGGGCTGGCATTGGGGCCGGTATCGGTTGAGCCGGCATCGGCAAAGGAAGTTTTGGCAGGGACTTCGGCGGCAATCCAGCAGGCGGCATTCCTGCAGGCACAGGTAGGGGAAGACCTCGAGGTGGCATTCCAACAGGTGGTAATCCTGCAGGCGGTGATCCCACCGGTGGAATCGCTTGAGGCACCGATGATGGCATGTCAAGGGATTGGGCCAGAGCAGCTGCTATTTCTTCTGAGGAAACCTCGCCGCTTGCAAGTTCATTAACTGCGTGACCGATATCGAGTGCATCACTGCGTCGAGTTCCAAGATGGTCGGGATTGACAAAGGCATCAGGCGCAACCAGCTCTTCACCCGAGTCGGTGAGTTCACCGCTCTTCTTCAGTCGAAGTGCAACAACAATTGCTGCAAGCAGTATGATGCTGACAAGAGGAACACTGACATAAATCGGCAATCCACCCAAGAACCCTTCAGTCCCCGTAGCGGACTCCACGGTCGTCTCGATAGAAAGTGTACCGATTACAGCACCATTCGAAGTGAGACTCAATGTCGAAAAATGCAGCCCTTTCATCGCATCTGTACTTGGAGTAAGTTCCAGTGAAACAATGCGTTCTTCACCAACTCCGAGGTTTTCAAGCGAAAGAGGCGAACAGACAAGCGTCCAATCTGAAGAAACATTTCCTTCTTGATCCAGAACTTGAGACAGAAGATCCCCGCTGAGAGGGACATTGCCGTCGTTACGGATCACAATATTTTGAGTTGCAGCGACACCACGTGCAACGGACGAAAACGGTGCAACTGTGGGGTCTTGAACCGTGAAGTTCGCAAATACAGACTCGACGACTGCCACATCTACCGTAATGGAGTTCTGCACGGACCTACCGTTGCTAAATCCTGTAACTGTTGCTACCAGTTCAAAGGCCTTTTCAGTGACAGGAGTATTAGTAGGAGGTATGAAACCCAGGCGGACTGTTCGCTCCTCTCGAGGTTCAATGTATGTGCTCGGATTCGCGTAACCAACAACCCATCCATCTGCTGCTAAGCCATTGCTCCAATTCAGCGTCAGAGCTGCATTACCGGTATTGACGACAGTAAATTCACCAAACGAAAAGTCCGTTGAAATGACTGTTTCAATGACGCCAGATTCGGGCCCAAAGAGATCCATGGAGAGGTCGTCTCGTACCTTCAATACCGTCGTATTGGAAACGAAGGATTGAGCTGATTTTTCAGTTCGAATAACGAAGTTGTTGACTTCACCCTCCTCCGCTACTGGAGGGACACCAATGACGAAATGGACTGTTGCCACTTCACCACCGAGTAATGTAAGAGAGATTTGACGGCTGTTTTGCTGGCCCATGTAGGTAACCTCGATAGGCCAAAGTGGGTTACTTGGTTGGATTTTAACATCCAAGTCGATTTCCTTGTTACCCGTGTTTTCTACGGTTAGATTCAAATTGACTTGTTGAGCGGTGTCAACCATAATAATTCGATTCGAGGAAGAGGGGCCTATGGGCCCTATGTCATCGTAAAGATCGCTGTCAAAGGATTCCTGTGCCAAAACCAACACTTCCACAGACTGAGTGAAATTGAGTGTTGGGTCAGTTGGGGAATTCACTTGGCAGGTCACTGTATCGGTCGAACCGGCTTCTGGAACTCCATTGGAAACTGGTGGAACCCATATTTGAATGAGCATTGGCAAGGATTCCTTAATGTTAAGAGGTTCAAATTCCAAGGTAGATGAATTGGAATTTCCGAGTTGAATCTGCCATCTATTCGCAGACTCACACGAGACTGAATACTGCGCCGGAGTGTTTCCGATGTTCATGACAGAAATTGAGAAACCCGTAGATTCACCGGGTGCTGCCGAAAGACCAGTGATACCCGCTGCTCCAATGTTAACATCCGTGACTTGTGGAACGATGATTGTAATTCGCTGAGTGTGAGAGACCGTTGGTTGTGATTGGTAGCGAGCAGTAATGTCTACAACAAATGTTCCAGCACGAGCGTACCGAGGCGAATCTTGATTTGAGAGGTCGACGAAATTGTTGACGAGAGTAACATTGAGTTCTTTGAAATCACCCGTCTCGCCTTGGCCTTGTAAAACATATGGTCCAATTTCGGATACTGTTTTCGACCACGAATCCTCAGGTGCAAGTAAGAAATCAGGACGGCCTGGTTGAGGTTTTTGGACATTCGTAACCGATATGGTCACAGGCTGCTCTCCAGTCCCTTCGTGCAGAATATGAATAGGGATATCAATCGATGAGGCATTAAGGACATCAAACGTGTGAACTGCAGACAATGCACGGTCCTCTGCAGAGGTCGGTGCTGAACCCGTATCGTCAAGTGCGACAACTCGAACACCAAGTGCTGTCACTTCGATGTCCTGCTCCCAAATATTATTGTCAACCCCCGAGACTCCGTCGTTTATCTCGCTCACTTGGTCGAGGGTGTCGATACTCAAGCGCATTGAATGTGTACCGGTAGTTGTGAATTGGTGTTGCAACAAGAACGAATCTATCTCTCCTGGTTCAAGGGCAGATCTGTCCGCATCGAACAACGTCTGACCGGTTGTCAAATCTTCAAGAGTAACACGAAATGAACCGGTCGAGAGGGTACCTTGGTTAATCCAACCGAGCTGAAGGGTAATGAGATCGTCTTTGAGAGGTTCTGCCGATGATGGTACAATGCTTCCATCGTATGTGGCCAAATCAGCTTGTGGAATTGATGTTGCATCAGCTACAACAATGAGGCTGAATCTCTGTGAGAGGCCACCGGAGTGAAGAACTTTGATTTGCCACTGACCCGAAGTGGTGAGAACGCCAGGAGCGACCTTGATTCGCTCTACATTGTTGAGCGTATCTGCGCTTCCACCGGTTGTCGAAACCCCGTTTAAGAAATCGTTACCGAGCCATTCATTACCGTCAGGGTCGACCATGACCAGATCAAGGTTGTTAACGAGCCGAGCAGAGGACTGAGCGGCGTTGGCACTTCCTTCTACATCCGACCATGCAAGCGTTATGTCAACACCATGACTCGGGTCAAGATCAAATGAATAGAGTAATCCAAATCCTGCAGTCAATTCCTTATTGTGATCAAAGAAGGTATCCAATGCAAACGAGCCATCCATAGGCAGAACAGTACGTTCTAAATTGACCTGCCCCCACCCTTCCTCTGAATTGGGGATATCCGGAGTTCCAAGGTCTGTAGCTCCGTTGATGACGGCTGCTTTGATGAGTGATGCGGAAGGTGAATTGATGTTCACTTGCTCACGAAGGAACTCTCTGACGAGAGCGGTCGTGCCACCTGCAATTGCAGTCGCATGTGATGAACCTGAAAGCGTCATGTAGAGATTTGTTGTTCCGTCCGCATGAACTCCATTCGCACATGAAGGGCCGCCGGGAGACTTGGCCTCTTCAGCCAGACCAGAGCAAATGTCAATGCCTGGAGCAACAATATCTGGCTTTATTCGTCCATCAAGACTCGGTCCGAGGCTGGAGATGTTTGCGACGGTACCGCTTAATGCACCGGTCTGTGATGTGCCCACCGAAAGAACATTCTTTCCTGTCGATGGTGCAGCAACTTGTGATGGGCCACTGGCACCTCGATCACCCGCAGAAAACAAAGGCAGGACTGTATTCTTTTGGTGAACAAGCAGGTCGACCGAACGAGAGTCTGCAGTGTAGTGACCGTAGTTGCCATTCGAGCCCCATGCGTTAACAGAAATGCGAGCAGTTCGTTGCTCCGCATCATTGAGTAAGTCGTAAATTGAGCCAAGTCTTCCAAATACGCCGGTTGGGTCGTGTTCAAGCGCATACATGACAAGGTTTGCAGATGGAGCGATTCCTTCTGCGGTTGAGTCGCCAGTACCGTCTCCAAGTACCGAGAGTGCGATGTGAGTGCCATGTCCTGTATTCGAATCCTTGGGAGAGGAGTCAAGACCAAAGTTCGTGAATACACCTGCCACTCTGCCAGAGATGTCTGGATGGTCCTGATCAACGCCGGTATCGGCAATTGCAATGGTTTCTCCAGAGCCGTCAAGTGTGAAAGAAGCATTCGCTGCAACGCCATCAGTACCGACAATACCACCGGCCAGCGCATTGTGTAGAGTCAGTCCATGAGTCGGTTCAGTCCAAATGATACGTCCATCATGCATGATGTTGTTAAGCAATGTTGACTGTAGTTTTGAATGGAAGTTAACTTCGCACAGTCCAACTCCGCACCATGCTTCAGATGCACCCATTTGCAGCAAGTCGAGGCTCAAGGTCTCAAGACCACCGAGTGCCAAATCAGAAGATGGAACAAGGGCGAGATGCGTGTGTCCTGAAACTGAGAGCAGCTCGCTGTGAATCCTCCAGCCTGGGTGTTGTGGTCCTGCCCAGCGGACACGTTCGTCAGATTGGAGCAATTCCAAGGAAGCCATAGGTGGTTCTGGTAATCGAACAAGCCATCCTTCATCTGCGATGAAATCAAGGGGAGTAAGGCCGTATGTTTTCGAGAGTGAATCAAGAACGGCCCCGTCGTGTTCGTGCAGTTGAAGCATAGCCAGTCCGGTTTGAGAAGGGTCTTGAGAATCGATGAAGGCTTTGTTGAGGACTGGGCCGTCAGCCAACAGCGGGTCATATTCACCTGCTTGAAGTCGCAAAATACCGCTTGAATCTTGAAGATCGGTAGCAAAAATACTTGAGGACTCGAGCGGAGACCACAATTGCTGTGCCAAGTCGAGGCGTTCAGCTTCTGAAAGTTGTTTTGGTTCGTCGCTAGCAAGCGAATGTGATGATGAAAAGTCATCCATTAACAACGGGCTAGCCGATGTAAGCAGAAGCACAACGAGCATGAGCAATGGTTGTCGAGTGCCCTGCATAGCCCATCGAAATCAATTACCTTTTTCAACACGCCCCTTGAATGTGCCCCTTCGGGGCATCGGTTCACAGGTTGTTGTACTTGGAAATGGCTGCATCTGTCTTAGCGACCGATGCCATCCAATCGTCTTCAACACCCATCAATGCACGGATTGCATCGATGTTTTCAGGAATGACATCTGACTCTTGGTGAATCGCTTGGAAGTAGTAGAGCGTGTTCCCCTCGAGTTTAACACCATCTTCCCAGATGAATATTTCATGCAGGTCTCCCCACTTCCTACCAATATCACGAGCAAATTCCATGACTTCAGCAGTGGTTGTGATGCCGGTTTCTGCACCGTTCATAATGACTAATCGTGGTGATTTTGACCACATATCCAATACGGATTCGGTTGTAAGCCCATGGCCTTCCGGAAGAGTTGCTGTGACCACATGAACGTGCATGATGGTAGTCGGAACTGCAACAGCCATGGAATTAATCTGAATTTGCGGTTTCACCGTCATTACATCCGGGCCGTGATGAGAAGGGACCTTGAGTACCGGTTTGATAGCATTGATTGGGCCCTTGTTCGAGTCACCCGGATCAGCAGCACGGCGAATCATGGTACATTCAACGCGCAACTCGCCGCAGTGTTCGTACAACGGAACGAGAGTTCGGGAGAGACCTGTGGTGTTGCATGAAACTACACGGGTTCCTTGAACATTCAAGTTTTCTTTGTGATTCGCAGAGGATGTATACGACATTCCCGTCATGGCGTGCTTTTCTCCACCTTGGAAAATCCACTTAACTCCAGCATTCTCGTAGGTGTCTTTGTTTGAAGCACCAACCTTGCCGGGCGAACAGTCGATCACGATGTCAGCCACTTTGAGTAGGTCGGAAAGACCACCGTGACAGGTGTAACCTGCATCAGCGAATGCTGCGATTCTGTCGGCGTCATCAAATGTGCAGTAAATTGGATAACCCTTTCTTACTGCCAAATCGCATCCAAAAGCCGGTCGTGTTTTCGTCACGCCAACAATTTCCATGTCATCTTGAGCGTCGACTGCGTCTGCAACCCGTTTTCCGATTGTCCCGTATCCGTTGATTGCCACCTTGATAATCATGGTTCTCAATGTACCTGCCTTTGAAGACCCTCTATTAACACATCGTCGAAACAAAGAGAATTGCGTGACGAAAATCCTTGTTCAAATGAAAAGAAGTGAAGCCAAATTACGGGAGGCTATTTGGACATGAAGCAACAGCCGAACAACATGGCCGAACCAAGAGAGGTTGTTGAACGCTCATTCAACATCAACAAGAAACTTGGACCAAGACTCATTGCTGCAGCCGAACAAAACGCCATCCTGCGAATTGGTTGGACGAACGCAGGAGAACCAGTTCCGAAGAATGGAGAACTTGGACTTTGTCCGAACCTACCTGCTGGCTCACGTATGAGAGCTCTTGGAAAACTCGGTTCTTGGATCGCTGCTTTTGGTCGCGGTGGGAACTTCACCATTCAAGGCGACGCTGGATCCTTCCTTGGAGCAGGAAACCATGGAAACACAATTGTTTGTGAACAATACGCAGGAAACTTTGCAGGCTATGCTATGCGAAGTGGACGAATAAGTATCATGGATGGTGTCGGAAACGATGCTGGTTCATTGATGGATGGTGGGCTCTTGCTCATTCGAGGGACGGCAGGAACACGAATAGGTGGCGGTATGAAAGACGGTCTTATCGTTATTCACGGCGATGTTGGCAGCGACCCTGGTGCGGGAATGACCGGGGGTAAAATTGTCATCAACGGCAGATGCCCAACACCTCCCGCAGGAGTTGCATTGCGCCCACTCACCGCTGCAGAAGTCAAATCCATCAACAAAGAACTCAATGATCCTGAAATGGAGGTCCCAAAAGATGCGGTATGCCTCGTTCATTCACCTCAGCTCCAAGTTGAAGCATCGGAATTGCCGGTCTCAAGTTCGGATTTATCCAGTATAGGTCTGGTTGCCGGCGATTTGCACCATTCTGTATCCTACCAAACATGCGACACCATAACTTTGGTCGCAGAACGGGGCGGAAAGAACACGCCAGTAGCTCTGCCTCTACCGTTACTGCCAATGATCACAGATGGTAATTCACTCTCACTCGGAAAAAACAGCGACCCTCTCGAAGTTCAGGTATTAGCTCAGCAACCGTTTATCACCCATAAGAACCCAAGACCGGTGGATTTCGTTCTCCTTGATTCTGAAAACCTCGCAGATGCACCCGAGTTGTTGGAAGTAGCAAACGGTGTCCTTGCTGATATCGATGATTTACCTGCTATGAACTCGGAAGAAATTGATGGATTCATTGTCGCTGTCAGGACACTTCTTGGCATGGAGAAAACAATTGGTTTCCTCAACGCAGTAGGACGAGTTGAATCTCTTCACGTACGCTCCGCTCACCATAGCCTTGACTTGGCTGTAAGCCGAATCGAAGACGGATCTGGTGTCGCTGAAGCTGCAGCCCTACCAATGATTGGTAGATCAACGAAAAGTCACCTCTCGGAAACCTCAACTCAGACTGGAATGTTGCTCGGACTTTCCGCTAGCGGCACTGACATTGCAATACTTCGCGCATCTGGTATCGACATTATATGCTGTGAAGTCCCGATGCAAGACGCTCAAGATTTAGCCCATTGGCTTCAAAGCATATCAAACGAACTGTCATCAATTCTCAAGCGCCTTGGAATTGATTCCATCGACCAACTCAAACGCCAACACCTACGAGCGCTCGACTATGAGACTGCAGCTATCAGCGGTCTACGTTTGGTTGGATACGACCGCCCATTACCACACTGGTTTTCACGTTGAGTTGATACAATGCCAACAATTTCAGTAGAACAAAAACTCATTCGCAGGCTTCTTGAGAAGCACGGCCTTGTGCATGATGTTGCTAAAATGGATGAACAGTTACCTCTTCTAGGAACCGACATTGACACCTGTGATGAGAATGTCCTTGATATCGAGATATTTCCTGACCGTCCGGATCTGTTGTCGGGAGAAACGCTAACGAAAGCCATACGACCATTTCTTCATGGTGCCGAAAGTGAACCGAATTTGGAAGTTACCAAAGGTGACATCTCGATGACGGTGGATGCTGAATTGGAGCATATTCGTCCCGTCGTTGTTGGAGCAGTTGTTCGTGGAATCTCGATTGACGGCGATCTTGAAGAAAAAGACGCTTTCATCAAGGCTCTCATGGATCACCAAGAAAAATTGCATTTTGCACTCGGACGTGGAAGACGCAGAGCATCCATTGGAGTGCATGATCTCTCAACCATCTCACCTCCATTTCGTGTTCAAGCTGCATCTCCTGACACCCGATTTTGTCCGTTAGGAATGGATGAAGAAATGTCACTCGCTACGATTTTGACAACTCATCCTAAGGGCGTGGATTATGCACACCTACTCGACGGATTGAATTCATTCCCGCTCATTTCGGATTCCAAGGGTCAAGTTCTTTCTTTCCCGCCCATCATTAACGGTGTCCAGACAACCGTCACACACTCGACAACAGATTTCTTCATTGAGGTTACAGGATGGGACCGAAGAGCGTGTGAATCGAGCATGATGTTAATTGCCCTCCAACTTGCTGAACGTGGCGGTTCAATCGAAACCATAGAAGTAACAGGTTTCGACGGCGTGACAGAGGTTTTGCCAAATCCTGAGCCGATACAGCATGAAGTGACGCAACGACTTCTCGACGGCCTACTTGGACGAAGTCTGACCGATGAAGAGATAAGAGCAGCAACAAACAGAATGGGGGGTCAATTCCTCGGCCGTAAACCAGCAGAACACCTCACTACGAATCCACAGAATCGAATGTCTGATGTGATAGAAGGCGATACTGTCCTCACTTTCGCAATGCCAAGATGGAGATTCGATATCTTACACCCAATCGACCTCGTGGAAGATGTTGCAATAGGCCACGGCTACGAAGATCTCGGTAATGATGTACCCAAGGCGCCGATGACTGCGATTCCTCGGCCGGACTCGCAAATTCGCAGGCGAATACGTGAATCGCTGCAAGGTCTTGGCCTGATGCAAATTCAATCGTTGACACTCTCCAATGATTTCGATCAGTTTGAAGCGATGCGATGGCCGGCGATGGGTGATGTCACGCGAATTACGAATCCGATTACCATCGAACACACACTGCTTCGGCAATACTTGCTTCCAGGTCTGTTTCGATTGATGGCATCGAACAGGCATCATGACCTCCCGCAAGCAGTCTATGAACTGGGAACTGTTGTTCGTGACCACTCAAACGGCGACAGATTCGCGTTCCTTGTGGCTGAACAAGGTGGTGGCTTTGCCGCTGTTCGAGGCCGAATTCAAGCGTTAATGAGAGACTTAGGGGCTTCAGATTACACCATTGAGCCTCTCGGTGGAGATATGGGACCTTGGTTAGCTGGTCGTTGCGCAAAGGTCCTTGTCAAAGGTGAGCATGTGGGTTGCTTCGGAGAGATGGACCCAACCATCAGCGCTCACTACGAGCTTAAGGTCCCGCTCAATGGTGCTGAATTCGACATTCAAGCGTTGCAATCGGTACTTTCAGACCCCGTCTAATGATCATAAGGAACATATGTTCCATCATCGTTCTTTTGATGAGGAACCGGATCAAATGAACCATCCTGCATCTTCTTGTAATGGTATCCGTCTGAGTGGTGGATCCATGTGAAGTCAGTTTGGGTCGAGGGTTTATGCGGACTCGAATCGACGATTCCTTCGTAAAATTGTGATTGTTCTTCAGCCCTTTTGATGGTTGTGTCTCCATTACCAAATAACGACACTGCAGCCATGTAATCATCGGATTCACGATGAGAGGTGTCTGCGAGAGTTTGTTCGGTGGTATCAGAGTCTTTACGATATACAATCGCTTGAGGTTCAGGCTCATCCAATTGCAAAGGTTGCTTCTTTTTACCGAAGGGCCAGAAAGGAGGCATGACGCTACGAATCACTCCTGCTTGATGAAGACTGCGAAGTGCCCCTGATGCAGAGATTGGGTGAAGTTCAAAGGGTGAATGACTTGGAGTGTTTATGCGCAGTGTGCTCGTTGGGATGCTCATACTGATGCATATTCTTGTTCCACTCGTGGGTGTTGCCGGCCAAACATCAACAGTTGAGGCTCGCGATACGAAACTTGACGTGATTGGACTTAACCAAGTAACAGTACATCGTGGAGAACTGATTGAAGTTTTGTTCACACTCCACAATCAAGGTGATCAAGTTGATACATTCAATTTTGATTTAGTTGATCCTGTTGAGAATTTGACAATAACCGGACTGCCGCTTAGTAAAACGCTTGAAGGCGGATACTTGAGACAAGTTAAATTCAATCTATCAGCAGATCTTGATGCAGGATATGCTGTTTACAACCTATCGATACTGTTCACATCACTCAACGATATGAATTGGAGCCAAACCGAAACCTTTCAAGCTCGAGTCACACCGTATTCAAATCTCAATTTTGGTGCAACAGGTGTATCCTCATTCATCGTATCCCCTAACACGAGGACTTCTGTGGCGATGAACATCACAAACAACGCCACCTTAGATGATGATGTCACCTTCAATCTCTACACGGCATCCGAGTGGAATTGGGGATGGACAATGAATACAACCAATGGTTTAAACGCCTATGAAACCATTCGCCAGGACACAGTTTCTTATGTCTATTTATGGGTGGATGTACCCTCAGTCATCGATGGATCACCTCTGTATAACAACGGCCCACGATTCCAAATCAGTGCGGTATCTGGCATCGACGGTGGAATCGTACAATGGTCTTTTGACATGCTCATGAACGAATTCAAGAATGCCTCAATAGACGAGGTAGGTGATGATGCAGTCATTGAACCGGGCGGCGTAGAGAGAGTCTCCGTCGATGTGAGAAACACTGGCAATTCTCCAAATTACCTCAATATCACACTCGAAGCGATTGATGCACAGGGAGAACCAATCCCCGACATTCCAAACTTTGACCGAATAGCAATCAACGGATGGACAATGGCAATCTTTGGTGGACTTGAAGAGGTCATACTACAGCCGAATGAATCGAGAACAATAAAAATCGGTTTCCAAGCTCCAATGGAATACTCGAGTGAAATCGATATCCGACTTCGTGTGTTTGCTGGTGGAGCAATTCAAAACACGCGGATTGTCGATATCGGCGCATCAATTGGTTGGGAACGAAGCGGAAGCGTTGAACTACGGACAGACACATGCCAATCTCTGTTACCTACGGAGAGTTGCAACGCTGATATAGAAGTGTTCAACGGAGGCAATGCTGTTGACTCTTTTGAATATTCGATAAAGCAAGTTCCGGATTTTGTATCAGCCCAATTGGTACAAACTGCGACTGAATTGCAACCTGGCGAGTATGTAAATCTCACATTGATCGAGATAACTGCAAACGCATCGGCATTGGCATTTGAACTTGGAGAAGTAGTTGTAGAAACCTACCTGTTCAACTCTGATACCACAGTAGGCATCACACGTATTCCAGTAAAAATCGCGCCAGTCATTCTATGGAACTTCACCGATATTGTTGAGGAGACTGATTCAAATGGAAGACTGTCAATCGCCATGACCTTGAGAAATGAAGGGAACACAGCAGACGGTTTACTTGTTCAATTGCAATCATCACATTCGACGCCGATGTCCTTCTTACCTCCAAACATTGCGGTTTATGAGCAAGGAGTGGAATATCTAAGATCGTTTGAGGTGAATGATATACCCATCGGATACAACTTTACTGTTCGGGCTTGGATTGATTTGCCGCAAGACCAGCCGAGCAATGGAACGGTTTGGGTCAACACAACCGTGCGTTCACAATTTCAACCGAGTACTGAGTTTGTACACACCTCGAGTGCAGATTACACCGGTACACCTTGGCAAGAGGAGGTCGAAGAAGAATCACTCGACGTATTTGGAATGATATCAACCGGTGTTGAGATCCTCAAGGCCTGGTCGCTGATGATTGGAGCAGTACTCGTTTCCGGAGTCGTCATTTACAAATCCATAGTCGCACGTAATCAACGCACTGCAGTGCAGATGGAGATGGATGCTCTGAATCAGCCAAAACCACAAGAAGAGGCCGGAGACTGGATGAATCGATTTGCGCCAAGTGAGCCAAAAATGGTACAGGAATCATCGGTGAAAGTCAACCCTGAGCATTTTAAACAAGCGTTTCAGAAACGCTCAGGGGCATACAAAGAAGCAAGTGCACCGGTTGATCCATCGCTAACGAAAGCCGCTACGACTGTGCTTGAGCATCACAGTTCCAACGACTTACTCACCTCCGCAGATTCACTCTTGGCCGATATCCAAAATGGGTCACCTCCTTCCCGAGGAACGAATGCGTCGGCCTTACATTCACCAACCCCTCATCAACTACAGCCATCTGTTCCTGTTCAGCCACAAAACATTGGTGTAGCAATTGACGATGACTTGGATATATGAGGTGTTCAAATGTGGAACGTTGGTGTGGACGAGGCTGGACGTGGCCCGGTTTTAGGCCCACTGGTAGTTGGTGCAGTTGCAATTCCGAGCGATGATGTACACATGCTCATTGAACATGGTGTGAAGGATTCAAAGGATTTGTCACATAAGAAACGACTCGAAATTGTCGAATGGTTTCACATGAACGCTCAAAAACGAAATTGGAGGCATTCAGTCATCGTATGCAACCCCGATCGAATTGACAATGCAGTTCAATCAACTGGACTCAATTTACTTGAAGTTGAATTGTTCTCAGAGGCACTTGTAGAAATCCGAGCGCAAGTTAGCGATCCGGTGTCCATCCTAAACGATGCATGCGATGTCAATGAACAAAGATTCAGTGACCGGATTGCCGCTCGACTACCGAATTGGCCGTGGATTGATTCAACCATCCATTCTGAACACAAGGCTGACACAAACCATGCTATTGTTGGCATGGCAAGCATTCTGGCGAAAGTGAAACGAGACGATGCGATACATCATTTGGCTGAAGAGATTGGAATGCCTCTTGGTTCCGGATATCCAAGTGACCCTAAAACGAAAGCTGCCATAGATGATCTCTTAGTCGGAAGTACACCTCATCCAGCTCTCCGATGGTCGTGGAAAACCGTGACCCGAGCATGGAATGAAATCTACGGCACCGACCCACCGAAACGGCCTTTTCGAGAGAAACATCAATCAACCTTGTTTGAATAATAGTTTTGACTTCATGCGAGCACTTGATGAAGCAATGGTTACAGGAAAGGCTGAGGCCCATGACGTGGACACCCGATGAAAAAACGCTTGCAGCGTTCAGACACCTTGCTCTTCAGAATGCAATCGAATACGAAGGGAAGGCTGCTCCAGGGTCCGTTATTGGCCGTCTGATGGGCACTCGGAGTGATCTTCGTCCACATGGGAAAATTATTTCACCGCTCATTGCAAAAGCTGTCTCTGAAGCAAATGCAATGGCAGCAGAGAAAGGTATCGAAGCACTGAAGGCGATTCTTGAGCAGGAAGCACCACATTTACTTGAAAAGAGAGAAAAGAAAGAGCGTCGTGAAGGGTTACCTGAACTCAAAAATGCATCGAAGGGAAAAGTTGTACTCCGATTTGCACCGAACCCTAATGGTCCACTCTCCTTCGGCCACGCCCGTGGTATTGTCATCAATGGCAAGTATGCCGAAGAATGGGATGGGGAACTGATTCTACGATTCGATGATACGGACACCGTGGTCAAACCACCACTCCCGATGGCCTACCAGCAAATCCCTGAAGAAGCAGAATGGTTGTTGGGCTTCAAACCACATCGAATTGTAATTGCAAGCGATAGAATTCCTCAGTATTACGAACATGCCGTACTGATGTTGGAGAGGGATTTTGGTTATGTCTGCCAATGCAGCGGTGAATCTTTCAAAGAATTTCGAGTATCCAAAACGGAATGCCCATGCCGAGACAATTCCATTGAATTGAACATGGAATTATGGACAAAGATGCTCGATGGGACATTCGTCCCCGGCGATGCAGTCGTTCGCGTAAAAACAGCAATGGACTTGAAGAATCCTGCACTTCGAGACTGGCCAGCACTTCGTATTCAAAACACTGCAGAACACCCACATCCACGACCGGAGATTGGTTCCAAATACCGGGTTTGGCCGCTACTCGACTTCCAAAGTGCTGTTGAAGATCACCTGCAAGGCGTGACCCATATCATTCGTGGAAAGGATCTCATGGATTCTACACGAAAGCAAACCTTACTTTACGCACATTTCGGTTGGACCTATCCAGAAACAATGTATTGGGGCCGTGTCAAGGTTCACGAATGGGGCGGATTTTCAACCTCACAGATGCGTAGAGACATCGAAGCAGGGCTCTTCACTGGCTGGGACGATTTACGGCTTCCGACACTAACTGGTCTTAGAAACCGAGGCATTACTGCCGAAGCACTTCGTAACTTCTGGGTAGAATTAGGGGTCACTCAAAAGGATATTTCAGTACCACTGTCAACACTTTACTCTCACAATACCAAGAGCATCGATGATGATGCTCCAAGGCTGGCATTTATTCGAAACCCGAACGAACTCAAGTTGGTAGGTGAACACGAAGAATTCATTGAAGTGGATGTGCATCCGAACCATCCCAAACTTGGGACTCGAAAGTTCGACCTAACATGCAAATCTGTGTGGGCCGAAGCAGAAGACATTGAGAAAGCGGAAATCCGATTGAAAGGTTTTGCCGACATCGAAGTTTCTGGAAAAATAGCAACTGTGGGTTCTGTTGAACGAAATGACCGTCGGCCGATTGTTCACTGGCTGAGTGCATCCAGTGCCATCGACGCCACACTTCTTCTTGCAGAAGATGATGAGATTGTAAGAATTGAAGGAAAAATGGAAATTCATGACTATCCGGAAGGTACGATGTTACAGATTGAAAGAATCGGTTATGCCAAAGTGGTCGATGCTACAACGCTCGTTTTTACTCATTCCTGACCTATGGGTAAGAATATAGTTCACGAACGCCACCAACATACAGTGGCGAACATGGCAAAGACGGTATCAGATTTGGACCTTGACGATGAACACATGACCATTGGCATTGATGACAGCATAGCTGAAGCATCCGGCCGCTTGTTAACAATGACTGGCGGTATACTTGTCGTGCTTGATGGAGACTCCAAGACCAAAGGCGTCATCGGACACCGCCAATTCCTGAAAGCACTCTCTGAGAACGTCGACGCGAAAAGTTCCAAATGTTCGGAATGGATGGAAATGGATTTCATTGAAGTTCAGCTGAGTGATACGGTAAAGTCGGTTCTCGAAGATGTTCAAAAGCGTGCACCTCAAGCCGTTGTTGCAGTTGATGAAAACGGAGAATTTGCAGGGTACTTTTCACCGAACGATTACCAAGAGGCGAGTAGCCTCGTATCATCACTCAAGGGATTAAATCTCTGATTAAGCTTCTATCCGAATTACGCGTTGGCATCCAACGCAAGCAAACCGAAGCGGGCGTTCTTGGCTTTCCACTGGATTTGGAGTGGAACATGCTGGACAATTAATCACCGGAGTAGTGATCTTAATCGCTTGTTCAAGCAATTGACTACGCTTTCGAGGACTCGTAACCGCAGTCACCCACCAAATGACCACAACAATCGCCGCCGACCCACCAACAAATACAGAAGGATAAGCAAGCCAGTGAATGATTCCCACCAAAGGTATGAGAATCAATTCAAGAGCAAGAATCCCTCTACGTCGACTGCGAGAGAATGCTAGGGCAAACATGAAACCGAGGACAAGGACAAACAATGTTAGAATGGACAAAACACTCGGGGATGTTACAAGCGAATTAGAAGGCGTGATTTTGAAAGCGAAATAATCATCTGCTGCGATGTTAGAACCTTCTAAGGTGAGTGTTTCACCCCACGGCATTCTGTAATGGCGGTAAGTGACCGAGTCAGACGATACCACCTTGGGGAATGCGAAAGAAGTCATTCCCGAAGATTTGCCGACCAACGAGAGAGACACTTTATCCCATAACGGGTTTGGTTGGGCAGTGATAAAGCCGCCAATGAGTTCGATTCTATCTCCTTCATCTGGACCGTCGTCACCATCGAACAGCATTACTGTTTTCACGACAAGTGTCACAGGATGATTCACCACTTGCGATTCACCGTTGAGTTCGATATCGATATCACGGCTAAGGAATTGGTTGACATTGCCTCCGAGTAGTTCTTCAACCTCGAGTCCCAAGCCAACGCTCAGATAGTAGGATAGAAGTCCGGATGAACCCGAGGCGCTCAGCAACTGTCGCTCCATCTCCATGATCTCAATTTGTTCGATGTTGCGGCTAACGCGTTCATCGTCGCCGACGCTTCCTGCATCGAAACTCTTCAGGACGGGTGAAAGTGTGGTCACTTCATCGCCGATGTGGTCCATTCCCCATCGCATCCAAAATGCCATTTCCCCACCGACTTCAATGCGGGTGCTTCGATCCAGTTGAAGTACGCCTTCAGAGTTCTTTCCGAGGCTGAACGTCCCCGAAACGGAGATGGGGCTCCCATCCCCATTTGTCTTGAGTGGCTCATCAGGAGGATAGTAAGTCCCTGTACCACCGCTGGTGTCGAAGGTTTCAATTTCGAATGTGGTAGAACCGGAAAGTGATTGTCCGCCCGATTCAATGGTGAGACGTGCCTCGACACTCACGGTTTCCGTACCTCCCTTTGCACCTTGCCAAGTCCAAGTGACACGTACAGCACCATCTGCGCCGGTCTCAATTGGGTCGCCAGAGAGTTCAGTTCCAGCAACAAAGATTTGCAATGATTCCGACTTTGCTAACAAATCCATACCCCAGTTTGAATCAATCAACACTGAAAAGTAAACATCTGAGCCTTCAACTTCAGGCTCCAATAAAGTAAGGTCGAAGAGCGGAATTTCTGCCTCGACATGAGAGTCATCATCCTCAGAACCCCAAAGGAACTCAAGTTGAGCATCGCCGGTTGGGATGGTGAAAACAAGCGAGCGAGCGGAGAGAGAGAGTTCAATTGCTCCCATATCCGATAAAGAGGTAGCGTCGACTTCAATATCAAAGGTAAGCGTACCCGTACCTTGCGCCAATACTGAGCTTCCAGGCTCTGTTGAAGCACTGAATGTTTGGCTTCCAATTTTGAGTGACGCAGTTGCGTTAATTTGAGCGCTTGCAGCATTGGTCAACTCATATTCAATGGAGACCCTCCATGTGTTGGCTGGAACGGTTCCTGGCCAGACATTTGGAAGCACCCATCTGCCAACCGACTCCTCAGAAGTAACTGAACCAGCAATAGTAGCGGAAGATGACGTATCTGCAGAAAGATCCTGAGAAAACGGTGACAGGGTTCCCGCTGATGCGGAGCCAAGTAGATACAGGTCAACGGCCGCAGTATCGCAGCATACAAGGGAATCTTCAGCAGAAACATTACCGAGATAATTGTCGGAAAAGGGTGCAGCCATCGATGCTAAAAAAATCAGCACAATCAACAATGGGCGTGCAGACATAACTTCACCGAATACAACGGCAGCGCGCATGGCACATAAGAGAAGCGCCTTTCAGTGAACAAACGGCGTCAAAGTGCCTTCTCAAGAAGCGCACCCAATTCCTTCTCAAACAGAGAAACTACTGCCTCGCCAACCTCGCCTTGCAAATCATCGGGCAACAGGCGTAATCCCAATCGTGTTGCAGCCCGAGTAGCCTTGAGTTCGGCGTATACAGTTCGTGCCTTCGTATGGAAATAGTAAGCGACCGCTTCTTTTATTTCGGCCTTCAATTCAGGATCCTCTTCCACCTTACTTCGAATATGTGACTTGAGTTCATCCTTCACCAAGTCTCGGAATGCTTCGATGACAAGGTCTTCGGTCGACATTAAATCTTGAACTTGGTCTCGAATACTACCTGTGAGCAATCGTTCAATGGCCATGTACAGCCCAATTCGTTCTTTGGTTTCAACCCGTCGATGATGGGATTCAAATTAAAAGACCTGATTTGAGGAAGCTGTCAGCAAGTTTAGAGGCATGTATCTTCGCTTTACCTGCTTCACTCGGCCACGACTGCTCTGCCAAGTGAACTTGACTCATGACATCGACATCCGATGTACCTAGAAGCAATCGATGCCAGACTAATTCCTCCAAACGTGGTGTTGAAAGAGTCGAATTTTGAAGAGCAGGCAAAAGAAGTTCACTCAACGCACCTGAACGGGCTTCAACATCCATTTTCGACCAACCCTTGCGTAGACGGGAAAGCATTCTCTCCGAGAGGTCTGGAATCATACCCGGGGCAGGTGTCGGTACTTCTGGCAAAGGCACGACTCTAAAGGCCCCTTCAGAACGTAAATGATCTCGAATGGTGGTATGAATTGGGTCAAATGTGGTATCAAGTGCTTCACGAAGCCAGAGGCCAGTGGAGGCGAATGGACGGATAAGGCGAGTTTTTTGTCCGTTCGGCGACAACGCAGCGGCTACGGCTGCACACTGGGCAACGGCATCCAGTGCACCCCTACGCTCGGATTGATTTGAACCCAAACGAACGGAAACCGAAAGAGGAGTGATGTGGATGAAGTCGGTTTCTGGAAGATCCTCAATCGCCCAGGTATCCTCAAATGGGTCAATAAAAATGAGTAGACCGTCAAGTGACGATTGCGGTTCTTGACGTTCATCTCGTGGAATGTGTTGGCGTGGGGGCAGAAACCGCCGCCTATACGAAATGCCAGTATCCAGGAACGCTGATTCGAGTGTCGTTAGGGAAAGCAAACCCTGCAGGTCTGCTGGGGCGTGAATATGCACCATCTCTGCTTCATGGATTTTCTTAACGAGACTCTCAATATGTGATTGAATATCGTGGAATGGGGCTGTTTGGAGCAAGTCGTTCATGGTCGCACCCATCAATTCGAGAAGGTGACCGTAGATGAAGTCTCACACGTAATGAGAAGGGCGTTCGAAATCACTCGACCATGAGTCGGAGTTCTTCTCGCTTGTATCGCCAATCGGATGGCAAACGACCTTCGGACTTGTAGTAGTTTGAAAGTCGGCGAATCTTTGCTTCAGTGATTTCAAGAGAGCGCTTGTTGTGCAAATCCTTGTGATTACCGCCGCTGAGGTGGTTGATAATCCCAACAGCTTGTCGCATCAAGTTCATCAAATCTTCAGGATATGTACCACCGATGTTGTTCTCAGCGAGGACTGCACCAATTCTCTTGCCAAGAACAAGCCGAGCGTTCGGGACTGCGTGTTGGTCACGAAGAATTGTGCCGATCACAGCAGAGGAATGTCCTTCCTTACCAAGGTCGATTACAAGTTGCTTTACGGCCGCAGCATCCGTGTTTGACCACTCAGGTGCTTCGCTGACATAGGGCTTACTGGACCCACTCTTTCCTTTGCGTGATTTGTACATCCGTGCCATAAGGACAACTCCAAGGAAAAAGCCGACTTGTCACCCCTTCTTAACCGCTCCGCTTCAACCAAGCGCAAATCGGAACGTCTTAACGCATGATAGCGAGGATAATTATGGCTGAATTCACAGTCGTTGGTGAGACTTTGCTAATCGCCCCGGAGTGTTCGGCCATTCCCATGCGGGTGCGTGAGCTCGAGCCAATCCAACCACTGTACCGTTTTGGTAAACCAAGACGTCACTTCCGGCACGTATTGACTTGTCGAATGATTCGACCAGAACTCCAAAAATGTCGCCCTTCCATGCAACATCTGGCCGAAGATGAACTGCAGGTAACGAGTTGAGTTCATCCAATGTTGGTATAACTGCCTTCGGTAGAGAAAAACCACTTCGATCGATGGACCAAAGCGCCATTTGGCTTTTATTTCGCTCAAGTCGATAGCGGGGAGGCTTCCCACGCACTTTCATGTCAGCAAGCCAAGCATCATTGTTCATTTGCTTTCGAGAAATGCTCGCAAAATTGTCCAGTAAAATCTTCTCAGTCTTGCGCCCACGAGCACTGAAGGTGTCTACGGCATTACGAACCGCTTCAGAAAGACGCTCCAATGCATCATGTGAGCCCGCGGAATCGCCTTGTCGAGTCTCGACAACCTCAACCGAGGGGTGTTCAAAATGAATTCCTGAATGATTGATTATTCTCTTGTAATCATGCCGATCAACCAAAACACGGAACATACGTTGGATTCTTGCTAGTTCATCGCCAGTCCAATCTCCAGTAACCGGTACATCATAATGTCCTGCTGGCCAAACTTCTTCGAGATCGCGAGGAACAAGCCCAAGAGGCGATGTGACCATGACCTCGTGGCATGCACTGGTTCCAATTGCACGAATGAAGCGACCATGAGATTTGGAGAGTCGATATGGTTTTCGAGCAGAACACGGCAACAGTACCAAAACAGTATCTAATCCATCAGGAGCAGAGTATTTCGTAGTCATGAAGGATTCCCAGTCGTTTATCAACGGGTCATTTTGAACGGAGGCTGAATGGCACGGGAATTTGAAATCCGCTGCCACATGCGATGAAAGCAGTCCCGGGATGTTTTGACACAAGAGGTCATGACGGCGCAAATGTTCGACAAGTCTCGGACTGGTGAGGGATTGGCGATCAACAAGAGACCTCATTTGGTCAACAGCCAATGCACCTCGAACTGATGCAATAGCGTTGCTCCAATGTGAAATCTGTTCCTCTATGCCTGTAGATTCGTCCATTGAAGCAACAGGATGTCGAGGACCTTGTTCTGTCAACAAGACTCCTGCAGCGGCAGCTTGGCGGGATCGAGAGAGGTCAAACAAATCAACACCGAACCAAACCAGTACTGCTAAATTGTCAGGCCCACCCAAACCGGGAGTCCACAAAAGAGCGCCAGGGAATTGTTGCTTCAGAATAGATATTGCCTCAACCAACCTACCAGGCTGTGCCGCAAGTTGGACGGCATCAACAAGCACGACCACATCTGGCTTGAGTTCAGGATTTGTAAGGGTTGAATCGTGATTAAGCCTCTGCCAGGAAACTGGCAAAACCTGCGCAGTGCCCGCTGCCTCACCTGCATCTGCTTCGTCGAGGGAAGGAGGGAGAACGTGGCCAATTGAAACACTCCATGAAGGAGAATTAATCGAAAAATCTGGCGGAGACAATGGAAGTCGAGATTCAAAATGAAGGGTAGCTGGAATCGCATCATCGGTGGAAGAGCGGAATGGAGCGATGTGCGCTGATACGTCCGGATCACCGTCAAGTAAAACCAGGGCTGGTGTCGACGACTGTGGACTCTTACGGTCACCCAAAGCCCACTCGCGAGCAAAGCGGTAACGTGCTGTCACCGTTCGACCTAACCCATCCTCCATGGTTGGGCCAAAAGCCATTGCTTCTTCAAGCATTGGACACGAAGAAGGGCCTAAGTTCAAAGAGCATACTTCACAGGGTCATATATGGACGGCAACATGTCACTGCGTCGGATGAGCACTGGTGTGTTCTTGACATGCTTACTCTGCATTCTTTCATTTTACCCTGTACCCTTCGTAGCAGCGGAAAATGGAGGCGGAGACTCCATCCATACGGACGGGCGAATTACCGGATATTCGTCGAACGGAGTCGACAACCACACGCGTCAATGGACCATAGAAGAAGGGCATTGGACCAGTCTCGTCCTTGAATGCCAACAATGCACTGCTGAAATGAATCTCGCCGGGACGACCTACCAATCCACTGATGCCCTTACTGTTCAAGCCGCTGCAAGTGGCAATGTTGCACTCAGTATACATTCACCAATTGAAGAAAATGTGTACTATTCCTTGATCGAATCAATTAACGAGTCCTTCCCAACGGTACGCCCAGCCCCATCTGAAGTTGTAGAGGCTGAGACCGTTGAGTACTGCTCCAATATCACCGAATGTATTCAACCAACCAGAGGACATCTTAACGGTGTGCCGAACGGTGAATATTCATCCCACGACTTCATCACGGGAGTTCACGAGCAATCTGGTTCGGAGTATGTAGTGTTCAATGTGGAAAGTGGAGATACACTTGAACTCCAGCCAATGCACGCCACAAATGGCCTTGAGATTTCAGTCTACTTTCAAAGTGATTCGAGTGAAAATTTGCATGGTAACGAATTAATCCAGTCTCAGGGAATAAGTCCGACAATGAACAGCGATAATGGTCATTGGTTCTTTGATGAGTCAGGTCGAGCTGTGGTGAAGATTGAGGCAAGTATTGCTGGTACTGCATGGGCCATCAAAACGATGCTGTATGCTCACAACGCATCCCTTCAGCTCACCGAAAGTTTAGAACTCATGCACTTTGTAGGACATCATTCCACTACGGCAATGCTTACGATGGATGATACCGAGAAATTCACATTCGAGCCGTTATTTACGAACACATCGATCACCGTAGACCAACTCGTTGGTGGAACATGGATATTGGGTGCTGGAAAGAACATCACTTTCGATACGGCATACACCTTTTATCCATACCCGAACATTAGTGCAGTTCGTGTTCATTTTGACTCTCCAGTTCATTATGTTGACTTGATGGTCGAAGATTTCTCGGACATCAGCTCCGGCCTTGAAGCACCTTCTGTCCGGCCTCTGTCCCAGCAGAGTGACAACACCTCATGGCCATTGATGAATCTAGAGTCAGGGCCAGTTGAAGGCCAAATGACCCTTGCCGTTCATGATACTGCAGATGTATATCGGCTAGAAGTAAACGGATGGGAAGAATCGGAGCACCTCATCCGCTTCACTCTTGAAAGCACAAGCATCGAGCAATTTGAGGTGGAGGTCTGGAACATGGACCAAGAATCTTGGGAAGTCATTGATTCTCGTCGGAGTGTCTACTCGAACGGTAAAATTCAGGCGTCGCTGGAGGTGGGGCCAGGGACACATTTCCTCCGTGTGGCAATTGTCGATGCGACCAACAGCACACCACATCCTTGGGGAGAAGATGCGCCTGCAATAGCATATTTCTTATCGTCGACCTACTTGGAAATTGATGAAGGTGAGGAACCGTATTTCCCGCCGGATGAAAATGCTCAGAAGTGGGGGGTGAGGGCGCGTTTCTTCCTTGGGTCGTTGTTCCTTTTACCTGTCCTGTACTTTGGCTTGGTCCAATATCGCAATTCGAAAACAGCTCGTGAATTCTCGATGAAATCTGAGCAACTCGCTTGGTATAAATCGCAATTAGATTCAGGGGAGACTACACCAAAGCAATCGCGTGCAAGTCTTGCACGAGCCCTTCAAGCCGTGACATTGCTGTCATGGGACGAAGCAAACTCGGCATGGGGCAAACCTGATCTTGACTACCGCACAGATACCGTTGCAATGGCGGTATGGAAACTCGACCGAAGGATTGCCAAGTCTGAAGATGCAACACCACTCATGGTTGGAATTCACATTGTTGAAGGCAACTGGGATTTAGCAGCACTACGATTTGATGCACCTGTAGGTCAGGCTTGGAATGTCGAAAATGTTGAACCGAGATTCCTAAATCGAGGAGAGGAAGTATTCCTTGACACAATGGCAAATGGAAATCGAACATTCATCATGGTAGAAATCAGTGGCACTGCTAACACTGTCGATGTCGAACTCAACGGACGCATGGATGGTGAACCGACAGCAGCAAGAATTCCTTCAACACTTCAAATCAAATCGTTTGAAGAAGAATGAAAAATTAAAACAACCATGGGATTGAATTCAGGAGCTGACGTTGCTCAGAACTTAGGACGAACGGTCACAACTGAAGTGTTCTCCAAGTCGAGCAGATCATCATCTTCATCATCGTCTGCTTCGGATTCATCCTTCGCGTCGTTAACGGCGCGCGATGTTGACTTTTTCTTGCTGATTTTTTCCTCACGAGACGAGCCCTTTTTGGATTCAAGTTTTGTAATTTGATTTTGGAGTAATTCAAACTCGATTTCCAAGTCTTCCATGACATCACGAACTTCTTCGATTTTGTCATGAATTCGAGAAGCTAGTTTCTTCACCTTGCGCAGTACACGCTTCTCGGACATGAATCTCCCAAAGGTTTGGAGGTTATGAAGACTTATCCGATATTCATGTCATCCAACAATGGGATTTTGAAGACAAAATGATCACTAAATCAGTTGCGTCGGTCCTTGGCATCATCCTTGATGCGTTCTAAAATATCCTTTGGTGCGAGAACTGACTTCAAATCCTGTAGAGCCTTTTTCGATTTCTTGTCAACCTTTTTCGGCATGTGCAATTTTAGGAGAACAACGACATCGCCACGGCCGCTACCTCTGCTCCGAGGTAGACCACGTTTTCGTATTTCGAGGGTATCTCCTGAATTGGAATACGCTGGCACCTTAATGTTCAGGTCTTTTCCGTCGACGTGTTGAATGGTCACGGTTGTTCCAAGGACCAAATCAGAATAACCGAGCGGCAGAGACATGATGAGGTCTGCACTGGACCGTTCAAACCATGGGTGAGGCTCAATGTCAATTTCGATGAACAAATCCCCATCTTCGCCTCTACCTTGAGGTGCTGGTTCTCCTCTGCCACGCATTCGCAGGCGTGTGCCTGCTTCAGCACCGGCTGGAATATTGAAGCGAAGCGTGGTCGATTTCGTCACCTTACCGTTGCCCCTGCACGGAGAACATGATTCATCAGCTGAACTACCAGTGCCTCCGCATGAGGGGCATTCTCGAACAACATCTTGAACAAATGGTCCAACTTGTTGTCGCATTCGGACGCGTCCTTGACCACTGCAGTCACTGCATTCCGAAGTTTTACCATCCTTTGCACCCGTCCCATCGCAAAGAGTACATGCGACTGGAAGGTCAACTTCAACTTCTTCGGTACTGCCTTCATAGATCTTGAACATATCAACTGTGTGAATCATCCGGATGTCTGAACCTCTGCGGCGAGAACGTCGAGAACCACTACCGCCTCCACCAAATATATTGGAAAAGAAGTCACCACCAAGAATGTCTTCAAGATTGATATTGAATCCACCGCCTCCAAAACCACCGAACGGTGAACCGCCCGGGCCGTTGTGACCGAAACGGTCGTACTGTGCGCGCTTTTCGTCATCGGAGAGAACTGCATATGCTTCTTGGATTTCCTTGAACATGTCCTCTGCATTCTCTTCTTCACTTCTATCTGGGTGATACTTGCGAGCAAGGCTACGGAAAGCATTCTTGAGTTCTGCTGATGTTGCTTGTTTATCCACACCGAGAACTTCGTAATAGTCACGTTTCTCTGACATGTGCTCACCGAACAAGTCTACGGGAAGTGAAGTCCTCTTTCAACATCACGCTCAAAATTCATCGATTCAGGCGTCAAGTCCACAATGAAGGCAGAACGGTTCTCCGGGCGGAATAACCGCACTGCACCCTCTGCAGCGTTTTCCAGATGGTGGTGGAGGTGCAACATTAGCAACCGGTACGCTGGAAAACTGGGCAGTGCCCATCATGGCCATCTCCTCAATACTTCCCTGATTCGATGGAGCGGGAGTTGAATCCCATGCGTACGTCGTGTCAACTGGCCCTAACATCTCTTGGGTGTTTGAAAGACTTGTACCCGATTCAGTAACAACCGAGTCAATCCCACCGTCATCGCTCATTGACGTCATTTTCAATTCCGAACTGTCGCTGTTTGAACTGGTGCGCATCGGAGCAACTGGCCGTTGTGCGGTTACTGGTGCGGCAGTCGAGGCCGCACGAAGTGCTGCTTGTCGTCGTTCTTCTCGGATTACATCAGCATTGCCGCGACCAAAAAGTGCCCCGACGAAATCCAGGAAGGCATCCATTGGAGATGCTCTACGCTTGGCTCCGATTGTTGAGTGGACTTTTTCATCCCCAAACATTTCATCACCGGAAACTCTGCGGTTTGCTGTGCGAACTTGTTTCGATTCGAGCAAGAGGTCAACTTCGACCGTGTCATCTTCATGCAGTTCAAGTTCCGGCGTCTCCTTGTCAATACTGGCGACCTGCCTCTGCAATGCTAATTTTCCTTCAGAACTCAAGTTGCCATCTAGTTGAACATTCGTTTGCCAAACACCTGCTTCTTCAGCCTGATACACCTTTTTCATTGACTTCATAGTTTGAGATCGATGATACTCAAAATCCCGCACAGTACGTGTTTTTCGAAACAAGACAAAACCGAGTATCACTGCAATGCCATACCACGCGTACATGAAAAGTGGCTCAATCTCAAAAATTTGGCGAAGCGGCGTGACCGACAGGTGAACGGCACCCATGAGCATGAGTGGCAATATCGCAACACCACGGGCAGTGACTGAACGCTCTTTCGCCATGGTGAACAACATGCGCTTTCATACTTCACTCAAGTATGTTGGCATAAGTTGCTTGGATGCATCAACGATCCTTCGGAGTGCGGCCTTTCCGAAGTAACCCATCCAGAAGACCGACGGAGAAGCTGGAATGTAGCATGATGAGACAGAGAGGCACACCAAAAACCGATGAAAAACGTCTAGAAATTAGTGCACTACGCAGACCTTCAAGAAATAAAACCGTAAGGTAACATATCGGTAGCACACCTGAATACGGTGAATGAAGAGCGAGAAGAGTGCCTGTGCACAAAGCCCCAAACCAAGGCAAAAATTCACGAAAACTCGTTCGTTTTGGATACTTTCTCAGGATTTTCATTCGCCAAAAACCATATCGATGCCCCATTTTCCACCACTTCCCTAAACTGGAGCGCTTGACCATACGAACATGCGTCAAAGGTGTTCTGGCAAGAACAAAGCCTGCGTTGAGGAGCCGCATTGATAGGTCGCTGTCTTGACTGGTGATGAAATCAACATCCCATCCCTGAACAGATTCGACAGCTTCACGTGAATGCATTGCGAAGGCCGGAACCTGTGTAAGGCCACGCTTGTTGAAGCCGTCGAATTGTCCATTACCACTTCCAAAAGGTGATTTGAGGCAACCTTCAATCCACGATTCTACACGTCCGTGCTTCCCTTGCCGAGGTAAGACCTTTACTCCAACAGCACCGAGAGGTTTCGGATGTTCCTCTTGTATCAACTTCCATTCGCTGAGTCGTAATTCAAGATGGTCTTGATCGACAGTTGAATGGCCAATCATCTCTACTATGAATTGAACAGAGGCCGGAAGAATGTCAAGAGCCAAATTTCTTGCTTGAGAAACAAATCTTCCGGGATTATCGTGCAATTCGATACGAGGTCCACTTGCATTTTCACTCAACAAAATCATTCTCTCGACGATGTTTCGAGTCGAATCCGTTGAGCCTCCATCAAAGACGAGGACCATATGCTGTTCAGGAGACAGACTTTGCTCAATAAGTGATTTCAGACATGCTTCGATGTAAGACGCTTCGTTCAGAACTGGCACAACGGTTGCAATCACCGGTCCTGAATCACCCATACCCTCCCGTGTATGCTCACCTCTTTCACCTGTTCCCTGAAAATGAACTTGAAAGGCATGTTCATGTGCAAGAGGCTGTTGGCAGGACCATGCAAGAACCACTGTTGCGTCTAAACGGCGTAAATGAAAACTTGCAGATTCGCATTGAAACGACACTGCAAGGTGCAGATGTACCACAGCTTGTCGAAGCATCTCTCCTCGCAATATTCCCTGATTTTCCAATTCCAGCACATCCGGAAAATCCGAAACTTGGGCAGGCCAGCGACGCAGTCTGGAGTTCAGAGAGCGTGCCGCTAGGTACATTTCTCAAACTTTTACACGAACAACGTATTCTTGATACTGCTTTGGATGCCATGACCGCTTCATTCGATGGCTCCAAAACACATTTTGCCATACTACGACAAGCAGCGATTGTTGGAAAAGTGGCCTTTCCACTGCCGGGTGAACATCCACTTGGAGGAGTTATAACCGTACACCTTGAAGGTGAAAACTTAGGTGATTGGATTGAGGCTGCAACATGGCACAAGGGGCGTGATGCAGTCCCACGAGGCATCAAAGATGAAAATGCAATGGGAACGGATGGAGAAGCAGCTACTTGGGTGTAGATATATATCCAGTTTCTCTCATCCAGAGTACAACTTCCTCGTCATTCCCGAGCCAATCAAGTTCAGAATCATCGTCGATCGATCTCCAAGCCAGCGCATCGTGTGATGTCCAACCGCTTCTGTCGTGTTCATCTGGCAGCGTACCCGTAAACTCAACTGGAAGGATGTTCAAAGCGATATCGAACTTTTCCAGTGAATGATGCCAAATTCCAATTGATGGGCTAGCACGAACATTCCAACTTAGTTCTTCATTGAATTCTCGAACGATGGCCTGTTCTAAGGATTCACCGACCTCGACTTTCCCACCAGGAAACTCCCACTTCCCAGGATGCTTTTCATGTTGGGCACGCCGTGCTATGAGGTAAGTGCCGTCGCGAGTAAAAAGGCCGCCTACGACAGAGAGAACAGGTCGAAACAACATTCTCTGAATGATCTCGAGAATGAGAAGTGAAGCATCGACAAGTGTGCAGTTTTCGAAATCCGGTAAGTGGATGAAAAGGCACGGAGTCTGTGCCATATCTTGACGTTCGAGGGTTTGAAGTGTCCTGTAGAATGTCTCATTACATACGAAGGTGCCAGCATTAACGGAGAGTTCCCAACCGACATCAAGTCCTTGCTTCACCCAAGTTTCCACGGGCACTGAGACATTCAAATCTCCGTCTTGTGACAAACTTCCCTCAGAAATCTTGCGGCCTGAGTTGTCGGGAATCCGCATGCTCATCTTGTTTTGTGCCCGTGTTTCGATTTTCGGAACTTCACAAGATTCGCACAGACCGAGATGAACGATAGCATCCCAAGTCTCCCCTGATGAAAGAAGGTTCGAGACAATGTTGGCTCCCTTTTCATCCACAGAGAGAATCTTTGTCTCAATCGATGCATGAATTGGTTCCATTTCACTGGCCCGTAAATCTGTCCATGGGTCGATGAAATCCAAAAGTTTGGGGATTTGTGACAAAACCTCCATCGAGATATTCCTCGAATTGTCACCAAACGGCTCAAATCCCGTAACCAATACTCGAGCCATGAATGGTCGGTGAGGTGAGGGTTTTTGATTCTCTTGCCTCACATCTTGCGTCATCTTGACAAACAGGAGCCGCTACGTCGTAGTGTGGGGAGCATGGATTCGGCTGATGAAATTTCATTGACTCCAGAGGAGGAAAGTGAGAGTCTCTCGAATTTGAGGCCTGTTCGACTCCTTCGTGAAATCTGGAAAGAATTCACTTTTGGTGTTGGTGCGTGGGGCACTTTACGCCCACTTTTCACCGCTCTGGTCGCTAGTGTACCTTTTTTGTTCCTCGGTCAACATGTAAACCGACAACATCGCAAAGCGTTCGACTGGTCACTCTTGCAAATACCTCTTGCGCTAACAATCGTACTTTGGGTTGGCTTATGGCTCTATTCAATCTTCGATGCATGGAGAGTCGCCACGCAGTTGATAGCCAAGCCACAGGATTAAGGTCGCCAGAGTTGATCAGTGCACTCGATGCTTCCATCTGCGAGTCCGGACAAGTCATTGAGATCGTCAGTGTCAAATTCTGTTGGTAAATCATTGTCAAAGAAATTCGCAATGCTTGATGATTCAATCGCCCAATACATGACGGAATCTTCATTGTTTGAGTGTCCTGGATGTGAACTGTCTTCGTGGTCAGCTGGAGAGGTGTACACCAAATTGACTAATCCCAGGAGGTGTCCGACCTCATGTATTAGAACACTGTTTTCAATCTTCTCTGCAGAAGGCCTACGGAATATATTCTCCGCATCGTCGATAGAGTCTTTGAAAATCGCAACCGTCGAAGCATCGACTGCGACACCCAGAACGCTGGTATCTTCGTACGTTCCAGCAGGGAATAAGATCTGCCAGGTCAGCGTCGAACCTGATTGAGGTGGGACAGCCTTGGCTTCGTCACCCAAATTACGGACATCATTAGCAGACCAAGTCACATCGTTGGAAAAATCTGTCTCCGTAAATTGAAAATTGATACCGTTAGGTTTGTCACAAACAGATTCAAGTCGTTGTTTTAGCATGTCTGTTGACGTAGGTTCTGGCAGATAACCCGGCTCATAATCAATTTCGACGGTCATCGAAGTGTATTTCGAACTGTCCAAGCACGCAAGGGTCAATCCCCCAGGAATTCCTTTGCGTTCTGGAATCCCAAGAGTACCATCGGAGCCAAGACAACCAGAAAGTGCCGGCATCATGAGGAGAACAAGCAAACCGAAGCCAATGCGGTGAAGTCGTTCCATGATATGCCGTAGGGGTGGTTATTTTCAAACCATTGCTTACCACTCATCAGGAATCTCGAGAGGTGAAAACAATTGCCCAGGGCTCTTAGCGTTCGACAACTGTGTTCTTGAAAGCGCCTCCCAAGGCCGTAAAGCGAGAAGCCCCTCTGCAATTGAGGCATCAATCTCAACCAAAGTGACACGAATAAGTGTCGCTAAGATATCCATTCTGTCCTCGTCGATAATCTTGAAGATTTTTTCCAAATCAAACTGGAAGCTTGAATCCTCGCCGCCACCGTTCTGAATAGGCCATGGATGGGTTACCGTCTCGGGAAACTGTTGCTGCGTTGCATTGATGTGCTCATCGAGCGAACGAGATAGGCCTGCAATGTGTTTACTAAGTACGAGACTGACCTCAATGAGTGGCATATTGAGTTGGTTGATCAAGTTGACCATCCGTTCTTGCAGCGTCACCATTCCATCCACTGCGGATGCATCTTCACCGGACATGTCGACAACTCACTTCTTCATTGATTCAATATATTGCCAACCGAAATGATTCCATTGATCGAGCGTCCATCCTTCAGGTAGACCGGTAGGAGGTAGAGGTGGTGGAGCTCTAGCCGGCATACCGTCATTAACTGAATTCGTAGTCGGAATTGCTCCCACCGCACTGTCCGTGATGTTGTAAGTGATGTTTTGAACCAGACCTGGTGAAGAAGAACCAGGTTTAGATGCAGAAAGGGAAGCTGACAGAGAGGCGGGTGTTGGCTCAACATTTGGGCTGAAGACAACCGATGGATTCGGTTGAGGCACTCCAGATGCCAAACCAGTTGGAGCAGGCAGATTTGAATCAATTGATGGAATTTGTTTCGTCTTTTCAAGATCTTCGAGCACTTCGTCAGTTTGGTCCTCAGCACCAGCATCTAAGTCGCCTTCACGGATTCGTCGATTCATCACTAGGAGATACATAGCCATGCTCAGCGAAAGCAGTGCAATAATGTAGAGAACAATACTGAATGTCCCTTCTTGAGCTTGTTTTGCCAATGCTTCTCCGTCACGAATCGTCTGCTCTTTGATGAACAGTGGGTCGAGCGAGGCGCGGTCCATTTCAACCTCATCAACCAAAACAAGGAGGCGGAATTCAATACTTTCACCAACACCTGCATTTGCTACAGTTGGCAGAGAACCGGTGAGATCGCCGCCAGCCGTGGCAACAATGTCAACTCGCGCTACATCCTCCCAAAATCCACCTTCAACAGCACGCTGTAGAACCAAAGCAACATCCCCCTTACCACCAATGTTCCGAACTTCGAAATCAAGGTTCACAGATTGTTGTGCGATTGGACTTGGGTCGTCCCAAGAGAAACTGCTGGTTGCAGCGTTAAGGTCGATACTTGGCCCAAGCAAGGCCAATGACCATGATGCAATCGGTTCATTGATGGAGTTGCCAATTGTATCAAATGGATTACCTGCGGAATCAGACCCGGAGACCCAAACATCCACCATGTACGAAGGCAGAAGAGTCGTTGCTCCCGCATCTGTCAAATCGAGGCTACCGGTCCAAAAGAACTGCTCACCGAATGGAGTCGTATCCGGAAGCGGAACACTGCCTCTTGATATTTCAGCCTCGCCAGCACGAACCCTGTAGTGAAGAACTGCTGGTTCGTCCATATCGAAGCCGTAGTCATCGAGTGTTTCAAGCATCACAAGCAAGTCACCACAGGCACCAATCGAGAGTGGTGAACCCGTCGTGACTTCATCAAGAGTGATGGCTGCGATTGTTGGTCGTGAACTGTCCACAGCCAAACGAACACGTTGCGTGATAGAGGTTTCATCCATTGCGAAACCTGGCAAATCACCGAGGCCTAACTGTAAATCAAGATGACCGGATGGAACGGATGGGATCAATAAATCGAGACTGAACTCGCCGTCCTCACGGGTCGAGGTCGTCCATGTGTTGTCATAGTCACCAAATACGACATCAAATGCACCCGGAGGCGCAGGGGTTTCATCTTCAGAGAAAAGGATTCGACCGTTGACACGAAGCGCTTGCCCCGCACCAATGAGAGTTTCTTCGAATTCAGAATTGTAGTGGTTTGTCCCGTCACGGAGTTCAACTGCACGTATGTGACCTTCCATGGTGTCAAATCGGAAATCATTGTCAAGGCTCCAGGCATCGTTACCCAAACCTTCCTTGGCTTCGAAACATGGCGTGACTTCAATATCGTTACATGGCAAGTCCGTGACTAGAATCTTTGGAATCACCAAACTTTGTCCGTCGGTATCAAAGACTTCAGGGAACGTCCATGTGAGTTGGAATCGAGCAAGAATCTTGATGATGGAATTATCGTTTTCATCGAGACTCACACTTGAATAGAGGTTTGAAACGGCGATGTTTGCAGAGCCGGATTCCATGACAGCGATAGGCATACCATCATGGCCTTTTGTCAAGGAGATGAAAAGTGAACTCTCATCGTCTTCAAAGTCTCCACCAAGTGCCAATTGAATGTACTGAATGTCTTCCCATCCGTTGCGGTCAGAAAGAACAATTTGAGCAGTATATGGGATTCCTGGATGGAGTGGTGAAGAATCATCATGTCCAAGAATAGTGGAATTGTCTAAATCCAATTTGGGTTCAAACTCTACACGTATACGATATGTTCCCAAATCATTGTCCCAATCCGGTTCTGTCTCACCAGGAACATAACCGCATGCAGTATTACTATCTGGACAAACGGGCCCACCACCCATCGCAATAGCGTTATCTTGAGCATCCTTTCCTGTGATAAAGTAGGAAACGAGTTGGCCATGTTCGAGCATCGAATCATCGATAAGGCCATCAAAGATGTTCAATCCACCAGTTTGAGTATCAGGTGAATTGAGGACCTTCATTTCGTACTCATTTGCGTTTGGTAGACCATCGAAATTGTAATCGCTGCAACCGATTGCCTCACTTGCCTTGCATCCAATCCAGTAGTTGAGAGTAATTTGGCTCGGTGGATCGACTGAGTCTTGAATCACGAAGCTGAGAGCTTGGCCTCCCGGTGCAGGTGGTCCAGCATGACGTTCAGAGCCATCTTCAGGGGTTGAACCTAGAACAAGAGGCGAATTCCCATCCAATACTAGGCGAATAGTATTGTAGCCCGGGTTGGTAAACATTGAACCGTTTTTCAAATCAGTTGCTTCCACATAGAATACCATACCCCCAGGTGTTGACTCCATTGGAGAAGTGATGGTGATGTTGAAGGCACCAAATGCAGGATTCTGTTCACGGGCAAGTTCGACTGGTTCGCCGATGGGGTCACCATCATAGGTCACGTTTTGACCCAAAATCCGTAGGGCAAACTGACCACCTAACGGAGTAAGTTGAGAGTTTTGGAAGTGTATCACGCCGGTAAACGAAATCTGATATCCGCCACGCACCCAGTCGAGAGAATACAATTCTCTGCCTGTTTCTTCAAACACTCGAAGTCCGTCAAGTTGGATATCGTTTTCCACAACCATGTCCAAAGAATCGGTCTCCCAAGCAGCGACCGCCTGGCCCAATTCATCATCGACTGAAATCAGTGCCTGCAATTCACTTTCATCATCCCATGTCCAATTTACTGACATTGGCATTCGAATTGTAACTTGACCAGTGGAGTCCGTCACGGAAGTGCAGTTCGCTACATCAAACTGAACAATACCACCTGCATCGCTAACAACTGAACATGTATCACCGCGCTCCCATTCAAAAGCCGGGTTTTCCCCGTATGAATTGTTGAGAGCAACAAGTGCACTCGTCACACGGTCGACATCATCACCAGGCGCTACACGAACATGCAAATTTCTCATCACTCCATCGGGGGAAATCATCCCACCTTCGAGTGAAGCATCGACTGCTCGGGTTTGCAACTTGTACGCAATATCAATGTTGGAGATTTTAACACGCCCCGGTGTTGCTGCCTTGATCGCTATAGGAATGGTAACATCACCATCACCGTTCTGAGGGATAAATGAATTAAACGCTTGAACAAGGGTGGGCTGGGATTTCACTTCAGCATTAACGAGGGACATATCACTAGCAATGACCGATGATTCATTGAGGAAAAGTACCGACTCCCAATCCCAAACGAGGTCGTTGCCTATGTCAATCTTGGGTCGGTCTGGATAGCCTTCTTCGTACTCCATGGTCACTGAATCGATGAGTGGGGTAATAGAGGCATCAGATGAAGTCATACTGATTGCGTAGCGAATGGTATCGCCTGCTTCGGTTGAAGGGAAACTGACTTCTTGATTGTTAAGTGCTGGTAACCATGACGAGCCGTTATCGTTTGAAACCTGTACAAGAACAGATGTTCCTGCTGGAACATCTGCCTGCCAATTGGGTCGAACTTTGCCGACTTTGGTGCCGGTGACTTGAGGCGGAGAAGTCCAACTACCGGACGTTATGTATTCTGTAGCATACTCGACATCGACCCACCATGAAACTGCAGTTGAGCCAATGAGTTGGGCTTTCCAAATGAGTTCCTTACCGGGATAATCAAAGTGAATCGTGGAATTGGAAGTCACTGGCTCCCAGTGCGTTCCGTTATCGGCGGAAATCCAGTAATCAACACGGTCGCCAATCGATGCGGCTGACCAGTAGGTCTGCATGTTTGCAGCAAGAACCGGTTCGTTCGAACTAATCATTGGTCCAAGCCAAGTAGTTGTGCCTGGCGCAGGTGTTGTCTTGAATTGCCATCCAGTGCCGTATTCTCGGTAGTAAAGCGTCGATGACGACCAAGTCGAATACCCACAATCGATTGTGACAAAACGTGAACCATCAAATTGGAGTCCATAACCGAGTGCTGAGAGGAGTCGTGTTCCGGACTGAGGGACGAGAGAAGTGGATGATCCAGAGACCGTCCATGCTTCCAGTTGGTCCTTGTCTTGACTCGTCGAGCCTTTTTGGCAACGCATGAAGAACGTCGTTTCATTCACTTCCAACCCACGAACTTGTTGTCCGGTTTTGCCACACTCCCAAGAGCTGCCAGATGAAGATGAAAACGAATACATATCGTCTCCACGAGTGTATGTCCCATCAGGAGCATCACCGAATGTGTAAGGGACGATTCTTCGTTGCGCATTGTGTACAATCCAAACGTCTTCCGTCGTGCGGTCGTATGCAATCGCAGTGTAATCTGAATACTGCGGAGATACATCATAAGAGTCTATACATGTCCAAACATCATCCCTTGAGATATCCATTTCCAAAACACGGTGATATTGCGTAGGGGCTGAGGAGGAATAGTGGTATTTGTATCCAGACAATATGGCAAACATACGTTCATCGTCGGTAATCGTCCAATCACGGAATCCATAGTTTGCATAGTATGAAGATGAGTGTAGATTTGGTAGAGTGCACTGTGCTTGGTCTAATGTAATGACTGATTCTTTGGTAGCATTGTTTGGATAAAGCCTGTGAACGATGTTTTGGAATGTGGAAGTACTCCATGTCGACATAAACAACCAGTCATGATGCTTGAGAACTGCACCTTGACTTTGTTTCATCAATGCGTTTGAGGACTTGAGAACTTGTTGAGAAAACCTACTTTCAGTTGAGTTGGATGTGTGTGGTTGGCGTACAGCGTATGAACCGTTGTCCAGCCATGCGTCTGATGTTGGATTTATTGCTTCATCAGTCCCATGCGCAAAGAAGCTTGTCGAACTGTTCGACAAATCAAGACTCAGTTCTCCGCTGCGCGAATCGGTTGATGAAGCGTCACCTGCAATCCATTCATCACGGTCGTCAGTTACCGACTGGCTCCAACCAGTAGCAGATGCTCCAGAGAGTGTCATGGAAACTTCAGTGACATGTGCACCTTTGGGTAGGCTTACTTCTGCCCCAATATCAGGATTCGCACCTTGATACAATGCCACATGTTCTGTCGTACCATCACTGAACTCATAGATGTGGCGAGATACGCCTGCAGCATCTGCAGAACCTACGAATACTTCTGCCATTGGGCCCATTGGAGACAGGACCATGATGAGAAAAAGTGCGAACATTATGCCGCGCCCGTTGGAAAATTCGTTTTGCATGACTGCTCCCCGTAGTACCCACAGGCGCTATGGCCTTTGAATTATACCCTTACAGGTGAGATGGATTTCATCCGGTTTGGCGTGAATCGTAACGGATCGGTGAGGAGTCACCTCGGATGCCATCTTCCTCATCATCATGAACTTCAAACCAGTCAACCATCCAATCACCATCTGAATCCCAATTGGTTGGATCCGTTCCTTCAGCAATGTGGTCGTTATCGTAATCCAGAAGATACCAGCCCAATTCATGCTCGCCAACTGAACGCACTGGAGCAGTATTCGGTGAGCCAACATAGTATATTTCCCAAGGGTCTGTAAGGTTCCCTGCAAGTAAGACTTCATCATCACTCGAGTCCAAGAGAAGGAAATTGGTGTCTTTATCATCTACTACGTAAGCAAACCGAATATCATTTCCGAATGATTTGTCCATCTTAAGGTAGTTCTCTGTGCTCGAACCGGTGTCATCCAATTTCAGCAATGCAGCCCGAAGTTGCCACCATTCTTGAACAATCTCTCCGTCGTAAATTAGGCCGCTAAGGCGCACTGCATTCGGTGAAGAAAGATCTGATGTCGTGATTGCAAAGAATTCTTGGAAGTTGGTGTAGGGTTCGTAAACACAACCGGCACCAGTACAGTCCCAATTACCGTCTTGATCGGGGTCGAAGTTTGCATCCAGTGGATCTGCAGGGTTCATCGTGAACCATGTGAACGATAAGTCTGGACGAGACAAAACACCTTCTGCGCCCTGCTGTGAGAGCGGAAGACATGAATTGGTATCGGTTGTACAGGCCCCGCCTGTGGCGGCATCAATCCACACGACTCGTATTTGCATGTATGTGCTGTAGTTATCATTACCTTCGTTCCAAGCCTTCGCATATTCATACCAGTCAGGGATCATGTCCCCATCTGAATCGTTATCACTTGGATTTATGCCATACTTGAATACCTCACGACCATCTGAAAGATTGAAATCTTGCTCGTGTGAAATGACTTGTCCGTTTGAAACCACTGTTGTATACGATACACTATCGCCATCTGAATCGTTCAAGTCTGGACGCGTTTGGTTGTCCCACTCCATCCAGTTGGTAAACGGTAAGTCGCCAACACCAGACTGTATAACGGATGTACTTGGTGTGAAAGTACGCTCAAACCATGTACCTTGTTCAGCAGGTTGGTCAAATGCAGAGCGATCATACCATCCATCATGATCACCATCGTAGTTTACATCCCAAGGATTGAGCGGGTTTGAAGCCCAGTGATTGATTGTGGTTGGGTCATCCATACCATACAATGCATAGCAATATTCCCATCCATCTACAATACCATCCGAGTCCGAATCAGAATCGGTCGGATCCGCAACTCCGAGTAGAGTCCGATTGAAGTTCTCAGCATTAAATTCGTTAATCATAATCATTCTGTCTGTACTTTCTTGACTCTTTGATGCAAAGTCGACATACAACGCTTGTTGTGCCTGCGCTGAAGTAAAACCGAGTTCCTCCATATATGCTTGAATGGCATCTTCACCAAAGTCGATGAGACCAGCTTCCGGTGGTACTGAAAATCGTTCGCTGAACTTACCATAGGTTCTTGACTCCCATTCACGTAAATTCGAGAACCTCTCGTCCATAGAGATGTTTCCGTCACCATCGCAGTCGAAACTGTCTCCGTCGGAATCGAGATTAACATCGCTATCAATAAGTGGATTCATGCTCCACCGATTCTCCTCTAAATCCCACTCAGTGAACCAGTATTCGAAGCCATCATACATGCCATCATCATCAGTATCTGGATTAGTAGGATCAGTCATGCCAAGAAGTGTTGACAAAATTGCATTCGGGGGAACTCCGGCCTGCCAGTCGTTAAAATCAGCCAGCAGCCTCTTACCACGGGTTTCTTTGGTTATGAGAATATTGAAAACACGCTGGGCTTTTTCGGTTGGTTGCTGTACATCACCGTCTAAGTGCAAAAGTGGAGCATCAGATGGATGTTCCATCCCATTCTCAGGATTTTCTGTCGCAACTGCAAACTCTTGGCTGTCGGTAAGTCCGTCACTGTCACCATCGAACAAGCCATCACCAGCAACCAACGGATTTAGGGTCCAGCGACCGGCAGTCAAATTCCATGAAGTGAACAATTGCTCAATTCCATCAATCATTCCATCTCCGTCAGTATCAACGTTGTTCGGATCGGATGTCCAGCCAGAGATGTTGATTTGGTCTGATTCGATAAACGAGCCAAAAGAAAATTCAACGCTGTTACCGGGCCACTGCTGCAAGGCAAATGCCGCACCAACAGTCGTAACGAACCATTGAGGTGCAGAGCGATCTGGGTCAGTCTCTGAATACTCAGGGGCGATCGAATTGTATTCTTCCCAATTCGCCATTCCGTCGTCATCGGCATCTTGCCAGCGGTCAGAAGAATCGAGCGGGTTCAGTGTCCAAGCATCGTCTAAGATGTTCCACCGTGCAAACCAAATTTCCCAACCATCAGGCATTCCGTCGGCATCAGAATCTGCATTGAGTGGGTCAGATGAACCAACGCTAGTTCTTGATTGAAGAGCCGTAACTGCACCAGATGCACGCTCGCCAAATGTCGCCTCAGGTGCACCATTGAGGCTGATGTTGGTAAACAAATCCGTGCTGAACCCGTCAGGAAGCAGGTCACCATCTAGTGTTTGATTACCATTAAACAAATCCGAGCGAACGTGGAACTCGAGGTAGTTAACAAATGCCTCATTGTCCTCGAGAACACCGTTGTGATTGATATCGTATCCATCGCCGTCGGGGTTTTCAAAGATATCCGATGCGTTGAGAGGATTTACCCCTTGCCGAGAAGGGTCCCATGTACAAGAGCCACCAGATTCCCAACCATCTGGAAGGGAATCTCCGTCTGAATCGATGTTATTCGGGTCAGCATCGAACCATTCCAAGCTTGAATTGACTGATTCACCATGTGATTCAAACAATAATCCGTCAACTGCAGCATTGCGAACCACCGACCACTGGTACTCGCACAGGTTTGCGAGTCCATCTCGGTCTGCATCCCAGTTCGCATCCTCTGCACGGTTCGGGTCAAGTGTCCAATTATTGCCTCCGGTAAACGAAGAGCCGATCCATCTGCGATGTTCAATTTCCCATCCATCTGGCATCCCGTCACCATCGGTGTCGAAGTTTGTCGGGTCTGTGCCTTGATCGCCGCTCGACAAGGCGAGGTAAGTATCGTTTGCAGCCAGTCCCGCCGAATCACCGCAGACATATTCCATTTGCACTGTGTAGTGGCACCATAGATTTGAGGTCTCATAGAAGAAGCCGAAATATTCACTTCCATCGCCTAAGCCGTCGCCATCAGTGTCACCGACCTTCGGATTTGTTGAATTATACCCGTTCAGAGATTCTGAAACGAATCTGTATTCGTCAAGGTTCGTCCACAGCCGCTCAAGGAATCCATCGTCAGCTTGATCGAGGTCTAAGCCGTCACTGTCTGTGTCGAAGAGTGCATCCCAAGGATCGGTTGGGTCCAAACCATTGGCGACTTCCCAACCGTCAGGCATTCCATCGTTATCCGAGTCATTTGCTCCAGGATTGATAAGTTCAAGATTAGCAAATTGTCCAGGAGATGAACCAGTCAATATGGTGGTGTTGCCATCGATGAGTAACGATTCAATTGTCACTATTTCTCCATAGATGGTTTCTTGCTCTTGGAATCCGTAGACGGCAGAGTAATCACCAGAGATTGCCCACATGCCTTTGACAGAACCAACCAACACTTCATCGCCGGTTGTATGCAGCGAGTGGACATTGTTGTACTCGCGAACATATCGGCCTTCAACACCAGGGTGTTCTAGAAGTCCGCTGTGAGAGATAGTGTTGTCCACCAAGTTCAGCATGTGAACTCCAGAAGGCGTACCAAACCACAGAACCTGTGCATTTGCAGCATTCGGTCCGTCGAGAATCATGGCTCGAACTTCAGCAGGGTTCGCCACCATGCCTAACGAAAGCGAGCGTAACTCATCGATTGCTGTAGTGAATGGTGTCGTTTCAGGTGTGTAGAAAAATCTCCAGCTCGCATCAAACTCGTCTCGAGCGGTGGTTGTCTCGGCGGTCAGTAATCCTCGATCGGTACCGACAAAGAGTATGTTCGCACCACCACCTGCAGGGCCGTGAGCAAGATGCGTAACGGTAGCGTTTGATTGGCGGAGCGCTGTTTCTAAATCCGCAGAGATAGCAAATTGGTCAATAATGTCACCAGAAGACGAAATCTCGAACACCGAACCTTCACCGGCATTGCCCAATCCAAGGACGAAACTGTTCTGGCCATCAATTGCGAGAACAGTGAGTGCAAAAAGTTCCTCTGAAAGCGACCAAGACCACGTGTTCAAAGGCCCCAAGTCTCCGTCTGCTTGCAGAGGTGCCACAGCAAGACCGGCACTCGATGCGATGGCTAAAGCGAAGTTTTGATTGTCTTGAGATAGGAGCATGGACGAATGCAATTCGATGCCTTCTGGCATCCAGTGATCATAACTTACCAACTCGTCGTAATCAAAGACGGTCAAACCGTAACGAGTTGTAGCATAGACCATTGTACTGTCCTTTTCCATATCACGTAAATCGTAATGGATGAGACTCATTTCATCTGACGGTGAATCAAAACTCAACGGCATATATTCAACGCTGTCAGC
>QQRW01000028.1:140118-168920 GCA_003602605.1 Candidatus Poseidoniales archaeon | reverse complement strand
TCGAGGCCAAAGTGGACTTCCCAGCCGTCAGGGATGCCGTCACCAAACGACGGGAATAAGCGTCGAATCGAATATCCGTCCCAGTGATAGCGGTCAGAGTCAGCAAGAAGTGGGTCGGTGCCGAGCCAGATGTCTTCGTCGACAACCATCGTAGCATTCTCGGTGCATGCTGAGAGAATGTTTTGGAATGTAGCGTTGGCTCCAGTGGGAATGAACGGCCAATTTTCAAACACGGAGCCTTCAGGCAATGTGGCAGAACACCAAAGGCCATCAAGCTCGTTCGTATGGTTTCCTGGAGCACCGTAAATGTATTCTTCAGGAGATGAAAAGCGTTCCGTGGTTGATAACACCCCGTCTCGATTGACATCGAAACCATCCTCGTCCGGATCATCGTATAGATCAGAAGCATTCAGAGGGTCAAAAGTATTGCATTCATACTTGAACGAGAAGACATTGTACCCACCAACTCGCTCACACATGTAGGCTTCATAGCCATCTGGCATTCCATCTCCATCGGTGTCTGAAACACGAGGGTCAAGATACGAACGTTCACCCAGATCATCCACTGTGCCAGTTAGGCCGCGTGGGAAACCGGGAGCAGTGCAGTTCGCTGGATACGGCCAACAATACTCCTCTGTCGCATTCAAACCATCCTTGTCCGAATCGAGCAAAGCGTCTGATGCATCATTACTGTCCAAGCCTTCAATGACGACTGCACGCCCATCAACGGCGGTCCAATTCATCCACTCTGAAAACAAATTTTCGTGAACGTCTGGAATTTTATCTCCATCGGTATCTGTCGTCGGCGGTTTAGAACCATCCGTCGTATCCGGATGGAGATTCGATACCGATGAAACAGCCGGAAATTGGGACATGAAAAGCAAACTTGCCACAACAGCAAGGGTTGTTAGAAGAGTGGTTATACTTCGTCGCATTTAGAGACCAGCCTACAAAGCATACGCTTCGCAGTTGTGTATGCCTCTCAAGACACTTATGAGGATGATGGAGCGATGTTCGGACAGAGTAGAAATTATCGAGCATGAAATGAACTCAGATTCCGGCTTAAATACGCCCGATGGGCTCAGTGAGAAACGGCAGAAAAGGTAACGATTCAAACGGGAAAGGCGGTGTCTTCAAAGGCCTCTCGCGACCAGTCGATTCGATTGAGATGACGATGGTACTTACCCACCTCGGAACAGGCAGTCGCGGAAACGCTACTTTGCTTGAGACCGAACAGGCAAAGGTTCTCATCGATCAAGGGTTCAGTGGGGCCCAGTTGGAGAAACGACTCGCTCGTCTCAACATTCACCCAACAGAAATTGATTACATCTTTGTCAGTCATCACCATGGAGATCATGGTGGTGGTGCACTGGTCGCTCAAAAACGCTGGAATATCAAGGTACAAGCAAACCATCGAACCGCAGAAGAGTTGGGCCTTCAAACCGAATTAACACACTACTTTGATTCGTTGGACTTGATTCAAGTCAGCGAAGACCTTTCTGTCCTGCCGGTGCCAGTACCACATTCGGGAGCAGACAACGTCGCCTTTGTTGCCAGCCACAACGGCCAAAGGGCCGCAGTTATCACAGATTTGGGTTCTTGGACGGATGAATTAATCACCCATGTTCGGGGATGTGAGCACATTGCAATTGAAGCAAACTATGATCACAACCGTTTGATGAATGGACCATATCCGTTCTCGCTGAAAGACCGTATTAGCGGACGTGGGGGGCACTTGTCCAACGACCAAACCGGTCAATTTTTGGCACAAGTTTGCACTCCTGCTACACGCAGCATCTCCTTGACTCACCTTTCAGAAAAGAACAACCAACCTCACTTGGCCGAGTCAACGGTTTTGTACCACATTGATGAAGTGTTTAGCGGCGACATAACAATCTCACTTCAAGACGGTCCCGAAAACTCCCACTACATCGGACGAACGGTGGAACAACCCAATGCGTCTGACCTCCACCCGACGAATCGCTAATCGTCTAAATCACCCCCCTTAGGGGGGGTGCCAAGGTCAATGGCTAAATGATACCAAAGGTTGTGCTGTTTGTGAACGCACACCACCCCACTGTACTTCGCCCGTCTCTTCGACGAGACCAAAGGGCTGTCAGTGAGGTTCTCGGAGTTGTGATGATGCTAGCAATGGTCGTTACGATTATGGGTGGGGTGTGGATTTTCCTCAGCCCCTATATTTCCGATTTCGAAGACAACACAAACTGGAACAGTGCGAACGGTATTGCCGACCGTTTCGAAGACAGAATCGATGTGGCTGGAAGCGCGCCAGAAGGCACAGGCATCCGGCACACATTGGCCCTTAAATCGACAATGGTTCAACCGGTCATCAAAGTGGAAACTTGGACGATAGCTGCTGACTTAACTCCCGATGATCGAATCAATGTTCGCAACATCAACAACTCAGCAATTGGCATAACTTCCATCAATGAGACTGCCCGAAGCGTGACAATCGAAAGCCCAATGGGGATCGAATCTCATTCATTCAGCGGTTCATTCGATGAAGTTGTTATCGAGCACCAGTCCTCGCAAGATCACTGGATGACAGTCACTGTCTTTGATGCCGACGAACGTGCGCTGCACACGAGCGTGTCGTACATTGTATCCGGCATCCAAATTTCAACCTCACTCGGGCTCGGAGAACATGAGATTGCTTTGGTAAATGACGCACGTGCTGAAAGATTCCCAAATGAACCTTGGAAGGTATCCCAATTCCCGAACATCGAACTGGACACGCTGGTTACAGGCGAATTGCGTTTGTCGATTGTCCTCACTGATGTCACCATTAACGGCTCAATCGGCTCTGGGGAAAAAATTGGTATGAACATGGTTTCGCTCGGTCCAATGACACTGTTCACTGGCAATGCCTACCACCTTCGATTCACTGTTGAAAATGCTCTAAATGATGTAATCACGCCGCAATATCACGACAAGATGCTTGAAGAACATACACTGAACAGGGCGTCTGGAACACTGGACACCTTTACTGGATATGCACCATATCTTCGTGCGAGTGGTGCTGATGGATTTACCGTAGAGTCTCAGGAAAATCAACTCATCCTCGAAGTCGATGTCAAGCGTGTGGAGGTTTCACGATGAAATCAATGCTCCAACGAGATGAAAATGCGGTATCAGCAGCCGTTGCAACTGTACTCTTGTTCGGAGGGGTACTGTCTATTATTGCCATGATGATGGTCTCCATGATTCCGGTTATCGAAGAACTCGAAGGTTCAATCGAACGTCACGATATGTCGTCTCAAATGACTCTGCTGGCGCACCAAACCGCTGCGTTGAGTGAAACAGGTATGCCTGGCGACTCAACAGAGATTCGTCTCATTCCCATTGATGGAACGCTCAACTGGAACATGATGCAGAGTAGCATGTGGTACTCTGCTACATGGGCCGATGACACCTCATTCCGTGTCCAAGGTGCTCTTGACTACGACGACGAATTACGGATACGGCACCCCGAATCGATGAATACTGCAGTTTGTATCGATGACTTACGGCTTGGCCCTGCAAATCCATACATATTCACAATCCCTGAATGGGTCGATGAGGTACTCCTTACAGCATCGCCAGGACTTGCCTTACCACTCGGACCAATCGATGTGGAAGTATTGAGCGGTAGCGAAACTTTGTCGGAATTGAAATTGATGGTCGATGGCATGCGTGTTCTGGACATGCGTGAACTTGGCGAAACAATAATTCACTCATCGCATCAATTACACCTCCTTCTCTCAGTTGGAAGTGGAGGTACGACTGTGATGCAATCCAATGACCCAAACCCAGTCGACTCGACTGGAAGTTCGTGGTCAATTCCACTCCCTGCTGGTGAAAATCAAATCCAAATTCTGAGTGAAACTGCAAACCAAATCACGATTCAAAACGAATCCACGAACACATTCTATGCATTACCATCGAACCAAAACCGGGTCGGCGTAGACTTCACGCACCAGTTCAGCGTCGCTTCGCCAGAAGTAGTCCACATCTCGACCAGTTCACCTTCAAGACTTATTCTGCAAACCAACATGAACTCCACAACTGGCCAGATGGCGTTACCGAGTACCGCTGGCCAATATCTCGGGCACTCTTTCATCACTCCTTCACTCGACGGTGAAATCTTGTTCTCAAATCCCGGCACTGACAGTGTGACCGTCACTTGGAGAGGCGGAGGTATTTCGATTCCAGCAAATCAGAGTACATCCTTCCCATGGCCCCCTGCTGATATCAATGGAGCGCCAATGCTTGATGCAAATGGAGACATATTCGTCACATGGAGAAAGAATTCAACTGGTTTTGGACTACAAGTTGAACCGGCAGATGATACAGGGGCACTCTCGGGCCAATTGCACACAATCCATAACGGTCAATCAGGAAACCATAAACTCCACATTTCCCATGCTGGATACTACACGAAATGGAACATGACCGGTAGCACTGTTTCCAACGGCACATTCCTTGAGAATGTGAACCATAACACGGTTGAACTTGGCCAAGGCATAACTCAAATCAATGTGAGCGAAGGTGATTCGTTGCGTGCATATTCAATTCGAGGACAAGAAGGACTGCTGCAAGCAATGCATGATGGTGCTCAACGTTGCTTACCGATTAATGTTCAAGCAAGCGGATGGATCAGTTCTGCACTCCCTTGGCAATCAATGAGTGGCAGAAGCCAAGTAGACCTCAAGAATGCATGGAAAACGGGAACACACCCTGCAAGCATGCAGATTAGTCTGATTGGCGAAAACGGTGCAACAAGTCATGCAACACTCGGAACGGTATGGGGTTTCCACCTTTCCCGACTGAGTTATGAGTTCCGATCCTCAATCGTGGGGATGGAAGTAGCCTATGCAGGTGGCGCTGTAGTCACCAACCATCCTGAATTTGAGCCCTACATTGTCGTTTCACCTTCAGACCGTGGGGGTCCCGGACCACGGTTTGCTGCAACGATTCCATCGCTTCACCCAACAGCAGACAGCGTAAGTGGTGCTGGAAAAATGAATCTCGACATTGAACTCGTTGACCGCTCATCTTTGGCCTCTGCTACTGCCTACGAGGTCCGTAGGGGATGGTCGAATCCTTACGGAGTAGCAATTGCAGAATCATCTGCAGATGGTCTTGAAGCAAGTGAAGACTGGACAATTTACCCCGGGCGTATAGATTTACTCACCGATTATGTCGGATGGGTTCCCGACCCCTCGTATGGAACCTCTGAAGCCATTTGGCACACCAATGGCGAACCAATTCAATTCACGCTTCAAATGGCTGCACTCAACGCACACATGACGGAGGCTGTCTCATGAACAGAAATCAACTTCGCAGAGATGAGCAAGCTGCAGCAACCGAACTTGGCTACATATTCACATTCCTACTCGGAGTACTGTTGCTCACAACATTCAGTATCTGGGCATATCAAATTGAAACTGCAACCCGAGAACGGTGGAATGAAAATGCAATACAATCGAATCTTGATGATTTGGCTGCGGCTGTCGAACGGGCTGACGAAGCAAGCCGAATGGGAGCTGTCGAGTATGCAGAAAAGGTGACATGGAGATTAACCGAAGCTGATGAGGCAAGAATCACCTTGCAACTTACTGACACGTCAATTGAACTGATACATGAAGGAGGGACGCTTGACACCAGCGTTTCCCTGTCAGGTACAGGTGCGGGTACGCACGAAGGAACCGTGGTATTGGCAGGGGTTACTTCCGTATGGATTGTCCACGCAGATGGGGTAACATCACTGCAGTATGACCGACCGCAAACGTATAGCTAGTTAACGCCCCATGACTGCTGCATGAACTTGAGCTTGGACATCACGCATCCTTGACTTTGCACCAAGCTCACGGAACACTGCGAGCGCTCTTTGCAAATATTCCATTCTTCGACGCTTGTCTGGAGCAACACCACCAAGACGGGAAAGCAGTTCTCCAATTTGCATTCGCAAATCATTTGCCTCAGCAATGACAAGAGCCTCACGATAGTGTTCCATCGCATCTTCTGCTCGCCCTGCATCTTGCAGTACTTCTCCGAGAAGAATGGTAATTTCTACCAGCGAAAGTAGATCTCCTGCGACGCTCATCGTCTCGAGAGCCGTGGTGTAGTGGTGTGAAGCAACGTCTGCATCACCCACCTTTGCGTAATACCGGCCAAGTACGGCTTGTGCACGAGCGTGAAGCAGAACATCGTTTCCATCGTCTGAAACTTCGAAAGCTCGTAGAGCATGGTCTCGTGCACGGTCAATTTCATTCAACTCAAGGAAAGCACGTGCGAGGGTCAGTTGAGTGCCGATGAGTTCGACTCCGTCCGATTCACTGAGAATTTTCTCAACTTCCCCGTATGCTTCAAGAGCCTTCGAGACATCGTTTTTGCGTCGTAGCAGATATCCCATGTTGTTGTAAGAACGGGCTGCTCCCTTTGCGTCTCCACATTCAATGAACTTCTCTAATGCTTCACGGTGCATGGCCAGCGCCTTATCTGCATCGCCCTGTTTGAGCGCAAGATCTGCGAGAGCCGAGTGGACTTCTGCATTCAAACGTACAGCTTTGGATTTGGGGTCGAGTTGAGAAATGGAAACAAAGACGGTTTCTGCTTCTGCAAACCGGCCTAGAAGAACCAATAATTCTCCGTGTAATTGCCGTACACGCATGCGTGTTGGATTATCGAGGTCAGTCATGGGCAAGCCTTCCATCAATCCCAAAAGTTCCATGTGACCTTGAGCAATCAAATTTCGACCTTGCTCAGCGATGAGGACTGCCGCCTGCTCGCTCTTTCCGGAACGGATAAGGTGGTATATATGCTCAATCAACGTTGCTGGTGCTGAAATTTGCTTTTCATACCAAGTGCAACACTTTGCATGGAATTCTTGCTTTGTACTTTCGTCAAGACTGCGAACCAAGAACTCTCGAATTAAATCGTGAACATCGTAAAAATCAACCTCACCTTGTCTTGCTAATCCTTGTTCAACAAGTGAATCAAGTTCGTCGGTGTCAAGTCCTTGTTCTGCGAGAGCGGACAGATTTACCGGTTCTCGATAGATCGCCAACGCAGACAAAACTCGCTTCTGCTCTGCACTCAACTTCGAGAAGATTTCAACGGTGACATAATTCTCTAGAGTTTCGTGGAAAGCACCGGCAGATGCGCCACGGTTAATCAATTCAAGAACGAGGGGGTGGCCACGTGATAAGCCGTGAATGTGAAGCCATTGCTCATCGCCGAGGTTCTCAAAACTACTAAGCAATTGACGGCCAGCATCTGAATCCAGACCATCAAGAGGTAGGACTAAACTGGCAATACGTCCTTCGGCATCTTTTGTTGGGACAACGGGCTTGAAGGAGCGGGAGAATATTACGAGACCGATTTCCTCTTCGCTGCCTAAAAGGGCCAGTGACATGGCTTGGAAGGTCTGGTGAAGAGTTGTGTCTGCCACTTTGTGAAAGTCATCGATAACAATCAAACTCGGTGTTCCCTCAAGTGAGTCAACCAAAAGTCGTGCTGCGTCAGCAGGTTGTGGCACAGGTGTAGCTGCAAGGTAATCGGCAAAAGTTGAGTCTCCGATGTTGGCCAGCCAGTCTGCAATCGACTCAAAGAACGAGCGAGAACCTTCCCAATCCTGACATCTGTGATACAGCAGGTTACGACGATGCATAAAACGCTCAATCAACTTGGAGGCAATCGTCGTTTTTCCAATACCTGCAATGCCCGGAATGAGCAGTGTTGTAGCTCGTGCATCAATCAAATTCACCATATTGTCGAGCTCTTTTTCTCTGCCGTAAAAATGTCGTAACCGAGGCAAATCACCCAGTGAAGTCACCAATTGCTTTTCCACATGTTTGGATAAATCACGTTCGACCAAGTCTGCCGATAGAATCCGAGTGTCAAGAATACAATTGTCATCCATGTAGCGAATGATGTCAACCGGTCGCATAGAAAATTCAAGATGGTCATTGATTTCTCCAAGAGTGGAATTGATAATTGCTCCATCATCCATTATGCTGCGCAGTTGGAAATGGCGAAGCCGTTCCCATGTGTCCTCTGAGACGTTCATACCGGGGTCTGTAAGGAAATACGCCTTACGCTTACGTGATACACCGGTGACGTGTGCTTGACGTTCGATAAGTAAACCTTGGTCCTTAAGTCCAGCAATTGCACGTGGTACGTTTGAACGGGCAATGGCAACGGCGTTGGCGATTCCCATTTGGGACAGAGCAAAAGGAACTTCGACACTGTTCTTGAAATCTGAATAATCAAGAAGGTGCAACAGTATTCGCTCTTGCACACCTGGTTTGGGTTGAACAGACATATTCTCACCTTGCGTTTTTCTACTCTTCAACACTTCCGCTCCTGTGAGCAGAAGTTGCTTCACTGATCTGGAGTGTAGTTTGGATCTGGAACCCAATTGTTGGACTCCGAATCCCAAATCCATCCGGGATGCTGAGAGGCTTGTGGAGCCGCAGGTTGAGCAGCTGATGCCACAGTTTGAGCCGCTACGGGAGTTGTAGCCACGGAGGCAGCAGGGATGCTCACAGGTTCTTGTCGAGCCTTAGCCCATGCATAGGGGTCTGCTGAGGCAGCCTCTTGTTCAGCTTGTGCCATTTCAGCATGTTCATCAAGGTCTTCATACTCGACTTGGAAGAAGAACATGCCAGCACCTAACAGTACAATAATACCGAATGCAGCAGCGACAATCATCCAAATATTGGAATTGGATTCCGAAGCATCACCAACACTGAGTTTGAAGAGAGCGTCTGTGTTCTCACCAGGGACCATGTAGACTTGGTCATCCATCTCGAAAATGATGTTACTTGTTCCTTCCATGCCCGAAAGCTGACTGCTTGAAATCTCCATTGTCCACGTTGCATCTGCATTGACTCGGGTTTGATTAATCCGGACGCCCTTGAGACTGTCGAAACGAGCCTCTACGAGACTGTTTGGCAAACCTTGGCCACTGAAATACGCCGGGGAGCCAGGCCCAAGCGGTCCAGAATTGTCTCGAACGACGCTGAATGAAACTTCGACGACCACGACGTTGACCTTGTAGGAGTAAGCAACTGAATCGTATGCATCACGAGCCTCAAACATGAGCCCGACGAGTGACCATTCAGCTACATCGTTGGAAAGACCGGTGACAAATGCGGGGTCGTAACTGACAACTCCCTTGTCCGAAAGTGTGAGATAATCGCCATAGAAATCATCATCCAAATTGGTAGGATCATCGAAGATATCGAAGGTTAACCCGTCGGTTTTACCGTCAGCAACACCATCTGGGTCCGAGAAATAATCCATTAGATCAATACTGATTCCACTGTTGCAACGGTCGAGTTTGGTCGGGTTCGAGTCACAGAACAGGGTGATGGTACTCGACCAACCAGTCGAGTTGAATTCTGGTACGAGGTTGTTTGCATCGCTCGGGTTATCGATTGTAATACGAATACGCTCCTCATTGGAGAAGTCCTTTCCGTCCCATGCTTTGATAACCAATTCATATTGTTGGTCATGGATAAGGTCGGAAGTATCCCAGGTTGTGTACCATGCGCCGTTCGGGGCAAAGTTTGTCACAGGATTAGGACCGTTGTTAACAGTAGCACCACTTGCCAAGTCAAAGATTGATATTTCGACACGAGTGACCAATCCATCGTTATCCAAAGCGACACCTTGGATAAGTTGAGTTTCACTGGCACGAAGAATGTCAGAGTTGAGAGGTTCACTGAGTTGGACGAAAGGAATTGCGTTGTCGGTGTTGATGTTGATGGTTCGAGTTTCATGTTCACAATCAGCCCAGCTGGATTTCGTGTTGCAGAAGTCACTGTCTGCAGCCCAGATACGGAAATCATACTGGCCAGTTTGCAACTCTTGGAAAATCCAGTCGTATGCCCATGCTGTCGAACCTGAAACATCGAAGTTTGCAGTGTAACCGTTTGGACCATTGATATCGAACCAAATGGATTTGATATCGCTGCCCCATGTACCGGAATACGGATCGCTGGAAGTACCGGTGAATGTCACTTTACCATTGGTATGCGATGAGCCGTCAGCAGGTGAATTAACGAGAATTGATGGTGCCACCAGATTTAGTTTGTACTTTCGTACCTCGACAGGGGAATAATCCAATCCGTCATATGAGCGGACACGGAAGGTGACGTCACCCTCACCTTCTGGATGTGCCGACAAATCCCATTCAAACGACCACGACTTGAACGGATGGGTCGACTTGGTAATCATTCCGTTCGCACCCGAGGTGTCTACAGCATTGTACCAGTCGGTAGAACCAGGCGGTTGAATCTCAACCCTCTTAACGACACCAAATTGATTGTCGTATGCGATTTGGTCGAGCGCATATGGTCCTGAAATTCCATCCCATGCGCCACCGCTTAGAGTGGCTGTCGTGGCGAATGAGTATCCATCGTTCTGTGCCACAGTGACGCTAGGCTTCAAATTCACGAGGTTGATGACATCGTCTATTCCTCCACTGAGAACGAAGTCGAAATCCTTCTGACCCTTTCCAAATTTGTACGCTTCTACGGTGTAGAACGGCAATTCGCGGCCACCCGTACAATCTCCGTCCTCGGAGTCAACCTTGGTATCTCCATCGTTATCGTATCCATCAGCGCAGGAATTTTCGTCAATGAAGACAGGATTGCCTTGTGGATCGAGGACTCCAGGAATTTGGACATTGGTTTCTCCAACATTGTGATTCCAGTTACGGTCGAGGAGGAAATCAGATGGAAGTGATACTTCTGGAGTGAAACCAAATGCATCGGTGGTGAGTGTGTAAAGCGGTAGCCCGGATGCATCACGGATGATTACAGTCGCATCAACGACATTGCTGTTTTGTGCCTTCACTTGGTATCGAACGAGTTCTCCTTCGCGGACTTGGCTACCCCAAGCAGAGTTTTGGTTTTGTACGTGAATCTTAGATGAATCGAAGTTCTGAAGGTCTGCGTAAGAAAACACTGTGGAGTTTTCGACAACTTCAAGAGCCAATGGCATGAAGGCCGGAGGCATAATTGCTGTAGGAGGCACTTGCAAGCATTCATCGAGGACATATGGGCATTCAGGACCAAGCCACCTTAGCTGAACAGGATATATTTCTCCATCGCCGGCATCCGGTATGAATTCGGATTGGACAGTAACACGGGACTCTGTAATGTTGTAGACTTGCGAAGCATTGGTGTACGTGTTCTCTGAGAAGTAGGCGATTGAGCCGTACTTGTTTCCATAGTTATCGTCGAACAAGGAGATGTTCGCTGCAAACCCTGAGACTTCCATGGTGTTTCGTTGGGCATTGACGATACTCGCTTTAATTCTCATTCCATCTCCGCCGTTGTTCGTAACTGTGTTGTCATACAGGGTTGCTGAAGACATGAACATGTGAATCGCAGGACATTGGAAGTCTCCATCGTACATTTGCGAATTGCAGATACCCGTGTTGTTCGAAATTTGGTTGTTTGCGAGATAAAGACGAGATGCTGTCGGAGTCGGGACATTCCATCCTTGATCGAGGTAATGGTATTCACCAATCAGAACAGCTTCTTTCGCTGTGTCTTGTATGGTATTGTTCTCGGCAACCACATCGGATGTTCCGTAAATCCACAATCCGTTCCAGCCACCAATTGGGCCGATGATGTTGTTGTTGGCAGTAACAGTTGAAGAGCGGATACCAAAACCTGAACCTGACGCTGCGCCTGTAATCGTGTTGCGTTCAGCGACAACAATTGCACCGTCATAGGCTGTGATTCCCGTACCATCAGCGGTTGTAATGATGTTATCATTAATGAGAAGGGTATGATTGATTGTGCCAGTGACTTTGTGAGAGTTCGTGTCGATTCCACTGCACTTGACGTTAATATCAGAGTCAGTAATCGAGCCTGAGCTTTCTTTCATGAAGAATCCATAGGAGTTTTCCCTGACTTCAAGATCAGAGAAATCAACATAGGAGCTCTCGACGTATACAAGGCTGCGTCCATCGTTGCCACATTCTGCAGCAGTATCACCAGTGAAAACCGAATTGCTGACCGCCATTGTTGCCAAAATACCTGCTCCTGCCCCGTAAGCACGAACTGCTGCTGCGTCGTATCCGTTTTCATCAACACCAAGAGTGAAGGTGGAATCTGAGATACTCGGGGAAGCAAGGTTAATCGCCATAATGTTCGAGGTATTGATGTTCGCAAACGAGAGGCCCTGTGCAGTAGTTGTAGAACCGTCGAAAACCAAGGCACCGTATTGCATGCCACTCACCTGATTGGTTTCGAAAGGATGGCCGTATGCGTTTTCAAAATGCGCATACTTGATCGAGGTAATAGCCTGATCAATCGTCGAACGAATAATCATGCCGGACCCACAAGCAGTATCACTGTTGTAGTTTGGATTGCTGGTACTGTTGGAGTAACAGCGACCTTGGGTGGTATAATCAGTTGGTGTTGACCAAATGAATCGTGCTTGATTGCCAGCAGAACCAGAACTTGCACCGCAAGCACTGTCACCGATACAGATTGCACCTTCGACATCAATATAGTAGCCGTAAGGAATATTGATCACGGTTCCGGCGTTGACGATAAGCTTAGCACCTTCTGCCACGACAACATCACCGTTGAGGTTCATGGTCCCAGTCCATGTTTCTGTACCCGTAATGGTTCCGGATTTGGTTTCATTCACTGCAGATGCAGTAGGAATGGCAATGAGACCCGTTAGCGTTGAAAGCAAAAGGAGTGCGACCAGCGATATGCTCTTGTGTGATGTTGTGTTCTTCAAAATAGACACCTCTACCTGTCCCATTGTCATCAAGAATATAATACTGCGCCTCAATCGTCAGTCTTAATGTATCAATATAAGATGAAAATATCAATAATATGCGTCTTAAAATATCAATTCTTTTCAATTGTATCAAAATTTTGGAAACTGCAAAATGACAAAATGCGCCTTAGCACTGCCTTTGAACAGAGAACTAGCATCCTGGAGATTGATTCATGAGGTAAGAATACCAGTCCATAGCCTGCAATTGTCCGTAACCCCATCGGTCATCGTGTGTAGAAGAATCATCGTATTTCAATGCAGATTCCTTGAGAGCGTTCTTGACAGCATCGATACATGTTCCGTCCGATTCTGATGTAGCCTTGTATTCAGGAAACGCCTCGAGCAGAAGCGATAGCGCGCCAGTAACAAACACTGTTGAGTCCGACGTCCCACTGCTGGAATACCATGTGTCGCCCACACCTGTGCTGATTATGTTCTCCCCAGGAGCAATAACTTCTGGTTTCATATTAGGGTGCTGGCGCTGTTCGCCGTTAACCAAGGACTGTGATCCAGCCGAAGAATTTGCCCACACACTCTGAGATTCTGTCGAAGCGCCGACAGTAATGACTCGCGGCACATTGCCCGGAACTGATACCAAACCGTCATCGTTTCCACCACCATCGTTACCTGCAGCGGCAACAACAAAAATGCCTGAATCAACAGCCCTTCGTACTGCAGAAACACTGCTTCCCTCGGTATGCATCTCAACGTTTTGTTCCCCACCCAAGGAAAGTGAGATGATGTGTGCTTGGTATTCATCCTGGCACCATCGAATTGAACGAGCTACGGTTTCTTCTGAACCACTGTTCATGTCATCCTCATCAGCACCAAGAGCAGCAACCATTGCTAGTTCAACATTGGGCGCAACACCAAGTTGATGATCATTTGAGACAAGAATGCCTGCCATCAACGTACCGTGAGCAACGTAGCCGTAGTCTACTGGTGAACTCGAAGCACCGATCATGTCCTTGAAAGTGACTTGGAGATTCGAAAACGCAGGGTTACTGAGATCAATCCCAGTGTCCACCATGCAGACCCGAACGCCTTCTCCAGATAAGCCCAAATCGGCCAATTCTGCAAATTGAGACTGTTCGATCGCCCATTCAGATTTTGGAGGTGGAATCTCAAGAAAGAGTAATCCAGAGTTCCAAACATAGAGCAGCATAAGAACCAGAATTGAGAAGGCAACCCCGTTGGTTACAAACATCTTACGTCGGCGTAACCGAGGAACTGGAACGGCCTGCATTGGAGCCCAACCGGTAACTTCTGATCGCCACTGGTCTTGGAAGCCAACAGCAGAAGAATCCACTACTGAAAGTATGCGGGAATCCTCTGGCTCGGGGAGCAGTTCCACGTTGTCAAGACCTTCCATAGCTCCGCCCCTGTAGGAGTTCACTTGGAACTCTAGATATAATGGGTTGTCTAAAATCAGAAGCGTGCGCCCTTGTTGCTGCGTCGGGAGATGCGAACACCGCCGTAGAGCACCAAGGCACCGAGAATAACGATGACAAAGGTAAACCAGTTGGAATTGGAATCACCAGTCGACTCATCAATTGCATATTCAATCTTGAAATCGAACTCGTTAACTGCCTGATCGGTGAATTCACTGTCTTCGCCAACGATTTCTATTCGCACATCGAAACGTACTGTACCTGCTGCATCGGAAGCCTCCATATCGAATGTGACATTGGTCATTCCCTCAGGATCGACCGAAACGGTTTGAGCGCCTAGACTGCGACCGCCTTGTATGTTCACAGAAACAACAACATCGTCACTGCCCAAGAAACCAGTATTCTCGATTGGAATGATCAGCTTGCCAGCACGATTCGCATAGATATTGGACATTTCTTTGATGTTATCTTGGTCGACAGATAGTTCGATACTCGCCTTGACAATTTCCACATCAAATGAAGTGGTGTTGATGCCGTTTTCGCTCGTAACGGTAACTGTAACTACCTTCGAGCCTGAATCGAAATCCTCAGGAGCGAATGCCGTAAACATTTGAGAGCGAGTGTCACCCTTAGCGATGGTGATTACCGAACTCATTGGAGTAACTTCCCAGCCTTCAGGGATGTTGTCTGAGAGTTCAATGGTATACGAGTCATCACCGTTACCAGTGTTTTCGAGTACAAATCCAAACATGCTGCTTCCACCTGCACCGATACCGATTGATTCGTCTTCCTCAGAAGTTTCCAATCCATAGATTTGAGGCACTTGAACGGTTACTGAAATTTCACTCGAAGGAGTGTTGTCAGTAAGCATACGAACCTTCAATGTATGAGGTTCTTCGAGATGCCATGCAGTCGATTGGTTTGCGACGGTAATTCGAACGCCAACTGTAGCAGTTGATTGGACCGTTGTATCACTGGTGCTGTTTCCGATTCCAAGAGAGACCTGATATGAATCCTCATAGGTCGAGCCGTTCTTGAATTCAATCGTCCAGTCCGCTTCATCAGGAGAAACGAGAATTTGCCCGAGGACATCGAAGACCTGAACAGTTTCCGTTCCTTCGTAGTTCAATTGAAGTTCGAACTCAATCTGCTGGTATCCCTCACCTTCTTCAATCGCAGTAAATGCCATCTCCGAATCAACGATTGCACCAGTCACACTTCCTTCAACCATGCTGATCGAAGTATCGGAGTTGATGCTTCGTGTGTAGGACAGAGACACCGGTGAGCGGCCCTCTGCAACCAGAGTCACAGCGCCGCCGATGTATTCCATCTCAAGTTGCAGGTCATGCTGAATCGTGATGAACGATGAGTCCATTTCAATCTCAGATGCTGGCATGAGGACGCTGATTGTACCGTCTTCACCAACTGGCAAGTCCCATTCCAGGTCATCGCCGATGGACATGGTCACTACGGCGGTCTCGTTCATGTAAACCGAGCCGTTACTGGATGAACCAGCGTGGTGCTCATCGAGTTTGATGTCAGTCCAGGATGTAGACAGGTCGAGCCAACCACCGAGCGACATCTCAAGATCGAGAGTTGCACCTTCGGAGATGCTCGCATCAAGGAGACCAATTGCAACTCCACCGCCGTTTTCGCCGGGGCTTGCTTCGGTAACAACGACAATCCATTCACCGGGTGAAATGACTGCAGACCAGGTTAGTTCTTCGTTCTCGTATTGAGATTGAACAACAATTGCCTCTCCAGCCATGCCAGAACTTGGGTACAATGTAACAATGGACCCGTTCAGTCGCTCAGCATCATTGATGTCAGTAACGTTTCCAGAAACAGTAACGTTTCCAGCAGTCATCTCAATATCATACGATTCAGGAGCTGAATAGACTGGGTAAGCACTGGTATTCGACACATTGTAGGTTTCAGTGCTGAATCCTTCCTTCGATACGGTAACTTGGTACTCGTCTTGTATCGGTACAAACAACGACCAGACACCGAATTCATCGGTCGTCACATTGGTATCGATCTCTGTGTTGTTCGAACCGGTGATGCTAACTGTGGTGTTAGCAACACCCTCTGTACCATCTGGCTGATCATCGTCGTTGAGGTCCCAGAAGACTTTACCACCAATTTCAACCATAAGTTCAGGCGACACAATGCCAAGCTCTAGAACACCGTCAACAGCGTTGTCGGTGGAGAATGGAGCATCGAATGTATCAAGGCTCCATTGGCGTTGAGGTTCTGTTTGATTCAAGAACATACTCCAAGTCCCCGGCATGATGGTTTCGCTAACATTACCAAACTGGTCCGACTTCGAAAGCGTGATGTTTCCAAATCCGTCGTGACTCACAAGCGTGATTCGAACGTCGCTCATGTTGGAATCTGTGTTCAGTTCCTGCAGTTGGAAGTTCACTGTAACTACATCGACGGAAGTAAAGTTCAATCCAGTGCGCAATGAAGCATCTTCACTGACTGTGAAGGCTTCACGGTATGTTTGCATGCTGTCATTGGACGCAGAGAACGGTGCGACAATAGCCACCCAGTCTCCAGCGGGGACATAAGAGGCGAAACTTCCATTCACATCAGATGCGATGTTGTGCCAAAGGTCGTCTGCATCATTTCTGAGCAGGAACTGCTTTTCTACACCGTCACCGGACGAGTTTGAAAGTTGTCCTGTCACGAGGTACTCATTGCGTAGAGCAAACGAAACTGCGTCATCATATGCTTCGATTCCAACAATCAATGTTTCGAAGGTTGAATCGCCAAGGAGGTTGTAATCCGTGGCGTTCTCATCATCGGCTGCAGTTTCGTTGAAATCGATACTGTACAGTCCTGGCTCCAAGACAACGGAAATGTTTCCAGCTGCTGTGTAGTCATTCGAGGTAAAGTTGTACTGCTGTCCGTGATTGTTGAGAGGAATCAGCGAGAATGCAGGAGTCACACCAGTTCCATTTGCGAAGATGCCATCTCCACCGGTATTCATGAAGATATTGAGCTCTATTGTCAGCGGTTCAGGACTGACAAACAATTCAACAGAGTTCGGAGCAATGCCATCGTTGTCGAGGATTGTGTAGTCCGTCACAGTAGTCGAATTAAGAAGTGCTTCATCGACCGTGAAATCCCAGTCACCTGGTTGGAGGTCGAAAGTGAAGCCACCTTGGTCGTCAATACTTGTCCTCCACTCAAGTCCAGTTGAATCAGTTGCCACTACTTCTTGTGCAGCATATCCCGGGGCGAGTCCATCCCACAGCGAACTGTTATCGTAGAGGTAAACAAGACCCATGGTCGCAACAGTAGGCTCGAGGTACATGAGTCCGAGATCCATCTCTGCATCACCATTCAAGACAACAAGTTGTCCAGATGACATCTGAGAAACAAGGCTGATTGCCGTCATGTGGAAGGTGTTTCCACTTGGCAAGCGCATACTGAAATTCCCATCCGTTTCAACGGTTGTCGAGAAGGAGAGGTCATTGGCAATGAAATTGACTTCAAGGCCTGATGCTGGTTGGCTTTGTTCAAGCTTGTAAATTGCCTCTTGAGCAGCCCAGTCAGCATATGTGTATTCTGCGGAGAACAAACCGCCGTCTGGAGCACGAATACTGCCATTGACGTAGGTTGCAATTGCGTAAGCACTGCTCATGGTAACATCTTCATTTTCAAGTTCGACATAATCGAACAGAATGTAGTCATCGCCAGATTCGTCAGAGATAGTGTACTCGCCCATTGGCAGTTCAATGTAAACCATTCCTGTTTCATCAGAAGTGGCATTGAGGGGTTCAAACAGTGGATCAAAATTGGTAAATGTAACCACTCTCTGAGCAACATCTGCGTACGGTGTTTGTGTTTGAGGATCAACTGGTGAAGTCAATTGGAGAGAGATGTCGTACATCTCAGGGACATCCATTGCAAGTGAGAAGTTTTCAGATTCACCACGTGCATAAATCGTTTCGTTGAGTTCGTACCAGCCGTCGTTGTCGATGTCAACACGGTAGAAGTATTCGCCGGATGCAATCGGACCGTATGAGAAGTTTCCATCCTCATCGGTGTGTATTTCAACCAAGGAATCCATTCCGAGGTCTACATCGACCCATTCAATGACTTCATTGACAATCTTTACTTCATAGAAATCTTGCAGAGTGTCTTCAAAGATAGAACCAGGCATTGTCATGGCAAGGTCGTACGACGGCGAAATGCCGACATTGACTGGGTCTGGAAGGAGAACTTCCTTACCGTTGTCAAGCTGAGCAATCATGTTGTAAACACCAGGCACTAGACCTGTGAGGTAGAACGAACCTGGCTGGACCATTTCCCCGCTGAAAGATCCGATACCAATGAATAATCCTGTTCCGTTTAGAGTACCGGTGCCTTCGAAGGAACCAGTTGCTTCGAATGAATCTCCTACGTGCTCAGTCACAAGGGTCGAGATGCCATCTGAAGTCAAACGTCCGTTTGCTTCAACAGCGCCATCCAACAAGTATGTGAGAGGTGAAGTAGTATCATCTAGAATACATACGGTTGAATTCTCAGGCATAGGTGCGGTGTCATTGTCCAAACAATCGACGACATTATCTTCAGCAATCCATGATGCGACAAGTGTTCCCTTGCCGTCCCATGTACCGTTGCTGGTGTAAACTCGCTTATCGGCAATAGAACGGGTGAAGGTTCCAGTGAAGTCGTCAGCAAAGGCGACTCCATCGCTCTCAAACGTTCCGTTTTCGACAAAGGTTGCCTCTCCAGAACCTTGTAGGATTCTGCTGTCGCTAGAGGTGAAAGAACCGTTGGTTGTCGTCAGTGTGTAATTGTCGGTCAGTGACCAAATGTTGCGCAGAATGAACTCTGTGCTCACCAGTGCATCCCCGTCGAATGATTCATGGCCACTCCAAGTCACTTGTCCAGAGATACCGCTGCTTTCGACTGCGATGTCGAAATCCGCACTAACTGGAGCGTTGCTGTCTGCTTGCTCAGCAGTGATGTTGTGTTGGTTTTCACCGAGCCAACTCATGTTCGCAACTTCGCCAAGTATGGCCGAAATATCATTGATGGTTCGATCGTCGTTGGTTTCTGTTAGGATGTCACCAAGTCCTTGCGAGAATGCACCAGAGCGAATGTTGTCTTGCGCAGCAGTTGGATCGAAGTCACCAGCGTAAGCGCTGACACGGATTCGACCAGCAGGCGCATCGAACGACCATTGGCCGTTTTCGTCAGCATCAGTAAAACCAATTGGGACCCAGTAGGTATCTGGGTCCAAATCTTCTGCGCCTTCACCGGAGAATGCGTCTCGCTCAATAAGCAAGCGAACACCGGGTAATGGCTGTCCATTATCAGACATCGTGACTTGACCAGAGATTTCAGCACCTGAGTAGTACTTGAGGATCTTAACCAATGTGTTGGTTGAGGAGATCCCGACTGTTTGCTCTTCTGCGGTAACTGAAGAGTTTGCTTCAGGTGAGTACCAGTTCGAGATAACGAAGTGGTTGGTCATGGCACCTGGCAAAGGCAGTCCTTGACTCAAAATGCTTCCAGGGCTTCCGGATTGACCGAAATGCTGGGCAGGTTGAGGGTTCGATGAGCCAGCATCCACGCCGAGCGTAGATGCGCCGTATCCTACATATGCGCGTGCAAGCATGGTTTCGAAGAACGCTGGATTGTGGTCTACACGGACGTCTTGAACTTGCAGTGGATCGATGTCTGCACCAGATTGTTGGTTAAGGAAATCTTGGGTAATCGCTTCGTCAACTTCAGCACGGGTCATTTCGTCAGGGAATTCGCCACGGATGGTTTCGTAGACTTCATCCATGTAAGTGGAAATATCTTGGCCGCTCAGAATAGTCGGAGCGCCGAAGATTCCCATTGGTTGACCTTGATTGTAGTTCATGTCAGCAGTGTAACGTCCCGCACGAGGGTACAACCGGTTATCGATAGCATAGTATCGGATTTCGTGGTCACGGTCAATCGTTTCGCCTGGTGCCCCGTCGTAATCTTGCACGGTGTAATAGCCTTCCATGTTGATGAGATCGTCGTACATGTCGATGATATCTCCTGAGTCGAGGCTGTTGGAGAGAAGCTGAACGGTGAGTGCCAATCTTGTGTTTGACCGGTGGAGGCTTGTGGATACAGATTCATATTCCTCGATGAGGTCAGCAGTGTACCAGTAATCTCCGATAATGTAGTGCGTAACCCGATTGATGTTGTCATTCCCGGTACGAATGTTATTCGAGAAAGTGTTTTCCGCTTCTGCTTCTGAAGACCAGTCGCCATCAACACAAGTAGTTGAAAGCGAATCGGTACAAAGAAGACGTTCTCCTTCATCGTAAACTCTCCAGTACTGTGTAGAGTCATCAAACACTCCGTCGGTGTGATGGTATCCTCTCGCCAAGACTGTATCGTCGTTCGTACGGTAGACTTCGTAACTGTTTAACTTGGCAAATGAAACTCTTTCATCGGTATCGCCGCTGGTCGAAATTTCATTGAAGATTTTCATTTGCTCAGCGGTGAGATATGAGCCGACAATGCTCTGGTAACCGTTTGTGAACTCAGCGTTCCCTGTGTTCGCAACGTTGTATGACAAGTCGCCTTGACCGAGTTGCCAGATAAACATCGACACGAGGTCTTCCTGGCTTCGAGCAAGTAACATGTTACCTGTAGCAGGAATTCCTGTTTGGAAGTTATCAGACACAGACGGATGTTCCCCAGTATCAAGAGCTTGGAAACCATAGTCCCACCAAGAGACGAAGGCAGGGCGTTCTGAATATTTCATATCTTGATCCTGTTCAGCAAGCCACTCATATGCCGAGTTCCAGCCGTTGTCATTAAATCCAGAACCGAAAGAACCGAGATACCAGTTTCCGTCGTAAGTACTGTCATCAAGCAACGAAAAACCACCGATTTCCCAGCGGAATGCATCAGGGATGAGGTTGTAGATTGTTTCGTCGAGATCGTCTTCTGCGTTGTTGCTGGAAGGGATCGCTGCATCCAGACCATAGGTGAACTGCTGTCCAAACAACATAATCATGACGAGCATGATGGCAGAGAAGGATGGAGTGCGCCAGAGGGCTTTGCGTGCACCACGGATACGGTCTTCGGGAGAACGGATTCCCATCTTTTTCCATGTTTTGACCATGCCTTCCCAGTTTGCCCACTTCCACAGGGAAACAATTCCCCAAGCCCCGAGAACTGCGATTGCAGGTGTGGCGTTGAACATGAAACGTGCTGCTGTCCAAGCCATGAAAGAGGCAGCGAGGATCCAGACGCCGAATACGAGCTTTGTTTGCTTTCGGTCACGTAGAGCCGACCAAATGCAGAGAACACCCATAATGAGCGATAGGACAAAGGTAATCGGTCCGAATTGAGCGAACAACTGTCCACGGTTTGGAGCATTTGCTTCAGCAACAGTTCCGAAAATCTTGGTCTTGGTGAAATAGCCACTACCTGTGAAAAGTACATCCCAAGCATTGGAGAGGTTTGCTTCCTTGAGGAGCCACAATACAATGAAGAAAACGGTTCCAGATCCGGCAAGAACACCGAGGACGAGCAACCATGGCTTGTCACGGAATCCAGTGGTAACGAAACTGATTGCTACCGTGAAGATCACAATAAACAAGAACGGCTGAAGGCCAGTTCCATCAAGCATGAGGTCGATTTGAGGGTGACCGTAGAATGGAAGTGCCATCAAGAAGTTCACTGCAAGCATGGTGAGGAACAAGACGTTGAGTGTCGTTGAATCTCGGCGGCGGAACATGTTGAGTGCGACCTGAGCGGCGTATGCCAGGAAGATAATCGACGGACCGACAACGAAACCTTTCCAGCCAAGAGAAACGATACCGAAACTCACACCAGCTAGAACAGCAGCAGATAGAGCAGCACGGCGTTCTTGTGTGACGGCGGTAAATGCGTTGATGAATGACTTAGCCGATGGCGATGAGGAGCGCAACAATCGCTCACTACCTGCGTACTTCACCGCACGTAGCCAGAACATGAATCCAAGTGTGATGAAGAGCATGATGAAAGCGTCGTGGTCAGCAAGTGCCCATGTCGTGTGACTCACGTGAGCCGGCATGAAAGCAATCAGCCAAGCAGCGACAACTGCAGCCTTTTCGTTGATGTGTTCACGTGCAATGTAAGCCACCGGTAGAATGGTGAGAGCGCCGTAAATTGCAGGAAGGGAAAGTATAGCCCACCAAACTGCATCCCCGTTGCTAAAGAACGGTTCAAGAAGCATTGCAACAACTGCAACAGACCAAGTGAAAATCGGAGGTCGAGGGTTGATGCCACCGATTGGATAGGAACGGTCTGCATCGAAAATGAGGTGTGCGTTGTTCGCAAGAATGTAATCGACGACACGCTTCATGTACCAAGGGTCAGAACCGCCGGTCATATCCCAATTACCGGTTCCGAATGCGTTCATTGATGGGACAACGTACCACTGAGTTCGTATCACCAGACCAAAGAAGAAGGCGAGTCCAATCATGACACTGGACCAATGTTGGTTCCAGAATCTACGAGCGCCAGAGTATTCATGATCGTCACGATTAACCCAGCCGCCCCACTTTTCGTGGGTAGAGATTGAGTAAATGGCTACCCCGATAAAGAAAGTCAATCCGAGCCATATCAAACTGCCCCAGTTGCCTTCAAGGAGGTCCAATGAAAACATTCCTGCATCGTACCAAGACGACACAACATAGAGCGTCCAAAGAGAACCGAGGGTCATGGCACGAGTGTGCCATCGCTCGGAATACATACCTGCTACGACAAGTGCAATCATTCCAGTAAAGAACGCTTGCCAGTAGCCAACAATCCCGTGGTAATCTGCCGCAGCGGTTATTCCAAGTTTGTCAGCGATGCTAACGGTCTCAAAGTGCCATAGACTGCCGATATGGGCCAAAATCCAAACCGTCAATGCAATTTGCAATGGAAGGTTGTTCTTGTTGAACTTTGAACTCGTATCGTTGTTCAAGAAACTGAACCAACCAGATTCGCCTGCTGGAGTGAGTACACCCCGTGCAAAGGTTGCGACCAATACACCAACGAGGGTGAAAACGGTAAGGTGCGAGAAGAAGAGGTAGCCAACAGCTTGATTCTTCAAGTTGAATGTAGAAACCAAACTTTGTTGTTCACCCTCAGCCGCCAAATTGTAAATTTCTGGAAGCGTGGTGAGTGCATCGGATGCGATGAACATTCCAACGTTTGCACCCATAGCAATGAAAACGATGATGGTCGCAATTTCATGTCGACCACGGCTGCTCATGAAATGAACACCGAACGTCACCAAAGCGAACAGAAGGCCGGAGAATGCTCCGTAATCGAGCATGTAAATAGCCTCAGCACCAATCAGCGCCACGGCCAAAGTGGAGAGGGAAAGGGTGGCCTTGGAAACTGATGCGGATTTCGATTGGTCGAGCATCGATGGGACCAGACCCAAGATGCCTGCGGCGCCGACGATCAACATCGGTGCCAAATTATCTGCGGTAAGCTCGAAGTCAATGCCGACGAGCTTGATAGCTGCGAGTGCGAGCAGAACTGCTAGGGGAGCGATAAGCCATCCCAACGGTGCTGCTGGCGCTGTGCTTTTTGTGCCAGTTATTTGTTCCATATTTTTTCCCTCAAAGGTGTTTGCGCGACAGCAGCAAGGCTGAAGCGTCTTCGCCACTTTAGAGCCTCTTTTAATGACTCCGCTGAGAGGACAACAGATGAATGCCTTGCTGCATCACATTGAGCGTTGTTTTCTGATGTCGATTTAACGGTTCAAATGGGAGTGCCAAAACGACTCACAAAGCGCGGAAACCAATGTCCGTTCTGTAGTGAGAACCCTCAAGTTCAATCGTGTCAAGAAGAGCATATGCCTTCTCCACTGCCGCCTCAAGCGTAGGACCTGTGGCACTGCAAGCAAGTACACGCCCACCGGTTGAAATTAGATCACCACTCGGACCTCGACCGGTTCCTGCATGATTGACCCATGCTTTGCCGTTTGGAGATGAAAGTGGTTCGGAATCAGCACCGAGAATCGTGCGACCCTTCACGGGTGAACTTGGATACCCTTCCGCTGCCAAAACCACCGTTGCAGCATGAAGGGTACTAAACCTAACCTCAATATTCGATAGGCCATCTGTGGCTGCCGCATTCAGCAATTCATACAAGTCTGACTCGATGAGTGGTAGGGTGATTTGGCATTCCGGGTCGCCAAACCGGACATTGAATTCGACAACATTCGGGCGTCCAGATTTTGGAATCATAAGGCCAACATAAAGGACCCCACGGTAGGGTTGTTCCGCAGCACACAAGTAGGTATGCATCGGTTGAATGATGGTTTGAATGGTCAAATCCCGTATCTCATTTGTCACAACTGGTGCAGGGCAGTACGCGCCCATACCGCCCGTGTTTGGCCCTTTGTCGCCATCGTATGCTCGTTTGTGGTCTTGACTGGCAGGGAGACAAACAAAACCGGAACCATCCATGACGACCAGCATACTCGCCTCTTCGCCAGGAAGGAATTCTTCAAGCAAAACCTTTCCGTCGGTTTCGATGGAGGATTGAATGAAGGACAGTGCTTCATCACGGTCTTCGGTTACGACAACTCCTTTGCCACCTGCCAACACATCTCGTTTGACGACCCACGGTTGCCCGGAAAATTCATTGAGAGCAGCGTCAATATCACTTCCATGCTCGAGTACGTGGAATGCTGCAGTAGGAACATTTGCTGCACGCATGACCTCTTTTGCGTGAAGTTTCGAACCCTCAAGATGAGCAAGAGCCGCAACAGGACCAAAACATGGAATTTCATGCGCTGAAAGTTCGTCAGCTAGTCCAGCACACAACGGTGCTTCTGGCCCTGCCACGACAAGGTCCGCTGACACCTCTTGAGCGAGACGAAGTAAGCCTGTGATATCGGATGCTGAAACTGAATGATTCGTAGCGATGGAAGCTGTCCCTGCATTTCCGGGCGTGCAATGTAATTGTGACACATGAGGTGATTGTGAAAGTCCCATGCAAAGTGCGTGTTCTCTCCCACCGCCGCCAACAACAAGTACCACCTTCTCAGCCATGTATGTACTCCACCCATGCCATCACATAATCTCATCGTGAGAGATGTTTGGATTTTTGACACAAAATCGCCCTATCGAAGGGTATGCTTCAAAGACCGCCCTCCAAGCGAGACAGGTAGAGGTGAAAGCCTTGGTGAGCTTCATGCAATTTTTAGAACTCTGTATCCTTACGCTCTGGTTGTACATGCCAGGATTCCTTGCCAATACCTTCGCTATGCTGTGGGGGAAGTGGTTACCGAAGACGGGATATGGCCCATGGCCAATCGATGGTGGTCGGACACTTAGCGACGGAAACCGCATTCTTGGCGATGGAAAAACATGGAATGGGTTGATAGGTGGCTCGCTCACTTCTGGGCTCCTTAGTGTCCTCATTGTCTCCCTAATGGGAGATATTCCTGCCGCAAGTGCTGCGATCGGAGAACACGGCATTTTCACTCACCCATTGCAAGGGGCCGAAGGAACATGGTTCAATATCGGCGGCGACCAAATGACAGCGTTCATTCTTGGAACATTTCTCGGTTTCTTTTGTTTGGTCGGAGACAGCTGTGGTTCGTTTGTAAAGCGTCGGCGTGGACTCAAGAGAGAAGGTGATGTCTCATCAAAGGCACCACTTTTGGATACATTGCCGTTCGCAATAATGGTCTTCGCAGCCGGTCAATTGTTCCTTAGCACGTCTATACTTGCCGACTCAGAACTCTTGTTACCGATGTTAGCATTGGTTGCCATCACCCCTATACTTCACCGTTCATTCAACCTAATTGGTTACAAGATTGGATGGAAAGATGTGCCCTATTGATTCCGGAGAGAAGGCTATAAAACACTACAGTGTGAGTGAATTCATGCGAACTGCATTGACACTCATGATTCTCTTGATTTTTACCTCATTCGCTGGCTTGGTAAATGTGAATGCAGCTCCACCCAGCGACGGCAATGATGTGGTTATTGACACTGATGAAACTTGGTCGGATTCACAAGCAATGAACGGAAACGTGCTGGTGAAAAATGGTGCCACATTGACTATCGATGCCGACATTACTGTTGGACCTAACAATGCAATAACGGTCGAAGATGGTGGACAACTCATTGTGACCGGTTCGCTGACTGGAGAAGATATCAGTTCCGCATTGACACTTACAAACACAAGTCAGTTGCACTTGAACTTTGGCGACCTTGCTGAGACTGGTACGCTTCAAATTAACTTTGAAGAAACAGTCCCGACATCCGCAATGATGAATGTCACTGTTGGAGACCAAACTGTTGATGCCGCAGGTCAAGACTCTGTCTCCATTGAAGTACCACTCGATGGAACTGGTCTTGTTGTTGATTTCTACATCTATCATGCATTCCCTATTCAGATTACATCCCTTCAAGCACTTCATACCGGAAGCGGTGAGATGCCAATACTCGCCGCTCATGAAATCAACCAAACCCATGGAAGTTTGACCTGGAGCGAAGCCTCATTTTCTATGACTGTGTTTGGAAACATGCAAATGGATAACGCTGCGATATTTGGCGCTGACCTTCTGTGCGCTGGTATGTGTGAAATTGAATCGAGCGATTTGATTGGAAGCGCCCCCATTCACGTCGAAAACGGTTCGAGTCTTTCAGTTAACTCAAGTCTCATTCAAGGCAGTCGCACCGATGAAGATATTGTCGTTCATGACCATGCAGAGATAACTTACACAAACTCACAAGGTACTGGAGGAAACACAGATGCTTGGATTCGTTTGCTCTCGCAACGAATCATCCAAACAAATTCTCCAAACGCCACCGTTCACCAAACAGGCATTGGCTACGGTGCATCGATGCGAGATGATATTACAGATGCGAACGGCCAAATTGACATTGGTGGCAGCGAATGGAGAAGAATTGTTGAATGGGTCGACCAAGATGGGAATTACCACTCTGAAAACGCAGAACTTACTTTGACACTTTCATCCGGATGGGGCGATTTTGCGATTACCACTTCTGCTCCCAAATCGCCTTATGCGGTCGTCAACATACCGCTACCATACATCGAAGTTGTTTCAGTTGATACCGAAGACACCAGCGCTGAAGCGAACAAAAGGATTGGAGCCATGGTCACTGTTCGAAATACTGGCGACTCCGCTGCTACGGTGAACATCTGGTGCTATGTGGGGGATGAATTGGCCGATACGACTTCGCTGACCACTACACTTGCACCCGGTGAAGAGAAGGACCTTCCGGTATCCTGGTGGGCCAATACAGATGGACCTCAAGTTCTGAATTGCAGAGCATTGATCCCGAATGTACTCAAATCGATTTCGGAGGACATCACCAACACTGAAGGCGCCGATTCTCAAGAAGTAGGATGGTACATTGGTGAAGAAACTGAAGACCAACCACTCGTTGTCTATGGAATACTTGCTTTCATCATTATCGGAGCGAGTGCAGTTCTGTCACTGCGTGCGACATCCAAAGACTCGAAGTACGGAGATGTGCCAGAGGCAATACCAACTGAGACCGATTCTGAAGCGGAAGCAGAGGATGACACCGAAGCCAATGAAGGTGAACAAGAGGACTGAATTCTACTTAATGTTCATGAGTTGTTCAGTAAACCCCCATTGCTTGCGATTCATTGTCGCCTCACAGATGAGTAATTCAACAAACTTCCATGGGGCGGGAGTGACTGTTCGCCTCAGAGTTGAGTTGTTCAGCAAACTTCCATTGTTCGAGAGTCACTGTCTGCATCAAAGTTGAGTTGCCAGGAGTTACTGCTGACAGTAATTCCAGTTGCATCGGAGTCAACATCGTTCATGCCTGCGTAGTATTCGTTCGTGATTACAATTTCAAAGGTGTAGCATCCTGCATCATCATAGAATGAATCCTTGTCAAGGAACTCAGTCTGGCCACTACCGCCAGCCCAGTTATCCATAGCAGTCCCAGGAAGGCCAAGCCAACCGTTCGTTTTACCACTTTTTGCGCCATCGACGGTACTGGTCCAAGTAGCATCGAGACCGTTGACTTCGATCAGCGGAGAACTGTATTCAGTCGAACTGCCTTTCTTAACTCGAAGTTGAACGGTGTAATCAGACGCAATGGGTGTGAGAGCGAGGTTGGTCATCGAATGTTCTCCATTGTCTTGAGCACGTTCATCAGGTCCAAAGAGGCCCATGATGGATTCCACAATAACGCCTTCAACCGTAGTTGAGGTCGTTGCTGTACTTCCGCCACCGGATGTTTGAGTTCGAAGGACTTCCGAGATACGAGCACCGGAATTCAAAACCTCCCGATTAAGGAGCGCCGGAGTGATTTCAGCAGTTTTCGACTGACCATCATCCGAAGAGACTTCAAGCATGTATTCATTCATTGACGCAAGGCGATAATCTTGTGCATTGCCGGCAAAGAACGCACCAAGTGGTGCTTTGAACTTGGCTCGGTCATTGCTCAATTGCAAAGTGTCCGACCATAACGATTCTCCATCAAGCGTGATGGATGCGGTTGCTGAATCAAAGGAACCCCTAACGTAAAATGTAAGTTCGTCCGATTCTTCACTCACATTGATTTCAGTCAAGGCCAGTGA
>QQRW01000028.1:111716-140060 GCA_003602605.1 Candidatus Poseidoniales archaeon | reverse complement strand
ATAAAAATAGAGATGCCAAGCTTGAATGTGTTCATTTCGCGGTCAGCCATTCGTTCGGACTGAATGAGCAGACCTGTTCCTACAACCAGAACACCAAGTACAACAAGAATACCCATTCCGCCACCTTGTAGAGCAAGAAGGCCTCCGATGAAAATCGTAACCCAACCTCCAATGGTGAGTTTTAGAGGCATGTCAGATCCACCGGAGCTTACAGTGGACTGAATTCGAGCAGTAGGTTGCTGCGAAACATCCGTCACCTTTTCCGCAACAACAGTCGCTTGTGTTGGCTCTGATTCGGTTTTCGATGCGTTAGCTTTGTCCAGTAGTCCACTCATAGCAATCCCTGTTATGAGGTCGTTTAACGCAGGGGATTATCAAAGCGACCCCTACAAGTGCATGCTTCGACGGGATTGTCGAAGGTTTGTTCACGTGCCGTCACAGACCGGGGGCTGATTCGTACCAGACGACGTTTTCTTCGTCCTCTTCACGGTCTTCAACGAATCGTCGGCCAGCAACTGCTGCTGCCAAAGCAATCATGGAGATTGCCGGAACAATTTCGAAACCTGGGAGATAAACACCACGGACATAAACAGTAATCATTTGTGATTCACGGATACATCCACCGTTGTTACAAGCGAATTCAGATTCGGCAAAGAAGTCGAGAACGTGATATGCGTCGCTCCATCCTTGCGTCTTAGGAGTACGGGCCATCACTCGAACCTTTGTTGCTGTAGGGATAGCGTCAATTTGAACCTTCACTGCAGGCAAGTTAATCGTAAAGCCAGCTTCTTCGAGATTCTCACGACTGGACTCGGTAATTCCGACCTTCATGAAATCGATCTGGTTCCCGAGATTGTAAACCTTGAATTCGAAGTTCTTATCTTTCTTTGGCATCAATTGAACGAAAGGTTCGACCGCTTCAACCTGGACCAGTGAGTACTGCATAATGTTGACAATCATGTTGTTTTGGGATGATGCTGAATTGATTGGAGGCAACGAGTTAATCTCTTGCACTTGAGCAGAGACTGAAAGCGTACGGCTTTGCATCACCATATACGGAGTAGCTCGAACAGAGACTTGGAAGTCCACTTCCGAGCTTGCACCGATGTACATGTCACCTGGTGCTGCAGTTGCTAAACCATCGCTGGTAACAAGGATACTGATTTTCTCCTGGTAAGTGGTTGGGTTGTTCGCAGTACAGGTCGTGAAACCGTTGTATGTAGAACCTGGCTTGACTTCAATATTAATTGAAATCGGAGCGCATGAGAGAGAGACAGCTGCTGTTGGAGTCTGCGCAGATGCGGGTACTGCGACAAGCATGACAGAGCAGAGGTAAAGGGCTAGCAAGAAAAGAGCACGCTTGAACATCAGGTTCCACCTATGACCTACCCAGTAATGAGACCCTCATAACCGTTGCGCCGTGATGGCTCAGAAAATAGCCAACGGACGGACATAAAAAAGTGGGCCCGAAGGGACTTGAACCCCTGACCCCCCGGTTATGAGCCGGGTGCTCCAACCAACTAAGCTACGGGCCCCTGCGTCGAGGGGATGAACTCAAGACATGAACTTAACCCTGTGTCATTCAAACTGGGCAAGCGAGGATTGTGAAGGTTTGACCCACTCTCGAACACTTAATTCAAGTTCATCACGTATCGCATCTGGGACAAAAATCAGTGCCCGTTCATTGGGTTGGGTGAGTGAACGAACGAGAGGGGAATGGTCTGCAGCATCCCTTCCGTCCTCAAGAAGAATCCCCTGTTCGTAAGGCATGTAACCACGCTTGGAAATACGAGCTGTGATGACATCAATGCGGGGATCGTATCCTGCTTCCGCTACAAGTGCCTCCAAACGTGGCAAAACGACGGATACCATCTCAGTGCTTAGGCCTTCGATACGCAGCGATTTGTGGAAGTCTCGACGAGAGAGCAGGCGCATGGCATAATGCGATAAGATGGCATCATCGTGCTCAGCCCAGTCTGGTAAAGCTACTCGAACATGTGCGTCGTTGAGTGCAGCATACCCCTTCGCGTCCAAATTTGAATTGAGGAGCATGTTCTCAAGTGAGGGAGAGAGTGACAAAGTTCCGTCCTGTGCAAGAGCTCGGGCACGTGACAACATTCGCACGAGATAATTTTGTGTCAGCATGTTGACCTTGTGAAAATAGACTTGGTGATACATATGGTATCTCGTTACGAGGTAAGCCTCTATCGCCGGAAGCCCCCATGATTTAACATAGAAATGACCGTCATCACTCACACGCAGTGCGCGGATGACCCGAGCAATGTCAAAACCTCCGATTTGTGCACCGGTGTTCGCTTGGTCACGAACCATGTAATCCATACGGTCTACATCAAGTTGGCTCGATACTATTTCTTTCATGAAAGGTGGAATCGCCACGCCATCGTGTTCACTTGCACCATCAAGTAGAGCAAAGAGACGATCCCGGCGAGTCTGCCCGAGAGCATCAAGCAAAGCCACACCAACTTCTGTTTCTTCCGATTCAAGCAGGACACGGCCCCAATGCTCATGCGAATGATAGGTTGCGAAAACTTCTGGTGATTCAAGGAGATGGGAAAAGGGTGGGTGACCGATGTCGTGAAGCAAAGCAGCAAGTTGAATCAATTCAGCATCATCGGCGGATACAAGACCAGGCTGTACATCGTTGAGTGAATCCACGAGTGTTCGAGCGAGATGATATGCCCCTAAGGAATGAGAAAATCGGTTGTGGTTTGCCGCTGGAAAAACATATTCACAAGTCGAGAGCTGTTGAATGGAACGCAGGCGTTGGAATTCACGTGTGTCGATGATTTTGGCGTGGGCTGCAGGAACGAAAATATCCTTGTGGATTTCATCTCGAATCACCCGGTCACGCATGGCCATCCCCATAAGACGGTCTGCTTTTCCATTAAAAAGAGCCCGCATGCCTCGTAACCCCGTTTAGGGCGTTTTTCGGCAAGGATGAGGCATGGCAATGCCTAAGCACGGAGGGCCGTTGAGTCAATCATGGCGGATGCTCTCAAGGACATTATGCTCAAGATTACCGATGACAATCCGGCTACTCGGGGTCAGAAATTATGGGTCATGTTTGCACTGTCGCTTTTCTTGGTTGCAACCCTCAACTGGTATGCTATGGTCCGGGAGCCACAGGTTGTCGATGTTGAAGACCTTGTTCAACACAAGAATGAGGTCGTACTGGTTGAAGGTAAAGTCATCTCGTGGATTGAAGATCGATACGGCAGCGGTGAGGACCGAGTCGATCTGGTCATTGAAGATGATACTGGAGTCATTCAAGTTCGCTGGTATTCTACCGGAACAATTCCCCCTATCGGCACGAATGTAACAGCGATGGGTGATGTAGTGGACTACAACGGTCGATTTTACATGGTTGCAACGGGTTCAGGGGCGTTGTACTGGGAGCCAGAAGATTTGCCGGTCTTGGAAAGAGTTTCACTGTCCGATCTCGCTGTTGCCCCCTCAGATTATGATGGAAAAATAGTCACAGTTAACGGGTTCATCAGCGAATCCATTAGTCCCGATGCTGTTTACACCTCGGCCTACCTCACCGATGGAATGGCTGCCCACCAAATGCAGCTTTTGATTAAATCTGCAACCGGTAAGTGGATTGAATCCGATTCCAAGATTGAAGTCAGTGGAATCCTCTCCTACCAAGAAACCAGCCTTCGTTGGGCACTTCAAACTCAAGGTCCAGACATACTTATCGACGGAAGTCATGTACCACAAGTCCATCGCCTCGACTGGGCCACGGAATCCACATGGAGTTACCAATCAGGAAGTAAAGTCATCCTCGCTGGCACCTTGCACATCGAAAACGGAGTATGGGACCTAGTCGGACCGAGTGGCAACACCATCTGCGTAATCCCAACACCTGAAGACATCGAGAATGCGGCAGATGGAAGTTACAATAACTCCGTGTTTGATGCTGAAGGTCGACTGATGTGGAGCGATGACAGAAGCACATGGTGCATCGATGCAAACCAGGGCATGGGCCAGAACCTCGTCAATCCAATGTCTGCAATGTCAATGCAGGCAATGTTGTCCGCTGATCCAGCCTCGATGCTTGAAAATCCAAACATGCACTACACCATCAACACCTACATGAAATACGCATTTGAACCTCTGGATACTGAGGGTTACTTCGTTGACAGTCAAACCTACACATACGGCCAAACAACCATTGCAATGACGTTCCCAGGCCCTCGAATAGACTGGATCGAATCTGGACAGGGCATCGTTGCCGACGTCACTGTTGCTTGGGACGACGAAGACATGCGTATCCGTTTGATGGTGAATTCGTACAATTTGACAGGAAGCCCGCCACCACCATCGACGCTCCTGTGGGACGATGGTGCAACACAGTGGGGCTATTCAAAAAACCAATTTGTACTGATTGATGGCAAAGCAACTCTCAAAGACGACGGATGGTATCTTGAACGCCCAGGTTCTGAGCAATCCATTAAACTCAATGTGCAGCTCAATGCCATAGGAACCGACTCAATTCATGAAAACCAATCACTGACATGGAAGGGTCGACTGCGTCAAATCGAACACCCTTCGCAATTATCCATTGTTTATTCCCTCGATGAAGCAGATGCCAAAGACGATGACGGAGACCGATTGGCTGACAGTTACGAAGAATCTGCGGGCTTCAATTCGAACACAGAAGATACGGACGGTGACGGCATCACCGACCGTGAAGAAGTGGAAAACGGGAACGGTCCCAACAGCGGTAACTAGGGGGACGTTTCATGCTTGACGCCTACATGTACGAACTGAGTTGGATGCTTGCTGCTCTGTTCGCAGGAGTTGGCATGGGAACTCTAACAGGAATCATTCCAGGTTTCCACGTCAACAATGTCGCACTTATACTGCTTGCCTTGGCGCCGGGACTGCTAAGCCTTGGCATTCCGCTTTCGGCAGTTGCTGGAATCATTGTATCCACAGGTACTGTTCACACATTCTTGAATTATATTCCCTCGGCACTGATGGGGGCACCCGATGCTGATCAGGCGTTATCCTTACTCCCAGGCCATCGTATGCTTCTGTCTGGTAATGCAGCACGTGGAGTCGCTTGGTCTGCTCGCGGTTCTCAACTTGGTTTGTTTCTCTCTCTACCGTTGATTGTTCTTGCTCGAATTGCGTTTGGTCCTGAACTTGGCTGGTATTCCCAACTCCGAACCTTCCTACCGTTCATTCTCCTCATAATTTCAACACTGCTTTTGATGACTGAGACAACTCGGCTTGACTGGCCAAAGTGGCTTCAAACCGCAACTGGAAAGCGATTTGGTGATGATTCAAGACTTGCTGGATTCTTCTCGGCAACTGCATTTTTCTTGTTGACTGGACTGTTTGGATGGACCATCATTGGACCGCATGCACTTCCTGGACGCTCACCTATCGATATGCCAGGCGCAAGCCTGCTTCTACCGAGTCTTGCAGGACTGTTTGGGATTGCAAACTTGCTTGACATTTATGCGACTACATCGCACTTGCCACCACAAAAAGAAAACTGGGATTTGCCGCCCGCCAAGCCTCTTTTGATCCCGTGCTTCTGGTCCGGTGTCGCAGGTGCATCCATGGGCGTATTGCCCGGAATGACGGCATCACAGGCAACTGTTCTTGTCATGGGTGGACGAAATGTAGCCGCTAAGATCCAAGGAAAGCAAGGGTTTGGAATGGATTGGGAAACTCGCCGGTTGACTGAACTCTCCGATGACGAACTCTTGGAAATCGCCAAGGCAGAGTCCGATGAAGGAGTTGAAGGGCCGCAAACCAAACAAGACTTGGAAATCATAGCGATTTTATCAGCCGTAAACACTGCGGTAACTGTTTGTGTTCTAGGCTTCCTCTACATCATCGGTCGTTCACGCTCTGGAGCTACTTTGGCACTCAAGGCAATGTATCCTGTAGACACATGGAGTAATCTTGAGCCAACAGCAGATTTCATTCGATTGCTCGGAATCACCTTAGCGGCAGGACTCATGGCAATGCCAATCATGCGGTATGTTGGCAAGGGCATGCTCCGTCTTCACGCCGCGATTCCTTTGCAGCAAATGATCATGAGCGTCATCATATTTGTTGCCGCATTGGTGTTCGTGAGTACTGGATTCATCGGCCTGGCCGTTCTTATTGTTGGGACAATGCTGGGACTCCTCCCGCCACGGCTTGGCATTCGCCGTAGCCACGCAATGGGTGTCATTCTTGTTCCAATCACCTATCTGTTATTCGAGAATCTAGTGGATAACGCCGGTTTCCTCTGAGCCTGGCAATCCCAACCCCGTGACTGTTTAGGGGAAAGTGATATGCCCTTAGACTCAGCCCACAGTTTGTTGGTGGCACCATGAACCTTGTACTCCGCTCCTTTGGCCTCGCTCTTTTGATGGTACTTTCGACAACTCTGCCCATGGGCGTTTCAACCCTCAACGATGCGAATAACATCGATTTAACATCCGGACGCTCACTCGCTTGCAGTGGAGACATCTGTCTCAACGAAGCATTGCCTAACCCAAACGGAGCAGACGATGCCACGTGGCCTGGCGGCGAGTGGATGGAAATCCACAATTCCGGAACAACGACGGTTGATGTTCTCGATTGGTACCTCAGCAACAAGGCTTCGAAAACCTTGTACTTCAACTCGGCAAGCATCGTCGGATACGATGCTGCAAACTCGTCGACTTGGGAAATTGAACCCGACGAATACATGGTCATCGCTCGAAACGGACAGTCAAACTTCTATCTTGCCAACTCCGATGACATCGTCAGCCTCTATACAGACGGTGGGGTTCAACTCGACCAAGCAACATGGACCAGCGCAGCATCAGGTGTAAGTTACGAGGAAGACAACGCAACACCTACAGCAGACTGGATCCCGACCAGCGGCCCGAGCCCCGGGGCGATTAACAGCGGCGGCGGCACAATACCTGGCCCAACAGTCATTCCATCAGACCTTGTGATGAACGAAGTCATGTCCAACCCATGGCCTTCCGAAGACAACGCAATTTGGCCTGGCGGTGAATGGGTTGAAATTCTCAACACTGGAGTCAACACCATCGACTTGAACGGATGGTCGATTGAAGATGCCGCAGGTAACAAACTTGATTTCAATGCTGTACACCTTGTCGGTTACTCTGAAACCCTTTCCGAGAATGTTATCCTCCCCGGTGAAACACGAATGATCGCTGTGAACGGTTCGGGCAACTCAGGTGTGCTCAATAACGGCGTGGAGTCATTAACACTCTTCTGGCCGAACGGAAGTCGAGCTCAGCACATTTCTTGGACGGACACCGAAGCTGGCTTCTCAATGGTTCACTCATCCGCTTCACAACACTGGATTTATGCAGCATATCCAACGCCAAATGCTGCCAATCCGCTCCATTTCGACGTGATTGCGAACACCCCATCTCCAATCGAATTTGCAGAGATTCTGTCAAACAGCAGTGCTGATGGATCTGCTTTCCCCGACGGCGAATGGATTGAGTTGTTGAACACAGGTTCGACGACTATTGATCTGAATGGGTGGTCCATTATCGACGGAATGGGGAATGTGACCATTCTAGATCCGGGGACATTGGTGTTTAACCAAACTCAAGGCGCAACATCCATCGATGCAGGAGAACGAAGGCTTGTACAGTTCTCTGGAGACACTGAACTTTGGGATTACTTCAATCAACTCATGCTTCGAGACGCCTCCGGTGCAGTCGTCGATTCTGCATGGTATGCGACCAACTACGGCCAAAACATCTCACTTGTCGAAGACGACATCGAGTCGGACCCATGGATTCCTTCGACATGGATGACCCCTGGCCATCCGGACCCAGGACAGGCACCATCAACAGGTGCTGCTGTATTCACTGAAATATTCCCCGATGCAGTTGGAAGCGATTCGCAGCAATGGCCTCTTGGCGAATGGATTGAAATCTACAACAACGGAAGTTCTGCTCTCGATGTTGGGGGATGGAAATTCCAAGCCGCAGGCCGGTCTCTAACATTGCATCAATTCAACATGCCTTTACAATCAACATCCATCATTCAACCGGGAGAAGTTGCACTTATTGCACTCAACGGCACCACCAGTTTCTATCTCAAGCATACCACACCAGATTCAATCGTAATGATTGATGGAAACGGCGACACCGTTGATTCAATCTCTTGGACGTCAACCGTTGAAGGAGAATCACTTGTCGCTCCTAACAGCACGCACGCAGGCGCAGGACCAGCAGGTACTGCTGCCGCTGATGACTCCCACTGGGTACAATCCGCATGGGCGACTCCGGGCGAAGTGAACCCAGTTTGGGACGCGTATTCCGGTTCAAACGACCTTGTACTCACTGAAGCACTTGCCTACTGCAACGATGATTCTGTCACTCCGGTTGAAGATTGGATTGAAGTCATGAACAACGGAACAGAAGACCTCAACATCAGTCGTTGGAGAATCGATACCGCAAGTGAAGACCGACGGTTCCTCCGCAGCACCTCCATGTGGAATCAAAGCAGCATGGTACTCGCCCCACAAGAACGAGCAGTTCTTCTCATGGATGACGATGTACTGTCAGGCCTGTCCGACCAATTCACCCTCTCGAATCCAGATGGCCTTGTCGTAGACACGGCACAATGGAGTATTGTCAGTGACTGTCAAACGATTGGACCCAGTGATGATTTGTCCGGTTGGCAAACCCTTCTGTGGCCTACACCTGGTGCTGCTGAACCAGACCCGAGCCTCTTTGCAGAAGCAGACGACATCGTATTCAGCCGCTTCATGCCAGAAGGCTCGACTGACATCTCTGCGAACACAGAGTTTATTGAAATTAGCAACATTGGCGACAGTCTCGCTTACATGAACGGCTGGATGCTCTCCATGGTGAACTCAGCAAATGAAGCCACAAACTATCAGTTCGGTGATGTGAGTATTGCAGCAGAAAGTTCAATTCTTCTCGCAGCAGATGTGAGTGGTCTCTCAGTCTACGAAGACGGTATTGGAATTGGATTTGATGAAGCACTTAGTCCAAGTGGATTCACGCTTCCTGATTCGGGTGCTGCAGTGAACATTATGACTCCCTCGGGAATGTTAGCAGATACGTTCGTTTACGGTAACGGCCCAGTCGATATTGCGGGATGGAGTGGCATAAGTTTGGTCGAACCAGTTACCAGCATATCTCTTCTTGTCTACCATCGCGGTGACGGATGTGGCAACTTACCCGACACAGACCTTGCCGTTGATTGGCAACACCGATGGGGACGTCTAGGTGCGAGCACGTTCTGCGGCCCAACAGAATTCAGTGGCATTAGCACCGTTACTCCTCTAATTGGACCTCAAGAAGGGCTCATTGATTTGTTGAACTGGATTGATGGTGCAACTGAATCACTGCATGTCCACCTCTACCAAATTGAACAACCAAACCTTGTCCAAGCGTTGATCGAAGCACACAACCGTGGTGTTGATGTCACCGTTGTGCTTAACACAGCCGAATATTGGTGGAACAATTACGACAAGAACAACCAACTCGGCGTCGCCGGACTCTTGGCTACAGCAGGAATCACAACTCTGTGGTTTGGAGGTCAAAGCGATGAGCCATACACCTACATCCACAGTAAGGTGGCTGTTCGAGATAACACCAGCGTTTGGATGAGTTCTGGTAATTGGAAGAGTTCCTCCCAACCTGCTCCTGATGACAGAGGAAACTCCGAGTGGGGCGTTCTTATCGAAAACACTGACCTTGCCCTGCAGGTCTTAGAACAAATTTCGTACGATGAATCTCTCAGTCGTACGTACATCACTCAGGTAAGTGCAAATTCAGGCCCAGCTGGATGGTCCCTTGATTCGCTGAAGCCACTCGTGAACGGAACAGCCGCAGACTCAATGACAACCGATGTGAGTGGCCGATTGATCACCTGCCCAGATACCTGTGTTGACGGCATCGTATGGATGATACAACAAGCTGATGAAGAAATCCTTCTCTCGCTGCAATATCTCGATGTCGAGTGGAGTTGGGGATGGGGAGACAACCCCATCGTTAGTGCTCTCGAAGAAGCCGCAAAGCAGGATGTCCGCATTCGACTCATCCTTAACGGAGCATATCTAGACAAAGACATCCAAGAAGTCGTTGACACGTTCAACGAAGAGTGGAACTCTTCCCTCGGTTACGATGTCAGTGCCATTGTCATGAGCGAAGACGATGAAGTTTCCAAACTCCACAACAAGGGCATGATCGTAGACGGAGAGCATGTGCTTATTTCCTCCATCAACTGGGGAGATTCTGCTCCAACACGCAATCGCGAGATGGGGCTCATATTGAGCAGTACAGAAGTGACCGCACCGTTCATGGCTGGATGGTACCGAGATTGGATTCGAACCGATAACGTCACCGACACCGACAACGATGGACTTCCAGATTACTGGGAAGTCGCCAATGGCCTCAACCGCACAGTACGTACCTTGCCAAGTTTCAACATCTTGGAGGGAGACCATGACGCTGATGGTGACGGACTGACAAACAATGTCGAGTATGTATATGGAAGTCACGCTACCAATGCCGATACTGACGGAGATTGCATTCCAGATTTGATTGAAGTCACCTGGGCTCAAGCAACAGCTTTGGACCCATCAGTTGAAGATGTTTCACCGAAAGATGCGTTGCTACTTGCCGATGCAGACGGAGATGGCGTGAATGAATCTGAAGCACTCGGTTGCGACTTGGCAGGCGTCATTCCGGATGACAACAACTCAGTCATTGATAATGACCTGCTTGATGATGACAGTGATGGTGTTATCAATCGAGATGACAAGTGCCCTGACACTCCAGCAAATGTTCCAGTGAGTGATGATGGATGTTCCACTGAACAACGTAATTCGATTGCAACTCCAAGTGCGGACACCAGCACAAACTTTGGAGCCACACTCATGGGGCTGGTCATGCTCGGTGGAATTATTCTTGCCGCAGGCGCATACCTGATTCTGCGTAACATTGAATCCGAAGGAGAAGAGGTGAAAGATCTCATTACGATTGAAAGCCAAAATCTTGAGGCTTTGGCTAACGGAGAAATGGATTCGGAGAACTGGAAGATGCCTGTATTGGATGGAAGTGAAACGCCCGATACCCCAGGTCGCATATCAGCTGCAGATTTGGCGCGTTGCCCTGGCTGGTCTGAGGAAACCATTCAAACATATCTTGACCAAGGATGGCCAATGGACGAACTTGCCGCATACTATCAGCAACAAGTCGAAGAGAACGCTTAATCAACGCAAGTTTGACAAAGGACCTCTCCGTGCTTTACATGATACTATGGCATACACATCGAGTAACCCAGTCTTGTCAAACAACTTTTGGAGCAGTATAGAAGGCTACGAATCAATGTCTTACGAAGGCGTAATGCAGAAGATTGGTATCCTTTTTGGAACGACTCTCTTTGTTGCTGCAATGGTCCTTTACTCTGCTCTTACCATCGACATTGGCATTGCATTCACTGCAATGATGGGAGGCATGCTCGGAGGTCTTTTGATAATGCTTGCAATTTTCATAATCCGCCCAAAAAATCCCGTACCTCTCATGATGACGTACGCAGTTTTCGAAGGAGCGTTTATCGGAGGAATATCTCTATTCTTCGAAAGTATGTACGAGGGAATCGTATTCCAAGCCGGAATTGGAACACTTAGTATCGTTGCTGGAATGTATGGATTGTATGCAAGCCGAATCATCAAAGCAACACCTCTGTTCCAGCGTGTTGTGATCAGCCTTACCCTGGGAATCATGATTCTTTATGCGATATCCCTCCTACTTTTCCTGATTCCCGGCTCCATTCAAGTTCCGTTCTTGCATTCTTCCGGGCCAATAGGTATCGGATTGACGTTGTTCATACTCGCTGTTGCGGCATTGAATCTCGTGCTGGACTTCAATTTCATTGAGAACGGAATAAAACAACGCACACCCAAAGTTGGAGAATGGTGGGGGGCATTTGGACTGCTCGTTACTGTCATTTGGGTTTACGTTGAAATGCTGCGCCTCATCTCCAAGGTACGCTCCAACATGAATTGAGGTGGAATGGATGCGTAGTATCCCTATAGTTGACTACGCAGACTTCCTCAGTCAAGATGCAAAGCGTAAACTCGAGTTCACCAAGGCAGTCGGTGACTCTCTGAAAGACATCGGATTCTTTGCTCTAAAAAACCATGGAATACCCTTGGAAGCCATTGAAGAATCCTATCGCCAAGGCGATGAATTCTTCTCCCTTAGCGACGAGGTCAAGCGTTCTTACCTACAACCTGAAATCGCGCATCAAAGAGGGTATACTGCCTTTGGCGTAGAACACGCAAAGAACAATCCGGCGCCAGACCTCAAAGAGTTCTGGCAGACTGGACGCAGTCATCCTACCAGTGGCAAAACACCAACCTACGTCCCGAACGTGTGGCCTGTTCAACATGTCCCTGAGTTCAAACAAGTGATTGACGGACTGTATGAACAAATGGAAAAATTGTCGCAAAACCTGCTTCAATCATGCAGCCTCTACCTTGACAAACCGATAAACTGGCTGGGATCAATGGCAGAAGATGGCAACACCATCATGCGCATCATCCACTATCCACCACTTGGAGACGATGTTCCCAAAGGCGCGGTTCGATCTGCTGCTCATGAGGACATCAATTTCATCACGTTGCTGGTAACTGCTACCGCAGATGGCTTAGAAGTCATGGACCATGATGGAAGTTGGATTCAAGTTGAAGGTGATGCGAGTCACATCATTGTCGACTCCGGAGACATGCTGCAAAACTTGACCAATGGATTATTCAAATCAACAACTCATCGTGTGGTAAATCCTGAAAATTCAAACGAGCGACGTTTCTCAATGCCAATGTTCGTGCACCCACGGAATGAAATCGACCTTACTCCTCGCCAAGAGTTTGTAGAGATGACCGGTGGCAAAGTCAACTACCAATCCATCACCGCTGGTGATTATCTCCACCAACGCCTCGTTGAAATTGGTCTTGCCGAAGAGAAGTGAATGCCATGAGCAAGACACTTGTTCACCGAATGTGCGATGCCGTCCGTGAAGGAGAGAAAATGTCACTTGATGACTTGGGTGAATTCATTGAAGGCGTCGCTCAACGCTCAATTTCAGTCACGCTTATCGAAGAGTGGTTGAGGTGTATACATGCCCATGGCATTTCAGTTGAGGAAACGACTGCCCTTACTGCTGGCATGATGAACTCTGGGGCTGTATTAAGTTGGAAAGGTGACGCTAATGTTTGCGACAAACACAGCACTGGTGGGGTTGGTGACAAGATGTCGCTTATTCTTGCTCCAGCGCTAGCAGCTTGTGGAGTGCGTATCCCGATGCTTGCCGGAAGAGGTCTCGGGCATACCGGAGGAACCATCGATAAACTTGAATCGATTCCTGGTTTCAACTGTAATCTGTCACCAGATGCTATGTCAATCGCTGTCGAGGAAGTTGGATGCTGCATAGCAGCCCAAAACGACTCAATCGCTCCAGCAGATGGATTGCTTTACGCAATACGGGATGTCACAGATACCGTCGACAGCATTCCACTCATCACCGCCTCAATCGTTTCTAAAAAAGCAGCTGAAGGTTTGAATGCATTGGTACTCGATGTCAAATGCGGTCAAGCAGCGTTTATGAAAACAGAACAGGATGCTGTCCAACTTGCGGAGTCAATGGTTCGTACTGCAAACGGTCTCGGGATCAAGACGATTGCACAAGTCACCGACATGAACGAACCTATTGGAACGCACATTGGTAACGCTCTCGAGGTCATAGGGAGCGTACTCGTACTCCAAGGTCAAGGCTCGAAGGATACACGTGAACTGGTGATGCTCCAAGGTGGCCAATTACTGAACCTCACTGGCAAAGCTGCAACCCTCGAAGACGGAATGCATATGATCGGCCAGGTCCTTGACGGAGGGCAAGCATTGGATGCCTTTGTCGCCATGTGCATTCAGCAAGGCACGAGCAATTCCATTGCCCAACAATTGGCAATTGACCCACAAAGCGTCTTGCCGCAATCACGCCTAATCACGGAGTTGACATCCACTCATTCAGGTTATGTCGATTCGATTGATGCTATGGCGTTGGCAGAGGTTGCTCGTGAACTCGGGGCAGGTAGATTCTCGATGGATGATGAAATTAAGCACACTGTCGGCTTTGTTCTTCGTTCAGTAAAGAATGCATCAATATCGACTGGAGAAACGTGGTTGCTCGTCCACCACGAAGAGCCACTAAGCCCTGAACACCGTCGAAAACTCACCAATGCACTGCGTATCAGCAACCAAAGGGGAGAGCCGTTCTCACGGCTCATCAGGACCGTTGGCGAGTCTGAACAATAGAAGCCGTCATAAAGGGGAGGCGGTTCGCCAACGATGCCGATTTAGCTTAGCTGGTGGAGCGTGGGACTGTTAATCCCAAGGTCGAGGGTTCGAACCCCTCAATCGGCGTAAAATCAAACATAGTGAATGTCATTCCCATTCAATTGTACCCGGTGGCTTGTGAGTGATATCGTAGACCACTCGATTCACGGCACCCTTGACCGTGTTCGTGATACGGGTACTGATCTTCTGCAAGACATGATGCGGTATCTCTGAGTATCGCGCAGACATACCATCCATTGATTGCACCGCACGAACCACTATTGTTTCTCCGTAAGCTCGTACGTCACCATGGACGCCGACGCTACGAACGGGGAGGAGAGCGGCAAAGTACTGCCAAGGGATTTCCATTTCTCCAGCTTCTGCCGCTTGTTCGAACTCTTCTTCGACAATCGCGCACGCTTCACGTACAACAGCAACCCGTTCAGGGGTCAAATCACCGAGCGTTCGTACCGCTAGACCAGGGCCTGGGAAAGGCTGACGCTCAGCAACATTAATGTCAAGAGTTCGTGCTAATTCACGGACTTCATCCTTGTACAAGTCTCGAAGAGGTTCGACCACAGTGAGTGTCATGTCCTCTGGCAGCCCACCTACATTGTGGTGCGATTTGATGGTGTCACGGACACCGCCTCCAGATTCAATCCAATCCGGTGCAATTGTTCCTTGAACAAGGTACTTAGCACCACATTTTTTCTGTTCATCTTCGAAAATGCGAATGAAAAGTTCGCCGATGACCTTTCGCTTTTGCTCTGGTTCGGTAACACCCTTGAGTGCCTCAAAATAACGGTCTGCAGCTTTGACTGTCACAAGGTTTTGAATGCCTTGTGCTGCGAGAAGTGCTTCAATTTCTTCGGTTTCGCCCTTGCGCATGAAACCTGTGTCAACATAGACGCAGTGTAGCAATTCGCCGACTGCTTGATTGGCAATAACTGCAGCTACGGTCGAATCAACGCCGCCAGAACATGCAATAATAGCAACATCATCAATAGTAGATTTAAGAGATTCAATGGATTCTTGAATGAATTCATTTGAATCAAACATCTCAAGCGCCCCCGTTAACCTCACGGTCTTGGGACTTCACTCGCTCAACTTGATCGAGTTTGTTTTGCTTGAGTGCTGCTGCGTACTCAGGGTTTTTGAGGGCAAGAATCTGAGTGGCGAGGTATCCTGCATTGTCACCACGGTCAACTCCAACCGTTGCGGCAGGAACACCAGGTGGCAATTGAACAATGGAGAGGAGGGAATCGAAAGGAACACGCCCACCGCATGGAACTCCAATAACTGGCTTTGTGGTTAATGCTGCAACTGCGCCTGGAAGTGCTGCTGCAAGACCGGCCATTGCGATGAACAGTTGGCAGCCATCGTTTTCAGCATCGTGAATAATTTGTTCCACAAATTTAGGAGAGCGGTGAGCACTTGCAACTCTCAACTGATAACTGACATTGAATTGTTCTAGTATTTTCGTACATTTTTCGGCGACTGGCATGTCCGAGGAGGATCCGAGTAGAATTGTTACATCCATGTGCCAATCCCTGCGCGGGTGGTTCATCAAGATGCCTCTTGAAAATGAAGAGGAACAAGTGTGGGAATCATTCCTCTTGGGCGAGCCCAATCGCTTGAAATTCGGGCCACTCAACACCAAAATTCAACGCTTTGAACTCTAATTTCGATTGACATCCAAGAAGATCAAATCGCAAGTAAGAGTTCCCGTCACGAACAACGCCATAGATCTGAACAAATGAATTGCCGTTGAAGCGTTTGAGAGCCATGCATGTTTGAGAAAAACGGGCCGTCTTGATGTCCCAGTCGTGCAGTGCATCACGTGGGATTTTTTGCTTCGCATCCCATTCTCTTTCGAATACATACCCTGAATCTCTGAAAATGAAGTCGAGAGCCTTCACCAACAGATATGTTGCGGCTGCGGAATATGCGAGACCAAAAACAACTGAAACCGTTTCTTGTGCCACTAGCGCCCAAACCATGACACCGAAGCAGATCGATACAAGCCCAATGCCTACTTTAGAGGCATTGAGTGTACCAAACCGGCTTGACACGCCTGCTAGTCCTCCAACGAGCATCAACAGCATGCTTGCTGCCCCGAACCATGGGATGTATTCCGGAGAGGAACCGAACATCCACATCATAAAAGCAAATCCGAGAGGAAGTAAGCCCCATGCCATCGGATAAAGTACACGGGAGGGTCGCCGAGTCAGCTCGACGCGAGCCCAACCAAATGTGCGCATTTTACGGACATCCATGCACTTGCTACTTCGGTGCGCTATTTACGCATTTCTTACTCATCATCGTACGGATGTCGTAAACAAAGATTACGAGCGGCATACACTTCGTCTACACGACGAACAGGTGTTGTGACCGGTGCAGCATGAAGAGTTTCAGCATCAACTTGCAAGACTTCAGCGAAGTCGGTTGCGAAAGTATCCAATGTATCTTTGCTTTCTGTTTCGGTAGGTTCGACCATCATACATTCTGGTACAACCAACGGGAAGTAAACTGTAGGGGCCATGTATCCCATGTCGAGAAGTCCCTTGGCTACATCCATGGCAGAGATACCATGGGCTTCCTTCGCAGGTGCGAGTGATAAGGTAAACTCGTGTTTGGCTACCTTTGCTTCTGCACCGTCGACGACCAGAGAATCGACACCTGCTTCTTTGGTTGCTTTATGGATCGCATGACGCAGGTAATTTGCGTTGAGGACTGCGTGTTCCGACATTGTACGAAGCCCACGGCCATAACGTCGATAGTACGCCCAGCAGCGGATGATTGCACCTGCGTTACCATGCCATTGCTGCACTTTGCCAATGCTGTGTGTTGGTTGGTACCAATGATACCAGTTTTCATCGACTGCAGCATGCAACTCATCTTCATTTGCGGTGCGCTTACCAACCAATGGGCCGGGAAGGAACTGAGCAAGGTGCTGCTTAACACCTATCGGTCCTGAGCCTGGGCCGCCACCACCGTGAGGCTGGCTGAATGTCTTGTGAAGGTTGAAATGGACTGCATCAAAGCCCATCAATCCGGGAGACGTGATTCCCAAAATGGCATTGAAGTTGGCGCCGTCATAGTACATCTGACCGCCAACGCCGTGAACAATGGAGGAGGCTTCCAAAATGTCTTCTTCAAACAATCCGAGGGTGTTTGGGTTGGTAATCATCATGACAGCGATTGTATCGTCAGCAACTGCACGAAGAGCGTCTAAATCGATTCTTCCGTCAGTGCGGCTTGGGATTTCAACAATCTCAAACCCGCACATTGCTGCACTTGCTGGGTTCGTCCCGTGGGCTGAATCGGGAACAATCACTTTGGTACGTTGATCTTCGCCACGCAATCGGAAGTATTCCTGAATACAACGAACTGCGGTGAATTCGCCTTGTGCACCAGCAACTGGCTGGAGTGTCACTTGGTCCATTCCGGCACAGACCTCAAGCATGTATTGCATTTCGTGGAAGATGGACAAAAGTCCCTGAAGATGATGTTCAGGTTGATGCGGGTGGATGTCTGCGATTCCGGGTATTTGGGCAATGACTTCATTGACACGCGGATTGTGTTTCATAGTGCACGAGCCGAGAGGATAGAATCCAGTGTCGATTCCAAAGTTCCTCTTCGAGAGCCACGTGTAATGCCGAACCATTTCAGGCTCCGAAAGACGAGGCCAGCGGGGAAGTGCTTTCCGACTCAATCCGGACGGAAGGGTGATTTCCGAGGCGGGTAATACAGGTGCTGGTTGTGAGTACCCTTGCCCTTTAGCTCCGTTATGTTCAAACAAATGACTCATGCAGCCACCTCCAATGTTGAGACCCATCCACTAAGATGCTCAATCAAGAGATCAATGTGCTTGGCCTGAGTCTGGTCAGTGAATGTTACAAGCATCCAGTTTGTTCGTTCAGGATACCACAATGAGAGGTCGAAACCGCCAACGATGCCGACTGAATCGAGATACTCCAAGCAATCCTTTGCAGTGCCTGGCAATTCTATTGCGAATTCGTTGAAATGATCCCCACTGGAGTGTGGGATGTGAACGCCATCAACGGCCTGCAATTTTTGCTTACCCATGATACATGCAGTCATGTTTCGTACTGCAAGGTCGTAGAGTCCTTCTGGACCGAGAAGCGCCATATGCATTGCACCCATCAGCGCAATCAGCGTTTCGTTCGTACAAATGTTCGACGTAGCCCTGTGGCGTCGAATGTGTTGCTCACGTGTTGAAAGTGTCAGACAGTACGCAGTGTTCCCATCAACATCGATGCTGCGACCGACAATTCGCCCTGGCATCAAACGCAGATAGGGCTTGGAGCATGCGAAGATTCCGTAGATAGGTCCACCACCAGTGATTGGACTGCCCAACGGTTGTCCTTCGCCTACGACAATGTCGGCGCCATAGTGCCCTGGAGCTTCAACTAAACCGAGGGAAACGGGCTGAACTGCGACAATGAGGGCGGTGTGTTCACCAAGAATCTCTTTGAGTTGAGTCACACCTCCGTCGAGAAGACCCAGCGGGTTAGGTTGTTCAACATAGACTCCACATGAGCCGATTGCTTCGGAAACTGAGTCCATGTCCAGCGTTCCGTCGTCATTATGACGGAGGAATTTGATTTTGATCTCCGCACCTTGGCAGTAATTTTGCATCACGGAAAGGCGGTCGGGTGGAGTCAATTCTGAGACATAGACCGTGTCTTTTTGAGTTGCCTTGCGCGTGTGAACACGAACACTGCATGTTAATGCCTCAGCCGCTGCGGTTGAACCATCGTAGAGTGAAAGGTTCGCAATTGGCAAACCGACCAACTCTGAAATGAGAGTTTGAAACTCCCACATAGCCTGCAGCATACCTTGACTGACTTCTGGCTGATACGGAGTGTAGGAGGTGAGGAACTCACCACGGGTAACCAGTTGAAAAACGGACGCAGGAACATAATTGCGGTACAATCCAGCACCCAAAAACGAGACCCTTTCTCCGAGTGCCACATTTGCCCCCAGCAACCTTCGTGCGTCAGAGAGAATCTCTTCTTCGGATTGTGGTGGGGGAAGTGGAAGGTCGCCTTTCATACGAACTTCAGACGGAATATCAGCGAATAACTCCTCGATGGAAGTCATGCCCATTGCAGCAAGCATTTCGGCTTCTCGGCCCAAGTTCGGTAATTGGTCTACCATATCGTCACTCTCTCTCTCGGGTGTGACTTAAACCAAACGCGAGACGCCCTTAATTGTCGCTCTTCTGAACGATGGATAGAGTTCGCCGAATACATCATGTTCTGGCGTTACTTCGTCCAACCATGGCGCGCATAGCAATGGTGGTTACCAACGCTTGTTCGCCCGACCCAAGAGTCATCAGACACGCAAAGTGGTTGGTGGAGGAAGGTCACGAAGTTACAGTTCACGCCTTTGATCGTCAAACTCAATTTCCAAAAAGTGAGCTGGTCGATGGTGTTCGTATAATGCGTTATCATTTGGGCGATACACCATACGGCGGACTGATAAAAACAGCATGGGGGCTGAGAAACTTCGTTCGTCAGGTGCAAAGAGGGCTTGCCAATAAACTTCCAGATCTCGTCTACTGTCACGATGCTGACACACTTGCGATTGGATGTCGAATGAAAAAGAATCATGATGTCCCATTTGTGTTTGATATGCATGACCTGCATCACACCTGGATACTTATGCCAGCGCCGAACTCTTCGATTCGAAAGATAATCTCCAAACGACTCGAGAAGCGAATGTTGAAACGCGTCAAGTCAGCAGACTGCATCATCACATCGAGTGGACGACTTGATGAGGACGGTGTTCACTTTGGTTTCCGGGAGTACCTTGCTGAAAGAGGGTATTCATCGACAGTCGTTGAGAACCGGCCTGTGATTAGGGATGTTGTTACGAAGAAAGCAAACACCCCATGGTGCATTGGATACCTCGGCCGAGTTCGAGAGGTTGAACCGTTCGAAAAACTCCTTCAAAGTATACTCTCGATGGAAGTTGACATGCGTCCGTGTGTTCGTATCGCAGGTGACGGTATTGCCAGTGAGCGCGTCCGACGATTGTTTGAAACCGCACAGCATGAACATGGCATTCAATGTCACATCACCGGACAATTTGATTCAAAACAGTTCACTGAATTGATTCAAGAAATCGATGTTATGTACGCAATGTATCAACCAGATCGTGGGAACATCTTGCAAGGAGCGATTCCAGTCAAAATGTTTGATGCAGCAGCATGTGGTGTTCCATCCGTAGTGAACAGCAATTGCCTCATGTCTGAAATTGCTGAGAGAGAAAACATTGGCAGAGGCGTCGATTGGACGGATGAAGAAGAGTTAACACAAACTCTTGTTGATTTGAAATCAAAGTGCGTGCAGTTGCATACTGGTTCCGAACGCGAACGGTTGAAATTTGTTGAAGCGCTCAAACCAATGTTCTGATTCAAACGAAAGGTGGCCTGACAACCACTGCTTTCACTGACTTCCTGGGGCTAGCTACAATCAAAACCTCGTCACCTTCCTTAACTGAATGAAGGTATCCGATTCCGATTCCGACGTTGCCCAGACTTGGTGCAGGTGCGCCGGATGAAAGTGTTCCAAGTGGTTCACCATCGAGAGAAGTCACATCCTTGCCTGGTCGAGGCAATGGACCCTTTTCGAGGTATCGGATGCCCCACCATCGTGCATCGCCGTCATCGTGACTTATGACACGGTGCTTTCCGACGAACTCATGTTCTAAATCCAAACCAAAGGGAACGTGAGTTTCCCATGAATCACGAGTGAGGAACGTTGCGTCTTCAACCTCGGACAGGGGGGGCCAGCAGAAATCGACACCTGAAAGCAAGAATCCTTTCTCAAGTCGAAGTGTATCGCGGGCACCCAAGCCGACAGGTACCGAACCTGCTTCAATGAGGTGTCGCCACAACAGAGGTGCTTGGTTGTTTGGAACAAAGATTTCATAGCCCGCTTCTCCGGTATACCCAGTTCCCTGAATCCAACCACCAATGCCGAGCGGATTCTCTCCAATACGTTGCCATTTGAATCGGCCGACATGATTGGAATCACCCAATACCCGGCAGAGTTGCTCCTTCGCATTTGGACCTTGTAGAGCCATAATAGACATCTCATCAGAAAGGTTTTCCAAAACAATTGAACCGTCTTCCGGCAGATGGGAAGTGAACCAATCCCACATGACATCAATCATGGATGCGTTCGGTACGCCGAGGAGTTCACTGTCTGAAACGACTGCAAAAATCATGTCATCAATGAGGTGCCCGTTTTCATCAAGAAAGTGAGTGTATGCGCACCGAGGAGCTTGTATGGCGGTTACACGTTGAGTCGCCAGTGATTCCAGCCAGACCTTGACGTTCTCGCCGCTAAATCGAAACGAGCCCATGTGGGATACATCGAAAAGACCTGCAGATTCTCGAGTAGCAATGTGTTCTTCCTTGATATTCGTATACCAAATCGGTAATTCAAATCCATGAAAGTCAACGAGATTTGCGTCAAGGGCAACGTGTTCATCGAAGAGTGCAGTTCGAACCGGTGCTTTATCGCTCATGGATTGCGCAAGGTAAGCCGCTCCTTAAACTCAAGCAAGGGCGAACATGCAATTCAAATCCGACAATGTGCGAACTTTTCATTCATCGTGAGTGCCTCATGGTGAATCAGCAAGGGCAAGACATCCTGCCCATCAGACCATTTGCCCATGTCGGTGAGAACCGGTGTATTCAGAAGATGCTCGTAGGCCCATGATTCTGTGAATACATCGCCACGGCTGCGAGCAACCACCCAGTCTGCTTGCGCATCAATCCGTCGATAGACACCCCAATCGGCCAGCGTGTCGTGAACGGAATTGGTTGGCAAGTAATGTGTCCCAACCAAACGAGGGTAACCGTACAAGTCACTCTGGAGTTCTATGAACAGTACATGTTCTTGAGGAAGCATAGAGAAGACGGCTTGATGATGAACACTGTAGCACGAGTCCACAGACATGTCATCAATACCCTGAGCCAGGTGGACCATGGTCGAATCCGGTAATCTTGACATGTTTGGTTGCAATTCAGGATGGCTAGGGCGCGTCCATGCGGATTCAAAATCGAGGAAAAGCGTCTCATTACCCCAATTGCGTTCAAGGGACTCGTATAAACTCAAGAACACATAAGCCCCACCGAGACTGTGTCCTCCAATCCACAGGTGCGATGGATCAATGGAATGGTTGCCAAGAACCTGATCCACGATTCCTGAGCGATTCGACCCAAACGCAACTCGCTCAATTTCGTCAAAAGCTGCAGTAAATGCGAGAGCACGGTAAGTATGGTGCGGCCAGTTCGACGCACCCTCGATGTCCGTAGCTACGAATCCGTCGGGAATGATTGGACTGATATCTGATGGATACTGTATGAAGGCCACAGCCATGCCTTTTGCAGAGAGGTGAGCAATCCAATCAGTGTATTCCTCGTAGGTTGGGTACCCCCAGCCGTGAGTAAGAATGGCAAGCGGCACTGAATCTAGAACGATATCCTCTGGGAGTATAGGTAATGTCAAGTAAATTGAGAATTCGATGTCTGCTTCGCTTGAATCTTGGATTTCAAGGACTTCATCCGGCATCGTGTAGGGGTGAATTGACATTGTACTATCAAACGGTCCAGGATCAGCTCCGTAACCAAATGCAGGGGCGTCAGGTGGCGAAGGCGCCATACCGATCAACGCAGGTATCCCAGGCATGACCAACCACGCAGCAAAAAATACACCAGCGATGTGTAGAACATGTTTACTCAATTGCGTCTTTGATGATTCGCGAGGTATGTGCGGGATTCCACCAACCATGAGTAATAGAGCCAAAAGCATGAAGCCGTACGCGGTGGGTAATAGGAGAAATGCTCCTCGAAGATAAAACACATCGAGAGCAAAAAACAGAACAATGAAGCCGCTGAGTAGTCCAAGCAGACACAAACCAATTCCATTCGCCCACCGTGGATTTTCATGGCCTTTTACATGCCGTTGCAGGACAATGAATGCAGCAAACATGAGCAAACTGCTGCCGAGAGTGAAGATGAAGAGGTTTCCTCGAAGAAACAAGGTCCACTGAAGCGTCCGGTACGCATACGGCCAGATTGCGTCACTGACATCCGATCCTGAAAGAGACAGCAACACTGGCTCAACGACCGATAAAAAAAGTCCGCCAAAGAAAGCCACGATGAAAAAGCCGACGCTCTCGTAGAAGCGTTGCAATAAAGTGGCTTGCGGCATTTCCTCCATGATACTCATGCCCTACGCATGGTTCAAAAAATGTCGTTTACAAAAAAACAATGTTCAGTTCGGTAGCCCTCTTACAACATCTTCACTCAACGATGAGATTTCCTCCACGAGGCGCTCTAAGGATTCAATGCTGATCTTCGGGTTTGCAATGACAGCACGGAAAATGACATCTTCGCCGATATTCGAACGACTAATCATGAAATTTCCGTTGTGCATCACTCGCTTACGGACCTCAGAATTCAGTTCATTCAAATCGCCATCGAATCCATCCGGATGAAGTCGAAAACACACATTTGTCCACATACGGGACGACATCATTTCGAGATGTGGGTGAGCCTCGACCAGAGATTCGAGGTGAGATGCTAGATCCATGTAGCGTTCGACTTGAGTTGCCCAACCAGCATCCCCGCATTCCCTCCATGCCAACCAAAGTTTGAGAGCATCGTTGCGACGACCGCATTGCAAGGAATATCTTCCAGCATCAATGTTACGAGATTCCTCATGGAACAAGTAATGTGCAACATTACCATGCGCACAGACCCGGGCCAATACTTCTGAATCCTTGACCAAGAACGCACTGCAAATGAGAGGTATCCCCATCATCTTGTGCGCATCCCAACACACGCTGTCAGCGAATTCAACGCCATCCATAAGGGAACTGTGCTCTGCTGAAAATTGTGAGCAACCGCCCCATGCTGCATCGACGTGATGCCAAAGGCCTTCAGAGTGTGCAATGTCACCAATTTGGCGAATTGGATCGAAAGCACCTCGAACGGTCGTTCCAGCAGTAGAAATCACGCAGAACGGTGTGCGACCCTCACGTCGGGTTCGATTGATTTCATCTTGAAGCGCTTCTGGCTGCATGCATCCGTTGGAATCACATGCGACTTTGATGACATTTTGATGCCCAATTCCGATTACATTTGCTGCCATGAGGACCGAGTAATGCGCCTCGCTGGAAACATATGCCACAAGTGAGCGGCCGTCAATTCCTGTTTGCGTCGAAGTTGGAACCATCACTTGCCGAGCACAAAGCATACCGAGCATGTTTCCGTTTGAACCACCAGTCGTCAGTGTACCAGCACCATCATGGAATCCAACAAGTTCGCCCATGCGCTGAACCAAGGTCTGTTCGATAAGGGTCGCAAGGGGTGCAAGTTCGTATGTGTACATCGAGGTGTTGGTAAGGGTGGATATTATTTCGCCGGCAAGTGCTGCGGTGTTAATCCCCCCCCAAAGCGGATTCATGAACTCTGGACGGTTTGTTTTAACACACGACAAAAGGTACGCATCTATGTCATCCAAAACTGCGTCCATGCCGTTACCCTCGAGCGGCAACTTGAGATCGCTCGTCTTTGCGAGGGAGGTGTGAGGCATAGGGTTTGACACTTTACCTGGTTCATCAGAGGCATTGAGGTATTCGATGATTCGGTCGGCGATTGCCCCGATGAATGATTCCAACTCCATCTCTATCGACATTACGAACAGGGGGGGGTTCTTAGTGTTCTTCAACAAAAGATTTGAAATGACTAAAATGTCACGCCTCCAGTCTCTTCAAGAAGAAGATTATGTAAAATGAATGAGAATATATGCAACCGACTTATCAGGGCATAGAGGGGCATAAAAAAGGAATTTCTTCATCTGTAACAAAGATTGTCGACTGAGAAACAACCGATCTTGTAAAAATCTAAAATAAACGTAATACAAGTATGAAACCCGACTTATGAACAGCAAAATGCTACTGAAAACTGTGTAATTCATCAAAACTGTCCATGCGTAACGCATATTATTTGAGCAACATTGAATAAGATGCTTCACGAGCACCCTTCATGCTCGGGCAAGTAGGAGACAAATGGATTGGTAGATTGCAACAACACGTAGCAAAGGACTTACGGACCAAAGGATGGTCCCAAACGGAGATTGCAGAAGTTCTTGGTTCCACCCAGAGTACAATATCACGGCAAATGCAAAAACCACCGATTCGACTCAATGCAAGTGCCGATGAAGCAACCATTGATGGATGGGGGAACGAATTGTCACAAGCATTGTCCACTTTGGGCCCAGGTTGTACTGTGCTTCGTCAACGGCTCATTGTTGAATTCCAACTCAACGGAAACAATACGCTCCGTTACGATAAAACACTTACTGGACTGGATTTGGATGCAGGTCAGGAACAGCGAGCTTTGCTTCGCAGGCTTGAGTGGGCTGCTGGAAGACTCGATGCACGTCGTATTGAACAAGCAATTCCAGCAGTTGGACTCAATATCGCCTCCTGCAATGAGGGGGCAAGTTCCACCAGTGATGTAGCTGCGTTCGCCGGGCGCATCACCATGGTAGACGGTGTGCTGCGCCATCATGAAACGCCAAGTTTTGGCGCCTCTAAACATCTAGCAAATCTATTGCTCGATATACACCAAAGAGAGCCAAGTAAGACCTCGGTGCTGAACATTCGGCCGCCTACACGTAACAACGGAGTCGATACCGAGAAGGTTCGTAAGGCATGTGAGCAACTTGGATACTCATTCGCATTGGCACCAAAAGCCAAAATCACAAATGGAACAAATCGGTTTGACGTTTTACTCGACGAGGGCGACTTTGGTTGGGAGCCAACGCTTTACATCGTGGCACACAACCCATTGGAATTGGTAGATCGAACGCATCAACTGACCGCATTACTGAAGGGCGTGTGAAAATGAAATCTATTGTTACAGTCCTCTTCATATTGCTGTGTGCCTCACTCAGCGGTTGTCTCTCGGCAGAACAACTTGCCGATATCGATAGTGAGAATGCGTGTGAGTCAAGCGTCCAAGTTCGTGAATCCGATGGCACACTGAAAATACTAACGTACGACATTTTCCAAGGTTATTCAAATGAACTCATTGAACAATTCATCAACCAAACTGGCATTGAAGTCGAAATCATTCGAACTGACGATGCCGGAGGAATCCTTGACCAGATGATGCTAACGCAGATGGCACCTCAAGCAGATCTCATGTTGGGTTTAGACAATACCTATCTCCCTACTGCACTCAAGAATTGTTTGCTGGTTGAACATAACATCACACCCGAAAACCTGACACAATCTTCACTTGAGTTCTATGACGGGCCTTTGGCCTTACCGTTCGACGAAGGTGACGTATGCCTCAATTATGACGAGGATGCACTGCAAACATCAAACATGAGCGTGCCTACGAGCCTATGGAATTTGACAGAGCCCGAATGGAACGGGAAATTGGCATTCCCTTCACCGATTTCTTCATCCCCCGGTAGAGCGTTCTTAGTGGCCACTCACGATTATTTCGCTGAAGAAGCAAATTCAGAACGTGGCAACATTTCATCGTGGTGGAAAGCCATTGCCGACAATGGGGCCATCTTCACTTCAGGATGGACAGAATCCTACACGACCTATTACACAGGAGGTTATGGAGAATACACTGAAGGATACATCGGAGGCGCTTACATGACGGTATCCTATTGTCACTCACCAGGCGTTGAAGCGTATTTTGCGGAGAATTATACTCACTCGACTTCACTTACGCTTCCAAAATCGTCGTTCCATCAAGTCGAATATACTGGCGTGATTAACGGCGCTGCTGAGATTGATGCTGCACGCCTGTTCATCGAATATCTCACCTCACCGGAAGTCAACCTCAACATGCCAGAATACAATTCGATGTACTCGGTAATAGAAGGCAGTGACTTGCCCGAAACCAATGGCTACCGTTACCATTCAGACACAGTAGATGCTACATCATCAATCACCGAAGAAATCATAGAACAAAACATGGAACAATGGTTGCTTGATTGGCAAGATGCCACGCAGTAACCGAGGTTTTCGATTTGTCTTCAAAGACGATGATAGTGCCGGGCGATAAAGGTCTGCGTTGGGTTATTGTCACACTCTTCGTTATGGGAGCTACAATTCCATTTATCTATGCCATTCTTCGTTTGAATCAAGTCACGAAATGGACTGCCATAGACGCCATACTTCAATTTCATTCTGCCAATGGTGCGACTGAAGCACTCCAGTTCACTCTTGTCGAGGCTCTTGCATCCGCCATCCTTACCATCCTCATTGGATTACCAGTTGCATGGTGTTTAAGCCGTTACAAGTGGAACCGAGTTCGCATCGTACGCGCCTTTCTTGCCGTCCCATTTGTCACACCCTCAATCGTAGCCGCAATGGGCTTCTTAAGCCTCATTCGAGATGGGGGGGTGCTCTCAAAAGTAGGAATTGATTTACGGCTTGAGACCGGCATAATTGGAAACTTTGCAGAACTTTCAGGATGGAATCACCCGGGTCATTTTTTTGCCCTCATTCTTGCGCATGCATGGTTTAACCTTTCACTGATGATACGTTTTATTGAACCAACGCTCTCAACACTTGACCCAGCTTGGGAAGAACAACTCTCTGTGCTACCTTGTGGAAAATCCAAGTTGAAGCGACTTCGAATACTTTGGATTCCTGTACTTGGCCCTGCAGTCTTGTGCGCTGGAGCCTTAAGCTTCCTTTTCTCTTTCACGTCGTTTGCACTGGTCAAATGGCTCACGCCGAACAACAATACACTCGAATCACTCATGGCAGAGGCCGGATCGTCGGCGGGAATTGTAGGATACCGAGTCGACTCAAGTGAACTGATATACTCTGTGGCACTGATGCAATTCCTCATCCTTCTACTGACTCTGGCCATCACTGGTTCCTTACAAAA
>QQRW01000028.1:62110-111639 GCA_003602605.1 Candidatus Poseidoniales archaeon | reverse complement strand
GGATTGTCCTTGGATTTGCCCTCTTGTTTACCGCTTTGCCATTTTTATCGACGCTCACATCTTCCCTTCAAATCCGAACAATCACTGAAGGTTCAGTTCAAACGGAATGGACGCTGCAAGGCTGGAGGAATGCATGGGTTGGGGACCTTTCAACGATGGGGGTAGACGAGGCAATGCTCAATTCAGTGATTTACGCCTTTGCTACACTGCTGATTGCGCTCCCACTCGGTTGGATATTGGCATCGACAATACACAAACTTGACACATCTGGTTGGATGCGAACTGCACGCTGTCTCGACCTTTTCTGTATGCTACCGCTTGCAATATCCGCATTGATGGTCGGGTTAGGCGTTCTTCTTGGCGGCTTACGATGGTATCCACAAATGTTCAATTGGTTCTTCCTCCCAGTATACCCCCACGTTCTTCTCACCGTCCCGTTCGTGGTCCGAGTCATGCTGCCTGCATACGCTTCTCTTGATCCAAAATATACCGAACAATGCTTACTTCTGAACATGAGTCCAGTCCGAACATGGTATCATGGAACGCTGATGTTTCTTCGTGGCCCTGCGGTTGTTGCGGGTTCACTAACGCTTGCCTTCTCACTTGGTGAGTTTGGTGCTTCATGGCTTCTGGTGCGATCTGGTTCATGGGACACTCTTTCCATCGTCATTGACCAACTGATGGGTCGGCCAATGTTTGATCCCAGCATATACCCAACCGCAATGGCAGCATCGACCATGCTGATGCTCCTTACCTTCGGATTGTTTTCGCTCGCCGAACGGTTTCGAGAATCAAGTGATAGGAGTGGATTCTAATGAAAAAGAAATGTATTTTGAACATCAAAGAACTCGGAAAAAGATTTGGCGATGTGCAGGTATTCGAACGCCTTACTTTGGAAGTCCAAGACGGTGAAATCGTTGCTCTTCTCGGCCCGAGTGGATGTGGGAAATCTACACTGTTGCGAATGATTGCAGGACTTGAATCAATCGAGGATGGAGAAATAGCACATCCCATGGAAGGCCGGCAATCCATCGGCTATGTGTTTCAAAAACCGATTCTTTATCCCCATCTTGATGTTGAAGGAAATGTGGCGTTGGGCTTAGAAGGCAAAATGTCTCGGAAAGAGCGTAAAAGAATCATTGAAGATGAACTCAAGCTGGTTGGACTGGAAGGTTTTGCGTCTCGGAAAACACATAATCTGTCTGGCGGTGAAGCACAAAGAGTCGCAGTAGTACGGTCACTTTTGAATCAACCAAACCTCCTCCTTCTCGATGAACCCTTTTCAGCACTTGACTTAGGAAGCCGCAGAAAAATAGCCCAAGACACAAGAGAGATACTGCGCTCAAAAAACATCGCTGCAATTCATGTAACACACGATCCTGAAGAAGCAGAAACAATTGCAGACAGAGTTCTGCTCTGGAGCGAGATTACACAGTCAAGCGATTGAAAGTGGTTGGGACCCCATAACCCCCATGGATAGCATAATAAGTGGGCCAGTGCCATTAACAACTGGTCAACATGGTAGGAACCCCGCTCGATGTGCTCCCGTATGTGAGGGGAATTCAAATGGTACTTTCTGGATACGAAGGTTATACGAAAGGAAAGCGTCGTGCTGCTGACCTTGCAATTCGGGAAGAGATTCAACGGTGTGGCACTCGTGCTCGAAACCATTTGCTTAATGTACATGATAATGCGTTCCGTGAGAAGAAAATTGCCATTGCTAAGGCTGCTAAAGCGTGTTGCAATACGATTGACCAACTCATTGAAGATGTTGACAAATCTCCCACCGGAATGTCCCATGCTTTCTTTTCCGGGCAGAATTCTGCCTCCATATCTGTTCTTAAGAAACTCATCAAACATGATCACGACGTCATTGAGATGATGACAAAAGGAGTCAACATCTCCAACAGTGTGGAGCATGCCTATTCTGCAGGTAAAACAGATGATGAAATCAAATCCCTCATTCGCCAGTGCGAGCAAATGATGACAAGTTCGAGAGGCTATTTCAGCGCTCGAGCAACTGTCCTAGATGGACTACGACAAAAGAAGAAGGTGTGAATATGGCGAATTTTAAGTGGCGAAGTAATCCGAATGTGATAGCAAGGCTCGTCGATGGCAACGACATTAAGACGTGGAAAGCAAGACAAGTGGTGTTGAAGCCAAACGAAGCTTGTGCTTTCATCATCGATGGGCGTATTGGAGACATCGTTTCCGAAAAAATTGTTCGAAACATCGGAGGAGGCCTTGGACGACACATTGCTGACTTAATGGGTGGTACCGCAACTGACCGACGAATGTTATTTGCGATAACTGGTCCAGTTGACCTTGGTATACCTTTCAATGCGGCCATGAAGAACGGTTCGACTGCAACTGGACTTATGCATTTGAAGGTACAACTTCGAAAAGAAGACATCCCTAAACTGTTGAATGTCTTTGCCAACAGTGCTCCACTTCTTGACCGAAACGTATTGGTTGGGCTCATCGCTAACGAAATTGCAACACGATGCATTGCGCCAGCAATGGCCAATTGCTCCAACGCGGAAGAACTCCGAAGTCCAGAGTTCCAAGAACATCTTGAAATGCACACTGAGGTTGAAATGCGACAAACTTTCTCCAACCTCGGATTCACATTCCTCCGTGCATATATCTCGACTGACAAGACCGATCAAGAAAAATTACTGAAACTTCGGGCCGACCTCGACATGGCAACTCAAACTGAGGGCGCCAATGCAGATGCTTTGATGGAGCGAATTGCGATACGAGAAGCAGCAACTCTTCGAAGAATTGAATGTGAAGTAAACGTTGAGCGTGCGAAGAAACACGGCGAAGTCACCATCCAAGCTGAATCAGAATTGCTTGAATTACGAAAGCAAGAAGCGGTTTGGGAGGCAGAACTCGCCCGAGATCAAGGCAGAGCAGACTTGCGTATGAAAGAATCATCCCACAAGACCGCACAAGCAATGGAATTGTTTGAACAAGTACAGGCCCGAAAGCGAGACCGTGTCCAGCAAAATCAAGAACATCAAGACCAACGAATGGAAAAGCAGAATGAAATTCAGATGAAAATGATGGAGATGGCTGCAGCCCAAGGCGCACTCACGCCTGAAGTGATGCAAGAATTCCTTCGACAGCAAACCGCTCAGAAAGCAATCGATGGTAGCGAATCCAGTACCGAACCCACAGCCCCGATGTCGACATCATGCAATCAATGCAATGCTGCATTGATGCCGGATTGGAAAGCATGCCCGCATTGTGGCGCTGCACAATAATCGCTCATCGCCGCTTAAGTTGGAAATAGATTTATTTTCGGCTTCATGCACCAGGTATCATGCGACTTACGTGGGGATCTCTACCGTGGAAGGTATGGAGACCGCACTGGCAGAATCGCCACACATTTGGTGGAAGGAGAATAACTTACGCCATACTCATTGGTTTGACATTTTTTGCAGCACTCCCTTACACCGCCGTTAATCGGCTTGCAAATTATCGTGACTTGGTGGCTTTTGACCCTACCATTCAACTTGATATCGACATGCCCTTCATTGCATGGATGATTTTACCTTACCTTACGCTATATCTTTACTACCCAGCAGCGGCTTGGCTTGGTAGCGCTAACGAAACCATGTGGAAACAGAACCTCATTTACCATCAAATGATGCTCATCACATGCTGGTGGGTTAATCTGGTTTTCATTCTTCTACCCGTAGAGATTGACCTCAGACACCTTATTGTGGGTATTGAAGGCACACATTGGGAGCCTTGGTACGAGTTTTTGCACGGAGCTGATGAACCTTGGAACTCTTGGCCGTCCTTGCATATTGTTCAAAGCACACAAGTCGTACTCATCCTTCGTTACTGGTATCCATCTACGACGACTAAACGTCGGGTACTTCATGCCTTTTTGCTCATCATGTGGTCTCTTTTGATCGTATCTACAATGGTCATAAAGCAGCATTATATTTGGGATGTGGCAACAGCATTAGTGCTCACAGCACTTGGCTGGGTCTATTGGATGAAACCAAACCTCGAGTGGCTAAAAACTGAGGATGGCGACAAACAGTTCGATGAACTCATGCTTTCGGATTAACCGAATACAAGACTAATCAAAGGGGAATTTGTGAGATACAAGGTAAGGCTGATTCCTGCCATAATCATCATCCACGAGCCGACCATTTTGATCATACCCGTTGAGCGACGTAGGAAATTAATCATTACTTGGCGCCCCATACCGACTGTAACGGTGACGAAAATCATGAGCACCAACAAGCCAAGCATCAAGCCGCCAATTCCAACACCAATCGCCGAGCGACCAAGCGTGCTCAAGTAGAGGACGAAAGGCAGAACTGCTGCGGCGGTACAATCGATGGATGCCGCAGCATATCCAAACCCATAGAGATACATATTTCTGCGAGGAGTGAATGTTTCGTCAGCTTCAGTGGTACTGTATTTGCGCACGAAATTATCAACAAAGCCCATCAACTTGGATGTGATTCCAATCAACATCATGCAGCCCAATACGACCAAAAGTACAGCAATGAAAATCGCAATCCAATGAATCAAACCTGAGGCGGCAAAGGCTTCACCCATCACAATGGCAAGAATTCCAATGATGGCAAAGAAAGTCCACATACCAACTCCAGACAGCAAACCGATGACCCATGAAGACGGCATTTTGGTTTTCAACTTCCCCTCGGCAATCAGTTCATCCTCTCGCGCCCCCAATGAAAGATAATAGGATATGAAACCAGGTAAAACTGGGAAAGCACATGGAGAGAAGTACACGAGAATCGAGAGCACCATACCGAGAACGAAAACAGCAACATAGGATGTACCTGGTTCTTCCCACGCAATGCGCGAATCCATGGTATCTTCAACTGTGCCGGTGAGCGCCTTATCGAGGATTCCGTCAAATTTCGACCATTTGTCTTTGGGAGTCCCTGTTGCTTCTTTTGCGATGATATAGCCCTCTGAATCAAGTACCATTACGATTGGAATTTGACCGGTTCCACCCGTGGTGAAAAGGCGGACAGGGTCAGCTGTTGAATTGTTTGCAATTTGTGCGGCATTCGTGCTTCCCAAACCTGTGGGGTAGGCTGGAACGTGATACCCTCCAGAGGTTTCATTGAGGTACTCAAGGGATTCATCGTACCAAGCACCATAGCCAAAGATTGAGAGGTTTTTTCCTGAGGCATTAGCCTTTTCCATCCAATCAGCCATGTTCTCTTCAATGTGCTCTTGTACCTTGTGACAGTTGCTGCAATCGTGAGCCATGAAGTCAAGGATAATGATGTCTCCTCGGTGATCGCTCAGATTTATCCATCCGGTCTCGTTGGCTACTGACGATTCAATACCGGTCCGGTTCAGTGATTCAAAAACGAGATTGGGGATTGGAATAGGTTCAGCATCCGATTCAAAAATCTCATCCATACTGTCAAACATCGATAATGCTGCGAATGAAATGGTAACAAACATAAGAGCTGCAATAACAAATGCTTTCCAGGTTTCTGCCTGCTTGAAAACCCCGACATCGGCTTGCTTGAGTGTTGTCAGTACGGCACCGGGAATGCCGAAAGTATACTCTTTCACTGCGGAGAGAGCGCCCATGTATGGAGTGGTGCCAAATTGCTTATTCAAGGTAGCGGGGCTATGCCCATGGAGATGTATGGTGTTCGCAAACACCGACAGATGGCTCATCGAATCATCAAGAGTGTTGATTTGGCGACGATCCAGTAGGAGAAGTGGGCTCGGAGAGAATCGAACTCTCGATCTTCGCCATGTGAAGGCGACATCATAACCCCTAGACCACGAGCCCTAGGATAGATAGTCGTGAAGACTCGTTGCTATAAGTCTCCCGTTGACGGTTTCAGCGGTGAGAATTTAGATGAACCATACCAACTTCGAGGCGATCATGAGTCGGGTGAACTTCTACAAGATGAACGGGGACGGATACTGAATCTGCCAATTCTTCCGCCAATGAGAGTGGGAGTTCTATACGCTGATGTTGTGCATCATAGCGTATCCATCCATCTGCAATTCCAAGTTCCTGACACAATTCTTCAATATCGTCGTGAGCATCCTCGAGCGACGTTGGAATCGCACCAAAAACGACAGTGTCATCATCACTCAGCACCTCATATGGGCGGAGAGTAGCTTGGCCTCTGCGCTTGAACCGTGCGCGAAGTTGTCCAGCATCTTTGTATCGTGCGGAACAAAACTTGAGATGGAAATCAAGTCCTTTGGACGCTTCTTTTAGCCGCAGTGCAAGGTCGGCAGAACCCTCTGCGGCTGCAGTTATCCCTCCACTGAGGTTGAATCCACGAACGTCCATGTTCTCCTGATTTCCGACTGTAATTTCCAATTCGTTAAGGTTGAGGAATTGGACTGGAGAGGTGTGAAGTGCTTCAAGAAGAGAAAACAGTTGCTCTTCTTTGTCGGGCTCACAGGGCAATTCTATACCGACATAAATTCCTGCGTCAGCACATGCCTGAATCACTGGTAGATACTTGGTAAGTGTCCCATCAAGAAGGTGGAAACGGATTTCATCCAATCCAGCCTCTCCAAAGTCTGCCGCTCGATCAACTTGGAAAGGAATCGAAGTGTAAAGGTGGATGTGGTGCTCAGGTCCAAATGCCGATTTCAGTTGGCGCACTGCTTCCAGTGATTTTTCCATGTCCAACATCGGATCACCACCGGTAATCCCAGTCCCGGTCGCCCTCATTGCATGGCCTTCTTCAATCACCTCATCCCAAGTCGAACATCGGCGTTCATTAGCAAACATATCCGGTGATTCTCTGCGATTGTCCGAGAGGGGACAATAATCACAGCCCCAATGGCATTTCCCCGTAACGAACAAAACCAATTTGCTACCTCGTTGGCACTGGACACAGCCTTCAGCCTCGCCTTCTTCTGCGGGGAGAATTTCGGTCGCCATAGGTAAAGAGACGGTCATTGAACTCAAACCTCCGAGAACCCCGATGGTTTCAAACTCTCGCTTTGAAAACCTAATTTGCGTTGCTTGCTCGATGGAGGAGCCATCGATGAAAGCGATAATCACCAGTTAACTCAGGATGAAACGTCAAAGCCAGCCGAGCACCGTCCAGAACACCGACAATTTCCTCTCCCAAACTTGCAATTGGAATGCATTCAATACTGGACTGCTCAAACCGAGGCGCCCGAATGAACACACCATGAAACTGTTCCGAGGAAGGTTCTGGCGCTGATGGCTGGACCGGGAGCGGTTGATGGTTGAATTGGTTACGTTTGTCAGCACTTGTCTCAACATGTTTCCCAATTGGCACTTCTAAACTCACTTCCAACATGGCCTCAAAGGAATCACGTTGACGCCCCCAAGCGTTTCGGGAGATACCCGTTCGAATGAACGGGTCATATTCGAGACCAGGTTGTGCAAGAAGAATAGCTCCAGCGCATGTTCCAAGAACAGGGCGTGTTGGATACTCGCTCATCCAAGCATAAATTGCCCCAAGGAGAGATTCACTCTCACTTGCTTTCCTCATCGCTGTTGATTCACCACCCGGCAAAATCAAACAGTCAAGTTCAGCGTCTACTTGCTTACCCATTTTGAGATGGATGACTTCAACATCCTCTCCGAGTTGAAGAGAGGCAGCCCTGATTGCTTCAGAATGCTCATATCGAGCGCCCTGCAACATCGCTAGACCGACCCTCAGCATGGTGAACGGTAGGAGCCCTTCCCTAAGAGTTCAACGACAAGATTTAGTCGAAAAAAACGCATAGGAGCAGATGTTCCACCCACCGAATTGAAAAGCCTCCATCCGTTGCATTAACCATGGACATCAACGATGATTGTTTCCTCGTCCCCGGACCTGTCCGAATGGGGGATGAATGTCTACAAGCACTTTCAACACCCGTGATGACTGCACGAGGAACTGAATTTCGAGACGTCATGGCTCGACTCAACTCGGGACTCCGACACGCATTCAATCTGGCCCCATCCGAACCGTCACGAGGTGTTCAATCATGGGCAGGAGACGATGACTACAAGGTTGTCGTGGTATCAGGAAGCGGAACAGCTGCCATGGAAATGGTGATTGCGAACCGATTTCGGAGTAATGACCTCGTCCTTGTCCCCACCAATGGGAAGTTCGGTGAACGTGTAGCTGAGATGTGTAAGCGGTTCTGTAATGTAAAGCACCTCAAGTATGAATGGGGACGGGCATTCGACCTGTACGAATTGGAGCAACAACTTGAACGGGGCTGCTATGAATCGCTGCTTATTTGTCACAACGAGACGAGTACTGGAATCACGCAAGACGCTGCAGCTATTGCTGAAATGTGCGCTCGCCACAACACTTCGTTTATTCTTGATGGAATCACATCAGTCGGCGGAACAGCAGTTCACCCAGCAGAATGGAAGGCTGAAGCTGTCGTCACTGGGGCTCAGAAATGCACAGCAGGACCTTCAGGAATTGCAGCCATCGCTGTAAACTCTCACTTCATCGAACGGGTTCATGCAATTCGTGAGCAGGGCGACTCAAATCCGAATTATTATTTCGACATGGTAGCAGCACTCAAAAAAGGTGATGACGACCAAACCCCTTGGACTCCTGCGATCAACCTCGCAATGGGTTGGGGAGCTGCTCTGGATGTTCTCAAAACCGAGACAAATGAAGGCCGTTGGAAACGGTGCCAAATCATGGCAAATGGTGTGAGAAATTTGTTTACTGACCTTGGATTTGTTCTGCTCGCAGACGCTGAACAACGAAGCGATACCGTGACTGCGATTTTGTACCCCGAAGGAATAAATGACACGTGGAGAACACGTCTTAAAGACGATTTCAACACGCAAGTCATTGGAGGGCAAGACCATCTCAAAGGCAAAATGTTCCGTGTTGGGTCAATGGGAGAAACACCCGTAGCTGAAATGATTGAGGGCTGCAAACGAATGATTCAATGCTTTGCAACGTTTGATCTTGAACTGCCACAACTCGATGTTGATTCGTACTTCGCTTGAGGAATGAAAAATGACCTCATACATCGTACTCGGTCGTTTTCAGCCCTTTCACAAGGGCCATGCATACTTGGTGCTGAAAGCGCATGATATGCTGTCGAACGACGATGAGTTGGTTGTGGCAATTGGCTCGAAGCAAGCAGGATGGGAACCAGAGAATCCATGGACTTCTGAAGAACGACAATCCATGATTCAAGCGTGGGCTGATGCTCAAGAAATCACGTGCGACATCGTAGCGATTGACGACATCAACGACCCACCGAATTGGGTCGAGCATGCGAGTAAAATTCATGGCGATGGCATTCTCGTTACGACTGATGAAGCGACTGCAACTTTGTATAAGGACTCAAACTTCCAAGTGTTGGAAGTGGAGATGAATGAGCGTGAACGGCTCGAAGGGTGGCGTATACGACAGACTGCCAAGATGCTATCAACTGTATACGATGATGATGCAGTTCGAGAAGTACTCAAGGCAAGCATTCCTCATGCCGTGATTGAATGGCTTATTGAAAACGATGGATTGTTCCGCTTATCGACCTTTGAAACAGGCGTTCATGCTGGATGATTACTTCCTGAAGAGTTTTTTCTTAACTTCCTTCTTCATTTGCTCTTTGGCAGCAGTTTGAATCTTTTGTTGTGCCTTTGCCTTCAAGCCATCTGCAGCCTCAGAAATTTTCTCCTTCGCCTTATCTTTAATTGGTCGAGTTACCTCATCGATAACTTGTCTCTTTGCGCTCTCAGCAGCTGATTTTGCAGCACTCTTTGCGGCTTGCCCCGCTTTGCCGGCCACTTTGCCTGCGAGTTTCTTCATGGTCGGAAGAATATGCAACGAGACAAGAACCTTACGCCGTCATTCGTCTGATGCCACGACAACACGTGCAGCCATCAGAACCCTTTGCTTGTACATGTAGCCCGCTTCCAGAACATCGACGACTTTGCCAGCAGGAAAGGCGTCCGAGGCTGGAATTGTTGTGATGGCTTCCATCTTCGCAGGGTCGAAGGGTTGCTCTTTAGCCTCAATGGCAACCACGCCGTCGGCAGCGAGTTCATGCCACATTTTATTTCTCAACAAGCGTAGTCCTTGAGCAACTGCGGAGGTATCATCGTCGTCCAAATTGGCAATTGCTCGATCGACATCTCCAAGGACGGTAAGCATTCTTCGGGCAAGACCCATACCGCTGTACTGTATCAGTTCCGCTTTTTCTGCCATCAATCGCTTGCGAACATTCTGAATTTCAGCATCTTTGTATGCGATTTCTTTTTCTGCCTTTTCGGCTCGGAGATTGGCTTCTTCCAAGGGGTCGACAGCCTCGATTTCAATCGAATCAGCCAAGTCAATGGTTTCCATTCCTTCTTCAAGAACAGGAACATTATCATCAGCATCTAGCCCAGAATCATCCGGCTCAACAGGAGGTGTGTCTTCGCTCATTGTACCACGCGTCTTCGAAGTGGTCTTTGAACCCCACGACTAACCATGCAGGTAGTGTTTAAGATTCCAATCGCCATGACCCCATAGTTCTGCTTTGAGGTGTTCACGCCCAAGAACACCGACCAAGTGTGAATTGGAGTTGAGAACAGAGAGTGTGTGAACCAGCAGTCGCGTCGCCCTATCGTGGGCCTCGTAGGTTGGTACAATTTTCGGATCTTCCGTTTCGTCAAGGGTTTCTCCGAGTTCCTTACGTCTTTCCATCCAATCCATACACACTGATTCGGCAAACTCGTCCTCAGGTATTCCCGAGAGCCGTGAGCGAACATCGGCCCAAGTGGATTCAGAGTACAGGTCATCACTGCTTTCAATGACTCGATTGAGTGCGACATCGAGATAGAGAAAGGCTCTACCTTCCCACACTTCCCAAGCACCAGGACTCGCCCAGTTCATAAGATGAAGGAGACCTTCACAACCGTCATCCAACTCTTTGAGAACTTGCACAACAGGTTCATCGCTTTTCATACCGGTGCTGTCCATCCAGTCCAACATTTCTGCTTCACAATCGATGTCGAAAGGTCGTTTGAGTCGATGGTCGAATGCTGGACGATCATCACGGAAAATCCCACGTTCCATACCGTCGTACAGCTCATTCCAAGTTTTTTGGAGCAGCGGTTCAAGCGAGGTTTTGTCTACCAACAACAGAACCAGTTCGATGCCCATGTTGATTCCAATACGCCGTCTCGTTTGATGTCATCGGCCGTGAGGAGAAGATTTGAAACGCATTTATCCACTGATAGCAGAGAAGAGCATTCAAGAAGAACGATTGCTCCGATGGAAACAGAGGCTTTGTTATGGCGACAATCAAGGAGCAGATCGAATTGATCCGCGCTGAGATTGACAAGACACAAAAGAACAAGGCTACCAATGCTCACATCGGCAAACTGAAAGCTAAAATTGCGCAGTTGAAAATCAAGGAAGAGAAGGCTCATGCGCACTCCAAAGCAAGCGGTGGAGGCAAGGGTTTCGAAGTCAAAAAGTCCGGTGACGCAACCGTTGCTCTGGTTGGATTCCCATCTGTTGGTAAATCAACGCTCATCTCCAAAGTTACCGATGCACACTCGGAGGCGGCTGGATACGCCTTTACGACCCTCACATGTATCCCAGGTGTCATGGAACACCGTGGAGCAAAAATCCAGATTCTGGATTTACCTGGTCTCATCAAAGGTGCGGCAGAAGGCAAAGGCCGAGGCCGTGAGATTCTCAATGTTATTCGCAGTGCTGACATGGTACTGTATATCGTCGACCCGTTCCAAGACGCTCACTTTAACGTCCTTCATAGAGAACTTCACAATGCAGGGTTGAGGCTGAATGAGACCAAACCACCGGTGTTCATCAAGCGAACTGAGCGCGGTGGTATTGACGTTCGAACGACGGTTGAGCAAACCCATCTTTCCCATGAAGAGATGAGCGACATTATCCGCTCATTCGGCTATACTTCTGCCATTGTCACACTTCGTAACGATACGACTGCCGAACAAATTGTGGATTGTCTTGCTGAAAACCGGATTTATGAAAAAGCAGTCATCGCGATAAACAAAATCGATATTGCGACTGAAGAAGATCTCGTGCGTTCTCGAAAGGCATTGCCAGAGAATTGGCCTGTAATGCGTATTTCTGCTTTCAAGGATATTGGATTAGATGAACTGAAAGATTTCATCTATGACAACTTAGGTTTTATGCGGGTTTTTCTCAAGCCACAGGGTCAAGAAGCCGATATGGAAGAACCATTGATTGTCAAAGACGATTCGACTGTCCAACACATCTGTAACAAACTGCACCGGGATTTTGTGCGGAAATTCCGTTATGCCCGTGTCAAAGGACCAAGCGCAAAATTCGACTGGCAGCGAGTTGGTCTCGATCATTTACTCAAGGACGGCGATGTCCTAACCATCGTTGTGCGAAGGTAATCAATCCCAGATTCCCATATCCATTCTCGCATCTTCTGTAGCGTGGATTTTGGGATCCCACCGTGGCGTCCAAACCAAATTGATATGAACAGAGTCGAGCCCATCAGTGAGCAGTGCAGCGCGGTGGGCGGCAGCCATTATTTCGGGAGCCGCTGGACAACCTGGAGAAGTCAAAGTCAAGTCAACCTCTGCATGAAGACCTTCTGATTTCTCTTCAAAACGGACGTCGTAAACCAGTCCTAACTCGACAATCGAAAGCTCCAGTTCCGGATCTTCAACCTCGTCTAATTTTTCCATCACATCTTGCTTTTCCACCATTCTTACACCTCATTCGAGAACGCGAATCTCCGTCATGACCTTGTCGAACATATTTCGAAACCCGTTGGAGCGGCTCGGAGAGAGTGAATTGAGAATGCCCATTTCCTCTGCGAAGTTTGGTGAAAGAAGCAGGGCTTGTGCCGGAGCACTTCCGTTAATGGCAATCGATAAGATTCCCATCAGACCTTGAACGAGTTTAGCATCCGCTCCAGATAACATCAAGACTTTCCCGTCTTGAAGTTCGACCTTAACATGTGCTTCGGATTGACAACCCTGCACCTTTGTGGCTTGAGTCCAGTGTTCGGGAGGAAACGGAATGACTTCATCAGCCATGTCAAAAACCATCTCCAAACGTTCCATTTTGTCATCGACATCTTGGAACTCCTCAATCAACTCGGCGAGTTCTTCGGGATAGGTCATCCAAATCGCTCCGTAATGTACTTCAGTTGCTCAATGAATTTTTCTGCTTCATCCATAGTGTTGTAGAGGTAAAATGAAGCTCGGACGGTTCCTGAAATTCCGAGTCGATGCAAGAGTGGTTGCGCACAGTGATGCCCTGTACGTACGGCAATACCTCTGGCATCAAACAGATGTGCCAAGTCTTCGCTTTGAATCGAAGGATGCAGGAATGAGACAACGGCACTGTCAACGGCATCGTGGCGGCCGTAGACTGAAATCCCCATTTTGCGTAACTCACTGGCGACCCACTGGGCGATGCCAATGAGCCGCTGGTGCTCTTTGCGAAGGTCAAGTTTGGACATCCAGTCAAATGCAGCACACCAACCGATTGCTTCGGCAATTCTTGGCGTTCCGGCCTCAAACTTGTGTTCATTGGTTTGGTACGTCGAGCCGTTGACTGTCACGGTTTCAATCATATCACCGCCGCCCATGAACGGTTGCATCGTCTCAAAAACTTCAGGACGAACCAACAGAGCACCAATTCCTGTCGGGCCGCACATTTTGTGGGCTGAAAAGGCCATGAAATCTGCATCAGATTCTTGAAAATCGATACGCTCGTGGGGAACGCCTTGAGCGGCATCAATCAGTACCAACGCACCATTGGAATGGGCAAGTTCAGTGATTTTTTCAAGCGGGTTCCGGACGCCAAGTACGTTTGAGGTGTGAACCACGCAAACCAACTTTGCATTTTCCAAAGAAGCAGCATAGACTTCCATATCGAGTGTGAAATCTTCGAGTACGGGGACGTATCTCAACTCTATGCCCCGTTCTTCAGCGAGCATCTGCCATGGAACAATATCTGAATGGTGTTCCATTTCTGTCAGAACAATAGCATCCCCCTCGCCTAGATTCGCACGACCCCATGCATGAGCAACCAGGTTAATCGCTTCTGTTGTCCCGCTGGTGATCACTGCTCGTTCTGCGTTGAACCATTCCTTAAGTTGACGGCGACAGGCTTCATAGCCTTCGGTAGCCTCACCCGCAAGGGTATGAACTGCTCGGTGAACATTTGAGTTCGACGAAGTGTAGTATTCGTTCATAGCGTCGATAACGACCTGTGGTTTCTGGGTTGTTGCAGCATTGTCCAAATAAATCAACGGATGACCGTTGACCTCTCTTTTGAGTATTGGAAAATCATCACGCAGCGCCACAACCATCACCTTTTGAGTTCGCATTCCAGATGAACTGTCAGCCGTGTTCGCATTTCCTCGAGCAATTCTTTGTTTGTGAGATTTGAAAATGCATCGTAAAGGAATCCGTTCACGATCACCGATTGTGCTTCTTGTGGGTCTAAGCCACGTGACATGAGATAGTGCATTTGGTTGTCATCAACAGGCGCACTGGCAGCACCATGAGCAGCGGAGACATCATCGGCCAAGACCTCAAGTTCAGGTATCGCTTCAGCACGTGCTTTTTGAGAGAGAAGGAGATTACGGAACACTTGCGATGCATTGGACTTGTTCGCTCCTTCAGCAATCGTCAGTAAACCAGTTCCAATGAAATGACTGCTTCCATCACAGGCGGAATTCATTACCAAGTCAGATTGAGTGTGGCCGTGGTGATGATGGATTTCAACATGCTCGTCATCATGTCGGGTACCGTCTGCATTCACAGTAACGGACTGTCGAACAGATGAGCCTGTGCCGTTGAGCGATGTTCTCAAATCTGATTTGCAACGGAATCCGCCTACGGAAAGTGTGGCATGTTCCAGCGAGGAATCGCGTTCAAGCCCCCAGTCTTCACATCGAAGGAACTTCGTATTGGAGTCGAGTTCGTTGATGAAGCCGAATGCAAGATGAGCATTGGGGTGTACGGTCCCAGTAATGTGAAGGCCAACCCATTCCGGTTCACCTGAGATGTGTAGGAACACCACCGCAGAACCCTTCACTTCAAGATGGAGATGACCAACAGCCACATGACCAGAGGCTCGTGCGTTGATGTGAACTGCTTCTGTTTCGTCGTGGAGAAGAATCTGCGATGATGAGCCCCCCGCAGCCTGGAGGAAAGCCCGAGCAATGTCACCTTGAGGTTTCTGCGAATGAGGGGCTTCAGTCAATTCTTGTCTACTGTTGCTGGTAAAAATCACTTCATCAGCAACGGGTACCGAATCGGGCTTTGAGGGGTGAATCCGAGGCCAAGGTGTGTAGCGCCAAAGGTGTTCAGATCGGGAGGGAATTGGCATTTGATGATACATCATCCAATCGAACCCTCCATTTCCAATTCAAGGAGTTTGTTCAATTCCACAGCATATTCCATCGGCAGTTCACGGGTGAACGGTTCGAAGAATCCGTTGACAATGAGACCCATTGCCTCTTCCTCACTGAATCCGCGACTCATGAGATAGAACAGTTGGTCACTGGATACTTTCGAGACACTTGCTTCGTGTTCAAGGTCGGAAGTCGAGTTGCCAATTTCCATTGTCGGGTAAGTATCTGAGCGTGAATCTTCATCAAGAATCAAAGCATCACATACAACCTTTGAGCGGCATCCAGTCGACTTTGGTGTAACTTGGAGAAGACCACGGTAAGAGGAGCGCCCTCCACCCTTTGAGATGGACTTCGAGAGAATGTTCGATGTCGTATTGGACGCTAGATGGTGCACCTTAGCACCGGTATCTTGGTGTTGACCCTTACCAGCGTAAGCAACAGAAATGACTTCAGCGTGAGCACCTTCGCCTTTGAGTAAAACAGATGGATATTTCATGGTCAACTTTGAACCAATGTTGCCATCAACCCACTCGACGGTTGCGTTTCGGTGTGCTACTGCCCTCTTTGTTACGAGATTGTAGACGTTACTTGACCAGTTCTGAACCGTTGAATAGCGGATTTTTGCACCATCCATTGCAATCAGTTCTACGACCGCTGAATGCAGGGAATCGGTTGAATAACTCGGCGCAGTACATCCCTCGACGTAGTGCACAGAACTTCCTTCGTCAGCGATGATCAGGGTGCGTTCAAACTGACCCATATTTTTCGCATTGATGCGGAAATAAGCTTGTACTGGCATCTCAACATGGACGCCCTTGGGGATGTAGAGGAACGAACCGCCAGACCACACAGCGGTGTTGAGTGCTGAGAATTTGTTATCGCTGTGAGGGATAACAGTTCCGAAGTACTTCTTGACAATCTCAGGATACTCTTTGAGGCCCGAATCCATGTCAAGGAAAATGACTCCCTGTTCCTCAAGGTCCTCTCGAATGGAATGGTAGACCGCTTCTGATTCGTACTGGGCAGTCACGCCACCAAGCCACTTTTGTTCAGCCTCAGGTATGCCAAGTCGGTTGAATGTGTTCTTGATGTCGTCGGGAACGTCATCCCATGACTTTTCGGTTTGGTCCGAAGAACGCAAGAAATAGGTCACGTTTTCAAAATCAATCATATTGAGCAAGGAGCAATTGCCCCACTCAGGCATGACACGCTCGACGAAGTGTCGATATGCTTTGACGCGAATATCCGTCATCCATTGAGGTTCGTTTTTCAATTCGGAAATGTCGCGAACAACCTGTTCTGAAAGTCCCTTGTCAAATCGAATGGTTGAGTTTTCCGGATCGTGGAATCCGTACTTGTAGTCTCCAATTATTTCTTGCGCATCATCACTCATAACAACACCTCAAGCAGTAACCTCGAGCCAATCGTATCCTCGGTCCTCGAGTTCAAGGGCCAACTCTGGGCCACCGGTTCGAATGATGGCTCCGTCAATCATTGCATGAACATAGTGTGGCTTAACCAAATCAAGCAAGCGTTGATAGTGAGTAATGATGAGACAAGCGGAGTCTGCGGCAACTTCATTGATTCCCTGAGCTACAATTCGGAGGGCATCTATGTCAAGTCCAGAATCGGTCTCATCGAGCAGAGCCAAATGTGGCTGGAGCAAAAGCATTTGAAGGATTTCCAAACGTTTCTTTTCACCACCGCTGAACCCATCGTTCACGTAGCGAGAGAGGAAACTCTTGTCCATTGACAATTTATCCATAGCCGCAGTGAGTTCCTTGCGGAAAGCACGACCTTTGGGAGGGTCGTCTCGCACTGAGGCAACAGATTTCTTCAGGAAAGTGCCCACTTGAACACCAGGAATCGCTGCAGGATATTGGAACGAGAGAAACATTCCTGCTCTAGCGCGCTGGAAGACTTCTAAATCTTCAAGTGGCTCGCCTTTGAAGAAGATGTTCCCGGAGGTAATCTCATACGCTGGATGGCCCATCACAACATTTGCGAGAGTGGATTTTCCTGCACCGTTTCGACCCATGATTGCATGGATTTCACCTCGGTGAATTGTAAGGCTCAGGCCCTTGAGGATGGGGGTTCCTTCAACGCTAACATGTAGATCTTCAACACGTAAGATTTCATCTGCCATCACCCTCACCTAAACAACCCTCGCGTAACTCCTTTATCAAGTGGTGTAATCAATCGAGATACCGGTTACTGCGGTGATACCAGGTCAGGCCATAGTTGAAGAAGAAGGGGGGAGAGGCTGTTCTATGACCGACGATGATTTGGTAGCCAAATACGCAGCCGAGGCAAAAGCAGCAATGTCAGCAGAAGCCAGTCGTCGCATTGATGAGATGACGGACCCCGTTGTGGAAGAGAGATTGCGAGCAACATCACTGCTCAAATTTATTGGTGGAAATGAATTCGTCCCCGCCCTGCTGTCGCGACTTGGAGATGTTCGGGCTGCACTCGATGGCCACGGTGGCGGCATTGCAGTTACCTCTCTTGAATGGGCAGAAGTTGATGACACTCAATTAGATCTCGTTTTGGATTTAACTGGAGCATGTCTATCGTGTGGCGCAGCCCCAGGTACCCTCGAAGGAGTGAAAACCGATCTTGAAGCTGATGATGAAATTTCTCGCATTCGTTTTTCTTCTGCATTACTCGACACATTCGATGAACTGGGCAGAGAATTCATCCTGGCTCACGGTGCAGTCGAGTTTGTTTGATTTTCCTTTCGTTTTGATGGATGGATTGAAACACACGGAGGAGAGGGTTGCTGTATGGGCGCATGGACCGAAGGCCGACGAGAGGACCCCGTTCCTTGCAGAGAAGCGGACCAAGGCCTGTTTGAAATCACAGCACGAGATGGACGCGGTCGCCTCGGCCGATTGCACACTCAACACGGCATATTGGAAACTCCAGCACTGCTACCCGTCATCAATCCGAACATCCGAACCATTGAACCGCGTGAAATGTGGGATCGGTACGGCATCGGCGCACTCATTACCAATTCATACATTATTTGGAAACATGAAGGTCTCAAAGAGATCGCAACGACACAAGGAGTTCATGCGCTTCTCGATTTTCCCGGCGTGGTCATGACGGATTCGGGAACCTTCCAGTCGTATATTTACGGTGATGTTGAAGTTGGAGTCGAAGAAATAGTTCAGTTCCAACGCAGTATTGGTGTAGATATTGCTACTATGTTGGACGTCTTTTCACGGCCCGACATGAACGAAGAACAAGTTGCTGAATGCGTTCAAGAAACTCTTAAGCGAGCACCAGCCAGTATCCAAGCTGCTGGAACAACAATGCTCAATGGCCCGATACAGGGCGGACTGTTCAAACATCTGCGGACCGAATCCGCCAAAGGGATGGGGGAATTTGACTTTGCAGTCCATCCAATCGGTGGTATTGTCCCTGTAATGGAGCGGCACTTGTACAAAGACTACGCTAAAATCATGCTTGCCTCTCTACCGCACATCCCACCAAACCGACCAGTGCACATGTTCGGTTGTGGACATCCAATGCTCTTCCCGATGTCAATTGCTCTTGGCGCAGACCTGTTCGATTCAGCAGCATACGCCCTTTTTGCACGAGATGGCAGACTGCTCACTCCGTGGGGTACACAGAAGATACAGACGCTCACTGAATGGCCAGAACGAATGCCGTGCGTTGCTGGACACACTCCTGCAGAAATTCGCTCACTTGGGAAGAAAGAAATGACTGCTCATCTGGCTCGGTACAATCTTGAGGTAACGCTGGCTGAACTTGACCGCTGCAAACAAGCGATTCGTGATGGCACGATATGGAGACTCGCCGAGCGACGAAGTCACCAACATCCTGCTTTGAGAGAAGCATTCCTTTGGCTTTCAACAAGCCCACACAACGCTAAACTCGACATGCAATTTCTCGAGGAGATGGTGCTGGATGACCGAGACGCTGCTCGAGACCTTGACCGACATGCAGGAACATGGGAAGGTGCTTGGAACTGGATTGTAGATTCTCAAGAGACACCCCGTAAAGGTGGAGAACCCTGGGGCGGTGACGACACGCTAGTTCGACCGCACGTTGATGCTGCCAAAAAAGCGCTTCAGTCCCATTGGCGGCCTCTCGATTTACACGCAAGAGGAAGTGATGCAGTGCTCGTCGCCTATGGCAGTTCAGGCCCTTGGCGTGAACGGTTGAGCGATTTGATGATTCGCCTGCAGCATCATTGCCCGGGTCTAGAAGTCATGATCCAGACACCGATTGGGTTACTCCCGTATTCGCTGGAAGACCTCAATCCATTCACCCATGTAGATGGACCACAGTGGCTTTGGCGGCGTAGGCCGAATCCACTGCTCATTCGACAAGAATTAGAACACTACGGCATGGAAGAGCGTCGAATCATCCTCGTCGATTTGCTTGGAGACGGCATCCAATCACGAGCAATGACCGCTCTTCACCAAGCAGGCGTTCTCGACGGAGTTACTGACTCCGATGCGAGCGAACATGTCCTCGAGCCCGACAATAGGGCGAGAGCAAAGGAATATCTTCAACGACGACACGTATCTGACAAGATGGTACTTTTGCTCAATCTTGAACGGCAGTGGGTTGACAACCTGCTTGAAGACTCTACATGTGTCGTAAACCGTCTTGGACGTGTGAAAAACGCCATGCTGAAAGATGGCACCCACATCGTCAGTCCTCGTCTGACCGATGGTGGGCTTTCGCTTACCGATGGCGGAGCAATCGCAATACATTCTGCAAGAACAATTCCTGCACCAACCGGATTTACCCGTACCAGCGAGGACCATGTGTCGAAGGGCCCACCATGGGTTGTCGTCAATGCTGATGCAGAACCTTTTGTTCGTCAAGGTCGCAATGTATTCCATGGGTTCATCGAAGCTTGTGACGATTGGATTTCACCCGGCAAGACATGCCTCATCGTCAATACCAACGGAGAACTGCTCGGTCATGGTGTATCGAACGGGACACTTGCTGACATGGAGTCGTTCAAGAAAGGCGTGGCTGTCAAAACACGAGGCGGAATGAAACAATAACTGCATGGCCTCGTGAAGAATGCCGTGGCATAGTTCAAAGGGTGCCCATCATCTCTTCCTACAAGGGGGAGGTTAAATGGACGACGACCTCATCATCAAGACGACTGATTTAACCAAGTCGTATGGACCCCATGTAGCGTTGAACAAACTGAATATTTCAATTCCGAGGGGTGCAACTGGCCTCCTTGGACCGAACGGTGCAGGTAAGTCGACGTTTCTGAAAACGATCCTCGGATTGATACAGGCCACAGAGGGGGATGGGCGTGTTCTTGGATTGGATATTCGGACACAAGGAGACGAAATCCGCTCAAGAATCGGCTACATGCCAGAGTACGATTCACTCAACCCAGATATGGAAGCTATTCACCAAGTTCGATATTCAGGAGAACTGCTTGGCATGAACCCAATCGTCGCTCAAGCAAGAGCGCATGAAACATTACAGTATGTTGGCCTCGGAGAGCAACGGTATCGCAACATTGGTAGCTATTCCACGGGTATGAAACAGGCCACAAAACTCGCTTGCGCGTTGATTCATGACCCCGAACTCATCATTGCTGATGAACCATCGAACGGACTTGATATTGCTGCACGGGATTACATGATTGAAACGCTCACCAATACGGTGATGAACGGAAATCGATCTGTCCTCATGGCATCCCACCTCATGGACGATGTCGAACGAGTGTGTGACAACTTTATTCTCTTGCACAAAGGACGACTTGCTGCCCAAGGTCGCATTGAAGACTTGAAAGGCTTCGACCGAGAAATCGAAATTCACGTCTGGGGTGGGGCTTCAAAATTGTATGATGCAATGACCATGAAAGGCTTGAGTGTTCGCCGTGAAGGACGCGTCATGCGAGTGCTTCACGAACAAGAGGATACAACCTCTTTGATTCTCGGTTGTGCTGCTGATGTTGGAGCACAAATTCGGAGAATGCATGAATATGAAGCCTCGCTTGAAGACCTGTTTTTGTCCATCATGGAAAACTTAGGCTATGAAGTGAAATCAAGCGAAGACTTGCTGGCCTCTCCGGCTGAAGCACGAAAAGTCGATGCACCTGAGCACATGGGAGGTGGAGGGGCTTGAGCGAAGAGTTTGAGCAAACTGCGCCAGAGATATTGGCTGAAGCAGAGCATGAACCTGAAGCTCCGGTTACCGGTAAAGTTCGTCTTGAAGCGGCTTGGGGTTCAACAGAAGGAGACGAAGACCTCACTGTGACAGAGAACACGGTACAGAGAAGTGAAGGCCATGTATTCAAGCAGCAATACAAACCTTGGAACGGCCAACTCAATCCCCGGTGGATGAGAAACTGGGCAATATTGCGACACCATTTGCTTGGTATTTTCAAGAAAGGTCATCGCCCTTGGGGGGTTCCAATACGCCTGTTCCTACTGGTTGTTTTTGTCGCATCCCTCACAGATGTTGCCATGGTCATCGTGTCAGGACTTATCGGAGATTCGGGTCTCCATTCAGTTTGGGGCGTCAGCAGAGATAATCTCTATGGCCATGTACTCGGTTTTCTTCCTCGAAATATGCTTTATTACCCAGTCGTTGCGGCACTTTTAGTCGGTGGGGTCATCTCTGAAGATCGTCAGCATGGCACTTCTGCAATGTATTTCTCAAGACCAATAACACGATTTGACTATGTCTCGATGAAGTTCATTTCGGTTGCAGTCATTCAAGCGTTGATTATCCTTGTAACACTCGGGTTGTACTATTTCGCTGAGATTGTGAGCATGGGCCGAGGATGGGCATGGATTTTGGATACATTTCCAATGTTTTTGGCAACCGTCATCAGCGGTGTGTTGCTGATATTCACTTACACCAGTATAGGGCTTGCATTGTCGAGTGTTTCAAAGGGCAAGTTCTTCCCCGGAATCGCACTGTTATCCATTGTTCTGGGAACAAAAGTCCTCGCCTTCATCGTATCAAACTTGTTTGACCGTGAGATTCTCTATCTTCTTTCACCCTACGATTGTTTGGCACATGTTGGTCAAGCCATCATCGGAACACAACCAACCTATGATCAGTACTCATGGACATGGTCCCTCGCATCCCTTGCCGCGATGAATGCACTGGCGTTGTTCACTTTGAGTTCACGAGTCTCTTCAATGGAGGTGACACGAGAATGATTCCCGATTTCGACCAGCAAGGAAAAGCACAGACCAAAGAATGGACGCCAGATATTCAAGCGCCTGCTATTCTTCTCGAAAACGTCTCGAAGAGTTACGGACGAATCTTCGCTCTTTCCAACATCACACTTGCACTGAACGGTGGAGTTACAGGGATTCTGGGCATGAACGGAGCCGGGAAGTCGACGTTGTTCAACATCCTTATGGGTAAAATCAAGGTAAGTCAGGGCAGTGTCAAATTGTTTGGAACAAATCCATGGAAAAACCCTGCTCCCTATGCACGGGTAGGGTTTGTTCCAGAGCATGAAAAGATGTATGATTGGATGACTGCACACGGCTTTGTATCCACTTTTGCCCGACTAAATGGGTTGACACGTGATGAAGCCGGCATTGAAGCCGACAGGGTATTGGATTTCGTTGGACTCACTGATGTGGCGTACAAGAAAATCGGTCAATTCTCCAAAGGAATGCGTCAAAGAGTGAAAATCGCTCACGCACTTGTCAACGATCCTGAGTTGATTATTCTCGATGAACCACTTCAGGGCTGTGACCCTCTTGCAAGAACGACGATAATGAATGTCATCCGTGAACTTGGCAAGATGGGACGAACGGTTCTCGTCAGCAGCCACATTTTGCAAGAGATTGAAAGAATCACAGAACAGATTGTCATCTTGCACCAAGGAAGACTCCTCGCACTCGGGAACCTACACTCCATTCGAGAACGTCTTGACCAAATCCCTCACCGCATCTCGATTGAATCTGAGAATCCAAAGGCGCTGGCTAAAGACATCATCGACATCGACGAAGTGTTTGGTATTTCGTTCCCCGGCGGCCAAAATGTTTCAATTCAAACGCACAACCTCGGTGCAATTCATTCAAGACTACCAAAAATCATTGTTGACAACAATCACAGAGTATCATCGATTGATAATCCCGATGACGATTTGGCTTCTATTTTGGGATACCTTACTTCCGGGGGGCGTGTTTGATGGCAACCAAACCGGATACCGTCTTTCGCTCGTTGGATCGTAAGGCTGCAGCTATCGTCGAGTTCACTTTGCGGCAATACCGAACACGAACCTCTACCTGGGTTGTACTCGGCGTTGGATTTACTGCTCTTGCGCTTATCTTCATGATTTACATCGATGTTATGAGCTCAGAATTTGAGTCGGTCGATAACGATGGAGATTCGTTCGATTACGATGGAGATGGTTATCCAGCTGGTCAGGAATTACGATTAGGCACTGACCCTTTCTCAGACGAATCACACCCAGGGATGTTTAACCCGCCCATCGAACCAGAGCCCGCTTCCAATTACATCAATGAAGACGGCTTTGACTGGGACGTTACTGCGTCTGTCGGTGAGCAAACAACAGGCTATGATGATGATGGAGATTGCCTTAACTCTGACAAAACTGATTCTCAGAAAGATACGAATGACAACGGAATACCCTGTGACATCATCATCCGAGTAACGACTACACCGACCGGTGAAATGTCCTACGATGTCCTCGCAGACTACGGTGTTGACGAGGACCCGGACGAGGACGCTTATTCTCGAGAAGCAACCCACATCGCATTTGTTCTGGCCATCGGCAAACTTGGGTTTGTCCTGCTGCTTGGTATATTCTTACCGCTTTTCATGGCCACTGGTCTCATCCGAGAAGAAATGACATCCGGCACCATGCATTTCATGATTGCAAAGCCGATTGCCCGTTCAGAGATTTTCCTCTATCGTGTACTTGGTTATCTTGGAATTGTTTGGCCCTATGTCATTGTCCTCGGAATACTTGGAGCATTGGTTTCTGGATTTGTCGGTTCCGGCGATGAATTCTTTCGATTCGCAGACCTTGGAGTATGGCTGGCTATCGTATTTGCAACCATGATGGCTACGCTGGTATACGGCATGATGTTCAATGCGCTGGGAGTTTTGTGGAAATATGGAATAATCCTCGCAATTCCCTTTGCCGCATGGGAACTCGGTATGGCGTTGCTCTCAATGGGTGTACCCGATGCGACCATCCTGAGATTTTCAGTGATCGGTTGGGCGCTGATGATTGTTGATTCAGCAGCAATGCTGGTTTGGCCGAATCTGGACATGTTCATCATCATGGGTGACTGGGGTGGAGGCGGAACCGGATCGGATATATTCGGGTCATCGTCGCTGAGTGGCTCTGCTCCACTGAGTTTCTTCAGTTCCAAGCCAGGACTTGGCCTCTCAGCCTTTGCTTCAACGATTGTCGCCACACTTGTGCTGCTCGTCCAAGCCGTAGCGTTTTGGTTCATCGGTGGTGCACTGTTCAAAGGTAAGGAGATTCAATGACTTCGGATATGGATTCATTCTCTGGCGACCTTTCCAAGATGTGGACACTGCAGGACAGGCCACCACTTCACCACCTTACTTGGGACTGGTGGTGGTGGCTGGTAATGCTCGATGACCCAGATGGACGGCCCAGTGGCAGGCAACTGATGGTGTTGTGGTCCACCAAAGACAACGAACTGGTCGAAGTGAACGGCATGCCTTGGACCCCAGCAGGTCGGCCAAGTTACGATGCTGAGCGTGGATTAGCACTCGATGGAATGGTCTGCGCTTGGTGGTTTGATGGACAGCGCATGCACGAACCTGTTATTCAACAAATATGTCGTATGATTGCGATTCCAGATACTCATCCGAAATGGCCGGGAGAATCAACAAATATCGGAAAAGGCGGTGGTGCCGTAGTCCCCCTCCTCGACAATGACCTCTCAATGGGTCTCAAGAGTGACCTGAGTTCATTCTGGGTCCACTTGCTCACAGATGAATCTGCTCGTCATCCTAAAGTTCCGAAAAAGTTCGACCTCAAGCTCACACCTTGGAACGCAGCGATGTCAACTGCTCGTCAAGCCTCTGCGACTTATGCAGCAAACATGGGCTATGACATTCTACGCCTGCACGGTACCAAAGTTCATGGTAAACTGGACGACGAAGACGTTACTGGAACAGCATACTTTCAGAAGGTATGCGTCCAAGCACCCTCAGTGCCTTGGTACTGGGGAATGCTGCATCTCAACGACGGTTCGTACATCGATTGGTTTTTGCCGCATGTAGCGTTTACCGTGAGTGCAAGGGACAATCGTCCATGGAAAAGACGAGACATGGGGCATATTGGGCTATCACAGGGGGGACTTTTCCATGACCCAGTGAACAAGCGAAGCGAGAAATTCACAAATGTAACGATACTGAAAACTGCTTCAAACCTCACCGAAGGAGAACACGGTCACGCGCCGGGTGCTCCGCTTCCAGTTTTTGAGATCAAGATGTGGAACGGTAGGACAACAATTGAGTTACGCGTGAAAGCAATTGAACGAGCTCATTGGACCTTCAACCAGCCAACAAGGGGCGGCCTCAAATCTCACCTCACATACAACGAATACCCCCTGGAAATGGAATATTTGCGTATTCGAGACGAATTTGGTATCAGGAAAGAATCGGACTATGAGTGGGCTCGAGGTAACGCTGAACATTCTTGGGGATTACTTCATTGACACCGTCATTCATGAATCGTATTCCGTACCCTACCACAGTACAATGGGCAAGGTATTATGTGCGAGGAGCGATAGACACTGAAAAGGAGAGATTGCTATGAGCGAAGAATCCGATGCCGCAGACACGCCAACAGCTGATGTCCACACGACGGACGAAGCAAAGAAGGAAGCAGAACAAGCACGGCTAGCAAAAACCTTCAGATTGATTGCTGGCGAGGAAGTTCTTCTTACCAAGCGCCCGAGTACTTTTGCCTTCCTTGGGATGTACCTCCTTGGCATCTTAGTCCTCGCAGTGCACTTCATTTTCGACAACGCCAACTCCCTAGGAAATGAAGATTCCAGTGGATTTGTCAAGTTCGCTCTGTTCCTCATTGATATTACAGGTGGCGAAAAATATCCATTTGGCTTCGTATTTGTCATGCTGTTTATCACTTGGATGAACAGACTCGTCAATGTTTCGACGTCCGGCCGCTGGGTCACTATAGGCCTACTCATCATTTCTTTGACGCCGTTGGTCATACAGATGGATGATGTGCTGTATTGGATCACTGACCTGTGGATGGATGAGCCAATTGGCGACTTCATCCCAATCGGCGAATACAGTTACAGCCTCTTTGGTATTGTATTTGTTTCCATTTACATGGCACTCACCTACTACTACCAGCGAAGCTTTCACTACGCAGTTACCACTGATGCTGTAATCTTCGAACACAGTTTCCTTCTTTCAAGATCACATCGACGAATTCTCTTCGATCGCATCTCGGAAGTTTTGGTTGAAAGAACTCCAGTTGGTACACTCCTTGGATTTGCCACCGTCACGATATTGACCGATTCTGGAGTCGGTATCGTCGAAGAAAGTACAGGACCTGGTATCGCAGGCGCCATTCCGGGAACGTCCGAAAAAGAAGGAGACACAAAGGTTGAGAAAGCCAGCAAGGGAATTCTACGCTCCGTAATTGGTCTTCTCACCTACCAGCGAACAATTCGTACCGTCCGTGCTGATCCAAAGCATTGCATGTACAATATTCGCAACTGGGCGAATGCCAAGGCACTCCTCAACGAAAAACACAAGGAACACAGCCAATCAAACTTACTTCGTGACTTGAAGGACACAATCGTATCCTCATCTGAAGATTGAACAACCAATTTGATTCGGCGAGCGTTTCAAAAACTGTTTGCCACTCCACCTGCTTGAGGCGATATAATGAGCGACGAAGAAGTACTGCAAGGACCTATTGAAAAATTGCGTGATGGCGACCTTGATGGCGCCCTCGAAGAACTCGATGCTCTAATGAGCACCAACAAAACCAATGCTCAAGTTCACCACATGTACGCTGAGTTTGCAAACATGAAGAACGCTGAGGCACAAGACGATATCATCCCCGGTGGAAAAATCATGATGGCTTACAAGAAAGCCATGCAGTTGGATGAAGAAAACATGGAATACATTGGAGACTTCGCTACATTTGCCCTTGAATGCCGTAGAATCCCTGTAGCCGTTAAAGAATTCCAACGCTATGCTCGCCGTCTTGAGATCGAAGATATTCCAGTCGATGAAGTCTTGTTTACCGCAAGCCGCAACATTGTCGATGCAATCGAAGTAATGGATCCGAGCAAGAAGAACCCAATGGTCCAACCATGGTTGAAGCAGGCACTCATTTGGTCTGTTGGCGGATTGGGTTACTCTCCAGAAGATGCAGCAGAAATGCTGCTACGTGAAGAGTGAGGCGAGTAAATGACGAACCAGAGTGTTCGTCTTGCATTCCGCATCGGTTATCTTGGTGACGGTTACCACGGCAGTCAGATTCAGCCTGATGTCGTTACAGTCCAAGGTGAACTGATTCGAGTTTTTCGTAGCCTAAAATGGCTCGACACAGCATCCAAAGAACATAATTTGGTGTTGTCGAGTAGAACCGACGCAGGCGTTCATGTCCGCCTCAATGGTGGTGTTGTTCAAATCGACGAGGAGTTGTGGAACGCACTAACCCCTCGTAAAATGATACGAGCATTGGATGACCGGCTACCAAAGGACATTGCCTTCCTGGATGTGAAGCAAGTCGACCAGGATTGGAATCCACGTATGGCGAATCATCGAGTATATCGATACAGACTCGAAGGTCTTGAATTTTGGAAATATCCTGGCGAGGTGTTTACGGAATGGCTTCAAATGTTTGAAGGAACATACAATGCCACGAATTTTGCTCGCCTCGAAGAAGGAAAGAATCCGATACGAACAATCTTGTCTTGCAAACCGTGGATTATCGGTGGCAGGACGGTTGGTTTTGAGATCATTGGCGAGGCATTCCTATGGAATCAAGTTCGTCGAACGGCAATGGCACTGCACAGAATGAGCATTGGAGAAATCACGCCACATGATGTCAAACAAGCGATTGAGAATCCGGATATTGAAGCCGATTTTGGCGTAGCACCTGCCGACTGGCTCATCCTTTGGGGTGTTGATTGGGATGAAATGAAGCTCCCTCAATCAAACAATGAGATTCACTGCTTCACTGCACCTCCATCTGGTCCTGCTGTAGAACGAACGATGAGAAAACGATGGAGAGACGGAGCTCGCCATGAAATGAAGAGTCTTCTTTACCACCAGTGGGCTGAACTAGGGGAGCTACCAATCGTAAAACACAACACCTTCAATTCAGAAGAACTTGGATAACATCGTTGTCTTCCAAGGCAAGCTTTTCGCGCAAAAACGAGCATGCAATCACTTCAACAACATCTGTATGTCGAGTCAAATCTGGAATGAGAAGAGCACATTCGACAGTGGAATCACCTGACTCAAGTACGGCCAGAAAAGCAGTTGCACCTCCAAACGACACTCCGTCTCGCAAGAAACCACGGATTCTGTGGGATTCATGCATGCTAACGTCGGTGGATGACGCTGCTTCTCGGTCGCTATCGGTTGCATCAAGGGTATCGATACCGGATTTTTTACGCAGGGCGATGTAATTGATGAGGTCTTGACCTTCAATCGTAAGATTCAGAGTGCCGGGCCATGCAGTACCACCGAGAAGTTGTTTGAACTGTTCTTGATAGTGAGGTTGAGCCATGAAAATATGGGCTCGCCCTAATCCACTGCTCACTGTACCCGTAAGGCGCATAACACGCCCAACGGCACTTCCTTTTTGAGTGCATGGTTGAGGGCACAGCATGAGAACTTCAAGCCCGAAAGAACTTGAATGTCGGGGTTTTGCATTGTACGAGGGGAGCCTATGCCGGGGGACATGTCTTGGATGAAAACGCGTTTCGACGAATTATCAGATAAATCACTGCTCTGGGAACCACCCACTTTGGAAAGTCCGAACGAACCTCGTTGTCAAATGGATGGAAAGCCTACAATCATGCTGTCAGCGAATAATTATCTCAACCTCACGACTCACCCGAAAGTCAAACAGGCTATGCTGGATGCAACACAAAAGTACGGCGCCGGAAGCGGTAGTGTGCGTGCCATTGCTGGAACAATGGACATACATCTTGAGGCTGAAAAGAAAGTTGCTGAATTCAAGGGTGTCGAAGCCTCACTAATCTATTCTGCAGGCTATACCGTCAACGTTGGGCTCATACCAACTTTGGTTGCAGGACCACAAGATGTCATCATCAGTGATGCATTGAACCACGGCTCTATCATTGATGGTGTCCGACTTACAAAGGCAAGCCGGGGAGTCTATGCACACAACGACATGGGCGAACTCGAAGCGGTACTGAAAGCGCACGAAAGTTCAGACCGTAAACTGATTATTACCGACGGCGTATTCTCAATGGATGGAGATATTGCTCCGCTCGATGAAGTGAATAAATTGGCGGAAGAATACGGTGCTATGGTCTATGTCGACGACTGTCACGGTGAAGGCGTTCTCGGTGAGAAAGGAGCAGGAATTGTTGCTCATTTCAACTTGCAAGGCAAGGTTGATTTCGAGACTGGCTCCTTCTCCAAGGCTTTAGGCGTTCAAGGGGGCATCCTTGCTGGTACTGAGATGACTCGAACCCATGCACTCAATCATTCACGCTCTTGGCTTCTTTCTGGATCCCAACCGCCAGGTGTCGCTGCTGCGCAAAAAGCTGCTATTGAAGTCCTCATGGACGAACCAGAACACCATGCGCGGCTTTGGGAAAACACCGATTATTTCCGTAAGGAACTGCAGTCGCTCGGCTTCGACACTGGCGATTCAGTCACACCAATCATCCCAGTAATGTGTGGTGAGTCAAGCGTGGCTAAGGCGATGACCAAAGCACTTGGAGAAGAGGGTGTCATGGCAGGCGCCATCGTATTCCCAATGGTCGCCAGGGACAAGGCTAGAATCCGTACACAAATGTCTGCAGGACTCACCCGTGATGATCTTGATGAAGTGCTTCGTTTGTTTGAAAAAGTTGGACCAACACTGAATCTCATCTGAGGTGGTACTGTGGAAAGTGATACACTAAGCGACGAGCAATTACTGGCGCTCGACAAGAGAATTCAATCCATTCCGATTGTTGAGACGCTGAAGATGAAGATTCTCAAGCTCGAAAAGGGCATCTGTGAAGCTATGGTTCCGCGTCACACACAGTGGGACGGAATATACGAAACATTCCATGGAGGAATGCTCGGGACAATTGCAGACACAGTCACATGCTGGTCCATTTTGACGGAAATTGGAGCCGATTCACTTGTTGCAACTACAGATTTTAACATTCGATTTCTACGACCATGCCACACCGACGTCGTATGCAAAGCCCACGTTGTCCGAGTTGGACGAACAATGTGTCTCGCTCATGCTGATTTGTACGATACCAATGGAAAATTGGTCGCAGTCAGTCAAGTGAATTATATTCGGCTGCAAGGCTAGGCAGTGCAGAAATCATTCTTCTTCGAGTGCATTGACTACAGAGAGGAGTTCTTCATCTCCGTCTGCAATTTCTTCCGCATCGTTCAATTGCTCGTTGTAATCAGATTCAAGGCCTTCAAACGGATTTTGATCGTCCTCAAGTTGGCACAAAAGGCGCCACCGTGGGGCCCATGAAAGGTGGACATACATCGGACCAGGGAGAAGAAGAAGAAGCCAAATGATGCCTGAGGGAAGTTGCAGCATCTCAGTGAGGGAAATCGTGAGCAATGCCAGTCCAATAAACGGCATTGGATAGAGTATGTATCGTGGCGGTGTTACGGGAAACCGCTTCGTAAATCGAATAATGATAAGAGAAAGCATCCCGAGCAGTAGGCATGCTACCATGATCAAAGCGGAATGGAAAATCCAGTTGGTAAGCCAGCTGTCCGATTCCTGAGCAAATCGATAAGGCAATACCAACGCAAGTGAAACCAAGAAGCCGTAAAATGCGGAAATGTTCGATGGATGAGAGAGCCATAACGGTAAGCGGGTGAAGCGGCGGGAAAGGGAGGTCCCGAGCAGTGTTTCACGCTCCTTAGAGCCCAAAGCGTCGAGACGCCCTTGCCAACGTGCTGATGTTTCCACGCGTCTCCGAGTGAGTACAGGTTTTCAATGTAAAGGGCTAAGATACTCCATAAACAACGATTTAGTCTCTTCGCAGTTTGCTGAAGATACCATCCGGTTCAATTTCTAAATTCTCATCGACCTCTAACCAGGATCGTTCAAGCAAACCATAGTCAATGCTTTCACGCTCACGAGCATCTTCGATGGTATCCTCATCACCGTTAACTGCGTCTCTCAATGCAATGGCTTGATTGATGAGAATCACATAGCGTTTTAGCCGGGGGTGCGATGGATCGAGGTTGCTAAAATGCCCAATACCAGTGTAATCCTCATCATCCCGTATGAGCAAAGCCCCTCCCATCAACTCATCTGCCGTCAAACGCACCCTTCCAACACCAATGTCGGCCCATGTGCCATCTGAAAATTGAACCATCACAACCGCATTTCCAAGTTCTGCATCGCTCATGAATGGATGGTTCAGGTTCACTGCCAATGGTACATTGAGAAAAGGAGAATTTCGACGAATGTAGAAACCGCCACCTATGCTGAGACCAATTATGAAGAGGAAGAGAAGGAAAGTGTACTCAAAAATAGGAAGCAGTAGGCGGAACAACAGCAGTACTGCTAGTTCGTACACGACAAGAACTCCAACAAAGCGAATCGTGAATGGTTTCGCAATTGGAAGAGCATTGAACCGCCGCATTTCCAAGGACAATTCCTCGTGACGCTCGCCCATAGTTTTCCATCCTCGTGTACTCCTTCAACTTCACGGTAATTCGTCCAAAGAACCCCATCGACTTGGGAATCGGCTCGGACGTCGAAGCGGGCAAATCACTCCGGATGAATGAAACGAGCCGGACCTTTCAAGAAGTGTCTCGTAAGCATCACCCCGAAGGGGTGAGTGGAAATGGTGGAACTGCCGCAAGGAGATGTTACGGAAGTCCGGCGCGGTGGACCGGATTCATTGCAACTTCTGTCGACGGACATCGCACGTCTGTCCACAACATGTTACCTGCGGATTGAACGCCGGCCAAAGGACGAGATGCCACGAATAGGTCACATCGGTTTCAAGGATGGAGCGCCCATGATGGCTCTTCACGAGTCTGATTCGATCAGCATGGCACTTGAGGCTTTACTCGACATCGAGAGCGATTGTGCATTGCTCGACTCTTTCATTGCAGTGCATGAGTTGCCACTTTCCGACATGGACAGAATACTCAATCTCTATCCAGAGGCTCATTTCCAATCCGTTCAAGAAACAAAACCGAAGCAAGAGAATCACCAGTGGTGGTCGAAGTCAAGGTTCCGAACGAGCAGTTGGCGCCGTGAAGAACGACTTCCAGAGATGGAAACGGTTGTTGAAGCGCCAGAAGCACTTCGACACCGCAGTCGAGCAATGATGCAAAGATTCGACGGTCTAGAAAAAATGCTTCGACCGGGTGATGCGTACTTCTTCGACTCTGCAGACCCATCTCCACTGTTCGACCTTGCTGGCCAATTAGCGGTGCACGGACGACCGTTACTTGTTCTTGCCCGACATGATATTGAATCACTCAATGTCGAACACAATATTCCAATCGCATCCAGCTCTTGGCTGTCTCAAAACAACGGAAAGAAATCCATTGAACCGAGTCTTGACAACATTCGCAGAAAGATTGACTCTTTCCTCTGGGAAAATCTCCGTGCAGTCGTGGTTCTCGAAGGAATCGAGTATCTCTCTAGCCTACACGGTGACGACCGAGTCGTCAATTTCCTACGAGATATTGTTGATGGAGTTCGATTAGAAGACCATTTATTCCTTACAACTGCTGACTTCAATGCCTTCTCATTGACAACTCGTCAGCATCTCTCACGCTATATGACTGACCTCGAAGCATCGGTACTGGAACACTGGAATCTTGAACCGGACCTTTTGTTAGACCATCCACTTTGTGCACCGGCCAGTGAAGAAGAAAAGCAGTGGATTGAACAACAACTTCAACAGGCGATTGCGTCTTCAAGCGGCGGACCTATCGCACCGCAATCGAGCGTATTTGGAACAATGGAAGGCGGGTTGGATGCTCCAGAATCCGAAGATGTACAAGCTGCTACGGAATCCCTTCATTCAGTTGTGCAGGAATGGAGTAACGAAAACGAAGAAGAGGCAATTGAAGCAAAACACAATGACGAGTTGGTACCAAATCAAAGCTTTGATGAGCCCACGCACCGGGATATTTCAACACCCAAGACATCGGTTCCAGAAACCATTTTGCACGATTCGATTGCAACTGTAATCGAGATGGAGTCGAAGGAAACTGTTGCCGTCCAAGCGAGCAAGAAGCGGCCGGTCATTGCCCCACCTGCAGCCCCACGCCGAGCAAAAAAAGTTCGCAGAAAAAAGAAGAAGTCTGTCGCACGACCAAATCGTAAAAATCAACTCGCATTATTTGCGGCGGTTCGCAATGCAACAGAAGCAAAAGACCTCAGCGACATAGACAAGGGCAAGATACAACCACCACAAGCAATTTCATCAAAACTTGACAATTATACGAATCGCCAAGAAAAAGCAGTAGCAAAAATGAGTGTTTTGCCACGGATGAACTCATCCGTGTTGGATGCTACTCGGCAGCACGTCAATACACGAGAACACCGACTCCCAGAAACCCCCCTTGCCAGCAGGCCGATTGAAGCGGTTAATGACAGAATGCCGGTCGATACGCAGACATCACTTACCCCACACATGGCCCGGCCTGGCGCCATGACCCAAAATCAGGGTGATAAACCAAGCAGAGAGGGTGCGTTCCGCCGCCAATCAAAACCTTCGCTTGAAGACAAACTCAGCGTGTGGGAAATTGAAGACAGAGAACGACTTCGCAAGGAAAAGGAGGCGGAGGAGAAATGAGCGCCCGACGTGAGAAACTCGCCTTAGCGCTCGAACTTGCCCGCCAGAAACTTGAGCACAGTGGCATCGGTGTCGAACGAGTCACCACAAAAAAGGACTCGGATTCTGTATCCTCAAACTCCAAACTCAACCGCTTGTTGGGAAAAAAAGGTGTAGTCGATCGTCGCCAAGGCACTCTTCTGCAACGAACTGGAATCGTTGAGCGTCCAACCTTTGAACTGGTAGCTGACGGGGTGCTCGGCAAACAAAACACGAAAAGAAAACCTGCAATTGAACTTCAGTCCAATGGCGATTCACTCGCAGACATCGCAGCCCGGCGTATTCGCTCGCTGCGACAACGAACTTTCGAATCCATCGAACAGAACACTGAACCTGTCGAAGACAGCTACCTGGGGATGGAACAAGATGGAAGTCCCGTATGGAAATCTGTACTCGATGGCCATCGTGGCCGAGCAACCCATGCCCTCTCTGAAGAGTTGGCATCCCCGGAAGAGACCTCACCGTTCCATCACAGCGTGGTTTTGCCAGCCGAAGGCGTTTGGCCGCTTAGACTTCGCCCCGAAGTTCGCAAGAGTTTCAAGCAGTGGTTCAGTATTCCAGAAAACAGACGTGCTACACAGGCAGCAGATGCCGTTGTCGATTCTCCCGGAGGGCAGCTCAACCCTTTGCTCTTCATTGGTGCCTCACAAACTGGAAGGACGCACCTTCTCCACGCAACTGCGCAAGCTGTTCTCCGCCGTCAAGAGGGGAATGTGTACATGCTTACCAGCGCTGAATTGGCAGGCTTGGAGCGGTTGCCAGATGGATGGCAAGATACGCTCGTAAATGCAAGATTACTTGCTATTGACGACATTGATTCAAACGTCGATCATCCGGAACTTGCTCATGAAATCGGACTCATGATCGACTACGCTCTCAACCTTGGCGTGCATGTGTTGCTCACTTCCAAAAGCACCCCGGACGATTGGCCAACTTCACGGCTGTGGGAGCTCACACGGCATGCTGCATCGGTACATCTCGAGATACCTCAGTCTTCGAGTATGATGTTGTATGCTCGGCACCTTGCTATCAAAAAAGGTCTAATGATGAACGACAGTCAATTGGCCAGCCTGGTACTCAAAGATACCGTTGGATGGCATTCGACTAAAGCCAATTTTGACTTGGTTGCCCTCGCCCTCCAGTCCGGCGATGAAGTATTTGATGGAGAAGATGTCACTGCATTGTTGTCAAATCAAGTAAAAACAGCAACCCCCGAACAACCTTACGCACGTGAAAAGGTGGAGGACATTGCGATGCGCCTCATCGATTCAGCAGTTGATACCGTTTACAGCGATGAAGTCCATGGAGGGATCGACCTTTATTCGAAATTACCTGAACTCGGTGACGACGAGTACATGCCGCCAGAACTCAATGCTCGCGAACTGGTTGAATCCGGGGAACGGAGGCATTCAGAATATCTGAAAATTGCACTGGAAGACACCGCACCTTCTGCACCATCCGTCCTTGACCTCAATGAAAGGGAACAACATCTCATCGCTCGCCAAGGACGAATTGAGGAAAGAGACTACGGTTTGGCTGCAGATGTTTTAACAGAGTTGGATGAAGCATTTGATCATCGGATAAACTCGTTTGAACGCGACTTGATTGAGAGTTCCATCCAACTTGGAAATCTTGAATCTCAACTTCATGACCTCTCAGAACGCACTTCAGAAGCATCGATTGAGGAATTGATTCACATCGCTGACGAGTTGCGAAAAATGGAAAGTAACCTCATTGAATTCGACCCCGACCGAGAACCTTGGCCCGAAATGGAAGAGGACAGTGTTCGAAATGAAAGGCGAAAAGCAAACCGTAGAAAACCAAGCAAAGTCGTAGACCCTCTTGACAGTCACGAACCCGACGGGGAATGGAATGTTGATTCACGCAGCGTCGATATGATGGATTTACTCGATGAATCTCCGCAACCTCGTAAGATCAGATTAGGTCGGATCCGTCCAGTTCAAACTATGCAAACGGGTGAAGAGGAATGAGACCACCGTGGTGGATGGAGGGCGTAGCCTTCTCTTGCCAATCAAATTGCGGTAAATGCTGTGATGAGCCTGGTGGTATTGTGTACCTATCCATCACAGATGCAGAACGCATTTCCAAGCACCACGGTATGGAAGTCGAAGAATGGCTGGAAAGGGATTGTCGTCAAACACTTGATGGCCGTTATGTTCTCAAAAGTCGTGAAGTTGATGATGTTTGCATCTATCTTGACCAAAATAAACAATGCACCATCTATACTGTCCGGCCTCAGCAGTGTGCAGCCTTTCCATGGTGGTCAGAGAACCTTGCAACCGACAGAGCATGGAGAGATGTAAAGGAGACATGCCCTGGACTTACCGCTGATGACGCCCTCATCATCGATGGTGAAGCAATACGTATCCATGTCTTCGCTGACCGAGAATCGACCAAAGGATTCCGTTCTTGGCCGCCTTGGAATCGTAAAGTTCGATGAGCGTGCTCCGAACCGTGCATTAACAGTTGAATATCGAAGAGCCGCCTTTATACGAAAGAGGTATGTGGAATGTTCCGAGGGGAGCAATTGGCAGACAACAAGGTACTTTTGGAAGTGACTGAGAACCACCTCAACACTGGCCTTCGTGGTGTTCCTGTCGGCACTTGCAGAACCTCGTTTGTCACACCAACAGAAGGCGTTCACTATTGCGGCTATCCGATTTCCGAACTTGCGCAATATGAGCCAGAGGATATCGTTTACCTCTTATTCAACAAAGAATTGCCAACGCCTGAACAATCTACTGCATTCCACCAAGACCTTGCGGCTCGAGCAGAGATCCCTGGAGATATTGAATCGATACTCAAAACTCTACCAAAGTTCGGACACCCAATGGATTGGCTGAGCATCGGTATTCACACCCTGGGAATGTTAGAAACCACTGGCGACTGGAAAGAGGATGCACTCAACCTCATCGCCCGAATGCCTCGTTTGATGGCCCTCATTTTTAGAATCCGGGAAGGCCGAGAAAACGACATCCCTGCTGACGACACATCGATGAATCTCGTTGACCGCTTTGTCCATGCTCTCGAATTTGAAGGTGTAGACAAGGAGAAAATGAAACAAGTCATTTCCACTTACCTTGTCCTCCATATGGACCACGGCGGAGGTAATCTTTCGACCTTCGCTGGCAAGGCAATTGCATCTGGAAAGGCGACTGTGTATTCATCAATGGCAGGTGCAATGAACGCACTTTCAGGACCGCTTCATGGACGCGCAAACCAATCATGCCTTGAATTCGTCTTGAAGGTTGGAACCAGTAACCCCGATGAAGTCGAAGCCTTTGTTCGTGCCGAGCTAGAAGCAAAGCGCCCAATATTTGGCTTTGGCCACGCAGTCCTCCGTGCAGAAGACCCGCGAGCCACCGTACAATTCCAACTTGGCGCAGAGATTTGTCCCGATGATGAGAACTTCAAAATCGTGACAACATTGCGAGAAGTCGCTCCACGTGTGCTCAGTGAGAACCCAAAAATCAGCAATCCAAACGCCAATGTAGACATTGCCAGTGGCGCACTTCTTCATCACATCGGATTTACAGACCCCACGTACTACACTACATTCTTTGGATGGGCGCGAGTTGCGGGAATCGGTGCTCAAATCGTCGATGAACGGGCAGTATTACGAGATGGAAAGGGTACACCGATCTATCGTCCAAAGTACATTGCAGAAGCGCAATCTCTTCGCCATACCGAGTGAAATTCACCTCAGCACAGGCCGTGATGTCTTACCTGAACCACGATGCCCGAGTAGTCGTATGGCCTCCCAAGGAGGTGAAGCATGACTGGAACGCTCAAGAATAGAAGCGGTCGAATCACTCCATTGCCATTTTGATTTCCACATTTCAACAAGAGCGGTCTTGCGTTCATTATCACATTCAGACCAGGGAACAACTTCCTCGTGGAGTTGTTTCAAGATGTTCTGATGATTGGACTGCGTCGCCGATTTCAAAAGATTTCGTTGTTGAGCATCGAGAGGCAATGTTGCAGGTCGAGTCCATCGCAAGTGTCCGGAAGGTAACCATGTCATGTTTGGATCAGAACAATCGGTGAGACCGGTTAGCCCGGCATCGAGTATGTCGTGTTCTTTACCTAGATTTGCAGGCCACACATAAATCGGAAATCCACCCTGATGTGCATTGATTCGCCGTATGCGTTCGCCCTTCAAACCACCCCGGCGGCCGAGTGTAATCACATTCTGCGGAGGAAGAAAGTATTCGACTGCGCAGGGCGCCATGGATGCGCCTGCATCACGATTAGTACGGATAAGACGGGCCAAAGGCGTTGTCAGAAAGTGGAGAGTCCCACGCATCCTTTTGGTGTAGTATGTTCCAAAAGGTGGAATATATGGCGTTAAATTCGACCAAGGACGCTTCGTTTTGGATAATTTTGCGGAGGCTTTCATCCCGTTGTGGAATGCATAGTAGACCGTGTTTTCATGAGGAATGCCATGCTCATCAAGCAAAGCATCGGCTTTGACCATCATGTCACTGATGTGAGAAATATGCTGCTTTTTACCAAATACTCCCCCACCGTAGAGGGCTTTCGGATGAGGACGTTTCAACTCGACGCAACCCATCTTACCCTTATCTCGCCACTCCGAGCGAATAATCGGATCTGACAGCATTGCCTCGAACGATAGAAAACCGAAGGAAGTCAATTCATCGAGCGTATGGTTTTCAGTCCACTTAACAGGGTGTGGTCGCTTCGATGCTGGAACTGAAATGTCTGCATCGTGATGCAAAACGAGTTCTTTGTCACTGGTAAGTCGTAGGTCAAATTCTATACCGTCATTAACTTGAATGGCATGCTGAAGACTTTCCAAAGTGTTCTCCGGTGCTTGGTTCCATTTTTGCACCATGTATCATCCAAAAAGAACTCCTTTCTAAGACTAATGATTCTGTGTTGCCCATTGAGGGTCTTCGGAAGTCCATTTCCTCGCTCTCTCCGTCATAACGCCTATATGAAATCCCATAGCCGGGTAAGATATGGACCCCTATGGAATCATGATGGGTCTCATTTTGGTTTTGACTCCAATCATTTGTTGGGCTTTCACTACCCATAGACCTGAAATGCGCATCCCAGTGAAACGCTGGTTACAGGTCTTTCACGACCAGCGATATTACCTACACGCAATGGGCTATATCGTCATCATAAAGTGGAAATCCATTACCGATACGCTCAATGAACCGATTAAGTTACGCACTGGGCACTGGACGGAAGCTGTGTATTCCTTTGAGGGTAATTTGACACAACATGTGCAAGAATTCTTCCTCAACGACACCCTAACTGCCGTTCTTAATTTCCATTATCTGTTCATTTACCTGTTCCTGATTTATGTCACTACCGTGTACTTCGCATACACCGGTGACCGGGACATGACGGACAAGGTTGCCCTGAATTATCTGCTGATTTATGCTCTTGCGGTTCCTTACTATTTGTTTTTCAATGTTGAAGTCACCTCTTCATGGATACCCGGCATGGAATCGTTGTTGTATCATGAAGGATGGTACAGTGTGTTCTATGCAACGCATGACCCACTGGATAATGCAGTCCCTTCGCTGCACGTAGCAATACCGTTCGGAATTCTTTTGCTCAATTACCTGCATGTGAGAGAGAATGGAGGAACCCTCCGAGAGTGGCGGCATTTCCGCTACCACATGTTCGTGCTATTGAACACTGCACTGTTCGTTTTTACTATTCTTTATCTGGGTATTCATTGGTTCATTGACATACCGCTTGGTTTGCTCATCGGTGGAGTAGGCGCACTGTTCATTCATCACCTGCAGCCAAGGTTAAGGAACGATTACGGTAGTTTCTTCAAAGGATTCACCAGCAAGAAAATACGACAACACCTGCTTGTTGAAGGCATTGTAGCTCTCTTGATGCTCACCACGATTCTCATGGCTGTTCAATACCAAGAATCACATGTTGACGAACGCATATCGTATCAACTCGGACCTGATGATTCTCGTTTTGAAATCATTCAGAGATTTGACCCAGGCATGAATGTCCACTCAAACATAACGAATCTCGATGATTCTCTAACGATGGAAGTGGTTGTCCTCATGGTGGACATTGCCCCTCCAGCGATGGAAGAGGGTTCAATTGATTGGGGCATCGTCAAAACGCTCGGCGAGGTTCAGTATGTTGCACCTCAAGACACTCTTGAAGTGGTCATTGAGTCACCCATGGTGTTTCACTACATCATGATGCACAATCCGAGTCAAAACTCGTCTGGTGATGTCATTCAAGTTCGCGTATTGAACGACTACCATGAAGAATTGATGGGGCAAGCAATTGCCCTTTCACTGGCATCGCTATGGATGACTGGATTTGTCATCAACCGAATTCGCCGATTGAAGAAATACAACAGAAAGTTCTACGACTCAACACCATCCCACCTCTGGGAACAAGAATGATGCTCTCGATGAGTGTGTGTTATGAGGGTCAGCCTCATCCTCGTAACAATGGCAGGTGCCGAACGATTGGTCAGTGCAGTGGATGAACTGCTTGATTCACCCGGCGGCGAAATGCTTGCCGATTTTCGTACGCATCTACGAAAGAGAGTCAAACTGCTCTGTGCAGTCTTTGCAATTGGATTCATCGCTACATTCCCACTGACTCGAACATTCATTGCGTGGTTGATCGAGCCGCAAAGGCTTCCGAATGACGTTGATATCATTGTCATTTCACCGGTTGAATTCATCCTGCTACAAGTACGATTAGCGGCTCATATTGGGTTCATGTTCATGGTCTTGGTCTTTGTATCTGAAGGGAGTTGGAGAGCCAGCAAGCATTTAGCAGTTCGACAGAGGCTTGCTGAACTGCAATTCAAAGCACCTCGTCCGAACCGGACAATGCTGGTAACCGTCCTTTCTGCACTCACTTTGATGGTTGCTGGCACCTACTATTCATGGAACTGGCTTACACCGATGCTTCTCGAATACCTCACTACTGATGCGCAGAGCGCAGGACTTTCTACCGAATGGAGATTGTCAAGTTATACTGGATTTGTCGCCAACTTGGCTCTTGCTTCAGCCATAGGCTTCCAAGCACCCCTTGTCACACTTCTCATCTTGCGATTGGAACTGGTCCGTCGAGCTACGATTCGTTCTTACCGCAGGCACATCTGGTTTAGTGCGTTCATTCTCGGGGCATTCTTATCTCCACCGGATCCACTCTCGCTGTTTCTCGTAGCAATGCCGGCTGTGATTCTGTTTGAAATCGCGCTGATTATTGATGCATTGACTCGACAAGAGACTGAGTCATCTCATTGAATGCGGAAGGCAACGTCGAACAGGGAACTGCCATACGCCCAGGTGCTTGATTATACATTCGACCATGGAAGTCAGAACCACACGTCACACCGAGGCCAGCATTCTTCGCAGCGAACCAAAGTTCATAGCGATAAGAATCAGTATGGCTGCGATGAAAGCATTCAATGGCATCAACACCAGCATCAACGCAGAATGCAATGAGTTCGGCAGTTTCAATGCAATAGTAAAGCGGATGAGCGAGAGATGTGAAACCCCCGGCATCGTGCACAGCCTTGCAAGCCTCTGCAATGCTTGGCTTTGGGCGAGTGATATGAACAGGTTTACCGTCACCAATCCATTCATCAAATGCTTGTTGTCTGGTATCCACATAACCAGCAGCCATCATTTCGTCCGCCAAATGTGGACGCCCGACTGAATCACCTGCTCGAGCAACAACGGCATCAAAATCGACTGGCATCCCAAGTTCACTGAGCCGTCCCACCATTGCCTTCATACGCGGTATCCGGCCTTGGCCTAATGGCGCCAACCATGCTTCAAAACCATCGTGTTGAGGACTGGAAAAATCCATTTCGGGGAAGTAGGCCAAGAGATGCCACGAATCGGAAGCTCGGTCACGTTGTCTTGACTTCATGACACCGAAATCAGCCTCCAAGCCCGGCGCACAGGTAATTTCGACACCTGGGATGAACCTCATCCCTACTGATTCCGCTGCAGATTTCGCCGAAGGCCAACCAGAAATAGTATCGTGGTCTGTGAGCGACCAAAACTTGACCTTCGAATCCGCCATCATTTTAGCAACTTCAGCGACAGAGTGCTCACCATCGCTGTTGGTGGAATGGCTGTGAAGGTCGAACGCTTCTGTCCACATGTATTCACCCAACAGTCCAACCTCTATTGAACTATGGAACATCAAAACAAGTCGTCGAGGTTTGGCAAGTCCGGGAGAGAAGGAACATTTGTTGGCGACGTCGCAGTGGGTGAAGATGTTACAGAGGGTGCATCGAACAGATCGTCAAGATTCGGCATGCTAGGCACTTGTATTTCGGAAACGATCGGTTCAATCTGCGGTTCGGGAACCGAATCTTCAGAGTGGACAGGCTCGACGCTCGACATTGGTGGGAGGGGTACATGAGCGACACCGTCAGTTTGAAACTCACTTTTCGAAGATTGCCATGGTAAATCAGGAGAGGTCTTCGCTTCATTTTGGCCGGGAAGTGGTATGTTCTGTACTTCGAGCCGAGTAAAAGTGTCCTCGGTCGAACGAGACGATTTGAAGACTTCCCGGTCTTGCTGAGTGTGACGGTGAGGGGCTGGATTCATTTCGACGTGTTGCCTTCCAACCGAGTTCATGCCCGATGACAATGCTTCAAAGGCATCGGAAACGTTGGTGATAGGAACTTCGCTGGGCTGACCAAGTACAGAAGTGATGACTGCTTGGGCTTGTGTGGGCTCAGAGGACCGGGTTTCAAAACCGAGTGAATCGGTTTCGGTTGATGAAGAACGGTATTGCGTAGGCATGGATTCGATGGCCGAAAATTGTTCTTCCAATGTTGGTGCTGAAATCATTTCCATTTGCTGCCGTTCCCTCGAAGCGAAAAAGGAGACAATGAACAGCACTCCAGCAATGCAAATCATCACTATTTCTTCCGCCCCAAATCCATTTGTAAAACCGAGTTTGAGCACATAACTTATGCTGGCTCCGACGGATGTAATCAGACCCAGCACAAGCGTGCCTGTTGCGAGCCGAGGTGCAATCGGGTCCATGCATGCCGCTACCGTTACCGACCTATGAGCGTTGTCAAACAGAAATGGAAAGTTCAGCAGCGCGAACGGTATTTTCCATGAGCATTGCAATGGTCATCGGACCTACGCCTCCTGGAACTGGTGAAAGCCATGCTGCCTTTTGGGCAACACTCGGGTGGACATCACCAGCTAGACGCCATCCGCGTTCTCGGCTGTCATCTTCGACTCGATTGATACCAACATCAACGACGACTGCGCCTTCTTTGACCCAATCAGCAGTAACCATCTCAGGACGGCCAACAGCGGCAATAATGATGTCTGCATTTGCACAGAGTGAGCGCGTTTCCTTGGTTCTTGAATGAGCTACAGTGACGGTTGAATCGACTCCCTTGGCCCCTAAAAGTAACGATTGTGGCATCCCGACAATGCGTGACCTCCCGAGCACTATTGCGGTTTTGCCCTCGGTTTCAATTCCTGCCCACGACAGCATTCGCATAACTCCGCTCGGAGTACATGGTAACATGCCGTCCATTCTTCCTTGAACGAGACGGCCAAGGTTCTGTGGATGGAATCCATCCACATCCTTTGATGGGTCAATGAGGTCAGTAAGTCCTTCTTCATCCATGTGGTTTGGAAGTGGTGATTGGACGAGGATGCCGTGGAGATCGTCTTGATTGTTGAGGGATTCAATGGTCGCTCGAACTTCGTCTTCAGTTGCAGTCGCAGGTAATTCAATGTGAGTACTACGAATTCCAAGCCGTTCACATGCTCTCACTTTGGAGCCGACATAAACATGGCTTGCAGGGTCATCACCGACAATAACGACAGCAAGGTGGGGCTGAGTCATCTGTTCTCGACACTTGGCAATTCTCTCAAGAAGTTCTTCTTCGACCTTCGCAGCGCATGCCTTTCCATCCAGTCGCTGTGCCACCATACCACTCCCAAAGAATCCTTGACTTTGATTATTCGCTTACAAGAGCCCGCCGCCGGCTTCATGCTCGGCGCCATCAGCGGTTGCAAATAGACGGCCTTCGTCTTTGAAAGATTTGAACTCAATCGCATTACCTGATGGGTCATTCAGAAAGAGTGTTGCCTGTTCACCAACTCTGCCTGGATAACGAATATGTGGTTTAAGGCGAAACTCGACTCCTTGGTTCATCAGTTCGTCTCGAAAGGAATGCCACTGTGCATATTCCATTACGAGTCCAAAATGAAACGGAGGGACTTGCTTACCATCCACTCGGCCGTTATCGCTCATGTCTGGCATCGCATGAACCAAATGACATACGATTTGATGCCCGTGAAAATTAAAGTTGATTGTACTCTCTGTACGACGGCCAATTGTACATCCAAGCACATCAACATAGAAACGCTCAGTTTGCGGCAAATCCGTTACGGGAAAAGCAAGATGGAAAGGACGCATGAGATTCCGTCAGCATGGAGGCTTACTGAGTTATCGCTTTACAGTGAAAGGAGCCTGCGGAGGGACTCGAACCCCCGGCCTTCGGATTACAAATCCGATGCACTACCAGCTATGCTACACAGGCGACAAACTGCCCGAGACACTTACCCTTGATGAATGAAACGGAGAGAACATCAAGAAAATGTGAGGAATCTTCGCTTGTCAATTGAACCAGAAGAAGAGGCAAGTCAAAGAACACGGCCGTATTCGGATAGGCATGAACCATGACGCCGGTGCAGGACTACTCAACCCATACGCCCAGTCGAAGGTTGGTAACGATACAATTTTCGGATGGTGGGCACGATACCAAGAAGCCGTCAAAAATGGGGCTGATGCCGTAAACGGAACAATTGGAGCGTTGCTTGAAGATGACGGTACGCTCGCAATCAACAAGGTTGTCGATGAAGCAATACGTGCCGCTCCGCCTGTTGAAATTGCGGCATATGCTCCGCTCAAAGGGCTTCCGTCTTTTCTCGACCTTGCAAAAACGCTAGCACTTGGCGAACACCGTGACGCCATGGATGAATGTGGCATCTCGATGACTGCGACCGCTACCCCCGGTGGATCTGGTGCACTGTTCCTCGCTGCGGCTAATTTCGCTAACCGAGGTGACAAAGTTCTCCTCAGAGACCGACACTGGGGTCCATACAAAGGGTTCCTGTCGGGCTGTGACTTAGGCTCGGAAGTCTATGCACTGTTGCCAAAAAACGATGATTCGCCGTATCCATTTGTCGATATTGAAGATTTTAAAGCAAAACTTGCTTCTCTTTGTTCAAAGCAAGATAAAGTCATGATTTGGCTCAATGACCCGGCCCACAACCCAACTGGACTTTCGTTGACACCAGCTGGACGAATGGCAGTCCTTGAAGCGGTCATGGAGAGTGCATCGGCGAATGAAAACGTTGGTCACACCTTGCTCTTGGATTCCGCCTATCATTTGTATGCTGAAGAACCTCATGGGTGGAGTCAAACCATTCTTGAGTCCATCGAAGAAGGCTGGCCATGGACTGAAAACTTCCTGATTACCTTCGCCCTTTCACTTTCTAAATCGCATACCATCTACGGCCTACGAACGGGTGCTCTGGTCAGCATCCATCCCGATCCAGAAGTTACCGAAAAAATTGACACAGTGATGGGGGTTACAGGGCGTCAAACATGGTCTGCAGCACCTCGAGTTGCACAATTTACCGTCAGTGAAATGCATGCTTCCAGTGAAGGTGGAGAGGCATGGGGGCATGAGAGAGACCGTCTACAATCTCTGCTCGTGAACCGTCGTAACCTGCTCAAAGAATCGTGTGAGAAATTAAACGTCCCGTTAAACCCAACACACGATGGCTTCTTTGCTTGGTTGGAACACGATGAACCTCAAAAAATTGCTGAAGCCTGCGCTGAACAAGATGTCTATCTCGTCCCACTCACAGGTGGCGTTCGTATTGGCCTCTGTGCAGTGCCATTAGCGCATATCCCTCGCGTCGCTGAAGCTCTTGCACACGCACTCAAGTGAGGAATCACAATGCCCGGCACAAGAGAGAATTTCCTGATTGCCGGTGCGATATGCCTCGTTGCAGGTGCTTTTTTCACCGTGGCTAACATCATGTCCATCGCTGGAACTGTAGGCATAAGTGGCATCGTATTGTTTGTTCTTGGCATGTCAATACGATCTGAAAAAGGCATGACTGACGAGGAAATCAGCAATTGGAAGCCGGATTCAGCGCAACTCCCAGATGCCGGACGCGTCATGTACAGAGTTGACATCACGCTCGATGAGCCGAAGAAATGCACCGTCATGTGCGGGCCTTGCGGACATATCGAGTTGCTCGATGGCGACCGACCAAGTAAATTCACATGCCCCGCATGCTCGACATTCCTCTGGGATGAAGAGGAATAATCGGCGAAATTAAGTTGCCGTAAAAGCGTCATATACGACCTTGAGACTCCATAGAATTGAAGGGCATGAATTGACACGACTCATCATGGACGCAGACTCCTTGCTCAATCCCGAGCGCAGAATGCTGCGTAGAATGCAGGAGAAGCCGGAGCATGAGTGGACCCTGGATGAGATTTTGGAAATCTGCGAATGGAAGGACCAAGCCGTAGCCGTTGGTGCTGGACATGGACTAACAAACGGAGGGTTTGTTAAAACAAGCGAAACAAGTTCTTCACTTGTTAGACTGGCTGCTGAAGGTGTGAAAGCCAGCAACAGCGGATTATTAGAAGCAAGGCTATGGAATTGGATTTCAACGCATGCTGAGCCCACTATGGCGAATCTCCAATCGGAATTTGAGCGACATGAGGCAGGACCCGGCGTCGGGCTGATGAAGCGATTGGGTGTCCAAATGTCGAATGGCGCATTTACCACGGATAATCCAGAACAGGTCACATCACACATCCAACAAAGGACTGCTTTCATTCAATCGCTTCCACAACCCGAAGATTCGTTGGACAGAGACATGTTGGAGCATTTCAAATCACGTCGAGGACTCATTGAGTCCGTCGTGTCTACCGCACGAACCTGGACACTTACCAATGCAGGAAAGGCAATTGCTTCAGACGCACTTGTTGAAAAGCAATTGATCACAGAAATAACAACTGAACTCTTACAATCGGAAGAATGGAAGGAAGCCGAATACAGACCTTTCGATGTGACGCTTGAGTCATCTACACCAAGAACTGGACGCAGCCATCCGATGCAGGCATTGATTGAGAGGGTACGTAGCATCTTCCTTGAGATGGGTTTCTCAGAACTTGTTGATGATTATGTTCAAACTGCGGGATGGAACATGGATGCGTTGTTTATTCCACAAGACCACCCTGCACGAGAAATGCAAGACACGTTTTACTTGGACAACCCTAAATCAATCGAGCTTCCGGGAGACTTGACAGATGCATGGGGTGCAATCCATGAACACGGCGGCGATACTGGTTCAGTTGGCTGGGGAGGAGAGTTCTCAGCCGAAACATCAGAGAAGGGTTTGTTGCGCACACATACGACGGTCAACACCATTCAATATCTCGCGAGGAATCCGTCCGAGGCATGCCGTGTGTTTTCAGTCGACCGAGTGTTCCGCAAGGAAGCAATTGACCGCACCCACTTACCAGAGTTCCATCAAATTGAAGGAATTATTATGGAAGAAGGTGCAAATTTGCAGATGCTTGTTACGACCCTCAAGACATTCTACGCGAAGATGGGCTATCCAGAAGTTCGTGTCCGTCCTGCGTATTTCCCATACACAGAACCAAGTCTCGAGATCGAAGTCAAGTGGAGAGGAAAGTGGCTTGAACTTGGTGGAGCGGGGATATTCCGTCCAGAAGTTACCGAGCCGTTGGGAATCTCGTCCCCGGTACTCGCGTGGGGAATGGGCCTTGAACGGCTAGCAATGCTTGTTCTCGGACTCGATGATATTCGTCAACTCTACATATCTGATCTGGAGTGGTTACGAAACCAGCCGATTCTTTGACGGCGCATACCGAACCGGTTCATTCTTGCGTGAAGGCTCGCATATCTTCAATCGGGTATTTAGGCAAAGAGAATTGAGGTCTGCATGCAGTGGACCTGTACGATGGTTCTCAGGTGGGATTCAACATGACCGATTTCAAATCACTCGGACTCTCCGAGACACTTCTCAAAGCTGTGGCCTCTGAAGGCTATACCTCACCTACACCCGTACAAGAACAATCTATTCCGCCCTTGCTTGAAGGTCGCGATGTGCTCGGTGTTGCTCAAACTGGAACCGGTAAAACGGCAGCTTTCGCATTACCTGTTCTGCAAATTATGGGCAGAAAAAGACCACAAGGAAAACGACACATACGTGCTTTGATTCTTTCTCCAACCCGTGAATTGGCAGCACAGATCGATGAACGCTTCGCAGCCTACAGTGAACACATGGATATTCGACATCGAGTTATCTTTGGCGGCGTCAAACAAAACCCACAAGTTCGCGCATTGCAAAAAGGACTCGACATACTGGTCGCCACACCCGGACGCCTTCTTGACCTAATCGGACAGGGTTTTGTCGACATTACGAAAGTAGAGTTCTTCGTACTGGATGAAGCCGACCGGATGCTCGACATGGGTTTCATTCGTGACATTGAAAAAGTCCTCAAACTTCTTCCAAACAAGCGTCAAAATCTTCTCTTCAGCGCAACCATGCCAAAATCGATTGCTAAACTCGCTGGTTCGTTTTTGAACAATGCGGTGATGGTTGATGTAAGTCCGAAGGAGATGACCGTCGATCGCATAGAACAGCGAATCATGTTCTTGAGAAAAGCAGACAAGCGACGATTGCTGGTCCAACTCATCAAGGATGAACGCGTAAAATGTGGCATTGTCTTCACTCGAACCAAACACGGTGCGAATCGACTGGTCAAGCAACTGGACCAAAGTAACATCGCAGCAGCGGCCATTCACGGTAACAAGAGCCAAGGCGCAAGAACTCGAGCATTAGCAGGATTCAAAGATGGTTCTATCCCAATCCTTGTAGCAACTGATATTGCAAGCAGAGGAATCGATGTCGATGGTATTACGCACGTCTTCAACTACGATTTACCAAACGAACCCGAAAGTTATGTCCACAGAATTGGTAGGACTGCACG
>QQRW01000028.1:56340-61581 GCA_003602605.1 Candidatus Poseidoniales archaeon | reverse complement strand
ATCACTTGTTGGTGACTGGAAGGCCGTTGGAGTCCTTGAATCCGCCAGTGATGACCATGACCAAGTCGATAATTGCCCAAATTCCACATCCACCCAAAGTGATGAGTTTGAGAATTCCAGTTCCAATCTTACCGGTGTAGAAGTGGTCTACACCCAATCCCCCAAGGAAAATAGTGAGGAGCAGTAGTACTGTCCAATCTTTGTCTGATGTCATTGCTGCCTGTTCCATGCCTTGTGCTTGCATACCTACCGCTCGACATGTCGCATTATAATGGTTCTGCCGACAAAAAGGAGATTAACCCCAATCTCAAGGACTCAACAATGAAATGGCCGGGAATCAATGCCGCATCCATTACCGCTGCTGTAACCAGTGGTGCACTTGTGGTTTCTGCAGTGCTTCCGCACGGCCGAGTTGATGGAATGAAGCTTTGCCCAATCTTTCATCTCACTGGCTACGAATGTCCCTTTTGCGGCATGTCACGTGGTTTTGTCGCCATAACTCACTTCGACATTCCCAGTGCACTGGATTTCAATCCGGGCTCGCCGCTCATCTACGCGTCCTTCGTCTATCTATTGGCGACATCCATTCAAGCACTACGTAACGGAGAAACGCAATTGAAGCCAGTCCCAAAACCACTCTATTTCGCTTGGCTTCTTCCAACACTACTGGTCTTCTCGTACATGTTCTATGTTCGAATTGTTGATGTTTGGATTTTGTAGTAGGGTGAGAAACATGGAGGCACCAAAAAACCGAACTCTGTTGCTCATCGATTGTCAAAGGGGTTTCGATGACCCGAAATGGGGGCAACGTAACAATCCAAATTTTGAGGAAAATACGAAATCGTTAATTCATCAATGGAGAGCGAAGAGCCAGAACATAATCCATGTTCGGCATTCATCAACAGAGATCGACAGTCCTCTGCGGGCAGATGCTCGAGGGTTTGAGTTCTATGACTGGGCTAAACCGATGAACGGTGAAAAGGAGTTCGTCAAAAACGTCAACAGCAGTTTTATCGGCACCACACTCGAAGCATACCTGCGTAAAAACGGGATTTCAAGTCTGGTCATTGCCGGACTCACAACCAATCACTGCGTGTCTACTACGGTGAGGATGGCGGGAAACTTTGGCTTTGATGTCGAACTGGTCTCCGATGCTTGCGCAACGTTCCCTCGAGAATCACCGGATGGCGAAATACTCGATGCTGACCTCATCCATACGACTGCTCTGGCAAGCCTTCACGGTGAGTTTTGCACCGTGAAGACCTGCAGTCAGATCCTGAACAACTTGTAGACTCATCAAGAGTACTTTTGCCATTCAGTTCCGGTCCACCAGTAGGTGTTGCCGTCGTCCAATGCTCTCCAGGTATAACCTGCATCATCGGTCCATTGTCGCAGAACTGTAGGTTCTGCCACAGCAGGTTGTGGGATGACTTCTACAGTCTGAATTGGTTGGACTTGTGCAACTGCTGCCGCTTGTGCCGGCTGTGCCACCTGCTGTGCAGGTTGATATTGTTGGGTTTGTTGAGCAGATTGATACTGCTGAGCAAGTTCTGTTGAATAAGCGGTTGTAGCCGCTGCTTGAGTTCCAGCATATGATGTGGTGGAAATCGGTTGCAGTTGATTCACTAAACCATCCTGACCGAACTCCTTCGATGCAGCATCATCCCCGCCTCGACTGCGCATGAACAACAGTGCACCTGCGCCGCCACCAAGAACCAAAATCACGATGATGAGAGTCCAAAGGTATCCACCTTCATCGTCAGAATCACCGCTTGCTCCGTCTGCTTGTCCGGTTGTATCGGTTGTATCGGTCGTGTCTGTTATGTCATCAACTGGAGGCATCAAAACTTTGTCAATAACGTGGATAATTCCGTTTGAAGTCATCACATCTGCCCCGGTAACCGTTGCGTTTCCAATAAGGACTGAAGCACTCATCCCAGACGTTACCGTCAAAGTGGTGTTGTCACCGTTGACCATCTCGACGACCATTCCGTCGGTGATGTTTGCACTCATGACTGCACCTGCATAGACGTGGTACAGGAGAATGTCCGTCAAGGCAGCCTTACCTTCTGGGGTGTCCAATGCTGCCAAATCGATACCTGCATCAGCGAATGCTTGGTCGGTAGGTGCAAAGAGTGTGAATGGACCTTCGCCTTGGAGTGTTGCCAAGAGTTCGGCTTGAATCACTGCTGCGACCAATGAGTTGTGAACGCCTGTACATTGAGCTGTACGAGGTAAATCATTCGGTGTGTCTGTCGGTGAGAGAACCTTGTCAATGACATGGATAACACCGTTGCTGGTGTTCACATCTGCCAGGGTGACTGTTGCTCCGTTGATCATGACGGTGTCTCCAACGGTAAACGAAAGCGGTTGACCGTTGACTGCGGTTGCGGACATACACTCGGTTACTGCCGAAGAAGGGACTGCCCCAGCAACAACGTGGTAGAGCAAAATATCCGTTAGTGCAGCTTTGCCTTCAACGGTATCCAATGCTGACAAATCAATTCCTGCATCGGTGAACGCTTGATCGGTTGGGGCAAAAAGGGTGAATGGCCCATCTCCTTGCAGTGTAGCGAGCAATTCAGCCTGAACAACTGCGGCAACCAGTGAATCGTGTATTCCGGTGCATTGCGCTGTACGTGGAATATCTTTTGGTGTGTCTGTCGGAGACAATACCTTGTCGATGACATGGATGACGCCGTTACTGGTGCCGACATCTGCAAGTGTAACTGTGGCACCGTTCACCATGACGGAGTCACCAACAGTGAACGAGAGCGGTTGACCGTTGACTGCGGTTGCAGACATGCATTCGGTAACATTGGCTGCTGGGACTTCTCCAGACACAACGTGATAGAGCAATATATCTGCCAAGGTCGCCTTACCTTCCGGCGTGTCCAAAGTGGCCAAATCAATGCCTGCATCGGCGAACGCTTGGTCGGTCGGCGCAAACACGGTGAACGGACCTGGGCCTTGGAGTGTCGCAAGCAAATCAGCTTGGATAACTGCAGCAACCAGTGAGTCGTGAATACCCGTACATTGCGCCGTACGTGGGATGTCGTTCGGAGTTTCTGTTGGGGACAATACCTTATCGATGACGTGAATTATGCCGTTACTGGTTACAACATCTGTTGCAGTGACTGTAGCTCCGTTAACCATGACTGAAGACCCTACAGTGAACGAAAGCGGGTTTCCGTTCACGGCGGTCGCAGACATACAGTCAGTGACATTTGCTGCCGGAACTTCACCTGCAACAACGTGATAGAGAAGAATGTCACTCAATGTTGCTTGTCCTTCGGGGGTGTCGAGAGCAGCCAAATCAATTCCTGCATCGGTGAATGCTTGGTCGGTTGGCGCAAAGACAGTGAACGGCCCAGGCCCTTGAAGTGTTTCGAGAAGGCCTGCTTGGATGACGCCTGCAACCAGTGAATCGTGTATTCCGGTGCATTGTGCGGTGCGTGGCACATCGTTCGGCGTTGTGGTTGGAGTCAGCACCTTGTCAATGACATGGATCACACCGTTGCTGGTGTTCACATCAGCGAGTGTGACGGTTGCATCGTTAACCTTGACGCTATCTCCAACGGTAAACGAGATTGGGTTTCCGTTAACGGTGTTGGCAGTGAGACATTCGGTAACCGCAGACGATGGGACTTGTCCAGCAATAACGTGGTAAAGTAGGATGTCGGTGAGTGCTGCCTTTCCTTCAGGAGAATCAAGAGCAGCAAGGTCAATTCCGGCATCTGCAAAAGCCTGATCTGTTGGTGCGAACAGTGTGAATGGACCGGTTCCTTGGAGTGTTTCGAGAAGTTCCGCTTGAATCACACCAGCAACGAGGGAATCATGAATCCCGGTGCATTGAGCTGTTCGTGGAATGTCATTCGGAGTATCGGTTGGGGTAAGCACTTTGTCGATTACGTGGATAAATCCGTTGCTTGTACCTACATCTGCTTGGATAACGGTAGCACCGTTCACCATGACGCTTGAATCTACAGTGAATGTAAGCGGTTGTCCGTTTACGGCTGTAGCAGACATGCAGTCGCTGACGTTTGCTGCTGGAACTTCCCCTGCTACAACGTGGTAGAGCAGGATGTCTGAGAGCGTAGCCTTGCCTTCAGGTGTATCGAGTGCTGCCAAATCAATACCTGCATCGACGAAGGCTTGGTCAGTTGGTGCAAAGACAGTGAAAGGGCCTGGTCCTTGTAGGGTCTCCAATAATTCAGCCTGTATGACACCAGCAACCAACGAGTCATGTATGCCGGTGCATTGTGCTGTCCTAGGTATGTCGTTTGGTGTCTCACTCGGCCTCAATACCTTGTCAATAACATGAATAAGCCCGTTACTGGTGATCACATCGGTCATGGTGACAGTGGCATCGTTGACCATAACGCTGTCACCGACAGTAAAGGCGAGTTTCTGACCATTTGCGGCATCTGCTTCCATACAATCGGTTACTGCAGAGGCAGGAACTTCAGACGAGACGACGTGATAGAGAAGTATATCGGAAAGTGTTGCTTTGCCCTCTGGTGTGTCGAGCGCTGCCAAATCAATACCTGCATCCACAAACGCTTGGTCTGTTGGTGCAAATACAGTGAACGGTCCCGGGCCTTGGAGGGTTGTGAGGAGATCAGCCTGAATGACGGCTGCGACCAATGAATCGTGAATGGTAGTGCTTTGAGCGGTTGCCGGTATATCGACAGGGGGAATCAAGACAGTGTCGATGACATGTATGATTCCGTTTGAGGACATGACATCAGCGTTTGTGACAGTGGCTGCACCAACGGTTACTGCGCCTCCGTTAACACCGAACTTCACTTTATCGCCGTTGACCATTGTAGCCATCATGCCATCGGTGACCGCACTTGCTAAAACTTCGCCAGAATAGACGTGGTGCAGCAAAATGTCAGATAAAGTAGCGTTTTCTTCGGGTGTGTCAAAATCAGCTAAATCAATACCTGCTGCGGCGAAGGCCTGGTCCGTGGGCGCAAAGACGGTGAATGGTCCGGTGCCTTGGAGCGTGGCAACAAGACCCGCATGTGTAAGTGCTGCTACCAAAGAGTCATGTTCGCCAGTTCCTGCGGCGTTTGTAGGAATATCATCCATCGGTCCAGCGCTCGAATTGAGCGGTAGGCTGGCGGCTAAAAGTAGGGTCATCATCAAACATACAATCGTCTTTCTCATAGCGAGTGTAAATTAACGTATGAGTTATAATAGAATGTTTTTCACTTCATGATGCAGAAAGAGGCG
>QQRW01000028.1:0-56283 GCA_003602605.1 Candidatus Poseidoniales archaeon | reverse complement strand
CAAAATTGATCTGATATGAATTTTCATTGGCATTGGAGCCATAAAAACATGATTACCAATGTTCAATACAGCGGAGTGAATTTAATCCCACGATTTGTAGCACAAAACTATATTCAAAGTCACCGAAGGTCAGTCGAGTTCGATGACTTTTGATTCAGAATACGAACCGTTTTTCCAGCCACCCGGCTGGGTTGTCGCTCCAATATGGGCTGTTCTGTACACCTGTATTGCGATAAGTATCAGTTCAGTATTGAACCACCGAGAAGAGTTGAAGCATTCCAATGCAATCATTCTCTTGTTCCTAGTTCAACTTGCGCTGAATCTGGCTTGGCCATCTGTCTTCAATTCCGAACGTTACCTCCTCTCACTGGTGATGATTATCTTGATGATTGTCCTAACATCAATCTATGCTTACCTTACCTATGTTCATCTTCCCACAGCATCCATGCTCGTTTGGCCCTATCTCGCCTGGATCAGTTTTGCTGCTGCCATCAATACTGCCTATTACGTTCATGCGAGGTGAAGAAAAATGATTCCTCAATTGCACTTCACATCTGTACTGCGTTTGGATTGAGATTCCACTTTGGTTCTTCAGCGATTGCATCGGAATGAAAAGGGTGGACATCTTGAAGCAGTTTTGGAACATCAACACACCATAGCATCTCAAACAAAGGTGATTCCGGCGAGCCGATTTTGTCGGTTGATTTACTCCACATTTTGATGACCCCTTGGGTTTTTTGCCGCTCGTATTGAAGCATCAAAGCTGTCATTTGAATAAGTCCTTGGATTCCCAAGACGTAACGCTGCTCAACCTCCCTAGCCTTGAGAGACTTCCACATCTCCTCCCAGTCCTCGTGGGCATGCCAATACTTACCTGTATTGAATTTGATAATGCCGGCATCAAGCCATCTTTGCTCTTGTTGAGAAAGCGGGCAGGTAACCCCCATGATGTGCGATTTCCTTTTTGCCCTTCAAGTTACGCTTTCTAAGAGTTTTACTCGCTAAAATAAAACTTGGACTTTCGAATGACATTCGCAAATATGCGTTATACGAATTCATCGGCGCAATACCACATGTTTACGAAGTTATAACCCGTAAAATGAGATGATTTAGAGTTGTGAAGGCTGTGGATGTATACACTCACAACATCCTTACAACTACCGTGAATACTGTTGCTGGGAATATAATAAAGTAAAAGACATCAGTAGCAACTGCATGCGTAGCAAGATGTTGGTGTTATTCTTGCTGATTTTCGCACTCTGTGTCCCATTCATCGGGAATTCATCCGGCCAATCAGTTGTTGCTGCGGTGGATTTAGAATGTAATCCCGTTAACGGTGGCTCAATTGATATCGATGTAAGCCCTGGGGCTACTTTGACAGGTTACACGATCTGCACAGTGAGCAATCCGACAATACATGTTGAGAAAATAGATATCGACGTTCAGGGAGATGGATTAGCTGTTGCAGCACCAGGCTCCGTCACAGTTGCCGCAGGCGGTGAAGAAGAGTTTCAGGTCAATGTTCGAGCGTCTTCGCGAATGAATGCACAATCGAGAACTTTGACGGTGACCGCAACGGTTCAAGAGATAAGTGGAGTACCCCCCCCAAATATTGCGTCGTCAGAATCGAGTAATATCGTAAATATTATGCAATTTGCAGAATTTAATGTCGAGATGGAGTCACCCATTGTCGAGGTGAAAACAGGTAGTAATTTAGATTTAGAAATTCTGTTGTATAACACGGGGAATGGAGTGGACAAATTCAATGTTCAACTTGATTATGCGCAAACGAACGGTGCCGATTTTTCCTTGCCATCAAGCACCATACAAGCCGATTCAGTTCCAACGCCTGAAAGATTTCGAATGACGGTCTACAGCCCCAGCGATGGCTCGGATTGGCAAGTAGATTCGAGTGGCAGACACATTTTCGAGATGGAAGTCAACGTCATTGTGGAAAGTGAACTAGGGTGCCAAAACGGAGATTGTTTAACAACAACAAGCGTTCAAAAAGTCATATTTTACCAAAACCAATCGTTACTTGGAAGTTCAACACCTGATTTCATATCAAACTCAATCGGCGCCCAAGCCGTTCTGTGCGGTGGGATCGGAGGTGTTGTCTTGCTTGTTGTCATACTCATGGTCACTCTGCGTAAAAAGAATTGACTGGAAACCAAACCCTTGTGATTTTAATCCATACGATTCAATGGAAATCAATCCCCACAAGCATACAGCGAATCAAGAGTGGTTGGCTGCCCCAACGCTGGCATTATGCATTGACTAACCGATGTATGGGTAAGAGTTAATTGAGATGCGTATGAGAATGTTCCATGGGTGAAGAGGAAAACTCAGAAGAGTCGGCCGTATTCGAGAGTTACAAGGATTTTATCTCGATCAAAGAAGAGCCAAACACAGGAACTTTGGTCGCCGTAATCAGTTTGATCTTCTTGTTTGTCATACCCTTTTTCTCGATTGAAGACGCCTTTTACGGTGACGGTTCGTTGTGCTGCGGTAGTATCATTGTTGGACTATTTCTCTTGATTGTGGGTACTGCTCAAAGTACTACAAAGTATAACAGATACCAGAAAGCGACAAAACATCTAGCCAAGACTGCAGGGATTCCCAAAAAAATCGCTTACCCCTTTTTCAGCTTGCAGGCAGCAGATAAGCGAATACTTGCTCTTGTAATCCAGAAATATCCCTTCTTGACCGATTCAAAACCAAACCTGCGCAGCACCAAACCTTCGATGATTGTTATTTCTCTTGATGAAGAAGAGTGATTCATTCAGCCTGCAGTTCAGCCGACTGCGATGTATATGGACGTAGATTGTTTGCGACTTTTGAAACTCAAAATGCTTGCTAATTCGTAATGTCATCTCTGGGTAAACCCAATTACAGGTCCGACTCTTGGTACCTCAAGTGTTCGACTGATATTCAGAACTGTTACGAGGAAAGGTTTTAGGGTGCCCTAAATCACGGAGAGGTATGTGCCTGCAAGAGAGCTGTACCGTTTGCGGTGTTACGATGGAAGTCGGTTGGGTAGCATGCCCTTTTTGTGGGTGGCAACAAACAAACTTCCTCAATCCAAACTTGTCAATAATGGAACACGCTCAAAGCGCTTGTTCCTCGAACTGCCAGTCGAACTGCGGTTCACAAACGAAAAAACTGAAATCCAAATGTTGTAAACGCTACAAGAAAAAAAGCAAGAAAGGCCCGTGCAAACGATGCCCGGAAAAAGAAACTGCTAGAGAACACCTTTTTTCAAACGCTTACAGAGTCGTAAATCACTAAAATTGCGTATTTTTACTCGTAAGTAGGCAAAGTGGTAAATGTCTAGAAAGCCCTGACAAGTCTAAACTTACGGATTTTAGGCCCGTATGCAGGGATTTGGTGGACGTTGTGGGATTTGAACCCACGACATCTTGGTTGCAAACCAAGCACTCTTCCAACTGAGCTAAACGCCCCTGTATCCATTCCGTCGAGTCAATCCTTTTTGAGTCTTCACCTTGGAGCGACTCAAATCAAACAGCATCAATGGTTGCATCGCGGTCAGGACCAACACCAACACTTGTGCATGGAACGCCAACAATTGCTTCTATTTTCTTGATGTATTGTTGGGCCGCTGCAGGAAGAGCAGAGTAGCCAAGTCCTCGATCGTTGGCCATCTTTGCAATTCCAAGCCATTCTTCAAGCGAATGCGACGGGAAACCCGGCATGGTGACATAAATTGGCTTGCATCGTGCTAGCGCTGTAGCGCTGGCAGGCATCTCAAGAATCTCTTGTCCATCCAATTCGTAGGCAACGCAGATGTTGATTTCGTCAAGCCCACCTAAGACATCCAACTTCGTAAGAGCAAGCCCAGTAAAACCGTTGATTCGGTTTGCGTGTCGCATTACGACTGCATCAAACCATCCGCATCGACGTTTACGGCCAGTGGTGGTACCGAACTCATGACCTACTGTCCCGAGGTGCTCCCCTGCTTCGTCATCAAGTTCTGTTGGCATAGCACCGTTCCCGACCCGAGTAATGTAGGCTTTGGTAATTCCAATAACATCCTCTACGTGACCAGGATGGATGCCAGCACCATGAGAGGCGTTGCCACGAGAAGTTACAGATGAGGTGACGAACGGGAATGTGCCTTGGTCGATGTCCAAGAGGCATCCTTGAGCACCTTCGAGAATGACATGCTCACCCAATTTGAGAGCGTTGTCGAGCATTAAGCCAGTGTTACGGATGGAAGTACTGTAGGCGTTCCAGACCCATTCTACATCCGATTGCAATCCTGAGGCGGTTATTCGTTCGTCCGATCCTGCAGCAGCGAGGGTCGCATTCATTCGTTCAGCCGTAGTAGCTGCCCAAGCATCATTGGCTAAAACTTCGGAGAGGTCACCAAACCGCAAACCAATTCTGTTGATTTTATCGGCATAAGTTGGCCCTATACCTCTGCCTGTGGTTCCAATTTCCTTGTCCAATCCGTCAAGGAATCGATGATATGGCAGAATCACATGTGCTCTCTCGCTGATGTAGAGGCGGTCTCCACGCGGATCCTCACCGGTTGAATCCTTCCACCCGGTCAATTCGGAATCAAGAACCCAAGGATCGATAACCATCCCATCGCCAAGAACGAGGTGGCATTCCTTGCGGGTAATACCGGACGGCAGTAGATGGAACTTCAGAATTTGATCGCCAAGAACAACCGTATGTCCTGCATTGTTGCCGCCTTGGAAGCGAGCAACCCATGTGGCTTGTTCGGCAATTCTGTCGACAAGTTTCCCCTTACCTTCATCTCCCCATTGAGCTCCAAGAACAACTGTAGCTGGCATTCAACTCTCCTCAAACCATTGCCCTCGCGTACCGTCTTTGAACTATCCGTTCCAAAATTGCTGTTTGGAGAGCAAGTACTTTGGATGAAACCCGAGTATTACGATTGAAACTTTCACATTCATACACCCACTTCAGTTGGATTTGCATGGTAGGTAGAATGGTTACAATACTGACTAAAAAACAACCTTTTATAATCAGTACCAAGATATTCCTGCTTGTTGCCAACCACGGACACCACAGTGTAAAACCGCTCCACGCAGTTTCAGCCACGGCGAGCATCCCCTCGTGGGATTTATATACCTCGGATGACAACTATGTAACATGAGGTTAACAAGATGAAGATTTATTCAGAAGGCAACGCCGGTGAAGAACCGAACAGAAGACAGAAAGGCGACACAAACCGCAGTGGTACGGGAATCATTCGTCGTACCCTCGAAGGCCACACACGGCCTTGCGAAGACTGCGGTGTGACAGATTGGCAAATGGACGACAGCCGTGGTGAAATCACCTGTAACAGCTGTGGTCTGGTGGTCGAAGAGAACGTGATTGATCCAGGAGCTGAATGGACCAACCGTGACCGAAGCCAAGACCGATCAAGGGTGGGGCAACCACTAACCTATACACTCGCTGACAAAGGACTCAATACCACAATCGATGTTCGAGATTTGAACACCGGTAGTGCAGGAAGGCATGGAATCTCCTCGCAGTCGCGTCGAGAATGGCGACGTCGACGTGTTATTGACGAACGTTCCAAAACCCGCAAGAGTCGAGAGAGAAACTTGGTTCGTGCGAACCAATTCATTCGAGACCACTCCGGACTACCAAAGCCTCTGCAAGAAGAATCTGCTCGGCTTTACCGTCGTCTCTCGGGAGAAGGTTTCGTTACCGGACGTTCAATTGCAGGAGTCACTGCAGCGTGCACATATCTTGTAGCACGACAAGAAAATCTTCCTCGCCAAATCAGCGAAATCTCTGAAGCATTTGATGTGAAAGAAAAAGAATTGTCGAGATTGATTCGACAAGTTTCGAGAAAACTCAACCTTCACAAGATATCCTCACCTGACCAATACTTTGACAAGTTCATCTCCGACTTGCAACTACCACCAAGTATCCATACACAACTTGATCACCTTTGGAATGTCATTCAGCCGCATGATGAACTTTGGCAAGGAAAGAAACCCATGGGCGTTGCAGCAGCATTACTGTACAAGGTCGCTAACGAATCAAGTTCACCTCGGACGCAGTCTGAAGTATGCCAAGTCGCTAATGTGTCTGAAGTTACCCTACGTGGCCTACTACGGCTGATTGAAGGTTTGCTCGGTCAACTCGGTGAAGTTTCAAAGCAGTAATTTCGCCTCAAACGAAGCAGAACCTTGAAGGACAACATCGGTTGGCGGATATTCATGGGATTCAAAGCAAAGGCGCGAAAGCACAAGTCAGAATCTGGTGAAGAAACTACTACTGCAAAGAAATCATCTCCGAAAGTCGGAGAAATCCCTTGCGGTGTCAAATCCTGTGATGGATTCGCCGACAAGAGTTTCGGCGGTCGTTCACTCTCGATTGACAACGCTATCGATGTCTGGGGCGACAGTGGATACACCGAACGCAAAGGTCGCGTCCGAGTCTGCAAGAGTTGCTACAGAAAGTGGAAGAAAGACAACAAGTCTGAGGACACTTACTAGACTTCACTTTCATTTTCACCTTAGGGGTGTTGCGAAAGAAAGTATACCGACGGCTCTGGTTTCGCATGTATGAACAACAGAGTAGTCATTCGCAGCCTCGTTACACCCGAGGGCAGCCTTGTGGCAATGGACGACGGAGCCATTGTTTGGAGGCCGACGGTTGGGACACGAGTTCAAATTAAACTCGAAGCAATTGCAACTGTACTCTTAGCAGTCAAAGGCCCTTCTGGAAGTTATGACGTAGTTGCAGTTGGTGATTCAACAGGTGGAGTAAGCATCCTTTCATTGCCCCGCCTCGACACTATAGACAAATACATGATTCAAGGTGGAATTGTGAGATCAATAAATGCCGTCACTGAGTCATCCGGCAAATACCTCGCTGCGGCGCAAGATGGTAGTGTCTGGGTCATTGGCAATGAAGTACCAGGGAGAGTTGTTCATCTCTTCACACACACTGGGCCAATTACCAGCCTACGTGTGCAAGGTGAATCGATACTGATTCAGAGTGGATGGAATCGACGTACATACGACTGGACTGGCGAGACAACCAGTGTATTTGATGGTACCAAAAAGTTCCAGGTGAAGGAGATTCAAAGGGCAAACAGACGTGCTCGGATTCTTGAATCAGAACAATTGCGGAAAGAGAAATCACAACCCTTAATGCTAGATTTACCTGTTCTTGGTTAGAGACTCTCAGTCTCTTGTAAGGGCCAAGGCGGGTGAGGAGTGTACCATAACGCCGTCGGAGCTGGCCGCGGCACTGAACGCGGAACTTGACCGTCATCGTTCAAGCACTTCTGAAAGAAATCAATGTGTTGCTCAATGACTTCACGAATATGTTTCGCCCCTTTGATTGCCGGGCCCTGAAGTGGAATCAAAGATTTGGGTTGGAACGATAAAATCCTTTGAAGACTGGTGATTAAATCTGGCAGACATCCACCTGGTAAATCCCATCGTGTGGGACGGTCGGCACGAGGAATCAATGTCCCAACGACCATCATTTTCTGTTCCGGAATCCAGTAGCCCATCCCGTCAGAGGAATGCCCAGGAATAGAAATCGATTCGACATGGCCATTTCCAAGAGCAAAAACTTCACCGTCAGCGACTTCTTCTGCCTTGACGGGTGGCATATCTGAATCGAACCGGTTTGCCCACGTTGTAAAAAAATCACCTGTTTCCAATGCGCTCTGACCATCCGGGTGGACGTGAACTGCACAATCGTTGAAGGATTGAGAAAGATGAAGAGCCCCGCCTGAACATGGATAGCGTTTGCTCGTGAGAAGAATTCGGTCGAGTTCTGCATCTCCACCGAGAACACCCTTGATGCGTTCAACTTGCAAACCTTGGTACCACGATGTACCAGCATCAATCAAGAGATTGCCCATTGAACCATCAATGACAACCAAATTGGCGTCGTGATGTATCGCTGGTAGGCGTAAGACACGCATGCTCTTGCGAAGTACAGGTACACTTTGAACCATACTCTTCCAGAGAGAGGTGCGAAGACAGCAATGCCATCTCCATTTTATGCCGCTCGGTTGCGATTAAATAGGGGAAGTGAGTCGCAAAGGCATGGCACGATTCCCAGAAGCTGAAGCTCGCTTGCTTCACCGCAAGATTTGCATGCGCTGTAACGCACGCAACGCAGTCCGTGCTGCACGCTGCAGAAAGTGCAGCTACAAGGGACTACGTCCTAAGAACATCGAGCGCAAGGGCGCATGATGAAATAATCCACTTGAGATACTTCTCAGTCCAATCCGAGCAGCGGCATAGCTATTGCCATTGGGTCTCCAAGCAAAAACAACGGAAAGATTGCAGGGAAGAGGAAAACAAGCAGGGGAAGCTTCTGACTGACCCAAACCTGTTCGACGCTAGCTTCCTTTAACTCCATGAGCGCAATCTCAACTTCCGCACTCGTCGGTGATTTACGTGGTGCACGCTTACGGTGGTGAACAACCACTGAACCATCCGGTTTTTCCACAAGCGTTGTGAGAAGCCACACATGTCTGTTACGAACCTCATCTCTCGGCATCTGTATAGCATGCCACGCCAAAAGAAGATCTCCGAAGCTACGGACATGTCCACGAACGAGATTGAGGGCTAAGAGTATGAACGGTATCACAAGGAATGACAGCCCACCCCACATCAACAAGGCAAACGCTGGAGGTAAAGCGAACAACGCCTCAGATGTTGCGTTGCCGTACGTCAATGGCATTGTTGACCAGCTCGGAATCAATATTGCGACCCACATCAGTGCTTTTGCATCTGCTCCACCATGAAGCATTCGAACTCGCCAAGCAAGGTCAATCAAAAGAATGAGTGGGAGTACCGCCAACGTCGTCCACCAAAGTGCACCGAGGCCTTGCTCGTCTCCGAGGAGAACATCGATTGGGTGAACAGATTGGTAGGCCACCGCTCCAAATATCAATCCGAAGAGGCTGACGAGGTACCAAAATACTACAATTTGGTCAAGTCGAGAACCCGCTCGAATATCTGCTAAAGTAGGTCGGCCAATAACCGCCCCACTGGCGTAAGCAACTGATGCTGACGCGGTGAGATAAATCGTCCAATCTGCACCTTGAACCATCAAGTCCAACGCCCATAGGAACAATGCCGGTTTAATCCAAACAAGCCAGTGTTCATTTTTTACTCGGCGTTCTTTATGATCCATCCATGCGGCCCAGCCCATCCCGAGCAAGAGTGTGAAGATCCGAGCCCATCCTAGAATATCAGTCTCGGAGAGGGCCATACCCTTCGGATGGCGGCAATGGACTTAAAGACGGCCTCCACACACGACACAATACGACCAGTGGTGAATGTAAATGGATATTGAAAGCCGACTTCAACAAGTAGCCACCGTCATCAACCAAATTGACGACCCGAAAGTACCACGTAACATTCGCCGTCAAGCCAAAGAAGCGTGCGAGCAATGGCTCCTTAACAAGTCGAAGAAATTGGATGTTCGAATCGCAATGGCACAATCAAAGTTAGAGGAATTGTATGAAGACCCAAACATTCCTCCGGAATTTGGAACACTCATCTTGATGATTAACACCGAACTTGAGAAGATTCTCACTGAAGTTCTGTGATTACTCTTCTTCCATCACTTTGATGAATTTTGTTAGCACTGGCCGGAACTCCTTGTCTATCTTACCCTCGGATAAAAGCGAGACAACTTCTGTCATTACCGGATGGTCACCCACTGCGTCGGCCGCCAGCGAAATAATATCAATCTGGTCATCCGTAATCTTGTTTCTCTTCAATGCTCGCTGCGCCGCAATTCTGCCGGCAATCATTTTGACCTTGAAATCGGAATAGCCCAACAACACTTGCAATTGATTGAGCGATTGGCTTTCAAAATTGGATATTTTCCCATCACGCATGGCATCATCCCATGCTTCATCGATAGAGGGGGCACGTTCAGACATCAAAATCGCAAACGGCTGTGTTGCCTCAATGTTTTCGAGTACAATCTTGACAATCACTGCAAACGGTACGGCAAGGACCATTCCGAGAATTCCCCATCCTGCAAACGAAATCGAAGTTACAAGAAGCAGAAGAACCGGTGAGAGATCGAGAGCTCGGCCTGCCCATTTAGTTTCGATAATTTGACCCCATACTTGCTGGTTTGCGAGAAGCAAGAGAATCAAAAGCATGAGGGAATTTGGTTCCAGAAGGATTACTCCCAAGATGATTGGAGGCATAGTAGCAATCAAAGAACCGATGTATGGGACGTAGTTCAACAAGAAAGTGATGAGTGCCCAAGTAAACCACAAGTCAATCCCGAACAGAAGCATGACGACACCTGCACAGAGCGCTGTACCGGCGCCAACACCGGTTTTCACGATAATGTAGGTATTGACACTAGCTTCAATCTTTGAACGAACAATCTGAACTTTTTGACTGCCGCCGTCTGGCCAAGCACGTTCGATTCTCCCGGGAAGTAAACTGGCTTCGAAGATGATGAAAATGAGGAAAAACATGACTGTAACGCTTGTCGCCAATAATCCTCCAACATTCGTTAGCATGCTTAACCCGGCGTCCGAGACTTGCTGGTCATCTTCAAGCAAGCCCAAAGACGATAGATCATCCACGAGTGTAGAATTCGCAGAGTCTGAATCGGCGCTGAAAGCGGAGTTAATCAAGGGTGATTGTTTCAGGTCGCTCCATCGCTCTTCTAATTTCAAATTGTATAAATCCATTTTTTCTTGATCTTGGACCAAATCATTCGCTTGTTGATACGCAATAAAGGAGGCTGCGGAGACGATTAGTAATGTGAGCAATACCATAGTTAGGTATGATAGAATAACCGGAAATCCGTTACTTGAGAGATAATCCGAACCCGGCTTAAGCACGAAGTAAATGCCCAGAGCAATGAAGAACGGTTGGAGAACGCCTTTGAGCACAATGAGCCAAATGACCAGCAAGGTCACCAGCAATGAAATGTGGGCAAATGTCGATACGCGACGATTAAATCGACCAGAGTCCCATGCTGGACCTACGGCACCTACACTCTCCATATGGATGGATAAACACCATCACCTCTTGAGTGTTTAGGATTCTTCTCCGAATCCAGTTGAAGCGTCATTTCCTTCATGGACATGGGGAAGTCGCATTGAAAGAAGGGCCGCAAGAAGCATCATCAATCCGCATATATGGAAAGCGGTGTGATAATCTAATGGCCACTCCCGAGTTACGGTTAATGTCCACACAAGACCCCCTGTCAGTGGACCGAGAATTCGGGCAAAAGCACCGAGTGATTCCTGCGCTCCCATCACAACTCCAAGTTCATACCCGTTTGTTTTGGCTACCCGTGTAAGGAAAGAAGAAGAGGATGGTTGGAAAATCCCGTTACCTAAGGCGATTATGACCGACACAATGAGGATGTGAAACCAGCTGCTCTCAGCCTCAGTATAAGGGATGAGGACAAGTCCAATTCCAGTCAAAACACTCGCTATTGGAATAAGATTCCGCGAACCGAACTTCCGAGTCAAAGGACCAATGAAGAGACCTTGAGTAACTATACCAGTGATACCGATCATGGCAAACACTCGTCCATTATCCGCTTCAGAAAATGCCAGACCCCCGTTTTCAGGAGACATTTCAGTATACAGAATGAACACAGCATGCATAATCGTAAATCCAAAGGTAAACAGCATCGACACCCAAATGACCAATGAAACGCCAGGAGCTCGAAGCATTGAAACAGAACTTCTCATGATGTTAGCCATGTTCGTCAACCATGGAACTGACTCTTTCTGCGTTCGTGATTCAGGTGGTAATGACTCCGGCAATGAGCGAAAGGCAATGACGAGAGAAAACACTGACAACACACTCGCAACTAAACATGGAAGCAGGTATGGATGGGTTTCAAAGATGGTTCCTACGAACCAACCCCAGCGCGCAGCTGGATCGGAAAGTTCACCGCCGATGAATGGTCCAAACGTAAAGCCGAGACCGAACGCCGCCCCGATGATACCCATGCGAGTTGCGAGTTGGTGAGGATTGCTCACATCACCAATATAGGCGCGTGCCACTGCGATATTGCCGTTAAACACACCAGCCATAAACCGAGCGGCAAAGGCGATGAGGAGTGTGTTTGCGAGACCGAACATTGTGAAGAATACTGTATTTCCAACCAGTCCTACCATTAGCACTGGACGGCGTCCAATCCGGTCGGAGACAGAGCCCCAGAACGGCGAAAATAAGAATTGTGCGGCAGAATACGAAGTCATGAGTAGTCCAACCCAAAGACCAATGTTTGCAGTTTGACCTTCAGGTGTTAAATCTTCGACCAGGTAAGTGAGAAATGGAATGACAATTCCGAAACCAATCATGTCAATCATGGTCACGAGAAAGAGTACGAAGAGAGCACCTTTGCTCGCATCACGGGCGGTAATGCCTGTACTTGCCGACTCACTCATGTTACCGCCAAGACTCGGCCTTTTAGTAACCCTCGCTCAGTGGATGTAGGCGGAGGTTGATTCAATCGTTTCACGCTGATGGCATGGTGTTTGCAGCAGGGGTAAGTCGATCGATAACAGCACCAAGGCGCTCAACCAAACTTTCCTTTTGATCGTGCATGATAAGTGCGTACTCCATGACCTCATCGAGGGTATCGACAGGGACTACTTCGACCATTTTTTCGAATTTCTCGTCCAAAAGAACATCTTGCATGTTTGCGCGCGGGATGACGACTGTTTTGATTCCTGACCGTGCTGCAGCCTCAATCTTAGCCGTTACGCCACCGATTGGAAGTACTTCACCTCGGACCGACAGCGAGCCTGTCATTGCCAAGTCTTGTCGAATTGGAATGTTTTCCAACGCCGAAATGATTGCTGTTGCGATGGTAATGGATGCTGAATCGCCGTCGACTCCGTGTGTGTCCACGAATTGAATGTGGATGTCGTAGTCTGAAATGTCTTTTCCAGTCAACTTCTTGATGACTGCGCTTACATTGGTGACGCTTTCCTTGGCGAGGTCTGACAGACCACCGGTCGCGTGAATCTTACCTCCGCCACCTTGAGAAGGAGTCACTAAGGCTTCGACGGGTAACATAATACCGCTGAAATCGGATAGTCCTGAATTAGCTCCGAGAACTGCAAGACCGTTGACACGGCCGATTCGTTGTCCAGAATTAACAATCATGGCATAGTCGAGGCGACGTTCAATCATACGGTCGGCAACCTGTTGCTCAAGCGGCTTAGCGATGTTTCGGGCGCCAAGCACATGCGCTGCTGTGGTAAATGGTGCACCCTCTTCCATTGCCAGGTCACCGGCAATTCGTACCAATCCGCCGAGTTCACGGAGACGTAGCGAGAGTTTTCCACGACGACCTGCACGGCGTTGGGCTTCTCGTAGGATGATTCCAACTGCAGACTTTTCGAAATGGGGGATTTCACGAGAAGTTCCCAAATCTCTGCGAACTTCCTGTGCGATGAAACGTATAAGCCGACGTCGGTTACGTGCCGTATCTGGCATTTCTGAATTCACGTACACTTCGTATCCATATCCACGAATACGACTTCGAAGAGCGGGGTGCATGCCTTGAATTGCATCGAGATTTCCTGCTGCGATGAGGATAAAGTCACAAGGTACAGGTTCTGTCTTCGTCAATGCTCCGGAAGAACGTTCCGAGCGGCCTGAGATCGGGAAAGCACGCTCTTGCATTGCGGTGAGGAGGGCTTGTTGTTCTTCAAGACGAAGCAAGTTAACCTCGTCGATGTAGAGAACGCCCTTGTGTGCGCGATGAATAGCCCCTGGCTCGACTCTGTCATGAGCTGGCGTTTCCATTCCACCGGATTGGAATGGATCGTGGCGGACATCGCCCAGTAGAGAACCGGATAGTGTTGCAGTTGCATCGACAAACGGTGGCATGTCTTTGTTCGCATGCTTGACCAGAACCTTTGGGATTCTGCTTTCATCACCGGAGCCTAGACGCCCACGGATGAACATATAACCAAACATGAGCAAGAATCCACCAAACAACAGCGTGAGTATATCTCCGCTTTGGATTGTAGCGATGACAAGTAGGAAACCTACCGCTGCGAAAGCGATTAACAGCATCTTTTGAGAGCGTTCCCGTTGTGTGCGCATGGATTCCTTTTGTAACTTCACAATACGATCACCACGGCCAGCGGGAACAGAGCGAACACGAGGTTCATTCTCGTCGTCTTCATTCGGGTAAACCAGAAGATCTTCAAGAGAGTCTTTAGGCAAAAGGTCGGTCATTGATCGAGCTAACATCGACTTACCGGTTCCAGGGTCACCAATCATGAGCATGTGACGTCGTTGCTCTGCCGCCTTCTTGATAACAACAGAGCCGGCTTCTTGACCGATGACTTGGTCGACCAAACGGTCAGGAATAGGGACATCTTCTGTCGACGTGAAGTCTACCGATTCAATCCATTCATCGATACTGGTACCGAGTATGTCGTCCGAGTCAGGACCAGGCTCGGGAGCCCAAATTGTAACCTCTTCAACATCTGCAACGCCGTCCGCCAAGTCGATTGATTCTTCGACGTCTGAAGACGAATCTAAGGTCGTGTCGATGTCGGTCATAGTATACCCTCCGGGTCGCTCCCCTTTATGGGTTTACAATCTACCATCTATGAACTTGTGTTAAACTCATAGCGTACCATCGAGGTATCGCTGGCCGTAGTAAGCCCACTGTTCAGGACTCCAACCTGCCGGCAAACCGCCTGGAGGCAAAGGTGGTCCAGGTATGGCTTGAGGCACTGGAGCAGGGGCGACTGTTACTGGTTGTTGGAATACTGGTTGAGGCGTTGGAGTAGGGGCGACAGCCATTGGTTGTTGGAAGATTGCTTGAGCGCCACCATACATCGAATTAGCGACTGTGTCGTGAGCAGGTACCATATCCGGGTTCCATCCAGTGTTGTTCCAGACATCCTTGGGTATTGTGTCACCGTTCCTACGAGAGAACATGAGTCCGATGAGAAGACCTGCGAGAATTATTCCGCCAATCAGACCAATCATTTGCAGGTTCAGTTCGTTATCAGTTGTATCAAGGGTTGTTCCAGCAACTGTTTCATCTGTACACGAGGCACGTGGGTCGTTGCAAGCGAGGTCGAGTTCGACGTTTAGTTCAGAAAGTTCGATTTCAAGAGCACTGGAATCCTCTCCTTCATTCAAAGCATCAATTTGAGCAACGAGTTCTTCTTTGTCAGCAATGAGGTCTTCGAGATAGTTGGAGAACATTATTTCATCCATTTCAGAGATGGTCGGCATTGATTCGGTAATGTCCCATTTCAAATCAGACATCATCTTGTAATCGTCGCCGTTACTGTCGACTGCGGAAATGACCAGTTGGTAGTAGTCCTTGTATTGTGAACCGTCTTCACGTGCAAATTCGCCCGGCGTCAATATCGAGGGCACGAGAAGTTTGTCGGTCCAACCAACATTTGATTTCGATGTGTCAAGGTTGTATTGCATAATACCATCACAGGTTCCAGTGAGCTTGTTACATACGTTCCAAGTGACGGAAATGAAGGTAAAAGTTGGGGAGTTATCAGTGAGCAACATTGTCACTGTTGGGATTTGACCAATGTATGTATCCTCAAGGGTAACGAACATGTAGCTGGTATCCGATTCTTCCTTCGAAATCAAGAATGGATATGCATCAAAGACCTCCACATTGAGAGTGTACGATTGTGAATCGAATTTGTCTTGCAAGAGGATGGTGACCGTATGCATGCCAATTTCCTCAAATTCCAGTGTTAGGCTTCCATCGATGAAACTGAAGCGTGCAGCGCCTGCCTCACTGGAGGACACTGTGATGAAAGCTTCATCAGATGGGTTGTCAACATCGACTACACGGCTAGCAAGGTCGATCACCAATTGAGAATTACGTTTCATTGTGAGAGTAGTGATGTCATCGATCGGTACAAGGCGAGGAGCATCATTGATTGGTTGAATGTTAATTTTGAGGGTTGCATCAGAAGTTTTTACACCGTCGCTTGCACGAAGTGTAAGAATCGCTTGCCCGTTTGAATCGTCATCAACGGTTTGGAAACCAATGGTGTTTCCGTCGAGGGAAGCCGTAATTGCTTGTTCGTTGGAATTGCTGATGAGTTGGATGGAAAGGTCTTCGACTGGTGTCGGGTTTCCAAAGTCATCGGTGTCAAACAAATACGGGAGAAGGGCTAGAACTCCACTGCCACCTTCATCAACGAATTGAGAAGGCAATCCATTCCACCGAGGCTGCCCATTTTCAGTGACACTAAACAGCATTGTGCCGTATGGAAGTTCTCCGGCTGCGGAGTAATCGCCACCATCGTCAATTGAGAGTTCGATTCCTTGTTGTCCAAGAGGGCATCCGTTGAGTTCAGACCATGCAAAGTTGACTTCAAGTTCCTCGGTAAGGGGATGCCAAGCAATGAACGAAGGGTCGGATGAAGTAACAATAAGGTCGCTGAGTGGCGTCTCGGGGTCGACAATGTGCCCGGCCATCGAGACCTTTGTTGTAGTATCACACATGACCGAAGGGATTGGGTCGGCAATAACGACTGGAGCGCCGTTCTTGAGTTCGAAGCCAGATTGTCCATTAATGACCTTCCAGTCGCCGACTTGACCACGTGAATCAACTGCTTGTGAACGAACATCATACCATCCTGCAGCCATCGTTCCAGACGGCGTGATTACGTATTCACGGCCTTCATTTGCTGTTCCGGAGTAAACCACATTTTGTCCACCAGAAATGACTGAACTGGACCATTGGTTGAGACCAGCAGGAGAGATTTCGACATTAAAAGACATGGAAGCAGTCGTGTCAACAGTGTCGTCGGCATCGGCCTTTGCGAGAACCATTGCGTGGTTTCCACGTTCGATGAGTTGGTCACCTTGGATTTGAGGGTTCTTCGACACTGGAGGGCGGTCCTGATCATATTGTTGCTGAGCAACATTGTTCATCCCACTTACATCGCCGATGATACCAGTGATTTTAGCCCCAAACGTAGTTTTCCAACCGGATGGGAGAGATGAGGAATCGAAGGTGTATTGCTCGGTCTGAGTTCCTTGGATGTTGAGATTGTTCAGCGAGTATGAGGACAGAGTCACTTCCGATGCACCGTTCTTGTAATAGAAGACGAGCGAGCCACCATCAGAGTAGTCCAAATCACCAACATTCCTCACCGTGGCATCGATCGTCAACGAGTCGCCAATGACGAAGCCCGAGTTCGTGGATTCCGCAGAATTAACCGTAAAGTCGGAAACTGAGATATCCAACTTAGGACCCATGTTGGAATCAGCAGCTACATACACATCGTTCCAAGAGGTGTGGGGTCCGCCCATTATTGCACCAATTGAAATAAAGTTGTCAGCCGCAGTTGTAGCACCGTTTGCCCGTACAGTATTCACAGGCATTGTCCATGTCTTTGTGACTGGGTTGTTTGGAGTGAGGGTAAAGGATTCAAAGCCATTGTTGTTCGAATTGAGTAACCAAGAACGGATGACATTATGTGGATGAGTTTGGCCGTTGTTGTAGGTATCAGGGCTGGTTTCCTCTGCCACAACAGCGAGAAGATAAACCGTCTTACTCGACGAAATGCCGAGGTATTCGAGAGTGTAAGTGATGTCCATGTTGGAACCAGTTTGAGATTGGCTGACTGAGAGTTTGAAATCATTCACCGACTTCATGTCTCCACCGTTTGAGAATTGGGTATCGTAAGCAGTGGTCCCTGTGGCAGCACCAAGCTTGTGGAATGAACTACCTGCTCGGGCGTCACCAAACGACGCCGCAGGAATCGAGCCTGTACCATCTCGGACGTGAGCAAGTCGATTCAACGGATCGCTGACACCTTGACCGTTTGACTCAAAGTAAGAGATGTAGACATAATCGTCGGGGAAATTCGTCTTGAGAGCGTGGTGAGACGGGGAGCCACCGTTTTGGCATGGTGGACACCAATCCGCACCGTAGTATTCGGCAAACACGGTATGACCTGGAGAGGTTGCTGCACGAGAGACTTCATGCTCGTCATCCAGCGAATAGTCGTCATTTTCGAGCTGGAGAGGGCCAACAAAGTGAGTCATTGTACTTCCAATGAACAGAGCCGTAATTGTCAGGGCCATGAGGCGCGCAAGCATCTTCATGGGCATCGCACTGACAAGACAGTATATGAAACCCACCCTTTCAAGTGAGTAAATGGGATGTAAGAAATAAACAGTAATATAGATTTCTCCGGACAACAAGATTTAGGCACAAGGGCGATTGGCAAGACCATGAACCCAGTCAAATGGTCAGCGTTTGTAGAAGCAGACGGTCGAGTTCACATCGTTGAAATGCTGGATGGAGTTCGGAAAATCAAAGGACTTGGAGTCATCGATGCGAAGGAACTCTTCTCGGGCATTGACATCGGAGAAGAGGTCTTGGTTGGACAGAAGGTGTTGACACGTGTACCCCTCCGCCTTCCAGAGATGGGTAAAGGCATGCTTCGACGTGCCCAAACAATCTCTGCCAAAGATGCTGGATTCATCACCTCACGAATGGGTATTGGGCCGAGCGACAGTGTGCTTGAAGCTGGAATAGGTAGCGGAGGTCTTTCGATGTACATCGCCCGCATTCTCGGAAGCAGTGGAATCCATGTCACCGTTGAACCCCGCAGTGAGCACGCTGATGTTGCCCTCGAGAACTTGCGCAGATGTGAAGAAAGCTGGACTGAGTTCCCTTCACATCACCATATTGAGGGTACAATCGAAGAAGTTGCCAATGAAATATCCGCAATTAGCCCATCCTATGATGCAATTATTCTCGACCTACCAGAGCATCCTTCAGCGATACACGCCGTGGCATCAATGCTCAACATTGGAGGTCGTATGGTTTGTTACTGTCCAGTAACGAGTCAACTCGAAAATGCGTGGATTGCCTGTGAAGAAGAGGGCCTTGAAATTGAATGGGCTGGCGAACTCATTCAACGCCAGTGGGGTAAGGCCTCCAAAGGTGGCGTTCGACCAGTCAACGGTCCGTTTGGACATACGGCGTTTTTACTTCTCGCTTATCGGCGCGAATGATCAGTCAATCACTCGGATGAGCGTCGAACACTTCGGGCATGTAAATCTAAACGGCGGCTCGCTGCCACGAGGGACACCAAGTCTAGCATCGCATGAAGGACAGGATACCTTGTCACCTTCCAAACGGCATTCATTGTAGCCGAGTTCTGTAGACTCCTCTTCGACAACTTCTGCTTCATCGTATTCAGACACGTCTTCTTCTTCACGAGGAACCGAGTTCTTCTTACCACGCCTCAAGTAGAGCACTGTAAGAATAAGCAGCGACAATCCCCAACCACCAAGCATTGCATTGAGCGAATCAGATTGACTGAGAGCAACATCAAACGGCAAGAGTATTCCGTTCGGCGGTAATTCAGGGCCAACAATACTAACCACAACATCATCGGATGTCTCTGAAGAGGTCGTATCGCCGATGAGGTATGTCGCTCGGGCCTGTAGTGTCGCCTCCTCATTGGTGGAGACCAGTGAGGTTAAACTGAGAGAAAACTGAATTGATGAGCCCGGTGAAAGCGTAAATTGGTTTGTTGTGGAATTATCAGATAGCCTTATCCATTCACTGACCATGAGACCATCGCCAATTCCATCGAGTGATAGTGTTCCTGTGACTTGTGCATTAGCGAGATTCGTAACAGTGAGAACCATTGATGAGCCACCGGAAGAAGGAACGGAGAGAGAGGCTTCATCGAACACCAGTTGGAGTACACCAGAATCATCCCACACTGGTTCAACAGTGTAGATTTCAACACTGCTGTCTGAAAACGAGGTTCGAGAAGAACTGGTGACACGGAATCTTAATTCTTTCAAGCCTGCCTCAGCATCTTCTGGCAAGGTGCAGGACCACGGCAGCGCTGCAGAGGATTCTCCTGCGCCGAGAGAAAGTACTGTCGAAACACCGCAATCAATTCCCACGGTACTGAGAAGCAATTGGTCCGAACCTGAACCACTGTTTGTAACAACTACAGTGCCATGAATGACACCGGAAGGCGGAGCAGAGTCATCATCTGAGAGAACGGTGATGTCAGCGCCTGCGACGAGAGCTTCCACGGTGAGGTTGAGGTGCGTAAAGATGGAGTCATCACTTGATGAACGCAATTGAACCGAAACGACAACACCGTTCGTTGGAGCGCCGGAAGAAATTTCTCGCACAAGAAGAGTCACGGACATGGATTCGCCAGATTCGAGAAGAAGAGAAGTTGCTGAGAGTTCAAACTCAAACCAGTCTGAAGCGCCATTATCGACCAAACTCACGTACAATGTATCGGAGGAAGTGCCGAGATTGGTCGCATCAAATGTGAACACAGCATCAGCACTCGGCCCGGCCACAACTCGAGTGGTCGTGGAACCGAGCAGAACTGCAATCCGTTCCTGGATTTGGAGAGAGAGCGTCAAGTGAGCTGAAACTTCTGAATCCAAATATGCAAACGTAATTTCATTTGTGCTGGCTGATGCGGAAGTCGAGACGGTAAGCGTGAGTTGAACTTCTCTCAATTCCCCAACACTGAGAGTCACTGAATTATTGCTCAATGCCGCCTCTACTTCGGCAGGCAATCCAAGGAGTGCTGCGTTCAAAGTGAGGGCCGTTGTCCCTGTATTTTCGAGTGTGAAATTGGTAGTGACTGATTCACCCGGTCGGACTTGAATTCTTCCATCCAGAGGACCTGTAATGGTTGCTTGACTCACGCCCAAGATCTCAACACGAACGGTCTCAGAAGACGAGGAATCTGAATAACTTACCGAAAACATCTGCATGAGGGAGCCAGACTGGCCTACGTCTGCATCGGTTGACAAGCTCCAAACTCCCGATTCACCAGGCGCCACAGTAACGCTCGAACCCGAGACAATGGCCGTCGTCAATCCAGATGTGGATAGTACGTCAAGATAGAAGGTCACTGTCTCGCTACCGTTGTTAAGAATCCGCATTTCGTATTCAACTGGGGTTCCCGGTGCAACCTCCACGTTCGTCGTTGGACCGACCAGTTCAAATTCCACCAGTTCATCAACATCGATTGTAAATAAATACGGTTCAACTGAATGTTGTTCAGAATTTGAGGAACCTGTTCCTTCGAATTTCAAATCGCAGTTGTCAGACTTTGTTGCCTCTTCATGAACAGATAACTGGAAATCGACATCTACGACATCATTCGAAGCTAGGGAAGATGTTGCCGTAGCAAGCATGACTTCACAAGGACCGTCTTCAACCGAGAGTGCCCAGTCGTAATCAACCATGGCGTTCCCAGTGTTCGTGACTTGAATTGAAGAATCAGTCGCAAGGCCTGGGATGAATTCGTTGTTTTGGCCGAGGAAGGCTACGCTAATTTGATGGTCTTCGTTAACTTGTACCACGATTAAAGTCGATGACGATACATTGCCGCCTGTGGAAGCGCTAAACAATCTGAACCCGTAGTAATCCGGTGCAGCGTTACTTGGAACTGAAATGTGAAGGTTTGCGGTTTGTGAACTACCTGCGGGCATGTTCGAATACTGATCGTTGCTCCATTGCACATTCCATCCGCTCGGAATACCTCCACCGAGTCCGCGAGGAGATGTCATCATCATGCTCGATGGGGATGGGGACGATTCCCATGGGTAGTCGATGTGCGAAGTTTCGTTGAAGACTGTTGCAGCAGCTGCTTGCTGGAGTTCAAGTTTGAGAGCCGCACTAAGCGACACTGTGTCGTTGGAACCAACCGGTGAATTTCCAGTCATGGTCGCATAGAGTACACAAGCGGCAAGATAACTGCCTGAAACGGAGGGGTGGCTTCCATCTGCGTCATACAAATTGTAGAATGTATTACCCGTTGAGGTCGGGTTGACACCGCCTGCGAGGATGTAGTCGTGAATGTGTTCATAGGCGAGCCCTACGGGTGCAATCCATACCGTGTTTCCGGCAGCACTCATATTCTCCGCATAGCGGTAGTACCCATTGGCTAATCGATTTTGCATATCCGTAAAGTTTTGATTGATGTTGTTATGTTGATGCCATTGATTCGCTGATTCACCGTTCCGTCGGCCCCAGGTCATGAAAAGAACGGAGTCTCCCCCTTCAACTTCGATTTCGGTAGCGAGGTTGACTGAACCGTTCTTACTTGCCTGCCAATTGGTATCGTTTGTTGGCAGTGAAGGAATTTGGCTTTGGTCTTGCAAGACGACGAAGTCCCAGTCAATATTTGGGTCACGCAGTGTAGTGTTCGAATTGCTTCCTGAAAAATTGACATTGGCCCAATGATCTGCGAGGTCATTACCACCAGCTGCAACAACATCTGCGTTGGTAACACCCAGTGATTCGACCATAGAGCCGAGCGAATTGAACAATGTGTAGCTGTTACCAAACATCAGTACATTGTCTACGGCCAAGGTTGTGTTGTTGCCAGTTCCGTTACCACCGGTCCCATTTCCTGTTCCGTTACCACCCGTTCCGTTTCCAGTTCCATTTCCGCCGGTTCCATTTCCTGTTCCGTTACCACCCGTTCCGTTTCCAGTTCCATTTCCGCCGGTGTTGTTGCCTGTGTTATTTCCAGAATTGTTGCTTGAGCCATTGGTATAATTCGCCCACCAGGCGGCCAAGTCGGGTTCAAATTCGACATCAAGGAGTATTGTGTCTTCAACAGATCCAAGATTTTCGACTCCGATCGAAAACGTAGTGTTTGAACCGGCCTCCATCGAGGTAAGTGGCCCACCCATTTGCGAAAGATCCAGCGATGGATTATACGATGGGGCAACTGAAACATAAATCGTGATTGAACTGCTGAAGTTTTGATCAGGTTCAGTAACATGAATATCAAAAGAGCCACTGTCGGTTGAGAGAGCACCTTCACTCAGGCGGACAACAATCGTTGTGTTTTTGCTCCAAGTTGGAAACACATTTTCGACTGTAGACTCGCTCGGAATTACCTGCCAAACGGAGGAGAGACCGGAAGTGTCGACGGTGACGTTGAACGATTCAATGGCAGTAGCGTTGTTTTCGATGTTTAAGGTCACATTGCCGGATTCGCCTCCCATGAGGATGACATGAGATGTATCTGTTGACAACAAGATGCTCTGGTGAGCGCTGACTTGCAAAGCAAGCGGAGACATGCTTGCGAACAGCAGCACGAGCACAAAGGCGACGGCACGAGTTGGACGATTCGACATAAGACCAAGTCAAGCCACCCATGCATACCACTTGAGTGAATCGGCCCTACGGGCCGTACAAAACTGGCTTTTTCAGTTGAGCAACGAGTTGATACGACTTTCCTCGATTTGCTCCCAAGGGAAACTCCCATCGGAACCTGGATTACGACCGAAGTGACCACCTGATGCCGTAACTGAATAAATTGGGTTGAGAAGTTTGAGATCTCGGGCAATCGCCCCTGGGCGGAAATCAAACGTTGATTTTACACGCTCAGCAATTTCACGTGCAGGAACCGTGGATGTTCCAAAAGTTTCGACACGAACGCTCACAGGCTCTGCGATTCCGATCACATAAGCCAATTGGATTTCACAGCGAGTTGCGAGGCCAGAAGCAACGACGTGTTTGGCAGCCCAGCGAGATGCATATGCTGCAGAACGGTCGACCTTCGACGGGTCTTTTCCAGAGAAAGCTCCACCACCGTGTCGACCCATGCCGCCGTAGGTGTCAACGATGATTTTACGCCCAGTCAGACCTGCATCAGCGTATGGACCTCCGGGGTCTGCAAAACGACCGGTACCGTTGACCACTACTTTGCAATCTTCGTCAAGAAGATTAGCGGGTATGACTTCTTTCACGACGTGTTCAAGCACTTGCGAACGCACGTATTCCAATTCCTCCTCTTCAGAGCCATCAAATTGGTCTTTCAGTTTGTCATCGTGTTGAATGGCGATAATAACGGTGTGCACACGCGAGATGTCCCCATTTTCGTCATATTCCACAGTTACCTGTGACTTTCCATCTGGCCTAGACCAAGGCAGAATTCCTTGTTCTCGAACTTGAGTGAGGCGACGGGTCAGGCGCTGAGAGAGTGCTGCTGCGAGCGGGAAATATCGACCTTTGAGTTGATCGAAGTCCTCGGTTTCTGTGCAAGCGTAGCCAAACATCAACCCCTGGTCTCCTGCACCTTGTGCGAGTAAGTCTTGATTGACACCTTGTGCAATGTACGAAGATTGCGTCGTGATATGGACTTGAACTTCGGTATATTGCGAGGTGGTTGCATCCATGCCTATTGCGTGCGAGGTATAGCCAACTTGAGCTGCTGCTTCACGGGCCACAGCCTCATAATCCGGTGCTTCGCCGGAAAGTGAAACTTCGCCTGCAAGCACAATGAGCCCCATGTCTTCCTTCCCTTTTACACAGGTTTCAACGGCAACACGAGCGTTGCTGTCAATGGCGAGGCAGGCATCAACGATAGCGTCTGAAATAGTGTCACATAGCTTGTCAGGATGGCCGCGTGTTACTGATTCGGATGAAAAGAGGTCTCCAGTCATGGCTGTCGCGCTCAGCCCGGTATATATGAATAAACCGCTTATTCTTGGCCAATAATATTCTGCAAAGGAATATTCAGTAAGAATATACACAATCACTCTACTGTTGACAACCGAAAAGAAACGAATGGTTGATGTCCTCTACCCTTACCCCACGTAATATGAGCACTTGGGTTCCGACTGCATATCGTACGCACACACTTGGTGAAATTCAAAGCAATGGCGCTGAACTCGTCGACCAAGAAGTCACCGTATCTGGATTCATGGAAGCAAACAGAGGCAAAGGAGCCATCTGTTTTGTCGATCTACGGGATGGTACTGGAATCACACAAATTTTCCTCAAGAAAGACAACATTGGTGAAGAAGCACTTGATATGGTCCAACGCATGACCCGCGAATCAACGTTACAATTCACCGGTACCGTTTCTGAAAAGCGCCCACCGAAGACAAAGGAAGGTGAGCCCGTACCACCGCCTGCATACGAAGTCATTGCAACTTCAGTGAACGTCATTGCACGTGCCGAAGCACCGCTTCCACTCGGCGTGACAGACACCGTCCACGTCGCACTCGACACCCGTCTCGACAATCGATTCCTTGATCTGCGACGCTCGCATGTCAATGCCATGTTCCATTTACGAGGAAAGATCCTTCAGTATGGGCGTGAAGCGCTGATCAACGAGGGGTTCTTTGAAACTCACACACCCAAAATTGTAGCAACTGCAACAGAAGGCGGTACAGACTTGTTTCCAATGATGTACTTCGACACCCCTGCATTCCTCAACCAGTCTCCGCAGTTGTTCAAACAACTGTGCATGTCAGGCGGACTCGAAAGAGTGTTTGAAATTGGGCCTGCATTCCGTGCCGAAAAGCACGACACATACCGGCACTTGAACGAGTTCATTTCGTTTGATATCGAATGCTCATGGGCAAACGATGAGGACGTCATGGGCGTTCTCGAGCGTATGATCCACCACATGTGGAAGTCGGTTTCGGAAGACCCTGAATCTCAGCAGCACATTGCCACAATCAACACTTACCGAGCAACTCAGAACGAAGAACCAATAGAAGTCATCGTACCGGAGTTACCGTTCCCGAGACTATCCTACTGCGACGCTATAGCAACGATTCAGCGAAAAGGTGGGGAAATCGAATGGGGAGACGATATTGACGCCGAGAACTCCGACCTCTTAGCTGAAGATTTACCCCAATTTTACTTCCTTCCACGCTGGCCGATGGATCTCAAGCCGTTTTACATACACCATGTCGAAGGCGAGGATGGGAGCACCGGACGTCAACTTAGCCGTGGATTTGACCTGAACTTCGGCCGAGATGAGCTAACATCGGGCGGACAAAGAGAGCACAGAATGGATGTACTCATTGAAAACCTGAAGGCGATGGAACTTGACCCTGAAGAATTTGAGTTCTATGTCGCTGGATTCCGACATGGTGTCCCACCCCATGCAGGTTGGGGACTCGGTGTTGAGCGCATTTTGATGAAACTCACCGGCTCTAAGAACGTTCGAGAAACTGTTTTGTTCCCTCGTGACCGACGAAGAGTGAGTCCCTGATTTGTCTGGCGAAGTATTCTTCTACCGCCCTTTTGAGCGTGCTCTATGCACGAACTGATTTACTTCAACTCACCTGGATTTGCTGAGCCAACCCGCTTTTGTTTGGAAATTTCTGAACTACCCTGGAAGAATACAATCGTTGATTGGGCTGGTTATCAAGCCCTCAAAGAAAGCGGAGAACTGCCATGGGGATTCTTACCTGTGCTCAAAACCCCTCAAGGTACAATCGCTGAATCCAATGCACTGATGCGATACGCTGCGGCAGTTGCTGGACTCGAACCTGAAGACCTCTTTGTACGTGCAAAGGTAGATGAAATCATCGAACTCATACAAGGATGGAGAACTGATTTCACTCCAACATTCAGAATTGAGGACTTGGATGAGCGTATCGCTGCACGCAAGGCACTGTTCGTTGAAGGGACGAAGCTTGACCTCGGCTTGAAGGATTTAGAATCACTGTTCAATACATCATCAACTGGATGGTTGGCCGATACTGAAGACATGACGCTCGCTGACGTCAAAGCCTTCCTCAACATTTTCATGATGTTTTCGGGGCAGTTTGACGGGATCGATGTGGCAATGGCTCAGGCTTACCCGACTCTTTTGAAGTATCACGACAAAGTCGCAAACGACCCTCGAGTGAAGGCATACTACGATCGTGAGGATGAATACCGATGGGTGTTCAAGCCTGGCGCCTTTGACCATGAATGAATGTCAAAGTAGGTCTTCAGGCTCATCACGGCTTGTGAATCTCGAAACACTACCGTCAGCGTTGATGACGAATTTAGCAAAGTTCCAGCGTATGTCGCCTGTGTATCCTGAAGCGTCTGGTGTAGTCGAAAGAGCCTGGAATAATGGCGCAGAAGCATCTCCTTTCACGTCAATTTTAGCCATCAGTGGAAAATCAACTTCAAACTTCTCTGCAGTAAAATCGCAGATTTCTTGATGGGTTCCTGGTTCTTGGGCGCCGAACTGGTTGCAGGGGAAACCTACGACTGTCACTCCATCTTGTTGTGAGAGTGTTTGAAGTCCAGCGTATTGACGAGTAAAGCCGCATGCACTTGCTACATTTACAACAACCCAATGTTCGGTTTGATCGTTGCCCAACGCCCTCAACGTCGTGCTCTCGCCGTTCATAGTTTCAATTTCAATGTCCAATGGATTGTGCATAGATTGCGTTTAGGGGTTCTGCACTTCAATTCTTGTATTCGTTTCGAAGAGTAAGGGTGATAGACGATGTGCGATGTGTTGACCATATGTCCGTCGACCGTATGCAATGGGGTGCTGAGGAGTGGCAATTTGCCGACCTGTACATGCCAGACGACCCTTCACCTTACCAAAAGGGAACGGGCATTCCTTGCGTTATGCTCATTCACGGTGGCTTTTGGAAAACGAAGTGGACCAGTGAACTGATGAAACCCATCGCAGAAGACCTTGCAGAAGCTGGTGTTGCCGCATGGAACATTGAATTCAAAGGATGGAGCGAAGGAGATGAGGGCGTGTGGATGGATACCTTGTCTGATGTGATGCGGGCATGGGGACAGTTGGCCTTGCTACCGGGCATTGATGTGACCCGCTCTATGGTGATGGGCCATTCTGCAGGCGGCCACCTTGCTCTTTTATTGGCTTCCAAGGCAGAGAGAAAACCTTGGCTGGCCATCGCTCAAGCGCCTCTTACGGACTTGGTGAGTGCTGACAAAGCAAAACTCTCTGATGAGGGCGATGCCGTGCGAAGATGGATTGGTTGCAGCCCAGAGGAAGATCCTACGCTTTGGAGCCAACTGAATCCCGTGGACCACTCACCGGTGGCACCGGTTTTATTGATACATGGAGAAAAAGATGTAGATGTGCCGAAAGAACAGTCTGAGACATACGCCCGAGTCATGTCGGCCAAAGGTACGGATGTGCAGAAGTTGTGGCTACCTGGCGACCATTATTCCATCATTGACGTGGCTTCAGACGATTGGTTGGTCGAACTGGACGCCATACTCGACTGGCTTTAGTCAACAGAAGACCCTTTGAAGAGCACCCTCTGCCGGGTACATGGACCTCCTCGGCAACGACTACCCCTATTCGACCAGCGCTCTCACAGGCAAGCATGCCTTGGTGTGTGGAGCAAGCAAAGGAATCGGTGCTGCAACAGCAAAAATGCTTGCGAAAGCCGGCGCAGATGTAACCGTTTGCGCCCGAAGTGAGGAGGCTTTGAATCAACTATGTCAAGAATTGAAAACGCTCGGAAATGGCAATCACCATGCTCTGCCACTGGATCTTGAAGATACTGAATCGATACGAACAGCCGTTTCTGATTTACTTCAACAAAGAGGCAATGTACACATCCTCATCAACAACGCAGGAGGGCCACCAGGAGGCCCGCTTCTTGCGAATACTGTGAATGATTTTGAGGCTCCATTCAAGCGCCACCTCCATGCTGCACATACGCTCACTCAAATCATCAGCCCAGGTATGGAAGAAGATGGCTATGGACGGATTGTCCAAATTATCTCGACTTCCGTGAAGGAACCAATCCCCAACATTGGCCTTTCAAACACCCTTCGTGGGGCAATGGCTTCATGGGCCAAGAGTTTGTCTCGGGAGTTGGCGCCTTGCATTACCATTAACAACGTACTTCCTGGCTTCACCAACACCGAACGTTTGGGTTCATTGGCTTCGTCGATCAACCAACGCACAGGAAAAACGGTCGAAGAAGTCCACAGCGGTTGGATGAGTCAAGTTCCAATTGAGCGATTAATTGAGCCTCTTGAAACTGCATCCGCAATCACATTCCTCACCCTACCTGCTTCAGGAGGAATTCGTGGCGTCAGTCTTGCTGTTGACGGTGGACGCTTGCGTGGAATATAATCATCTTTTGATATCAAACCAAACCGGATAATGGTCTGATATATCGCTGTCAGAGAAGGACGTGTCAACGCCCCAAGTGCCAACTAAACGGCCATCTAAGTCACCGTTCGTAACGATTCGATCATAAGCGCAATAACTGTCAGAAACGGTTGTATCAACGTTGTTTTCAATAATCCAAGTGTAATTGGAATGAGCCAACGGGGAATTGGATAACTCGTTCGATGAAACATAGGAGCATGCAGCGTTTAAATCTCCGAGTATAACCACTTCCTCCTCATCAGAATTGTTTTCCAAATATGTATTCACTACATTGTGGAGAGCATTGATTTCTCCAATTGTCTCATCGCCTGGCTTGGTGTGTATTGTGATGAGGCTCAAATCAAAGCCAGTCCCGGTGCCGTTTTCATCGAGCAGTTCAAACTGTCCGATGAACGGTTCTCGTTGGAAGTCATCATTTACGCTGTCGTTGTGCAACGTTCCGTTCCCTATCGCTTGAAAAACAGAGGTGTTGTAGTAGAACGCATATTGTTCCTGTGAAGATTGGTCGTCGTCCTGAAGACCGCTACGCGGGCTGAGAAGCATTTCCCAAGTAACTGGAGACTTGGCATTAATTGCATCAAGGAAATCGTAGGGAACCGTTTGGTCAATGTCCTTGATTTCTTGGACAGCTACCAAATCATAGGTAAGAACAATATCGACCAATGCGTCAACTACTGCTGGTTTACTCATCTTGGTTTCTCCAAATACTTTGATGTTGAACGAAGCGATTCGTGCAACTTCTGACCGATTGAGTTCCGGTGCACGTGCATCGTTCGTTGAAGTGTTGTTTTCGATGTAAATCGTCGTCGTCTCATCTTCGCCAGGAACCAGCACATAGACGACTTCCGAATCGTCGGACAATATGGACTGCAGGGCAATTGGGGCAAGGATGAGAATGGCTGCAAGGCTCAACCCTTGTAGATACCCATCATAATTTCCCATACATGGCCATGCGTGAACTCTGTTATCAAGGTTTAACTTCGAAGATGAGAAACACATAGGTTCTTGACGCGTGGTGACTGCGACGAGGCATGAACGGAGAAGTCAATGCTGAACAAGCACGCAAAATCCTGGACATGCTCACTGCTGGTGGAGCAATGGACGACATCAACACTCCACTCGCCCTTCGACTCATTCCTTTAGCGCAGGAACTCGATGATATCGAATTGTCTGAGCGCTTATTGCACCATGCCAAACAAAATGCTGCGGATGAAATCGAACAAGGTTGGGCAGATTTTGAGGGGCATAAATATTCAGTTGCTGATGTCGATATATTCACAGAACTGGCTGTTAAATCTGAATTAATTGAGGGCGGTGCTCCGCTCGCAGCTGCTGTGTTCCACCATGTCGCCCTCCTGCATTTAGGGAAAGAAGAATATGAGGAGGCGAAAACCTTCACAAACCGTTCAATCAGGCTACGAGAGTCGATTGAGGACTCGTCTGGGATTGCGTACGGACTTGCATTATTGGAAACATGCGCAAAAAGAATGAACGATCATGACACTGCGATTATACACGGTACACGTCGTATCGAGTTGGCATTAAAGATGAAAGATGAAGAAGCACAAATCGAAGCAATGGCAGACCTTGCGCATTCACAGGCTACCATCGGAAACTTCGCTGCTGCCAAAGACCTGTATGAACAATCGCTTGAACTCGCTGGTGAGTTGGAAGACCTTTCAGGTCAACTCGTTGCACGGTGGGGACTTGCTGACATCGCTGAGATTGCAGAGGACTACGAGACAGCAATGCTTCAACTGTCGGATTGCCTCCACACCTTCATCAATGCAGGATTGCCAACCCCAATCGCAGTTCGTCAAAGAATAGAGGACCTCGCCGATTTTAACAACCGTAATTCAAATTCAAATCAAGACTGAAATCCATACGGTTCATCCACACTCGTTATGATGTGGTCTCGACTGGGCGTAATGGTGCCCACCGATGAAACATGACATTTTCTTCTCAATCAGTCAGACTCCTGACGCCAAAGGACATGTTCCAACAGAACAGGAAATGTTCCGAAACTACTTCCAACAACTCAAGGTTGCTGATTCACTAGGCTTCGGTGTTGGATGGATTGCTCAGGCCCATTTATCGACCGTAACACAGCAAATGAATTCAAAGCCAGTTGTACCTCATTGGAAAGGCGAAGTTGGTCTTTGTACCGATTTTCCTCAACTGGCAATGGAATCCTTTCGTCAAACCAAGAACATCGAAATTGGTAGTGCCGTTGTCTCGATTCTAGCATCCGGCGGCCCGATTGCTCAGGCCGAACGAATCGCAAATACACTCCATTTGCACGGACTCAACCCCGATGAAAAGCGAAAATTGCACATCGGATTCTCTGCTGGACGATTTGAATTTATGGCAAGACCGTATGGCATCGTGCCACGCAATTCAATTGAAGAGGCAGCATGGCCCGCTCTTCGTGGCCAAATATTCATGGAAGCGAGTGACATTTTCTTGAAACTCCTTCGAGGTGATGTGGTCAATTCGAACTCCACCTATGAAACCGTCTTAACTCGAGCGAATTTTCGCAGCGATGAAGATTGGGAGAAAGTGCAGAATGCTGCAGTCGAGTTTGAACAATTAAACGAGACACCAGAAGAAATTGAAATCCCTAAACGATACGTGTTTGAAGATCTGAAAATTATCCCATGCACCTTCCGAAGAGAGTTATTGGGCCTCATAGCAGGAACTCATGACCCACGTGCTCAAGAGTATCTTAACACAATCTTGCCGGTTAAAGTGTTCAACCTTTCAATAACCAAGCCGGAAGTCATTGATGCGACTCACGCACGGATGAGCGAAGTATTCCATCCCGATGGAGGCTCATGGAAGCGCAGCGATATGCCACGAACATCGTTTGTGTTCTTGAACGCTGAAGACGGCCTTACTTCTGAAGAACAGAGTCTGGCTGCTCACCGAGAAGCCAAAGCTGCATTGGGAGCGTATTGGAATGCACTCGAAGGAACAATCGATCCGTCGAAAGTCGAGAATGCTGCGCAAAATGCGCTCATTGGGAATGCAGAAGAGATCGCTCAGCAAATCGTAGAGCGTTTCCATCCAGAAGACCGAATCATGGCATGGTTCGATTTCTTTAATCACGACTCAGAAAGAGTATGCAGAGACATGACTGCCTATATGGAACAGGTCGCACCTCGGGTCGAAAAAATGCTTGAAGGAGCGTGAAAGAATGGCAATCGACCACAGTACACCATCCGCAGTTGAGCCCGGCAAGCCAGGCAGTTCACTCTACCCGGAATCACCTCTCGGCGAGAAAATAGAGGGAATTCCTACGGGCCGAGAAGTGGCTTGGGAGCCATTGGTCGATTATCGAAGAAATGGCGTATCTGAAACGACCATTCATGGAGCAATCGCTTGGTCACACGGTGATGAAGTCATCCATTCCTTTGGAGGAAATGTATTGTGCTACGGGCGTTCAATGATGAAACCCTTCATGCTCAAAGCGTTCACTGAAGAACTGGCCGACACCAGTTGGGAACAGAAAGCGATAGCGGTGGCATCTCACAACGGTGACACGGAACACGTTGCTGCCGCTCAATCGCTGTTAGCGCAGGAGGAATGGCCACTCATGCTCACTCCACTCGATGTACCATTAATCCAATTTGGACGTCAAGTCAGAAGGCCCCGCAGGTGGTATCACACTTGTTCAGGAGAACACGCAGCAATCTTACTTGGTTGCCGGAAAAAGGGCTGGAATCGTGCAGGGTACACTCTTCCTACACACGAGGTATTCGATGCCTACATGGCTGAATTAAGAACCTATCTCGGTGAAGAATGGAAACCTCTTCGAATTGCAAAAGACGGTTGTGGGCTACCAACGGTGTCCAACACTGTTGCTGAATTAGCTCAAATCTATGCTGGGCTTGTGCGAGACAAGGACAAAGATTGGATTTGGGAGGCGATGGTTCGTCATCCAGACCTTGTCGGAGGTTTCAATCGCCTCGACTCAACTGTTCTCAAGGCGGGAGAAGGAAAAGTCATCGCTAAAGAGGGCGCTGATGGATTACTTGGACTAGCTATTGAACACCCAGATTACCCAAAAGGACTCGGAATTGTAGTTAAAATCGCACATGGCTGGAACTCCCAAGCAATGTGGTATGTTGCCCGCGCAGTGCTTGGTGTACTCGGAATAAACCTACGTAACCCTTACCCTCTGCACAGACAAAAAGCATTCATTGTCCCGGGCATTGTACCTGAACACTACCTTCCTCATCTGGAAAAGTTACCGACTTGGGATGAATGGGACCCAGATCAAGACAGATGGCTGTACGATGTGGAGATGTGAGCATGCTCGAAATCAAGAACTACATCGGTGGAGTGTTTCAAGCCGCATTGGATGGGGAGACACTCGAGGATTACAACCCAGCAACTGCAAAGTGTATTGCAACGATTCCACGTTCAAAAGTGAGCGACGTACAGATGGCAGTCGATGCTGCGCACTCAGCACAATCTGAATGGGGTGCTCTTTCAATGCTTGAACGAGCAGATTGGCTCGACCGCATCGCAGACGCTCTCGAAAAGAAACATGAACACATTGCACAAACTGAATCGATGGATACTGGGAAACCAATTTCACTTGCTCGTCGCGTGGATGCTTCACGTTCGGTCAGTAACTTTCGGTTCTTTGCTGGTTTCAGCAGGGAACAAACTGAAATGACGTTTGAAATGCCTGATGCAATGAACTATGTCCACCGTTCGCCGGTTGGAACCGTTGGCCTCATCACACCATGGAATCTGCCTCTCTATCTCCTCAGTTGGAAGGTTGCACCCGCACTTCTGATGGGCAATACAATTGTTGCTAAACCGAGTGAAATCACACCGCTCACAGCAAATATATTGGCGGAAACTTTGGATGAATTGGACTTACCTGCAGGTGTGTTTAACCTCGTTCACGGGCTTGGACCAGAGGTTGGTCAGTCCATCCTCGAAGCACCAGGCATCAAGGGAATTTCCTTTACCGGCGGCACAGCAACCGGTCGAATAGTGGCACGAACTGCTGCACCTATGTTCAAGAAATTATCATTGGAACTGGGTGGCAAAAACGCAACCATCGTGCTCAAAGATGCCGACCTTAAACTGGCCGTCGACGGTGCAGTACGGGCCGCCTTCACCAATTCGGGGCAGGTGTGCCTCTGTGGTTCTCGAATAATCGTCGACTCGGCAATAGCAGAAGAATTCACCGAGCAGTTTATCGAAAAAGTCAATTCAATCAAAATTGGTAATCCGTCTTTAGATGAGACGGTCATGGGGTCAGTGATCTCCCCTGAGCATCTCGAAAAAGTCGAGTCGTACATTGAGTTGGGGCTCGCTGAAGGGGGAACAGTGTTGACGGGTGGAACCCGGGCGATGACTGGTTTCACGGGCCCTGATGGTGTTGGAGCATTTTTGCGACCAACCGTTGTATCTGGATTATCCTACACATCCCGATGCGCTACGGAGGAAATCTTTGGTCCAATGGTTACGATTCATACTTTTGATTCGGAAAAACAGGCCATTGAGATGGCGAATCATTCCGAATACGGGCTTGCAGGTTCTGTTTGGACCAAGGATCTTGAACGTGGTCGAAACTTTGCAACGAAAATCGAAACTGGAATCGTCTGGGTAAACACCTGGTTGCACAGAGATCTTAGGACACCATTCGGCGGAGTTAAGAATTCTGGCGTAGGGAGAGAAGGCGGCAAATGGTCGATGGAATTCTTTTCAGAAATGACCAATGTTTGCGTCAAGAACCCCGAATCTCCTAACTAAACATATCTTCAAAAGGTAAACGCCGATTTTGAGAATATGTCTCAACTGCCGCTCTTCGTTCTCCCTATGGTACTGATGCCAGGAGAAATTCAAGAATTACGAATCTTCGAGCCAAGATACAGACAAATGCTCGATGACTGTCTGCTTGATGAGAATAATTTCGGCGTAGTGATGAACGACCCGTTCTCACCGACCAATGCTTGGGATGGACCAAGAACACATGGCTGTGAAGCAGAAATCCTTCATCACGAAACCAAAGGCAGCAATCATTTCGTACAAATTATCGGTCGAAGGCGATTCACAATCACGGACACTATTGCTCCAGCATTGCCACCGTTTAGTGCTCCGATGTTTGAGGAAATGGTTGAAGACGATGGAATCTTACCCGATGTCCAACAACTGCTTGACATGATTCCAGACGATGCCGAGCACTCAAAACTCTACATCAGTGCTAATGTAGAGTTCCACACAATGGATTCAAACATTACCGAAGAACAACAATCTATTCTCAAAGGGATGATGAATCATGTCCTAACCCGTATAGGGACAGTCTTACGGATTGAAGAAGACATCTTGGAAATGTGGGTGAGTGAACGGGTTAATCGAACAATCGATGAGAATTCCGACTCCATCTACGCTGTTGCTGGCCTCGTACTCTCAACACTGGAGGCGAAACAGCAAGTCCTTGCATGCTCATCCATTGACGAGGCGATTGAAGAATTGATACATAATGTGGCCATGGTGCAAGACGACGAGGAATGAACTCCTGCGAGGGTTTCAAATCAAACATAACCGTGGCACATCCATGTCGGTTCACAAAGAAGCGCGTAAGATAACTACCCACACACTTCAGGAGATGAAGCGTGCAGGTGAAAAAATCACCATGCTGACCGCATACGACTACTCTTTAGCCAAACTCGTTGACAAAGCGGGTGTCGACGTCATCTTGGTCGGTGACTCCGCATCGAATGTCATGGCTGGGCAGGTCACTACAGTGCCCATCACGCTTGAACACATGATCTATCACGCTCAATGCGTTCAAAGAGCGGTTGATCGTGCTTTGATTGTCGTCGATATGCCCTTTGGTACATACCAAGGAAACTCTGCCATCGCACTGGAATCTGCAATTCGAATCATGAAAGAATCTGAAGGCCATGCTGTCAAGCTTGAAGGCGGTGCTGAAATATTGCAATCTATCGAACGAATCCTTACTGCCGGAATACCCGTAATGGGACACCTCGGCCTAACACCCCAATCCATCTACAAGTTTGGGACATACACTGTTCGTGCAAAAGAAGATGAAGAGGCTGAGAAGCTTATTCAAGATGCAAAGTTACTTGAAAAGGCTGGCTGCTTTGCGATAGTGCTGGAGAAAATACCTCGCGAACTTGCTCAAAAAGTCAGTGAAGCCATCTCAATTCCGACGATTGGAATTGGAGCAGGACCTGATTGCGACGGACAAGTTTTGGTTCTTCATGACCTGCTTGGAATCACAATGGACTTCTCGCCGCGTTTCCTTCGGCGATACCTCAACCTTGCTGATGAGATTGATGGCGCCATCAAGAGTTACTGCTCAGATGTCCGTTCGGGAGATTTCCCGAACAACGATGAAAGTTACACCTCGTGATTAGAGTTGTGCGTACACCAAGACACTTCCTGCAAACGCACCCAAGTCAATAGCAAAAGCATGCCATATTCCATAACGAAATGGAGGAAGATCGTATCTCCCCCAATCCGTACTGATCCAGACCCAAACCAGCAAGGCGCCGTATCCTCCACAAAATACTGCGCCCCAGCCAGAGAGCCATATCATCGAAAATACGAGTCCAAGCAAAGAAAGGCCAAGTGTGTATTCCTTCCATCGGGACATTTCGTCGCCGACCAAAATACGATACATCAGTGGAGACAACAGAATGCTGACCAGAAATGCACCGTGTATTGGATTTGGCAGATTGATTTCACCAATATTTGGCATAACACTGTATTGCCATAGGCCACCGAAGACTGCTCCAAGTAGCGCAGGAGCGATAATATGCCGCAAGCCGGTGTCAAAATCAAAGGCTCGAAGTAAGAACTGATTTTGAATCGGCACCTCAGTGCTCACCTCGTCCTGCTCCATATCACCCCCAAATGCCCGTGTTGTTTGAGGGTTCGGTTGAAAGAACGAGAGAAGCGGCATTCTCCGATGCCGATATAATCCCCCGTTGCATGGGTTGTTCATGTCGAAGGGCGAAATTGTCGCAGGCTGCTTAGCACCGCATCCACCGCATTTGGTTTATGCAGAGAATCCCGAGCAAAATGAGCCAACTGCGGAAGGCGGTTGGGAGCAGTTACGTTGGGGATATGAGCGGTTGCGTGAATCGCTGGCCGATGTTGATTACGATGCAATTGTTTTGCTTTCTCCGCATTGGCAGACCTACATCGGTACACACTTTCTTGGTCTGCCCAGTTTCAAGAGTCTCTCAGTCGACCCAGTCTTCCCTAACTTATTCCGATACCACTACGACTTGAACATCGATGTTGACTTGGCTCGCCAAATACATGACCGAGCTGCGGACGCTGGGCTCGCCGTCAAAATGATGGAAAACCCAGACTTCCGAGTGGACTATGGAACAATAACGACCGGACACATGTTCAATCCGCAATGGGATAAGCCGCTGGTGGTTTTGTCAAGCAACCGTTCGAGAGATTACTATTCCGTCGAAGTTATGCAAGAGATGATGATGGAACTGGGTCGAGTCACACGTGAAGCAATCCTCGCCAGTGGGAAAAAAGTGGTTGTACTCGCAAGTAATTCACTTTCACACCGACATTTCACTACGGAATCAGCCATCCCTGAAGACATGAGCAAGGAACATATTACCAGCCATGCAATGCATCTATGGGACATGCGAATGATCGAATACTTCCGGACTGGACAATCGCAGCGAATACTTGACGAAATGCCAGAGTTTACCGAACAAGCAATCGCAGAAAGCGACGGAGGCGGTTTGTCTTGGCTCCTTTCAACGCTTGACATCCCCAACTACCCTGGGATTCTGCACGGTTACGGTACCATCATTGGAACAGGGAATGCAATCGTTGAATGGCCCGAACGAAACCATCAGGAGGCGAGCGAATGAGTGATGGTAAATTAGTAGGATCATACATCGTACCTGTCCACCCGCATACCGTTTTGGCAGCAGACCAAAACGAGGGTTGGGGTCGCCTTCGAGACGCTTTTGGAGAGGCTGCTCAGCGAATCAAAGACAGTGATGCAGACCTACTCATCATTTACTCGACCACGTGGCCTAGCATCATAGGTCATCAAATCATTGCTGATCCTAATCCAGAATGGGTCATGGTCGACAATGACTTCCATGACTTGGGGTCTATACCCTATTCGTTCAACATCGACGAAGATTTTGCGCATGCATGGAATCAAGCCAATGAAAACCGTGGACTCAAGAGTCGTACTGTGGCATACCATGGATTCCCAATCGATGTTGGCTCTGTTGTCGCACTCAAATTACTCAATCCCGACAATGCAATTCCTGCCGTCATCGTCTCATCCAATGTATATGCGAACCGTGCTGAGACGACTGTTCTTGCCAAAGCATGCATGGATGTCGTCAAGGCGACTGGACGAAAAGCAGTAGCAGTTACCGCAATGTCTCTATCGAACAGGATGTTCACAAAACCAATTGACCCAAAAGACGACAAAATTCACTCTCTAAAAGACGATGAATGGAACCGTAAGATTCTGGAGTTCTTGGGCGAAGGTCGGCTCGAAGATGTTGGCCAACTTTCTCGAACAATACACCAGCAAATACGGGTCAACAAGGTGGTTGCTTTCAAGCCAATGTGGTGGCTTTCTGGAATGAATCAAAACAGGAACAATCTCACAGGCGAAGTTCTGGCATACGAAGCAATCCACGGTGCTGGAGGCGCTGTGGTTCATCTCGACCCTGCTGCATCAGGAGCTGGTGACAAAGAATACGATGAAGACGATGTCGAATATTTCTCGGGGGAAAGAAATGTTCTCGATTCCCAAGGTGAAGAAAACGAGATGGTGAGTGAACCAGCGTCGACGAACTCCACGACATCAAACGGCCCCGCGCTGTGGGAACCAACTGAAAGTAAAGACTCGGTCAACAGCAATGCTGCACCCAAACCAGTTGGCGCCTACCCACATGCTCGACGAGTTGGTGACCTCTTGTACCTCTCAGGAGTCGGCCCACGACAACCTGGTACCAATTCCATACCTGGCGGACCGATACATGACGCAAATGGCCAACCCCTCGATTACGATATCAAGGCGCAAACGCATGCAGTAGTCCAAAACATCACCCGCATTCTTGAAGAAGCGGGTGGCTCCATTGACGATGTACTCGATGTCACATCATTCCTCGTCGATATGGACCGTGATTTCAAAGGATACAACGAAGTTTGGGCAGAGACATTGGGCAAAGTTGGACCTACACGTACAACTTTGGCAATCCGTGCCTTACCCACACCTATCGCAGTAGAAATGAAAGTGATTGCAAAAGCTCCGGATAACTAAAAATTACCGGAATCCGACACAATGTCACTTAAATCGATACAAGACAATAAGTTCTATCGCCACTTGCAGGCTAATAACTGGCCCTAAATGGTCATAAAGCGGGGATTTACAATGTCGGACTTGACACCAAAAAACATTATCGAAAATGCAGCTGATGAGTTGAAGAATACTTTGAAGCGCACCACAGGCCTTGCTGGTGTTGTTATTATCTCACTCTCAGCAATGTTGCCCGGTATTTTCGTCACACCAACATTCGCTGCTGAAATTATGGGTTCTGGAATATGGCTTGCCTACCTTCTCGCTGCTTCTGTTGTTCTTCCTGGTGCATTATCAAAATCAGAATTGTCATCAGGAATGCCATCCAGCGGTGGTTCCTATGTTTACTTAGAACGTACATATGGACCACTTATTGGAACCATCAGCGGCCTTGGATTATGGGCATCGTTTCTACTCAAATCGGCCTTTGCACTGATTGGATTCTCTGCTTACCTCATTGCCGTCACTACATATTTTGATGTCGAGATAAGCATTATGGTACTCTCGATGAGTGCTCTGGTTCTCATCACGATGGTCAACATTTTCGGAGTCTCGAAAGTGAAAGCCATTCAAACTCCGATTGTCATCTCCACGGTAGGACTTCTGGTGTTTACCTGTATCGCCGCACTGTTTGTCGATGATTTCGATGCCAAAGGACCGTTTACAGAAGCTTTTGATGTGAGTGTATGGTCGCTGGCCGAAGCTGCTGCGTTTGTGTTTGTAGCTTATGCTGGTGTCACCAAAGTTGCTGCGATTGGCGGAGAAGTGAAGAATCCTGAGCGAAATCTACCCGCTGGGATTATGCTCTCACTGCTCATTGCAACTGTGCTTTACTCCGCAATTGCTTACCTCATGATGGCGGCAATTCCTGGCGAATGGTGGATACAAGACGGGAAAGTTGTTGAAAACCCTATCTTCGTTTTCGCTGAAACGGTAGCAGGGACAAAGTTTGGAATCTTTGCAGCGATTCTTTCCGTTCTCACAATGATCTCCATGGCACTCGCAGGAATCTTGGCATCTTCTCGATTTTTGTTTGCGATGTCCAGAGATAACCTACTGCCGCAAGCTCTCGAAGAAGTCAATGTGCGGTTTGAAACCCCTCACTGGCCGATTATAGTCACTGGAGTGGCAATGGGACTTGCAATTCTGTTCGTACCGCTAAAGGACGTAGTTAAACTCGCATCAGGGTTTAAAATTATGATTTTCATCATGATAAACTCCTGTGTTATCATTCTTCGAAGAACCAGTAAAGAGCACGGTTGGGATCCAAAATACAAGGCTCCAATGTACCCCTACATCCACATGTGGGGTATTCTCGCTGGAGCAGTGCTGATCAGTTTCATCGGCTCAAAGGCGTTCATTGGCGGTGGTGCTGCGATTATTTCAGGTGCAGCCACATACTACCTCTATGGTAAGAAACACGCTGTGTCCCAAACAACTCCGATTCAGTCGTTTCGAAAGCAATTCCAATTCACGACTGTTGCCGAACATGAGCGTCGGCTTGCTGCTTTCCATGCGGCGGACTATGGTGGCAAGAACCATCTCACCCTACGAGAGTTCCAAAACGCGTTGAAAGCCCTAGGTTTTGAGTACACATCAGATGAAGTCCGATGTATTTTCCATAACGCTGACATGGATGAAAACGGATTCATCGATATCGATGAGTTCTTCCTTGCATTTGAGTCACAAAGCGAAGAATAATCTACGCCAGAGCCAAGCCCATAAGTGGCTCGACAACTCTGTTTAGCACAAGTGTGACGACCGTTTTACCCTTCCAACAGAGGAAGGCGGAAAGAAGCCACACTAATTCATTGAAATCGCTCGAAGCGTCAAGAGGTTGTTCGAGAGGCATCTCATTCAACCCGAGTCCATGAACCATCGTCACCGACGTTCCAGTATTGGATTTCACCGCTTACATCCACGTACCAACCGCTCGATCCTTGTTTCGTCCCGGTAATGGCTTGCATAACTCCGACTTCTGCTGCTTTTTGGGCGAGAGCCTTGCGGTTTTCATCGGATAATGTTGGCATTGAGGATTTGACATCAGTACTTTCACTGGTCAATTCATCTTCTTCATTGCCTTTGGCAACAGTTTCACCGCCGTCATCGGATTTTGATGTTGCATCATACAATTTGTCACCATCCTCATCCTCTGCGGAATCGTATTCATCGTAATCGTCAAATGTATCATCGGTCCAGTCAACTTCTTCTTGGTTGGCTTTACGAACCAATACCACAAGAGTAACCAAAATCAGTGATAGGAAAAAGATACCAAGACCCATGGCCGTATTGGTCGAACCAACTGCTCCGCCGAGCAAAACAGACTCAACATCAAAATAATTTTGCGAGAGTAAACCATTCCACAGAATGTTGCAAGAGCGATCGTTTCCGGAGGAAGAGATATCCAATTCCCAAGTGTCCGAAGTCACATGCTTCGAAGAACCCGAAGTGCAACTAACCGTTGTGTTTTCAGGAACAACATCCACAGGATTTCCGTAAACATCGACTGATTCAACGCGTAGAAGGACAGTATCGCCTTGTGCGATGTTCTCAATTTCCATGGTTGAGAGCAGTCGAACAGGTGCACCGGATTCAATTGTGAGAGGGAGGATATGGGTGGCGTTGTCCTGTATCAACTCAAGCGAATATGTGCCCTTCATACGACCAGTAAAGTCCCAGTAACCGTCACCTGACGATGAGGCCACGAGCGAACCAAATTCTTCATCAAGCGTTGATAGAACAGCAGTCGATGGTGCCAAGTTTCCGTGAGCGTCAATGGTTTGAATAAACAATTCAGTGGCTACACCTGCTTGAACAGTAAGACCATCCTCAAAATTAGTGACAAGGTTTCGAGCATCACCGGCAACAACGGTTAATCGTACCGTAGCAAAGACTCCTCCGGCATTTGCTCGAATCTCATGCCCTCCAACAGTGGTAGGTATCCAGTGCATGTCAGAAAGTAGAATGTCGACGGTGGAATCGATGCCATCAACGGTCCAGTTCAATGCTATTTCATCAAGTTGATTTGAGTACGCATCATAGAAAAGGGGATTGAGAGCCAGTAAGGCGTCTGCAGGTAGTATTGTGCCCTCGCCGTTGAGGAGGATAAAAGCGAGTTCCCCTGGTGTGGACTGCATTTGGAAAACCGGTTCAAACCGTGTACCTGTCGAAACATCATACCAGTTCCCTTCAATTCTCCATATGAGCGTTTCTTCCGGGGTCACTACAGCGTATCCTGTGGAGACAGTGTACAGTGAACTGTTGCCATTCACGAGTGTCATCGAACCGTTTACGAGCCATTCATTACCAACCACATCGGAAGCGATGAATTCAATGGTACTCTGACCACCGGCTGAAAAGTCCGGAGAAGTAAGCGTCAATTCAGCATCGATAGCTGGACCGTGTACGACTTCGACAGACAACGTCGAAACTACTCCGTCATCGTCCACTCGTACTTCATGCATACCTACTGAGCCAGGCGTCCAGTAGACGGCTCCACTGATGTTTGAAAGACCTCCACTTGATACGGTGAAATTAGCCAAAGGCGGTGTTATTGTACCTGTATAGCCGAGCGAGTCGGTGCGCATTGCTACAAGCTCGTAGGCCACACCTGCAGTAAATTGTGGATTTTCGAGCCCATCTTCCGAGAGCACCGTTACTTGCGAGATTGTGGCATCTGCTGGAACAACTCGAATCATTCCTGTACCGGTAATGTTGCCTGCCGAAACATTGACTGCCCAGAGCCCAGGTTGGGTTGCAGTAAACCATCCTGAAGGAATAATCGTGCCGTTCTCCACCTCCCATACTCGGTTGCCTGCGGTAGTTATGTTCATTTCAAAGCCGTTCACATCGACCAAACGAGGAGTCATCAAGAGTGTTGAGCCGCTACGAACTTGCATGCCCTCGTCAAAGATGAACTCGTGAGGCGCTCCTGCCAAGACCTCGATTGTCTCGACATGTTCCATTTGATGGAGCCGTGCGCGAATCGGATATTCACCAATGTCTTGCGCAGTCCAAGTCGGTGAACCTACTCCAGCGTATGAACCATCAATGGTCCAGACAACATTGGATGCAGGTTGGGCATTTCCACGCGCATCCAAAACCTCGGCTGTGAGCGTTACTGGTAGGAGCGCATGTGCGGTCAAACTTGTAATCCTAAGGGATTGCCCTACACCGGGTGCCACGGTGATGTTGATCGAGCCAACTAAGCCATTATGCGTAGCGTCAATTTGAATGAGACCAGAAGACCACGGATAGAAAATTCCATCCTCGGTAATTGAACCGTTTGCGCAACTCCAGACAACCTCTCCAGTCACGATGTTGTTGAGATTATCGTACAGTTGTGCTGTAAGCATGACTACTTCATCTGCTGTGATCGATACCAATTCTGCTGAGACCTCTACACGAACGGGTTGGACACCGCCTTGATTGGAGACAATACTTTGTTCTTCAAGGGATGGAAACTGAGGTTCAGAGATGGAAAAACCATGGAAGGAAAAGAGCAGTACACAAACACAACTCAAGATGATGGATTTGTAGTCACTCGTATTTTTCATGTGCTCAACTTCCTCGTCAATGTGTATCAATGATTCGCTGTTCAATCCTTCCATTCGCCCCAATCGGTGTCGCCTTCTTGGCGATACCACCATGTGCCATTTTCATCCTGTGCCCATTCCGTTCCATCTTCATCGACACGATGGTCGACTTGCCATGATGTGTCTTCTTGCACTATTTCTGGCACTTCCTTCTGTTCAGGAGCGGGGCCTGATGGGCCTGGCGCAGGACCTGTTGGACCAATGGCCGGAGCAGGACCTGATGGGCCAGAGGCAGCACTTAGAGGAGCGCTTGAATCGTCGTCATCATAATCGTCGTACTCATCGTCGTCGTCATCGTAACCAGAATCGCCACCACGAAGCATGGAGATCAATAAGCCAACAACGACGATGCTAACAATTCCAAGAAGAACTGCTCCAACATAGTAAAGTGGCCCGCCTGCCTTGAAGAATCCACCAATATTGCCTTCAACTTCGATATTTCTTTCTTCTAACACTTTGCCTGCGGTAATCGTCACCGTTACTGTGCCATCATCAAGCGTGATAACGTTCCAAACGCCAGGTCCTTGCTGCACTACTTCAGCTCGACCAGTGGCGTCTACATCCGCACTCGGTGGGACTTCGATTTGATTAAGATACATATCAAAGGCTTTGACAGTAACCGTAAAGTTCGACAGTTGGTCAACTGATTGTGAGGATATTTGGATATCCAAAGAATCAACGATACGCTGTGCTTCAACAGTGATTACAAGCGATGAGTCAGCGGACCCTGTCGTGTACTTCAGCGTATGTTCACCAGCGGTGGTCGCTAAGTAGACATATGTCCCTTCGCTTTCCCCAGCAGTAATGTTCTCAACTGTTACGTCGTTCTCCAACCATTCTACATTTTGTGGGAATGTGTTGCCATCTGAATCTGTTCCGGTGACAACCATGGTGATTTCTTCACCTGCTGTTTGGGTCGTGGTATCAAGAACTGCAATCACACTAACTGCCTTGCCATGAACGACTGAAAGAGTAACAGTATCACTGATATTGTATCCAGAATCACTGATTGCAGAGGCCGAAATCGACCAATTGCCAACCGCCGAAGCCTCCCAACGCATGTTGTTTGCAACCAATTCGTCGGTGATGACGGTGTAGACACCGGTATCGGTGTCCTTGAGGTACCATTCAAGAATGGAAGAGTCGATTGGATTCATGTCCAAATCGGCGAGAGCCGATGTAAAGTCGATGTATTCATCAGAAGTCATGTCAAAGACTGTGTTTGCAAGGCCATCACTACCAGTCGCAGTTAGCGTGACTGAATTCAAATCACCGTGAGAAACTGTTACGTTGATACTCACCTCATGGAAAGTAGTTCCATCGTAGTATGCGGCAGTAATAGTGTAACGTTCAGTTGAAGCGAGGTATGGGACAAATGTTGTCTCGTCTCCCGTCAACTGCTCTAGAGCAGATTGTGAGGTCCATTCAGGGTGAGTTAAACTCCAATTAGCAGATACAATCCAACGGTTGTCCTTTTGATCGTATGCCTTGACCTTTACATCGAAAAGGTCGTCAGCGGTGATGTCGAAATGTTCCCAAGTTGCTACATCATTGTCGACAAGAAGCATAAGCGACACAATGGCACCTTCCTCTACAGTGATTGTAATTTCAGAAGAAATCGTTTCGTACGTGGCCTGAATAATCTTGGCACCACGAGAGGTTGGCGACCAGATTGCTGGAGCGCCCGGTAACAATTGACTGTCTTGAGGAGTTATCCAGTTATCGAGTTCAAGAAGAACTGGTAATCGGTTTCCACGGATATCAATTCGAGTCGTGTTAATCCATACTTGTTCATCAGCAGTAATCGATGTGGACGAAGCTGCCAATTCAAGACTTGCCATCTGGCCATGGCCAACAGTGATCAGCAATGAGCCGTGCGCACCGGAAGTGGATGTCAAGTTGAGGTACCAATCACCAACGTGGTCTGGGAAGTACTCACCGGTTGTTTCGCTGTAGTTACCATTTGAGGCAGTCCAAGTGAAGTCTCCTGCCTCTGAAACATCAAGAATTTCGTTTCCAAATTGGTCGTAAAGCGTGTGCGTGATGGCACAAAGAATTCCAGCAGGAACAGTGCCTTGACAACCCTCGAGAACGAAATAGGACGGAAGACCAGTCTCAACAAGAATTGAAACGGAGATGGTCTGGGGCGTCATCATAGCACCGTTCCAAGTAACATCTACGGATTGAAGACCTGCACTTACCGGTAAGAACAAACCTTCAGTGGAGGAGTCCATGCTACCGTTGCTTGGGAGGTAGGCAATGGTCTGACCAGGTACGGTGTTACCAAACTGATCGACCACATATGCCACGATTTGCAAGGATTGATCTGCCGTAATTGTTGCAGTCGCTGGCGATACAACCAGTTCAACTGGCGCACCGGGTGTGACCGTTACTGTTTCGCTGGTACATATGATACCAAAGCAAGCAGTGACGGTGTGCTGACCTGTAGCATATGGAGTAAATACGCCAGATTGAGTGATAGACCCGTTGCTTGCGCTCCATACGATTGGAGCACCGATTGCCATGTTAAGGTGGTCGTATACAACGTTCGAGAAGGAAACACTCGTGTCTGCATCCGTCGTTGGTGAAGTCGGAGAAACCGAGATTGTCGTTACATCCGTGTGATTAAGGAGAATCTTAGGACGCTTGTCGGAAACTGAATACTCGCTAGAGTAGAACTCTGCCATCAGGGTTCCCTGATTTGGAGTTCCAATGATAATCCAAGAATTGTCGTTATCTATGAGCATACCGTCCACACCAATGTCAAACCAAATCCATCGGTCCTCATTCATGTTCGTCTCAACAAACGTAGAGATTGGCGTGGCATCATAATCAACACCAGCCTGCATTCCAGGTGCACCCCAAGCGCCTGAAGTTGAACTCGAAGACGCATTCCAAGTTGACGAAGATTGTGCCCACTGCGAGTTAATAATTCGGTGAACGCTGAATGTCATCTCAGTTGCGCCACCGGTTTCAGTCCACGAATCAATGTAGAATCCTGCGCTTGCAGAATGGATGTTTGAATGCCCAGCAAGTGGAACTTGTCCGTTATCTAGAGCAAAGGTAAGATGAGATTGCATCCCAGAGTTTGGACCAAAGCCAGTACCAAGTTCAACACGGCTCGAATCACCAAAGTTCGTTGATGGTTCAGCCTCGTTAAGATGTGTTTCTCGAATGTTCGTATGTCCAAACTGTGAGACTTCACTGCCTGTTTGGAAGGTGTATGTGAAAGTCAAATCACCGTTATCAACATGGTCTGGAGCGCCGATAGCGAAGGTCCAGCGTGATGATGAAGGCCCCGGTATCGATTGATTAATAGCTTGCACCCACCATGTAAACACTTCACCATTCGGAAGTGAGTTGGCAAATCGGAAGGTTGTCCCGGTTATCGCAGAGGAATCCAATGAATTGTATTTGACAACACCTGTTTCGTTCGCAATGGTAAGAATATAGCCAGTAGCACCAGATACTGGAGACCACACGAGTACTGGACGATCGTTCGATTCGAGTACTGAGCCAGACACATTGTACAGTACTGAACCATCTTGAGGCGTGCTGAGAGCGGGTTGAGCAGGTGGCAATACGCCGTTGACGTTGTCCACATAATCGATAACGAGCTTCGGTCTTAGAAGCGTATTACTCCCGTCTGACGAGTAGAAGGCATGATTTGTCGCAGGTGCACCAACTGACTTCAGCAGGATGGTCATGGTGAGATTCCCGTTGGCAATGTTGCTCTGCGCTAAACTTGTCAGATCCCAAGAAGCCCAACCAGAAGCAGGGCTCAAAGTGAGAGTCGAACGAGTTATTTCACTGTTCGAACACGGGCCGCTCGTGCTCCAGTCAACGGTAGCTTCAACGAACGATGAACAAGCATGTGCTGACACAGTGGTTGCTGAAGTACCAGTCACGCTGGTTCGGTACAAACTGAGAAGCATAGAGGTTGGTGTTATAGCAGCAGGCCATGGAAGTGAACTCAAATCGAATTCGAGCAGAACTTGACTTTCACCAGTGCCCGATGCAGAAGTTCCGAGATTCAGTTGGTTCGATAAACCAAGAGGTGTTGTGGCAGAAGATGATATTTCAGCATCAGGAACTTCTGGAAGGAGGCCAGTATCGCTAAAGAGTGAGCCGCGTGAGAGGGTAACTGAGTAATTTCCGAGTCCATCAGAAGAAGCATCAGTCTGCTTCACGTCAGGAATGCGGAACTTATGCACAGTTGACCAATGGCCAATCCGGCCGTCCTGGTCACCACGAACTCGCCAATACTTCCATTCATCAGCCTGTTCAAGACCTTCGATGAAAACAGAGAGATTTTGTGCATCCCAAGTTATGTCGAGATCTGTATCAAAGGAGAGTGCTGTGGAATTGTAGCATTCAAGGCCTACTGTCATTCTCGGATTGAATGCACCGCAGAGAACCCATTGCGTTTGATTTGAATCCGATGAAGTCCAATTGCTTTCAACCGTTTCTGTTCCAGCTGGTAACGCAGAGGAAAGGTTCCAAAGTGTGGATCCATCAAAGGGTTCGAGGTTTGTAGGACTTGTTGGAGTCCATGGTGATGTGAGTTCGTATCCAATCGTGAGTTTTGGACGATCGTCAATGACTGAGTTTTCGCTGCTAGCGATGTAGTATGTTCCAGCAACGGTTCCGAAAGCGTCTTCCGCTTGCAAAAGAATGTTCAGGCTCTCTTGACCCCGTTCAACAGCATGTTGGAGCATTGAAGTAACGTTGATTTCGAAATCTGCTGTTTCATTCATCCAAAAGCCGCGTGTCTCGGGAACCATGGAGTCGGCGGACTGGTATGCACCTGCTCCGACCCATGAGGTTGAATTGTTACCTGGATAAGCCCAACTCGATGATTCATTCCAGTTCGTGATCATTTCTGAAACGGTCACAAACACTTCACCGCTTCCAGAAAATGCAGTGAGTGTCAAGGTCGCATTGTTAATTTCGTAAACTGCAGGTAATGGTAACGATGAGAAGTCAATTTCGATAAGAGAACTGGTCCGAAGGAGGCTGTTCGACGGGCTACGGCCCACAAGCAGAGCCGAAGAAGCTCCGTTATTGTTGAATATATTACCACCGTCAAGTGTTGTGTCCGATGTAATCATTGGGTATCCTTCCTCATCGACCATCGCGCCTTCTTGAAGAGCAACCCATGCGTGTGTTGCGTCAACTTCTGCTGAATCAACCTCTGGCACGTAGAAAAGAGTGGAGGTGCTTTGAGGGCCAATCATACCGAGATGAATCGGTTGAACTGTCCATCGAACCGTAGGAGAGTAGTCAACTGGGGAAGTCGGTTGAAACGTCTTGTTTGGCAAATCGAACAGGTCTGGGTCATCACGTGAATCGAAAGTGTATCGACCCGCCATATCATCAGTAGAGTCTGCAAATATGTGTATTCGCCATGCGTCTGCAGCAACAGATGATGGGAGATTCCATGAGAAGAGAGGCGTTTCATCTGCAAGCAATGCATGCGAACTTGAATCCCATGATACCGAATCGTTCGCAGGACCTACGTTTACGCCGGGTGTTGCTGGAACAGATCCTGTACCGTTCGACCATGTAAGGTTCAGCCAAGGATGCTGAGAGGATGTCCCATCCGTCGAAGTAAAGGTCACCACATTTGGTCCGTTGGAGTACGAAGTAATGTCGTTTGAAGCATAAATAGCTAATGAAAGCGTAGATGATCCGGCATCCAGTGCTGCTTGAACGGCTTCACTGACATCCCAATTCATCCATCCCGAGGCAATCGAATCTTGCAGGTCAACATACGCGCCAAGGTCGGTACCAAGGTCACGGCCTCCAGCTTGTGACCAGTTGTTCACGCCGTCATACGTAAGGCCATTCGCCGAAGTATTCCACGCTTGGAGCACTGGCCTGACCGCAATTGGTTCGCCGACAGCTGATGAGAACTCAGAATACAAATTCAATTCTGCACCCGTTACCCGAGCGTTCGTTGGCTGTGGAAGAGAATTCAATGGGATTCGAAGAAGGGAGAGTGCTTGCACATTGTTGCTTGTTGCACCAACTTTCAGTTGATTCGAGGTATCGTAAGTACTGGATGAGCCAGAACCAGACTGTATGACATAGGTGTCGACAAAATTCGGCAAATTCAATTCAGGCATAGCCTCTCTGTGATGCAATTCAACAGATGCACACGAGCCATCAGCACAGGTTTGCCAAGTGGTAAGGTCAGGCACGGAGAAGGTGAAGATGTTCGACCAGTTACCAATTTGGTTGGTTGCGGAGATCGCACGAACTCGCCAGTACCATGTCGCACCATCGTCCAAATCAGAGGTCGGAGTGTAAGTGAAGTTGGTTGAGTCAAAACCACCGTCGTTCCATGAAGTGCGCGTTAGAAGAGATGCTGAATCGAAGGAATCAGATGTATCGAGTTGTACAGCCCAACCGGCAACACCAACTGCGTTCCCAAAGGACCATTCCAGCGTTGGTCGCTTGATTGGAGTCTGGTCAACGCCGGTGCCCATCGACCAAGAACCGTTGAGCGGCGAAACTGGAGATGGATTATTCGGGACAACATTTGAACCTGGAACATAAACGAAGGTCAATTCCGGTTTGCGTACATCCGCTGCAAATCCAGGATAAAGCTGGACTTCACGGTTCGAACCCGAGCCAACTCCAAGTATTCCAATCATGAAGTCTGCACTGCTGTTTTGCCGCATTGCGTTTTGAACGCCTAATGTTACGTTCCAAGAAATTCGGTCACCATTGGAATACGATGAATCGAGTTGAATTGAGTCGAGCAGTGAGGAACGCTCGGAACCTTTGGCTCCTGCGGTGGTCCAAGAGTTCGTGCCATCGTAAGAATTCCAAGTTGCGCCGCTATCGGTCCAATTGCTTTGGGTGTTTTCCCAAACGGCGACCCGTGGTGAATTCGATGGGGTACTTGCGATAACCATCGAGAGTTGTGCTGATTCAACAGCGTAGCCAGCTGGCAGAAGATTGGAACGCAAATTGCAATTCAGCAAAGCCATTGCCTCAATGGGATAGGTGTTGTAAGAGACGAGAAGCCTTGACTCATCATCGTAATTTTGGTTCGGAGTGCCACTGTCAATGTACGTATCGAGACATTCAGGGTACAAGCCATCCGTCGTACCGTTACCGTGCTTCATCCTAAATTCTGAGCGTTCACCACCAAGCCATGTACTCTCGAGTGAACTCACCAAGAAGTTTGAGGTAGACCATGGCCCATACCTTCCGTCAGAATCCAAGTATGCCATCCTCCAGAAATACATATTTCCTGCAGTGAGAGTGTTTTCACCCGTCATGTTGAGAATACCGTCGGAGGGGGAGAAGTCGTTTTCAATGCCCGTATTGGATGTCAAAACCACATTTCTGAATTGTTCATCGGTCGCCATCTGCAAGAGCATTTCACCGTTGGAAGCCGACGGAGTCCATGTTATGGAAGGGGTGAGATTTGCAGTGAAGTTATGGCCGGATTGATTCCATACTGCAGCATCTTCAGCCGGCCCGGTGAGTACAACTGTAGAGAGTTGATTGCCAGTGTTCAAGCCATAGTGGATGTAAACATAGGGTTGGTCGTCTTCAATAGATGCTTCAGTACTGAAAAACGAGATACTCTTGGTGCCTGTTGTCGAGTATGCTTCGTCCTTACCACGTGCCGTAATCAAAAACTCGGAAGCACTGGAATCGCCACTTTCAAGCCAAGACTGGGCAACATCGGTGAAGGCAAACCCGTAATCATCACTGGTTTGCGTACCGTTAAACCCAGTCGCAGAAGCAACGGATGAATAGACACGCCCTCCATCCGACCAACTGTTTGCATTTGACTCACGGTTCCATGTCAACTCTGATTCAACCCATGGTGTCGACTCCATTTCGTGCATCGAAAGCATCGGGTCATTGGATGAAGAATCACGAGTCAAGTTCACTTGAGCATCGATGATGGTTGCATTTGATGGTAGCCCAAGAAGGCTCAAATCCATTCGAAGATGGATGAGAGACTCCTTATTCGAAGTAACGCTGGTTTCAAGTATACTATCTGAACCATATTTGGTATTCTTGCTCAGCTCGTTTGAGTACGAGTCTTCAATGAATGTACCGATATCGCCCAACTGATTTCGGGTGACTTCGATACTTGCCGTACCATCGCCGTTATCGGTCACGGTGTGAGATGGCAGAAGGAAACTTTCGGTTGTCGACCATTCACTGAGCGTGTCCGTCGTATCAATGCTGCGAACCCGGTAGAATACACGAGTTCCGTTATCGAAACGATCGGACGATGGAATGGTATATGTCCCGCTGGAACTTGTCGTCGAGAAACTGTCCGTAATCGTTGAATAATACCAATCTAAATCATTGTAATCTTTGAAAGCAGAATCAAGTGAAAGTTGGAAGTCCACGTGTGTTCCGACGAGAGACTCATAGGACAAAGTTGGAGCTGTATCGGCCGCTAAGATGAGGCCATTCGTCATCAATGGCATTCCATCAGTAGCAAAGTTTGATGTGACAGAGCCACCGTTTCCGGCTGCGTTTGAAGAGGTCACCATGACCAATTCAGGACGGTCTGTGATCGGGAATGATTCTGACATTTTGCACTCGAAGTGTGAGCCAAGGCCAGAAAGCAGAACGCCGAAGTGAGTCTCATTGTTTGAAGCTGCTTCTTGTGCGAACGCAGTGACATTAAGCGAATATGTGCCATTGGTCATCGCTCTGAAAGGCGGCTCCCACGAACTTCTGTCGTTTGTGCCGTCTGCACCTGTTTCGCCCCATGGCATACCCATGTCTGACTGATACCATGTCACTGTGCTTGAATTCCATGAATTCGATGATGCCGCATAAATGTTCATTGTCGCCGGTGATAACGAAACAACATCACAAACAATGTTCAAAGTCGCCGAATGTATCGTATCTGCAGCGGAAAAATTCATTGCGAAATCAAAAAGAATTCTGCTCTCATAACCGCTCGTTGATGTTCCGAGAGCACCTGTGGTTGATGAGTTGTAGTTGCTTGAAGGATTTGCTTCCGTAATGTAGGTGTCAGACAGAACTGAATCTGTTGAAGTGACATAGTATATTCGTGATGAATCGTCAAGATTCTGCTCAAAATCGATGGACTGAGGCAGAAGTAAATCAGCGAACAGGAACATTAGGACAAGGAAGATGGTCAAAGCGGTTCGGCGGGGGGCTGTCTCGCGTAGCATGGGGCTCAAGGCAATCAAGCCCACCTCCATTTACTGTCTTTTCGCTTGAGCGTCATGAAAACACCTTACGGCATCACTGTTGAGAGAATTGAAAAGTTGGACAAATGCAGTTGGAATCTCTTCGCTTGCAAGGAGAATGTTCAAGGAGGCTCGGCAATGACAATGTCCCATGAGTGAGCTGTGGGTTGAAAGGCACCGACCTCAGTCTGTCACTGAAATCCGTGGCCAAGCAGCGGTAGTGCAGCGATTAACAATCTACTCTGAGAAAAAAGAGTTCCCACACCTACTGTTTGCGGGCCCACCTGGGACGGGTAAGACAACCGCTGCTATGGCGCTCACCAAGGATGTATTCGGACCAGAGTACCGGCGAAACCTACTGGAAATGAACGCCTCGGACGAACGAAAATTGGAAAGCATCCGAACAAAGGTGAAGCAGTTTGCACGTACGGCCCCTTACGGCCAAGCGACATTCAAAATTATCTTCCTCGATGAAGCTGATGCACTCACCAATGATGCTCAAGGAGCACTGCGACGCATTATGGAACAGTATGCCGAAACCTGCCGCTTTATTCTCTCATGCAATTACTCCTCTAAAATCATTGAACCGATTCAATCAAGATGTGCCGTGTTTAGATTTCGGCCGTTGGCTGACGCAGATGTAAATGCTCAAATCCACCATGTCGCTGATGCAGAAGGCGTGGAACTTGCCGATGATGCTGGCGAGGCTTTGACACGTATTTCACAGGGAGATTTACGAAAAGCTTTGACTGGACTACAGGTTGCTGCAGCATTGGACATGAAAATCAGTCGTGACCTTATCTACGAGACTTCAGCAACCGCTCCTCCAGAAGCTCTGCATCAATACCTCATGGCTTGTCGAGACGACGGGTTTCATGCTGCACGGCGACGGTTAAGGGAATTGCTTGACAAGTATGGACTTGCTGGAACTGACTTTGTCAATCAACTCCACCGTGAACTGTATACTGCGGACTTCCTCACAGAAGACGCAAAACTGGACATGACAGAATGGATGGCTGAAGTCGATTACAGATTGGTAGAAGGCGGGGGGGAGCAGATCCAGTTGGATGCTCTCACAGCACGCTTAGTCACTCATCTGCGTTCTTGATTTCACTTTCACTTTCACATTACGGGCTTGAAGAAATCACTCCATGGGCGCTCTTACAGCCAGCACCATGACCAATCTACTGAACCGCTCTCTTGACTTGATGTGCTGGACTGCTGCCGCCCCCCTGGTAAGAAATCTACGAAATCGACAGTTACAGAAGCAAACTCAAGAGCAACGTGACATCCACAGAATCAGCCGTCTGTTAAACAGAATTCTCGTTGCGCACAGCGATATGCTGTCATGAAGCATCGACTTCAGCCAACTTTTCAACAACAAGTAAGTTCCAAACATAGGTGCGGGTGTTTTCCCAAGGGTCGCCCTGTTCAATGATATTCACGGTTATTTGGTGCTCCCCAACTGCCAAGTTCGTACCAAGTAAAAGGGCGAACCGTTGGTCAAGTTCACCATGAGGGATTAACTTGGAAACGGATTTACTGGACATTGTATTGTTTCCAATTGATTCTGCGTGAGTGTCCCAAAAGTTGAGGTCGTTCGTTTTCTGAAGGTCGTTACCGGCGTTATTGGTAAGTTCAACTGAAACATTCGCCCCTTCGACATTGTGATTGTCGGCGAGACCGAACAACAACCAAATGTCTCCCGAGAGGCCAGTACTCGAATTGACCTCCCAAGTGAGTGAGGAAGAAGCCCCTTTCATGTCTGAAAAAGTAAGTTCACCGTTTTCATCCTGCACCAACACCCATTTGTCGGCAAGTTGTGGTGCAACAATATCACCCAGCGGAGGATTAACAAGCAAAAACGCCATTGCCAAAAAAGTGAATGTGTGAAGAAAACCTGCCTTGAACCAGGTACCTTTCGTGTAAACCTCATTCAATGATTCGGGCAACACAATACGATGGATTTGGGGAATGAGTGCAATTGCCGCCAAAGGAGCAAGGTAGAGAATATCAGATTTCTCGACGGTCGTGCGAGGCATCAGCACATATCTCATTAACATGGATACGAGAACAGAGAATCCAATAACCAGCCACATTGAGACTGTTTCGGCTTTTTCCTTCGTGACATGTTTGACGGGATCGAAAGCCTCGAGACCTAGGTCGCTGCCACTTCGACGCTTTTTACGCTCCTTACCCTCATCCGCCATACGCTTTTGCCGTTCACCGGCTGCGGCGGCCATAGCAGTATTGAGGTCTACCATGCCCATCCCTGAGGCGTAGAGTGCATGAAGGCTACGGTGATTTTACATCACTTTTCATCCGTATGGTTGAAATGGGGAACGCGACAGGCGAGAGATAAGCCGGGGTGGCGTAGTTGGTGGCGCGTCGGACTCATAGGGCAGCCTACAAGGCAATCGTATGACGTGCAAACCCCTTGCGGTGTCTGAGACATCCGAAGGTCGCGGGTTCAAGCCCCGCTCCCGGCACCACACAATTCACTACCCGTCGGTACGAACGAGTTTTGTTCACAGCAAGATGGCGAACCCTTGATGTGCCGCCCTCTTTTAGCCGAGTCATGGTTGATGTCCCCCCAGCAGGCCAGCGGGTCAAAATCGAAGTGGAATCTCGCAACGGGAAAACACACATCGAAGGCGTAGTGCTGCATCCTGCCGCAAAGAATCACTTGACGGTCAAACTTGTCAACGGATACAACGCAAGTTATCCTCTTGATGAAGTCACTTCCGTAGAATTACTACCATCGAAAGCAGTCACAAATACGGTTGAGTCTGTGCAACAAGAGATCGAAATCGATGATTCACTCCCGCGTGTTCGAATCCTCCATACTGGAGGTACAATTGCATCCAAAGTCGACTATACCACTGGTGCAGTAGTAGCCCGATTTGAGCCTGAAGAAATGATTGCAAGCCTACCCGAACTGGCTAGCATAGCCAACATTGAAGCGGTCAAACTCGGCAATATGTTCAGCGATGATATCCGCCCTCAACACTGGAATACAATGATTCAAGCTTCTAAGCAAGCATTTGATGACGGATGCGATGGCGTGGTCGTTACGCATGGGACCGACACATTACATATCTCCTCAGCGGCAATGAGTTTCGCTTGGGGTGGCAAGGGCGAAATCCCTCCTGGCCGTATTGCCTTTGTTGGCTCACAACGTTCATCCGACCGAGG